>JBOFUX010000040.1:0-2009 GCA_051652785.1 Fusobacteriaceae bacterium | reverse complement strand
ATGGGAACAACAAAAAAGTTTCCAGTAACAAAAGATGAAAATAAAGGTTTGAGAACAGTTACAGTTGACAAACAAGAGGAAGCTAAGGAGTATTATATAGCTTTAGTAGATAAGTCTACAGGGACTGTAAATAAGGTGTTTAAGAGTAGTGATGTAAGCAGAAAAGTTAATCTGGAGCTTATTGGTCCGTCTCAAATGAGCGGCTTAACGATGTACTTAACAGGTGTTGCTAATAGTGATAACCGGACTATGAATCCAACGAAGAGTGGAGCAATTGGAGTGGAGATTTGGGGAAATTATGTTAATATGGTATTTTCAATATCTGGAGACTTTTTTAAAAATAAAGAATTCGCATATAAAAAAACTAATTATTATACTAATACACAAACTTTGAAAGTAGTAGAAGATAGTCTGTTTACAATTATAGGAGATCAGAGTTACTATGATCGTACTGAAATTAGTGGTGTTAGAGTAAATCATAGCCAATTAACCAATAATAGGACTATTACTTTTTCAGAATCTCTAGGAAATCAAGGACCATTAGCAGGAATATATAGCGATACTGCTTCACGTTACCTTTATTTTAGTGGTGTGCTTATTGCTCAAAAAAAAGTGCTTCTATCATCAGGGACCTACATAACTATAACTCGTCAACCAATAAACGAGAGTATCGATATACAGAAAAGTGATCTAAGTAGTGATGGAAAAATAAATTTATCACATCAGAAGTTTGGAGAAAAACTTGGATATCAGAATTTAGGTACATACACCTTAGTTAGCCCAGTACCAGGGGTACAGCTGAGCGGAAGGGATCTAATTTTTTCAAAACCAGGAACTTATAAATTAAAAGTAAAATGGGAATATAAGGAAAGTTTGTCTGTTCCCTATATAATAACAGAAGGTGATGAAATAACTATTAATTACGACGTAGTAAATATAGGAGAAGTAAAGTTTAGACTAGATCCCAGAATAAAATCTGACACAAGTATAAATTGGATAAATACAAAAGGGGATGTAGGAACTGAAATATCAACTATTGCAAGCTCAACAAATTATATAGGTTTAAGACAAGTAGAAGGAACTTTTAGTAATTTATCTTCTACAAATATAACTGATATTATATCAATGGAAGGAAGACCAGAAAAATATCCAAATGGGATATATAATACATTTAGAACATTACCAGGAGCAACTATTGATGAGGCAGGAATGAAAACTGGAGTAAATTTGACTAATTTAGTAAACGAACTAGTAATATCAAAGAATAACTCAGAAAATCCTCAGATGCTAGATAATAAATTTGAATTATTAGGAGCTAATGGTCAAATATATGCAGGAAATATAAAAGAAGAATATGGTCCAGATAAATATTATGAAGGAACAGCGACCTTAGAAATGAAACAACATCCTACCGGAACATATTCCCGTTGGTCACCAGGAGTAACAGGAGATGCTGTTTCAAATAGTCCAATTGAGAGTAGCATGGTAATCTCAACATTAAAACTAGGAGGGACAAAATTATTTGAATCTAGAGGTTTTGGTAGTGGTGCTACTATTACAAAATTAATTGTAAAACAAAATGGAGTAGCAAAAGAATCCACATCAATAGTAGAAAAAAAAATTCAAGTTAATAATTTAGACAATCATATAGGAATAAACCTAGTAAATGCGAATGTCTTTATATCTAAAAATACAGATAATACAAAAGAAAACACTTATGAAATATTTCCATACTATAATAATGTATTATTAGGAAAATTAACAGTGAAAATTACTAATGCTGCTGCTCTCGATATAGGAGAAGTTACGTTTAAAGTAGATCCAAGACTTTCAAAACACTATTCAGGTGGAGTATACCATTATGGAGGGGATTTATACCCTACTGAATTAAGTTCTACCGGGGCTTTAGAATACCCAGAACTGCTAAAAACTGCTGGTGCCTTTAAAGATACAGGAGGCTCTATTAATAAGGTTGTTAGTGTTGAAGGACGACCACTGTTAAAAAGAAC
>JBOFUX010000039.1:0-1954 GCA_051652785.1 Fusobacteriaceae bacterium | reverse complement strand
ACCTGCCTTACAAGCAGGGGGTCACAGGTTCAAGTCCTGTTGTGACCACCATTTAAATTTTGGGGGTGTAGCTCAGTTGGTTAGAGCGCATGCCTGTCACGCATGAGGTCGCGAGTTCGAGCCTCGTCACTCCCGCCATATTTTATGCCCAGATAGCTCAGTCGGTAGAGCAGGAGACTGAAAATCTCCGTGTCCGTGGTTCGATTCCGCGTCTGGGCACCACAAAAAACTTATAAAGGGCGACGTCGCCAAGCGGTAAGGCAGAGGTCTGCAAAATCTCCACCACCAGTTCAAATCTGGTCGTCGCCTCCATTTATTAATTCAACAGCTTAACGGCTGTTTTTTTTTATAAAAAATCTAGTGATGGAAAAAAATATTTTTATATGATAAAATGAAAAAAAGGGGGGATTTTATGTATAAATATGTATTTGGACCAGTCCCATCAAGACGATTAGGGATCTCATTAGGTATAGATCTAGTAGATGCTAAAACTTGTAATTTTAATTGTATCTACTGCGAATGTGGAGCAACAAAGGAATATAAAATAGAGAGAAAAAAATATATAGATATAAATATCTTAAAAGAGGAAATTACAAAAATAATGGAGTGTATAACTCCAGACTATATAACATTTTCGGGAAATGGAGAACCAACTCTAAATTCAGAGTTAGGTGATATTGTAGAGTGGATAAAACAAAACTATAAAGTGAAAACAGCATTGATAACGAATGCCTCTTTGTTACATTTAGAAAAAGTATTGGAAGAGGTAGTATTTTTTGATACTATAATACCAACACTAAACACAGTAACAGAAGAAGTTTTTAAAAAAATAAATAGAGCAGAAAGTAAATGTCATATAGAAGAAATAAAAATAGGCTTAAAAAAATTAAGTGAAAGATACAAAGGAAATATTTACATAGAAAATTTTATAATAGAAGGAATTAATGATGGAGAGAGTAATCTTGAAAAATATGCGGAATTTTTACATAGTATAACTTATACGAAATTACAGCTAAATTCATTAGCTCGACCAGGAGCAGAAAAATGGGTTAAAGCTGCTTCTTTCAAGCGTATGGAACAAATAAAAACTTTTTTTGAAAATAAATGTATTCATGATGTTGAAATAATTGGAAAATTTAAAGAATTGGAAAAAAAAATAACTCCAAATGAGGAATTAGTACAAAATATGCAAGAAAAAAGAAAATATTCAGAAGTTGAGATGAAAAAAATCTTTATAAAATGATTGGAAAATATAGAGTTAGCACATTTTTAATAAAAAACATAAAAAAAAAGTTTGACAAAATTTGGAAAATACTATATAATTTTAAATGTTCGAGACAAAAGAAGCGAACACAATAATATAGATATGCCGCTTTAGCTCATATGGTAGAGCAACTGACTTGTAATCAGTAGGTGGTTGGTTCGATTCCGACAAGCGGCACCATTTCAGAGTGCCCCGTTCGT
Source organism: Fusobacteriaceae bacterium (assembly GCA_051652785.1). Taxonomy (GTDB): domain Bacteria; phylum Fusobacteriota; class Fusobacteriia; order Fusobacteriales; family Fusobacteriaceae; genus JAGNZR01. Next base: position 490 of record JBOFUX010000039.1, on the reverse strand, counting down.
CCAGTGGTGAGGACAACAGATTTTCACTCTGTAAACAGGGGTTCAATTCCCCTACGGGGTACCAAACAATTAAATATGGTGAGGTTCCCGAGCGGTCAAAGGGATCAGACTGTAAATCTGACGGCTCTGCCTTCGAAGGTTCAAATCCTTCTCTCACCACCATTTTCTACACTAGTATGTAATTGTGCATGATACGTGTAGTTTTTTTTATAAAAAAATACTTAAAAAAATATCGTTAAATGTAATATTTTAAAAAATTTAAAGTACAGTTACATAATATTAGGAGGAAAAAAAATGGCAAAAGAAAAATTTGAAAGAAGTAAACCCCATGTAAACGTAGGAACAATAGGGCACGTAGACCATGGAAAGACAACGACAACAGCGGCGATATCAAAAGTATTATCAGATTTAGGATTAGCAAAGAAAGTAGATTTTGCAAATATAGATGCAGCGCCAGAAGAAAGAGAAAGAGGAATAACAATAAATACAG
>JBOFUX010000038.1:0-5830 GCA_051652785.1 Fusobacteriaceae bacterium | reverse complement strand
AAATATCTAAAGCATTAAATTTAACAATAGAAGAAAAAAATTTATTAGATTCCTCATTTTTAGGTAGAACTGTAGCTGGAAATAACGACCCCAGTTCCTCAAATTTAAACCTCAACAAAAGAGAAAAACTTCAATATGACGATTTTATGAGTAGTGCAACACTCATGTTCAATGACGAGTCAATCTCAGATGAAGATAAAGAAAAATTATTCAGGTCATTACAGGAGTTATTCTTTGAAACCAAATTATTGAATAAAAAAAAGAAACCAGAGTTGAAGTAGATGAATATAAAATTGAGAGTTAAAAATCTTATTGAAAGGTGGGGAACTAGAGACCCTTTCAGACTCTGTAAGTATCTTAAAATAGCGATTACTTATAAAGAACTAGGAAATGTTCATGGATACTATACAAGATGTTTAAAAAAGAAGAATATAGTTTTAAATGAGAATTTAGATGAGTTATCAATGAAAGTTGTACTTGCTCATGAGCTTGGACATGCAATTTTACACAAAAAGGAAATTAATTTGATGAAAGAAAGTTTTATGTTTCCTAAAAATTCAGTAGTAGAAAAAGAAGCCAATAAATTTGCTGCTGAACTACTGATTGATGATGAGAGTAATATAGATGATTATAGCTTGCATTCTGATTTAGAAATTGAGGTTTTTGAAGAGTTTTTAAATATTCAGATTGGAAAAAATATTACAATTATTGCAGAAATTATAGAAACCTGTGGAACTTCTCTTTATTAAAAGCTATAGACTTAAAAAAAAATATATAGTATAATTTAAAAGAAATATATATATATATTTAATAAGGAGAGAGGAATGAAAGTATTAGAGCAAAAATCAATAATTGATAAATGTCAAATATTTACTCCAGATAAATATGCTAAAGAGCTTTTAGATTATGTTGGGTATAAAAAAAATTTATTTGGAAAAAAAATAATTGAAAATTCTTGTGGTGAAGGTGGAATTTTAAATGTAATTATAGAAAGATATATTCAGGAAATAATAAAATATAAAGATTTAAATGAAATAAAATTAGGATTAGAGAATGATATTTATGCTATTGAGTTAGATAAAAAACATTATGAAACATGTCTGAAAAATATAAATCAGATCGCCTCTAAATATGGAATAAGAAATGTTAAATGGAATCTTTTTAATGAAAATACTTTAAAAAAAAAATGGTCAATAAAATTTGATTATATTGTAGGAAATCCACCATATATAGCTTATAGAGATAATAGTATAGCTATAAAAAATGAGTTACGATTAAAATATAAGTCATGTATAAAGGGGAGATTTGACTATTGCTATGCTTTTATTGAAGAAAGTCTAAATTGTTTAGCAGAGAATGGAAAGCTTGCATATTTAATACCTAATAGTATATTTAAAAATGTTTTTGGTGAAGAATTAAGAAAAATAATAAAAAAAACATTAGTAAAGATAATAGACTATAAGTCGCAAAGAATATTTAAAAATGCTTTGACAACATCAGCAATAATTATATGTAATAAGAGTAAAAAAAATAAAGTTATAGAGTATTTTAATGTTGAAGAAAAATTAAAAATTAAAATAAATAAAAAAAATTTAGAAGAGAAATGGATTTTTAATAATCAAAAAATAAAAGAAAAATCAAGAAAATTTGGAGATTATTTTAATGCTTCAATGTCTGTTGCAACATTGTATAATAAAGGGTTTGTTTTAAAGAATTATAGTGAAGATGAGAAATATATTTATTTAGACAACTCAGAGTTAAAAATAGAAAAAAAGATTTTGAAAAAAGGATCAAGTCCATCTAGTTTAAAAAAATCGAAATTTGAATATATAATTTTTCCATACTTTTATAATGAACATGGCTTAGTTAGATATTCAAGTGATGAATTTGAAAAACACTATCCAGAGACTAGAAAATATCTTTTAACTCATTATGAAGAATTGATGAAAAGAAATTCTGATGTTAAAGCAAAGTGGTACGAATATGGGAGAACTCAGGCTTTACAACACTTAAATCAAAAAAAAATATTGTTATCTTCATTAATAACAGATAAATTATGTTCATATATTCTTGATGAAGACTACATTCCATACTCTGGCATATATATAATAAAAAAATCTGTATTTCCGTTAGTGAAAGCAAAAGAAATATTGGAAAGTGACGAATTTTATGAGTATGTAAAACTAGTTGGAAAAAATGCAAACGGAAAAACATTAAAAATAACAGCTAAAGATATAAATGATTATTGTTTTTAAAATTTAAATGCATGGAGGAAATTAATGATTGAAAAATTAGAATATATGGTTGACGATAGTGTAATTGCTGAATTACTGGGCGTTCAAAATTTTACAAATAAAGAATCAGCGATATTAGAACTTGTAAAAAATTCTTTTGATGCAAAAGCTGAAATTTTAAAAATATATTTTGAAGAAAATCAGATTATAATAGAAGATGATGGGATAGGCATGAGTTCACAAGACATTAAAACACAGTGGATGCATGTTGGAAAAAGCAGAAAAGGTTATTTAGTTTTAGACAAGAAAAATAATGAAAGAATATTAGCTGGATCGAAAGGAATTGGAAGATTTGCCTTGTCTAGATTAGGAAAAGATGTCAGTGTGTATTCAAAACAAGAAAAAAATAATCAAATTTTATGGACGACAGATTGGAATACAACTTCTTTAGATGAAATAGAAGGAGGACATCAGCAAATAGGAACTAAAATAATAATAAAAAAACTGAGAGATTCCTGGAGTGAAACTAGTATAAGAAAATTATCTGATTATTTATCAAGAACAATCAAACATAATATCATGAAAATATTTTTAATTTTTAATAATCAAAAGTTAGAAATAGAAGATTTCTTTTCTAAACCAGTATTAGGAGTAAATTGTTTGGCAAAAATTTCTTTAAATTATAATTCAGGAAATAAACTTTTGACTTGCAGTATAGAATCGGATGAATTTAAAAAAGATGCAGAATTGTATTATAAAGAAAATTCAATTAATAAGTTTACAAAAGTTATTAATATATTAGACGAGTTAAAAAAAGATAAAAAATTTAATGATGAAAACAATCTATTGGAAGAAAAACTAAGTGTTTTAGGTAGTTTTAAATCAGAGTTATATTTTATTTTAAAACCAAACAAAGTAGATGCTGAAAGTTTTATGTATAAGCATACTAATTTAGAACAACTTTATACTAGTGGTGTTATTTTGTACAGAAATTTTTTTAGCATATCTTCATATGATGGAACTAAAGATTGGATTGGATTTTCAAAAAGAGCACGAAAATCTCCAGCAACAGCTACACATCCAACTGGAATGTGGAGGGTAAGAGATAATAATATTGCAGGTAAAGTAGAAATAGATAAAAAGGAAAACTCAAAACTACAAGATTTATCTAATAGACAAGGATTTGAAGAAAATGAATATTATGATATGTTTTTAAAAATACTAGATAAAGGTTTATCTATATTTGAAAAATATAGACAGTCAATAATAAGAGAAATTGATAAAAAAAATAACATTATTGAAACAACAGAAGATGAATTATTATCAGAAATATTAAGAACTCCTATTAAACTAAAAAAATTATCAATTGAAGAAGCAAATAGAGTTGTTTGTGCCGTAAAAAAAATAAAAGAAGAAACTAAAATCTATAAGATAAAACTGATTGATACAGAAAAAAAACATAATTACGATACAAGAATATTAAATACTCTTTCTACTTCTGGTTTGAAAGCAACATCAATAGCGCATGATTTAGAAACCCATAACAATTTTATAGCTGTAAGTAGTGATCTTATAATTAAAGCTTTGGAAAGTTGTAATGTTTGGGATATCGTAAATAGTGAAGAGAATATTAAAATTTCAAATAAAAATGTTCCATATTTAATAAATAGAAGTCGTGAAGTTAATATAAAATTAAGTGAATTTATGTCGAATATATTAGAAGAATCAAAAAAAAGTAGTTTTACAAATAAAGAAATAAAAATATTAGAATTTTTAGAAAAAATGAAAATGATTTGGAAAAAACAATATTCTAGAGTAAACATAGAGCTATCAATAGATGACGAATTAATCATTCTTACAGGAGAAGATAAAATAAGGGTGATATTTGATAACTTGATATTAAATACAATTCAACAAAATAACAAATCAACTGAAATAAGGATAGAAATAAAAATATTGAAAGAAGATAAAAAAATAAAAATAATATACAAAGATTTTGGAAAAGGGTTAGACAAAAATTATCAAAAAGACCCATTCATAATATTAGAAGTTCATGAAACTAATAGAAATGATGGTCATGGCTTAGGGATGTGGATAATTCATAATACAATAAAATCTTCTAATGGAGAGATTCAAATTATAAAAAACCATGAAAAAGGAGGATTCCAAATAGAATTTACATTTGGAGATTAAAAAATGGAAAAAATAAATATTCTTTATATAGATGATTGTCTTGATATGTCACTAGTAGACTATCTTAGTGAAGAGTACATAAATAAGACAATTATAAAAAATTATGATGAGATTTCTTTTGAAACAGATGATAATTATGAAAAATTATTAAATAATGAAAAAGTAAAAATAGCAAATATTATTATTATTGACTCATCATTATTTGAAGAAAATAATGCAAACAATATGTTTACAGGAGAAGAATTCAAAATAATATTTAAAAATTATTTTCCATATGCAGAGGTCATAATAGTTAGTCAAAATACAGAAAACAAAATTGATTATGGTATAATAGAAAAATTTAAACATAGTAAAGAAATTAAAAAACCCAAAGAGTATTATGATGATAAATTAAAATTACTATTGGATGAATACATAAAAAAAATATTGGAATTAAGAAATATACTTAAAAAAATGAAAAAAAATGAATCATTAAGCAAAATTTTAATTGATAGAATAGGAAATTCAGTCAATGGAATAATTGAATATCAAGATATGACATCAAAAGATATAGATGATTTAATCAAAAGTTTTAAAGAAGTAGAGAGGATTTTAAAATGTCAAGATTAGATTATAGAAATACAGAATATTGTAAAATTTTAAAAAAAATAGGACGAAAAAAAATAAAATTAATAAAAAATTTAACTAAAGAGCATCCAAGAACGCGGAATTTTTATACTAGCATTTCAAGGTATTATAAAAAAGAATTCTATGAGATTTACAATAAAAAATGTGCTTATTGTGGAGCCTCTTTCATTACATTAGGAATTGACAGATTAGAAATCGATCATTTTATTCATGAGTCATCTTTTGATACCGATAAAATAGAAGCAGGAAAAATTGAAAATTTAGTTTTAGCATGTTGTGCTTGCAATAGAAGAAAAAGTAATTACCTAATAAAGGAAAAAAAACGTTTTCATCCGGATATGAAAAATATAAAAAAATTATTTTATAGAAATACTGATTATAGTATAAAAATACTAGATAAATATAAAGATAATGAAGAAGTAAAAAATTTTTTTTCTGCTTTAGGACTAGATTCTCATTTTAGAAAATTAGATTTTTTTATTTTAAAACTCAGTTATATGTTAGAAGAAAATCCAGAAGCACCTCAATTATGCAAGCTGTATCTAAAATTACTAAAGGAAAGAAATGAAATAAATTCTTTAAAAAAATTATAAAATCTATTAATAGAAAAAGCACCCCTCAGGAGTGCTTTTTTTACTTTATTATCCCCAATTCTTTTTTGATTGCTGATTGTAGTATTTGAGAAAAGTTTAAATTTTTATTTGTGGCTAATATGTCTAACCAAGATGGAATACTTAAAGTTTTTTTCTTATACATGATTTTCACTAAAGATTTTT
>JBOFUX010000037.1:0-34711 GCA_051652785.1 Fusobacteriaceae bacterium | reverse complement strand
ATTATTCCCTTGCAACACTCCAAAAAGAGTGAAATCTATTAACCCACCAGAAAAAGTATTTCCAATAGAAATATTTAATAAGTCAGCTAAAAGAAAAGATAGTCCATCAAATAAAGCATGAATTCCATATAACCAAGGAGCTACAAATAAAAACATGAATTCGATAGGCTCTGTAATCCCTGTTATGAAAGATGTTATTGCGGCACTTAAAAATAATCCGCTAACAGCTTTTCTTTTGTTTAAAGGAGTACATTTATACATTGCTAAACAAGCCGCTGGTAGACCAAACATCATTGTGGCAAAACGTCCTGCAAAAAATCTAGTTCCTTCAGTAAACAATCCACTATGGTTTGGATCAGCTAATTGTGCAAAGAAAATATTTTGTGCTCCTATAATTGTTTTACCAGCTACTTCAGCTGTACCACCTAGTTCTGTATACCAAAATAGTGGATATATAATATGATGCAAGCCAATAGCTCCACTAAGTCTTAAAATAAATCCATAAAGAAAAGTTCCAAAAATTCCAAAACGACCAATAGACTCACCAAGACTAGTCAATAATCCTTGAAAAGTAGGCCAAGTTAAAAAAAATAAGACTCCAATTCCAATAGCAGCAAAAGATGAAACTATAGGAACGAATCTTGAGCTACCAAAAAATCCAAGTATTGCAGGAAGCTTGATATTACTGTATTTATTGTGTAAAAATGCAACTAGAGAACCTATAATAATAGACCCTACTACTCCTGTATCAATAGATAAAACTTTTGTATTAAATGCTGTAATTAAACCTTTAATAGACGCGTTCATAACTAAAAATGCAACAGCTCCAGCTAAAGCAGCGGTTCCTTTATCTTTTTTAGCCAGCCCGATTGCTAATCCAATACACATTATAAGGGCTAAATTTGTAAAAATAATTTCTCCTGATGCAGACATAACTTTAAATACTCCTTGAAGAAAAGAAATATTTAAAAAAGGATATGCACTAACTGTATTTGAATTAGAAAGAGCACCTCCAATTCCAAGTAGTAGTCCTGCTGCAGGTAAAATTGCTATTGGAAGCATAAATGATTTTCCAATTTTTTGTAAATTTTTAAACATAAAATCACCTCTTTTTAAAAAAAGTTTTCTCATTTTTTTTTAGTATGAAAAATATTTTCATACAAAAAATATAACATATAACATTTAAATATACAATATTTTTTTTATTATTTTAAAATTGCATCAATTGTAACTTGCATTTTCTTTCTTAAATACCCGTCTTCTAACAAAATTGTCGAAATTAAATCAATTAAATACATTGAAGAGAATTGAGCATTTATGAAATCTTTTTTACAAATAAGGTTAGAGGCACATATCACGATTAAATCTTGGGAATAATTTTTTATACTACTATTAGGAAAAGCAGTTATTCCAATAGTATAGGCATAATTTTTTTGAGCAATTCTTAGAGAATTTATAATTTCTTTTGTTTCACCAGAAATTGATATACCAATAACTAAATCATCTTTACTTAAAATTGCACTATTTATTATCATCATATGTGAATCACTTATACTCGAGACATTAAATCCCATTCTTAATAGTCTTTGCATAAATTCTTGAGCTGTTAATCCTGAACTTCCCACACCATAAATATATATTTTTTTTGATTTTTTAATTTTTTCTGTTATTTTTAAAATTAGATTTTTATTGATAAGTTTATTTGTTTTTTCTATAACTTCTGAATAGTAGTCATAAACTGCAGAAAAAATATTTTCTTTTTTAACAGGACGATTAACAGACTCTACATTTAGTTTCATTTTCATTTGTACAAAACTTTCACATTTAATTTTTTTTGAAAATCTTGTAATTGTAGAAGTAGATATTCCAATTAATTTTGATAGATTAGTGATAGAGACATTTTTAATATCATTTTTATGGGTCAAAATGTAATCAGCAATCTTTTTTTCTTTTTGTGAAAAAGTGTTGTATTTTTCCTTTATTTCATAAATTATATCCAATATAGTCCTCCTTAAATTAAAATAAAATTATAGTTTTCTTAATACAAAATATTTAAATATAAAAAATGACTCTAAAAAGAATAGTTTTCTTTAATAGAGCCATTTTTTATACTTAATAAAGCATAAATTTTAACAGTTCGAATCTTATCTCATGTATTTTTTACTAATCGCAGGAATTTTTTTTAAAAAAGTATCATATGTTTTCATTATTAATGCAAATACAAATAAGGGAAATAAGAAAACTCTCACTGCAATATTCATGGTATCTAAATTTTTATCAACTAATTTTTTTTTCAAACTTTTCTCCTAATTTAATCTATTTTCTAATATTAAATATATTTTATAATATAATTTTTTAAGGATATTTTTTATTTAATGCTTTTAAAATAGCATAAGTTTCTAAATCCATAATACCGTCTGTTTTTTCAGGTCTAAAATGACCTTGAAAAGCATAAATAAGCTTTTGAGAAGTATCGTCCCACTCATCAGTATCATTAACTTTATATCCGTATTTTGCAAATTCTTTTTTAATGGATACTGGTGTTTCAGAATAGAAAAGTTCATCATTGTAAAAAAAATCTTTATCTGAAATATTATACCAAGCACCGAGATTATATTTTGTATAGAGAAGTTCCCAAGGAAAATAAGGACCAGGATCTTGTTTTCTATCAGGGGCAATGTCTGAATGTCCTAAAATATTTTTATCTAAAATATTATATTTTTCTTTTAGTTGAGTAAGAAGAAAAGCCACTTTTTCAATTTGTCCAACATTGAAAGGATAATAATGTTCTCGAGGTCTTAAATTATTAGGATCACCATAGGTTATTCCATATTTTATTCCTGTATTGTAACCTAAATTAACTATTTCAATTCCAAGAGAAGTATCATTTAAGTTAGTATGTCCTCCAAAACTGCTGACTCCAGCATGCCAAGCTCTTCTTTCATCAGGAACTAGTGAAAAAATAGGATCTTTAAAATTTGATGTAACTAAATAGTGAGAACTAACATTATTTTGAGTGAGTACAGTTAAAGATTTACTATCATTAATCGCAGTATAATGGAGAATAATATATCTTATACGAGAGTTTTGTCCCCTAGCACTATAACTGGTAGAATCTATTTTTATATTTTGTTTGTTTGAACAAGAAATAAAAAAAATTATAATAATAAACATAAAAAAATTTTTCATTTGCACACCACTTTCATAAAAAAATATATTGAATTTTACCAATTATACTATGAAGTTATAGTAAAAAGCAATTTATTTTAAAAAAAATTTAAAAAATAAAAAAAAATTCATAAAATAGTAAAAATCATTTGATATTATTGTGTTTATATGATATAACTTTTAAGCGTATATAAATTTTAATTTTAGGAGGATTTACAAATGACAAAAAAAGATTTCGCAAAAGTATTATCAGATAAGGGTATTTTTACATCAAAAGCAGAAGCTGAAAAAAAATTAGATGCTATATTTGGAGAGTTAGAAACTACACTAAAAACTGAAGGGGAATTAAGCTTCATTGGTTTTGGAAAGTGGGAAATTGTAGATAGAGCAGAAAGAATTGGAAGAAATCCAAAAACTGGAGAAGAAATTAAAATTAAAGCAAAAAAATCAGTTAAATTTAAAGCTGGAAAAAAATTAATAGATTCAATAAATTAATTAAAATTATTTTAAAATAATAAAAAATATAAACACAGAAGTGCTAGAATTGGCTAGCTGAGAAAGAAAACCAGAATTTTCTTATTCTTAGAACCTGAAATGGGTAATACCAGCGGAGGAAGTGTTGAATTTATTTTACAATGATGTAAAGTAGATGGATACAGGTTTTCCTGTATCTTTTTTTATTTATTTATTATTTTTTAGAAGGAGAGCTTTGAAATGAAATTAACAAAAGAGATGTTAAAAGAAGTAGAAGAAATTTGGGAGAATTATAATAAACACCCTTTTTTAAAAGAATTAGAATCAGGAACATTAGATTTAGAAAAATTTAAATTCTATTTAATACAAGATTATTTTTATCTTTTTGAATACGTTAAAATTTTTGCTATTGGAATAACTAAAACATCTGAAGAAAAATCAATGCAAAAACTGGCTAAAAGTATAGATGGAATTTTAAATAAAGAATTAGATATTCACAGAGGGTATATGAAGTTACTAAAGATTGACGAAGAAATATTAAAAAATACAAAATCCAGTCTTGATAATATATCTTATGTTAACTATATGCAAGCAGTAAGTTTGAATGGAGATTTACTAGATGTATTTTCAGCTATTCTCTCTTGTGCATATAGCTATCTTTTAATAGCTGAAAAAATAAAGAAAAATAATCCATTAATTGTTGAACATAAGATATTTGGAAGTTGGGTAAAAGGATACTCAACTCCAGATTATAGAAAAGGTTGTGAAGAACTTTTAGATTTAATTGATGAATTAGGAAAAGATATAGATGAAACTAAAAAAAACAAATTAAAAGAAATATTTGTTAATTGTAGTAAGTTTGAATATAAATTTTGGGAAATGTCTTACAATATGGAGATGAACTAAGATGAAAAAAGTATTGACAATAGCAGGTTCTGATAGCTGCGGTGGAGCAGGAATTCAAGGAGATCTAAAGGCATTTAGTGCCAATGGGACTTATGGTATGAGTGTAATATGTGCTATAACAGCTCAAAATACTAAGGGAGTAACTAAAATATTAACATTAAATAAAGATATTGTTGCAGCTCAATTAGATGCTATCTTTTCAGATATAGAGGTAGATGCTATAAAAATAGGAATGGTGTCTCAAGCAGAGATAATTGAAATTATTGCAGAAAAATTGATTCAGTACAAAGGAAGAAAAATAGTTTTAGATCCAGTTATGATATCAAAAAGTGGTCATAATTTATTAGAGAGAGAGGCAGTAAAAAAATTAGTAGAAAAATTAATCCCTTTAGCATTAGTTGTTACTCCTAATCTACCTGAAACAATTGAAATAATGAAAGTTCTTGGAGAGAATATTAAAGAGATAAACACAGAAGAGGAAATGAAATATGCTGCTAAAAAAATTTTTTCTTTAGGGTGCAAAGGAGTTCTAATAAAAGGTGGTCATTTAAAAGGAGATGCCATAGATATTTTATATGATGGAAAAAAATTTTATAGATATATGAGTAAAAGAATTAAAACAATAAATACTCATGGAACAGGCTGTACTTTGTCCTCTACAATTTGTGCTTATTTATCTAAGGGATATTCTTTAGAAGAAGCTGTTAGTAACTCAAAGAGATATATAACAAAAGCTATTGAAAATTCATTTTCAATAGGTTCAGAAGTAGGACCTGTACACCATTTCTATAAATTTTACAATAAAGATGGTGAGATTAATTAATAATAAAATAAAAAAAAATAAAATAGTAGAAAACCAGATAATTAAAAATTTAAATCAGTTACGCAAGGAAATTCCTCTTATATACCATATTAGCAACTATGTAAGTATAAATGATTGTGCAAATATAACGATAGCTATAGGAGGTAGTCCTATAATGTCTATGGAAATTTTAGAAGCAGAAGAACTAGTAGCAATTTCTTCCTCGGTTGTGATAAATATAGGTACATTAACAGAAAGTATTTATAATGTTATAGAGGTGGCATGTAAAAAAGCTAATGAATTAAAAGTTCCTATTATTTTAGATATAGTAGGGTTAGGAGCAACTGAATATAGAAATAAAGCTGTTAAGAAATTAGTAGATAAATTTAAATTTACAGTAATAAAAGGAAACTTATCAGAAATAAAATATTTTTGTGATTTAAAAGTTAAAAGTAAAGGTATAGATACTGATGAATTTATAAATAATGAAAATGAAATGAATGAAATTGTAAATCAAATGAAAATAAAAGCTTTAGCTCAGAATACTATTTTAATTGCAACGGGTGAAAAAGATTTAATATGTAATTATGAAAAATGTTATATTGTTGAAAATGGAAATTATTTAATGAGTAAAATATCTGGAAGTGGTTGTATGCTAACTTCTGTTATTAGTTGTTTTTTAAAAATAAAAGAAGAGCTAGAAAACAAAAATAATTCATTAAACATTGAAAATTGTCTTTCAGCTGTAATTATTTATAATATAGCAGGAGAGATTGCTTTTGAAAATTTAGAGGAAAAATCAGAATTAGGGACATATAAAATAAAATTAATAGATTCTCTTTATAAAATAAAAGATGTTGATATATTTGAAAAAATTAAATATAAAAAAGAGAAGAAATTATAATCTTCTCTTTTTTATATAGAATATTTAAAAAGTATTGCTTTTTGAAATAGAGATTGGTAACATATGAATATTATAGAATTAAGATTTTGAAAATTATAATTTATAAGGATAAATTATATAACTAAAAAAATAGTAAAAAAGGGGGGAGATGGAAGAATGGAAAGTAGATTAAAATATTTATCACTTTTAGCTAAAAGTTTTCCAACTATAGGAAAAACATCAACTGAAATAATAAACCTAGGTGCTATTTTAAATTTACCAAAAGGAACAGAACATTATATTACAGATATTCACGGAGAATATGAAGCTTTTAATCATGTATTAAAAAATTGTTCAGGAGTAATAAGGGAAAAGATAAATGTTGTTTTTAAAGATACAGTAGAGGAAATAGAAAAAAAAGAGTTAGCTACAGTAATATACTATCCAGAAGAAAAAATAGAGCATATTTATGAAAAAGTAAAAGATATGAACAACTGGTATAAAATAACCATGGAAAGAATGCTTGTTATTCTAAGAGTAGTAGCATCAAAATATACAAGTTCAAAAGTAAGGAAAGCATTACCTGAAGACTTTTCATATATTATTCAAGAACTTCTTTACGAAAGGGAAGGAGAGCCAAATAAAGAAGCCTATGTAAAAGAAATTATCGATACAATTATAAAAATAGATAGAGGTAAACAATTCATAATTGCAGTATCATCTTTAATTCAACAATTGACAATAGATACACTTCATATAGTAGGAGATATTTATGATAGAGGACCAGCTCCACACAAAATAATAGATAAACTTATAAAATATCATAATGTGGATATTCAATGGGGGAATCATGATATTTTATGGATGGGAGCAGGGTCAGGTCAATTAGGGTGTATTGCAAATGTAGTTAGAATCTGTACGAGGTATGGGAACACAGATATTTTGGAAGACGGATATGGAATTAATATTCTTTCACTGGCAACATTTGCCATGGAAACATATAAAGATGATCCTTGTACTGAATTTATGCCTAAAATTAATATTAAGTCTAAAGAAAAAAATCTTTTAGTTATGAGTAAAATTCATAAAGCGATCTCAATAATACAGTTTAAATTAGAAGGTGCTATTATAAAAAGGAATAAAGATTTTTTTATGGAAGATAGACTTCTGCTAAATAATATAGATTATGAAAGTGGTATTATAAAACTAAAGGGAAAATCCTATAAACTAAAAGATAATTTTTTTCCTACAATAAATCCTAAAAATCCATATGATCTCTCCTATGAAGAAAAAAAAGTTATTAGTGAATTAGAAGGAAGTTTTCTAAATAGTGAAAAGTTACAACTTCATACTCAGTTTTTATATTCTAAAGGAAGTATATATTTAAAAATAAACTCTAATTTACTTTATCATGGTTGTATACCACTTAATGAAAATGGAGATTTTAAAGAAATTAAAATTTCAGGGGAAAAATTAAAAGGAAAAGATTTTTTAGATTATTGTGATAGAGTGGCTAGAGAGGGATATTTTAATAATAAAAACATAATGGCACAAGATTTTTTATGGTATCTATGGTGTGGAAAAGAATCACCTCTTTTTGGTAAAAATAAAATGAAAACATTTGAAAGATATTTTTTTAATGAAAAAGAAACACATAGTGAAGTTTATAATTATTATTATAATTTTACAAATGAAGAGAATACAGCTAGAAAAATATTAAAAGAATTTGAATTAAATCCAGAAATTTCACATATAATAAATGGTCATGTCCCAGTTAAAGTTAAAAAAGGTGAAAAACCAATTAGAGCGGGAGGAAAATTACTTATAATAGATGGTGGTTTTTCTAAAGCATATCAAAGTAAAACTGGAATAGCAGGGTATACTTTAATTTACAATTCTCACGGAATGAGATTAATCTCCCATGAGTCTTTTGAAAATACTAAAAAATCCATATTGGAATGTTTAGATATTTATTCTACAACTGAAGTAGTAGAAACAAAAAATAGAAGAATAAGAGTTAAAGATACAGATATGGGAAAAGAGTTACAAAAACAAATAGATGATTTAGTTTCTTTATTAGAGTGTTACCGATTAGGAATTTTAAAAGAAAAGCTTAAAAAAAGCTAAAAAAATAAAAGGAAATGTGAATACAAATTATGATGAAAATTTTAAAGTATATGTACATAGTTAATTATCCTACATTTGAAAAGGACCTTTGTTTGCTAGAAATGAGAGAGATTTTTGGTAACACACCACAAGATAAAGTATTGTTCTCAGAGATAAAGTTCAATCCTTCAAATAGTCCTTTTATAAAAAATCGCATAGATATTATTTTTGAAAAAAACACTATAGAAGAAATTGTTGAAGAACTTAATAATAATAATATAGTTTTTAATAATTTTAAGTTGGAATATATGAGACTAAATAGTGAAAATATTCCCTATGAAGAAAGATTAGATTTAATAAAAAAGATTTCTATGAATATAGTAGGAACTTTTAATTTAAAAAATCCAAAATTTAATTTTGGTATTACTAAAATAAGTAATAAATGGATATTTGGTATAAATAATAAGAATGATTACAAATGGCATACACATGATAACAAACCATGTTCATACTCAAATTCTCTTAGTGTTAAGGTTGCGAAAGCAATTGTAAATATCGCTAGTGGTGGTTGTGCAAAAATTAAAATTATAGACCCATGTTGCGGAGTTGGGACAACACTTATAGAGGGATTAGATGCAAAATACCAAATAGAGGGATATGAAATAAATAAAAAAATAGCAACTAATGCTAATATTAATTTAATGTTTTATGGTTTTGAACCGATAGTTAAAAATAAAGATATGCATAATATAAAAAATAAGTATGATACCTCTATAATAGATATTCCTTATGGAATTTTTAGTCATACATCTACTAAAGAACAGCAAGATATAATAGATACAGCTAGAAGAATTTCTGATAAAATGGTGCTAATTTCATTTGAAAATATTGATTTAATGATAGAGAAAAGTGGTTTTGAAATAATTGATAGATGTACAGTAACAAAGGGGAAATTTAATAGATATATAGTTGTAGCTAAGTAGTGCCTAATATAAATAAAAAAGAGGAATCTAATCTATATTCACTAGTCCTCTTTTTTTATACCTGAAATATATTATTTTATTTTAAAGTTTTTGTGTATCGAACTTCAATAGCTCTACCTATAATAGAAAATTCATCATTCTTTTTAATTTCAATATCAGAGTAATTTTTATTAAAACTTTCTAAAAATAATTTATTATTTAATTTTTTTAAAGTTTTTACATAGGTTTCACCATTTACAGTTGCAAGGACAATTTTATTAACGTGTTCTTGAAGAGATCTTGAGTTAGGCTCTATAACAAGATCTGAATTATCTAAAATTTCAGGCTCCATAGAATCTCCATCAACCTTAACAATAAAACAATTTTCATATTTTACATTAGTAGTTGGAATGAAAGTTCTATGCTCATCAGAAGAATTAAAATTTAAGTATCCCCGACCAGCACTGGCTTTTCCTAGTACATTAAGAGTGATTATATTCTCCTCTTCAAAATTAATTTTGTTTTCTTCGATATAATTTGAATCCTGCTCTTTTTTCCATAATTCTATTAATTTATTTTTTTCAAAATCTAAAATATTTAAAAATTTAATAATAATATTGAGCTTTTCCCAGCTAGGAACTCTTCTTCCATTACGAATATCTGATATCATTGATGTAGATATCCCTGTTAATTTACTGAAATCAGAACCTTTTATTTTAGGTGGTGTATCCATAATATCTCTTAATTTGTTATAAAAATTCACATTTCACCTCACAATATAGTATTTTATTGTATTTGTCTTATATATAATTATAACTATAAATTTTATTTTATAAAAAAAAAATAAAAAAAACTTGCAATTTATACGCTACCAGCGTATAATATAGTTATATTAATAATTGATGAGTTTAAAATTAAAATTCATCATAGATAAATTAGTGTAACACATTTTTTTTCTTAAATCAAGGGGAGGTTTTAAAAATGAGAATAGAATTTATAAAGGAACTTATTGAGATTTATGGGGGTAAAGTAACATTTGGAGAGCTAAAATTTATTTTAGAAAAAAAAAATATGAATAAAATAACTTTGCAAAAACTAAATTAAAATAAACAAAATTAATGATTAAAATCAAATAAAAAATTTCCTACTAGTTATAAATTAAAAAACTGGTAAAATTTAATGATTTTCTAAAAATCATTAAATTTTACCAGTTTTTTTATAAAATTTTATAATTCTAAGCTTTCCATAACAGTCCAATTTTCTTTTCCTTCTTTTATAGATAAACGAATTTCAAGACCATTTTTTGAATTATCCATTAATCGAGTTATACTTTTTCTAGCAAGAATTTCGTCTCTATAGATATCACGAGAGATAAGGGTAGCATATTCTTCTCCTTCTCTCATAACAGATTCACCATAAACCTCTACTTTATATGAGTTTTTTATTCTATTGACTTGAACAGTGGAATTTATCATATTCTCCTCCTAGGAAAAATTAAATTGTTGTGACTATAAATTAAAGCACTAAAATATAAAAATACTTAGGAATATTATAGCATTTTTTTTACATAAAAGATAATTAAAGTTTTTAAATTACAAAAAAAACGATTATATAATTATTATATAACTAATTTAATGCGAAATAAAAAGCAAATAAAAAAATATAAAATTATGCTATAATAAATAATAATAATAATAACGTTAAAAGAAGTTAAGGAGGTAATTTATGTTTGAAAAAGAAATTTATATTGCGAGAAGAAAAAAACTATGTGAAAAAATGAAAAATGGAATAGGTATTTTTATGGGAAACATGAGTTCTCCAATAGACTTTCCAGATAATTCTTATGATTTTATTCAAGATTCAACTTTTTTATACTATTTTGGATTATCACGGGAAAATTTAGTGGGTATAATTGAATTTTCAACTGAAAAGACATATATATCAGGAGTTGATTTTACTTTAGAAGATATGATTTGGATGGGAGATCAAAGTTCAATTTTAGAAGACTCTAAAAAATATGGAATAACAAATTTTTTGCCTTATAATAAACTAGAGGATTTTTTACTAGATAAGTCAGAAGGGACAGAAGAGGACGACGAAGATTATTTTCAAGAGCTACTCTATATAACACCCTATAGAGATAATGTAATATTAGCACTTGCTAAAATATTAGGTATAGAGTATGAAGAGGTAAAAGATTATTCTTCTTTAGCTTTAAAAAAAGCTATAATAGAGTTCAGAAATATGAAAAGTATAGAGGAAATAAAAGAGATAGAAAAAGCGGTAAATGTCACAAGGCTTATGCATTTAAAAGCTATGAAAATAATAAAATCTGGAATGAAAGAATATGAGATTGTAGCAGAAATAGAAGCGGTAGCCAAAAAATATAATTGTGTTACTTCATTTAAAACCATATGTTCTGTGCATGGAGAGATACTTCATAATCATAATTATTCTAATGTATTAATAGATGGGCAAATACTAGTTTTAGATTGTGGGGCAAAAACTGAATTAGGATATTGTGGAGACATGACTAGCACAATTCCAGTTT
The DNA here is from genome assembly GCA_051652785.1 of Fusobacteriaceae bacterium. Taxonomy (GTDB): domain Bacteria; phylum Fusobacteriota; class Fusobacteriia; order Fusobacteriales; family Fusobacteriaceae; genus JAGNZR01. The sequence continues at coordinate 22,859 of JBOFUX010000037.1, read as the reverse complement.
CAGGTTATTTTACTGAAAAACAAGAAAAAATATATAAAACTGTAATAAATATGTTTGATGCAGCTAGTGAAAATTTAAAAATTGATGTAGATTATAGAGAAGCTTATAAAGCTGCTTCATATAAATTAATAGAAAGTATGTTAGAACTAAATATATTTAAAGGTGATATAGATAAAATATTTGAAGCAGGAGTTCAATTTATTGTTATGCCACATGGATTAGGTCACTTTTTAGGAATGAATGTTCATGATATGGAGAATTATGGGGAAGATTTAGTAGGTTATGACGACGGTGATTTAAGAGATAAAAGAATAGGTCATAAATCAGCTAGGCTAGGACGAAAACTAAAAGAGGGTTATACCTTTACTGTAGAACCAGGAATATATTTTATTCCAAAATTAATAGCTGATTGCAAAAAGAAAAATTTATTTAAAGAATATGTAAACTATGATGAGATTGAAAAATATAGTAATTTCGGTGGGATGCGGTTTGAGAGAAATTTTGTTATACAAAATGGAAAAGCTAAAATTTTAGGAGAAAAAATGCCCGATACATTAGAAGAACTTATCAGCATAATGGAGGAAAAAAATGAAAAATATCTTTGATAAAACTGAGATAAAAAATATGAAATTTAAAAATAGAATCATAAGAAGTGCAATTTGGGAAGGCTTTTCAGATGAAGAAGGGTATGTTACAGAGAAATTAATTGAATTTTATAAAAAATTATCTCTAGGTGGTGTAGGAACTATAATAACAGGTTTTTCCTCTGTTGTTGAATATGATAAACCAGCTAAAAATATGATTGGTGTATGGAATGATTTATATGTTGAGGGATTAAAAAAATTAACCGAGGCAGTTCACAAGCAAAATACTAATATAGTGCTACAAATAGTAGTAGGTGGCTCTCAAGGAAGACCAGGAATAGGAAGTAGAGTAGTAGGTCCTTCAAGTCATGTGAATTCAGTAACTAAACAAAGTGCAGAGGAATTATCTAAGGAAGAGATAAAAAAATTAGTGGAAGCTTTTTCACAAGCAGGAAGAAGAGCAAAAGAAGGAAATTTTGATGGTGTTCAAATTCATGGAGCACATGGATATTTAATAAGTCAATTTATGAATCCTTTTTATAATAAAAGAAAAGATGAGTACGGTGGAAATATTGAAAATAGATCAAGATTTCTTTTTGAAGTATATAGAGCTATAAGAAAGACAGTTGGAGAGTTTCCAATTTTTGTGAAAATTAATTGTGAAGATTTTATGGATATAGGAGCGACTCAAGAAGAGATGTTATGGGTTTGTAAGAAGCTTTCAGAAGAAGGAATAGATCTTATTGAAATAAGTGGTGGAAATGCTGGTTCTAGAACAAATGAAGGGGTAATGAGAAATAAAATAAATAGTGTAGAAAAAGAAGGATATTTTAAAGATTTTGGAATAAAAATCTCTAGTGAAATATCTACTCCAATTGCTTTAGTTGGAGGGCACAGAAGTTTTAAAAATATAAATGATATATTAAACACCAGTAAAATATCTTATATTTCTATAGCAAGGCCTCTTTTAAGAGAAAGTGATTTAGTAAATAAGTGGAAAATAGATTCAGAAAAAGTTTCTAAATGTATCTCATGCAATAAATGTTTAAGTCCTAAAGGTTCTATCTGTATATTTTAATGCATTGTAAAATAATTTAATATTATCTGTGAGTTATACAATATTTGGTGCTGAAAAGTATTAATATCTTTTTGCATTAAAAAAAGAGACAAATAAACATATTCGCTTTTTAATTAAGGTATGAAGCCAAATTAAAAAGATGTAGTTTATTTGTCTCAAGATAGCTCTATTTGAAGAATTTATTCTTCTTTTATCCAATTTTTTTTTTCTGAAATTAAAGAAATTAATTCTAAAGTTACTGTTTTATTAAGTGGAGTTTCAAATTCTGCTCTTTTTTCCTTTTTTTCTCCATTTTCGCTATAATTTATTTTTATTTTATGTTTTTTTCCTTTTACAAAGCCCACTGCTTTTTTTTCAGATCGAATAGTTATTCCTTTTTTATCATTATCAAGAAAAACAATAATTTTTTCAGGTGCTTTTAAGGATTTTAGTGATAAATTTTCTAAAAATATTTTATGCTGTTTTCCATCAATAAATAAATAGACAGAGACGCATAAAAAAAATATAAATACTAAACCAATGTTTATAATTCTTTTCATAATGCACCTTCTATTTTTTTATTAAGTTGTAATTCTAGCCTCTTCTTTCTATCTTCTTTTTTTTCTTGTTCTCTTCTCCACTGATGCAACACAAGAGCAAGAGCTATAATTCCATAAGAAATGAATACTCTGAAATATTCTCCTATTTGAGCTGAGCCAATAAGTTCTTTTCCTGCACGAGGTGAAATTATAAATAACATATGAAATAAAATAACTCCAGTTAATGCATTGGGAATTGTAGCTTTAACAACAGTAGCCCCACCGATTAGTAAAGCAGCAATAGAAAACATTCCTATCTGCTCATGAGAGTTATAAGTATTCATAGTTCCTACATTTTGTAGATATAAAATTTGACCAATTCCAGCAAGAACAGTTGAAATTACAATAGATATTATTCTTGTTCTATCTATATTTATTCCAGCTGCTTTAGTAACTTCCATATCTTGACCTACAGCCCTCATATCTTGACCTAATTTAGTTTTTCTAAACCAAATAATAAAAATACAAACAAGAAAAAGAAAAAATATAGTGAGAAATGGTATATTGTAACCTAAAATATTTACTCCCCATGCTCTGTCTATTGACATTCTTATTCCTTTTAAGTCGATAGCATTTCTTATTCCGTAGCCTCTAGACAATATTATTTGTTTGTTAGAAAGAGGGATTATGCTTCCCATACCATATAAAACTAACATCTGATAAACACCATTTATAAAAAGTCCTAGCATCATAGAAGTTATCATTTCCCGTCCCTTTGCTCTATTTAAAACAACACCTCCTAAAACACCTAAAAGTGCAGCTAATGGAACAGATATTATAATAGCTAATAAAACTCCTTGAACACCTATTATATTCCAATCTGTTATTAATATTAAAGCTATTTGTCCTCCCATAGCTCCTAGTATTATTCCAAAGTTAAGTCCCATTCCAGCTATAATAGGGATTAATAAGGATAAAACTAAAAATAAATTTCGAGACATTCTATCTATCATTTCACTAATAAGTTGTGAAGCAGACATTTTTGATATTGGTATTGTTAAAGTTATAATAATAATCATCATTATAGGTACAATATTATTTAAGATTAATTTTTTTATTTTATTCATTTTATCCCACTTCCTTTCTAGTTAAAGCATACAGTATCATCCCATTAGAAATAATTATTCTAATAGTTTCAGACACGTCAGCTTCAATGAGACCATTAATAACAGTTGGTGTCATAGTTAGTATACCTTGAAATAAAAATGTTCCCACCATAACATTTACAATAGTAACTTTTTTAACTGAAGCTCCACCTATTAAAATAGCTGCAATAGCAGGAAAAGCCATGTAAAAAGGAGCTAAATACAGCTGTATAAATCCAAAACTTTGTTGATACACAATAATTCCTATTCCTGCTAACACTGTTGACATAATTACAGATTTTGTTCTCATTTTATCAATGTTAATTCCTGTAGCTTTGGAAAAGTTATTATTTAGTCCTACTGCTTTCATAGCTAAGCCTGTTTTTGTTTTGAAAAAAAACAAAATAAATATAGCTAATATTCCAAAGAAAATAATCTCACCAATGGGAAATTGTATATTTTTAAATCCTAACATTTTCTCAAAGACTCTATGCCAGTAATCCTCAACAGAAATAGTAGTTCTAAGTCCTTTTCCCCCATACGCCCATATCATATTTTGACTTTTGAAGGGAAGTATTAACCACATTATACACATAATTGCAACAGAAGAAAAACCTATATAAGTAGCTATCATCATCTCGCTCCCCTTCACTTTGTTCAATATTTTCCCGTAAAACCATCCAAAAATAATTGAGAAAGGAAGAGAAAAAAGAATAGCTGCTATAAATCCAGTTGGTCCTTTTAATCCCATTTCTAAGCTTATTACAGCTCCTAAAAGACCAGCTTCAACTCCTAAAGGCATTCCGAAATTTAATCCTGCTCCTGATTGAATCATAGGAACTAAAGACAAAACTAAAATAGCATTCATTCCAAATCTAATTATAGTATCACTAAAAGAATTTCTAATATCTATTCCTGCAAAGGGAGCTATAATATATAAAAAGAGGAGAAATAATCCTATTATTATTCTTGGCCATCCTGTATTTTCAATAAATTTATTAATATTAATCATTTTCCACCACCTTTGAAACTCCTACCATCACTTTACCAAAATCAATAAGGTCATCTGTAGGTTTTAAAATCCCAGCTATTTCTCCCTCTGTTACTATTGCTATTCTATCACAGAGAGATCTTAGTTCTTCAATTTCTGAAGAGGTTATAACTATTGTAGTTCCAGACTCTTTATTAAATTTTTTAAGAGTTTCTAACACAAGTTTTTTTGCTCCTACATCTATTCCTCTTGTAGGTTCTGAAACAAATAAAATTTCAGGATTAATTGAAAAAGCTTTAGCTAAACATACTTTTTGTTGGTTTCCACCACTTAATTCACTTACTAATTGTTTCCCATTAACACATCTAATTTTTAATTTTTCAATATACTCTTGCGAATTTTTACTTATAGCTTTATTATCCATAATATTAATCATTCCAAAACATATTTTTTTAAAAAATTTATTTTTAATTTCCATACTAGGATATGCTATATTTTCCTCTATACTTTTTTCAAGTAATAGACCTACACCTTTTCTATCTTCAGAAACAAAGAACAATCCCTTTTTTAATGGCTCAATAGCGGAGTTAATATTTAAACTTTCATCTTTAAATGTTATTTTTCCATCTGCTGTATATAGTCCCATTATTCCATTAGCTATCCCTATTTTTCCTTGTCCTGCCATTCCTCCGATTCCTAATATTTCCCCTTTCATTATTTTCAAGTTAACATTTTTTACAAATTCTCCAGGCATATCTACCCAAAGATTTTTTATATCTAATATTACTTCTTTCTTTTTATTTGTAGCTACATAGTGAGAATCTTCTTCGATTTTTCTTCCAATCATCCATTCGGTAATTTGATTTACACTTGTTTTTTTTATTTCAGTTTCATTAATGAGCATGCCATCACGGAGAACTACTACTCTATCACAGATTTTCATTATTTCATTTAATCTATGAGTTATAAAAAGAATAGATATTCCTTCTTTTGCTATTTTTTTCATTGTACCCAAAAGAATCTCCGCCTCAGCTTCAGTAAGTACTGCAGTAGGTTCATCTAAAACTAATAATTTAGTATTTGTTCTAGCTATTTCTCTAGCTATTTCTGTAAATTGCTTATGAGCTACAGGCATTTCACTAATTAAAGTTGTTTCGTCAATTTTCACACCTAAATGAGATATAGCTTCTTTTGCTATTTTATCCATTTCAGAGAAATCTACTTTTCTAATTCTTTTTCCAAAAATATTTTCAAGATAACTATTTTTTGTTTTTTCTCTATTCAACAAAATATTTTCACTAGCATTAAAACCAGGTATCAAAGAAAATTCTTGATGGACCATTCCAATTCCAACTTCTAAAGCATCAAAGGGAGTTTTAAAATTTGTTTCTAGCCCATTAAAAATTATTTTTCCTTTGTAACCACCTGTTTCATAAATAACAGGCATACCAAATATAGCTTTCATTAAGGTTGATTTTCCCGCTCCATTTTCTCCAACTAATCCTATAATTTCACCTTTTTTTATGTCTAAATTGATGTTTTTTAATACTAGGTTATCACCGAATGATTTTGAGAGTCCTTCAATTTTAAGTAATATTTCATTCATTTTTAAACCTCCTATTATTATAAATAGAGAGGGATTATATGATTAGTCCCTCCCTATCATGTTTAATTATTTTATTTCAAAATATTTTTTTGGAACAATCTCTTTAGTCATATTTAAATATCCAAATCCGAATATATAAGTGTCTTGATATGCTAAATAAAAATTATCTTTTTCAATTCCATCAATATCTCTATATTTTGTAGTATTCCATCCTGCTCCTGGGGTATATTTTTCAAAGTTTTTAACTAACATTTCTGAATCAGTTATATCTATACCTTTTTCTATTGCAGCTATGGCTTGATCAACTAAAGCAAAACTACTTGCAAAATTGTATGAATAGGCCCATGTTCCCATTCTCTTACTTCCACCTTTTTCTACTACAGTTTTTTCTACTTTAGCTAATATTTTTGGCCAGTTACCCTTTTCGTCTTCTGAAAATTTAATTCCTAGTGCTCCAGGATAACCCATTGTAGGTGAAGGTAAATCAGCTTCTATAAAATATCCTCCCTCTTCTGCTATTCTTTTTAATAATGGTTCAGTTTGAGCATCATTTGTTGCAAAGAAAGCTGTTTCTTTTCCATATTTTTTTAACCAAGTTGGAACTTGCTCTAATATAAATTGTTGTGCTCCTGCTACTCCAACATCACTTACAGGATCAGGAACAGTCATATCAATGAATTCCATGCCTAAATCATGAGCTGCTACTTTCATTATGTCTCTTCTCTTTGATAAAAGTTCAAAACTCATATGTCTAGGAAAAGAAATATGCATAAATTTTTTAGCTCCTATCTTTTGAGCTGCTTTAACAATTAAATACCCTCTTGCAATATTATCTGGATTAGTTACTAAATCCGAAACAGAAGCTATCATTTCAGGATCTTCATGGGGAGAGTTTGCAATTAATAAAATATCCTCTCTTTTTTCTTTTATTTTTCTAAATGCTTCAACTGTTCCTGATATAGCTTCTACTACTATAATTGCTTTCATTTTTGGGTCATTAGCAAGACCTGAAATTTGAGAAATAGTAGTCTCCATCTCCTGCATAAAGTTATCAGGATAAGTAACATGAACTATTTTTCCATCTCCCTTTCCAGCTTCACCATAAATTTTTATTAATTCTTCTGCTGCTCTAAGTCCATCTTCTGATTGAGAAACTGTTCCAGTCACCACTCCTATATGGTAATTATCTTCTCCAAAACTAAAAACAGATAATAACAACATAGTTACCACTAATAAAATTTTCTTCATAATATCGCCCCCTTTAAAAAAAATAAATCAACAACATATATTTAATATATGCAACGCCTAAAAATTATAACTTTCGTAAAAGTATTTTTGTTATAATACCATATTTAGCTATTCCATGTCAATTTTTTTATAAATAATAAATAACATTAAATATATCTCGACTTTTAATATTATTTATGTTTAAATGTAATTATATATATTGAACTGAAATAAAACATTTTATCTTTTTTTTATAAAAATAGGTGGGAAAAGAATATGACTATCGAAGAAAAATTATTACAAATTAAAAATTTAAATCTTAAAGGAAATACAGCAAAAGCAAGTATGGAACTTGAAATCTTAAAAACAGATTATAATATTTTAAAATTAATTTTTACTAACTTTAGTGGTTCAACCCCTTATTCAAAAGATGAACTTGATATGGATATTGATGATTTCAAACAACTATTAAAGAAAGAAGCCTCTTGTGGAGTTATCTCAAATTTTGAAATGAAAGCAAAAGAAATGAGTTTAACAACAGCAAAAGCTTTTGATAATAAAATTACTCTTTTAAAAAATTTATTAAAATAAACATATAAAGTAAATAAAAAAAGATAGGAAAATTATCAATTTTCCTATCTTTTTTCTATTTCATGTGATGAGATTTTTTATACTATTCTCAGTTTATTACTTTTTATTTATTTTCAAGTTTTTCTACTTATAGTGTTTATTTTAATTATTTATTGATTTTTATTAATTTTCAAAGTATAATTGTAAAAGTTATAATAAAAACATAATAACAAAAAAATATTTATATAAAATATTGATTTATACAAAGGAGAGAAATGATTTTATGAAAAAACAATTTCTAGTACTAGCAATTTTATCTATTTCAATAACAACTATGGCAGGAAGTATAGATTATCTTTCACAACAAGATTCTGAATACTTTGCTCATCCATCACTAACTGGAAAAATTGGTGTTTCTGGAGCTTACTATAATCCTGCAGGAACTACTCTTTTAGAAAATGGAACTTATATACAAATAAATACTCAAACTCATATTAAAACATATGAGATGAATGTAGATAATGACTCGTATAAAAGTGATAAAAATACCCCTCTTATTCCAAGTATGCAACTGGTTCATGTAGACAATAATAAATCTTATTTTTTTCATACTGGAGTTATAGGTGGAGGAGGAAATGTTGCCTATAAGGGTGGGCTTGGAACTTTTAATTATATAGCACATCAACTTGATGAAAAAGTTCCTTTCTCCAATGTTAAATTCTTAGGGGGAAATACTGCTGAGGGCTCTTCATACTATTTGACTGTACAAGGTGGAATGGCTCAAGAATTAAATGAGAATTGGAGTATTGCAGGTGGAGTTAGATATATTAACGCAACAAGAACACTAAAAGGAAAAGGACGTTTTCAGTTAGATAATAAGTTAACAGGTACGACAACTTATCCTGTTTTTGATATTGATTCTGAAAGAACAGCTCAAGGTGTTACCGGTATTTTAGGTTTAAACTATCATCCAAATGATAAACTTAATATAGGGTTTAGATATGAGGGTGAAACTTATTTAAACTTTAAAACTAAAGAAAAAAATCTAAAAAACTTTAGAAATGATTTAGGTCCAAATGTCCCAGGAAATATTATTGGAAATATTATATATGATAGTGTTACTGGAAATTCAGTTGTTAGAGAATGGACAGATAATGCTAAGGGAAAAAGAAATCTTCCTGCTATGGCAAGTTTAGGAATAAGTTATAAACTTAATGATAAGGTAACTCTTTTATCATCAGGAAATTATTATTTTATAAAGGAAGCGGGAGATGATTTTGAAGCCTATACAGGATATGATAATGGGTATGAAATATCTTTTGGTATAGATTATATTTTAAATGAAAAATGGACACTTATGGGAGGGTATCAATTTACTGATACAGGAGCTAATGGAAAAACATATAAAGATACAGACTATGCTTTAAATGCGGATCTTTATGGAATAGGAGCAAAATATAAATATAGTGATAACTTAGAACTAATGGGAAGTTTAGCCTCTGTTTTTTATCATTCTGGAACCTCTAGTTCCACGGGAATTTCTTATAAAAAACACGTTGAGTCTATTGGACTTTCAGCTACTTATAAATTTAAATAAAATATTTGTATAGAATAAAATAAATAAAAAATTAAAATGATAAAAAATAAAATTAGCCCTAATAATTAAGGCTAATTTTTTTTTATTAGAGTTATTTTTACTATTAGGGGTTATAATATTTTATACTACCTAATTTTCATCTTTTGTCTCTACAGGATTTTCATCATAGCTTATCCAATCTGAGAAGCCTCCTATATAAATTTTAGATTTTCCACCAATTTCATCATAGGCTAAAAATGTTAAAGCTGCATTTACTCCTGAGCCACAATAAAAAATAACTTCATCTTTCCCCTTTAAAAGAGAAAATACTAACTCTAATTCATTTTTATTTTTCAACATATCATTGTTGTCTAGCACAGAGTCAACGGGAATACACTTTGCTAAAGGAATATGTCCAGCTTTTTTATAAAAAGGTTCGATTTTTCCAAGATATCTTTCATATTCCCTTCCTTCTATAAGGGCTACACTGTTTAATTCTTTTTTTTCTTTTATATACTCAATATCACATATCATTTCTAGATGTTCTTTTAATTCTATTGTACTTTCTTTCTCTTCAGTGATTTTATTTGTTAAACTTCCATTTATTTTTAACCAAGAGTTTATTCCACCATCTAAAACTTTCACACTATTAATATTAAAATATTTAAATATTATTGCTGCTCTACTGGAAATAATATTATCTTCATCATAAAATACAATTATTGACTCTTTTTTTATTCCAAATTTTTTTATTTTTTCTGAAAATTCTTTTAAACTCGGTACAGGTCTTGAACCACCATGACCATTTTTATTTTTTTTTCCTGATAAATCGTTATTCAAATCTAAATAATATGCTCCTTCAATATGATTTTTATTATATGCTTCTTTTCCGTAGAGAGGGTTGTGCATATCAAACCTAACATCTATTATAGTTAATTTTTCCATATTTTCCATTACCCAATTTGCTGATACAAAATTTTTCATCATTACACTCCTTTTTCAAATTTTAAAACACAGGAATCCTTAAAAGGTATTGAAAATCTTTTTTACTTTTAAATAGGATTAAATCTGTTAATATTGCAAAAAATTCTTCTTTTGGTTTTAAGTTATTATTTTTAATCCAGGTTAAAAGATTTTGAACAATATTTTCCTCTTCAAAAATTCCTTTTCCATATACTGAAACATACTTTCCTTTTGGAATAATTATTGAAACATTTGCCTCTGTTTCTTTCATTTTAACAATTAATGCTTCTTTTTGAAATTTATTTTTATTCCAACCGTCAAAAGACATTTTAAAACCTCTTAAAATATGATGAAAATTATTAGCTTTTTCAAAACTATTAACTGAATCTAAAGATTTTCTTAATTCAATAAATGAATTTACAGATTGATCAAATATAACACCTTTTATTTCTTCTATTTCTTGAATAAAAGGGATTCCAATTTTATTTTCAATTTCAAAACTTTCTTTAAATTTATTGCAACTTTCTATAAGTTCTTTCTCAGCAAGTTTTAATTTTTTTATTTCTAATTTTGTTTCAAAAAGAACTTTTTCAAAAAGAGCTAGGGTATGGCTATAATCCATATTATCAAAATGACTTTTTATATATTGTATTGAAAAACCCATATTTCTCATGTGATTTATAATTTTCAATATTATTATTTGTTTTGAAGTGTAGTAACGATATTTTGTATCATTATTTTTATAAGCTGGAGACAAAACTCCAATTTTATCATAATAGCGAAGTGTAGATATGGGAATATTAGTAAAGCTAGCTATTTCTCCTATTGTGATAAATTCATTAAACATACTACCTCCTTTTTTTTAATAGATTTTTTATACTCATTTTTAGATCATGAACTAAGTAATAGAGAATAGGAATAACAACTAAAGTAAATAATGTTGCTGTTGATAGTCCAAATATAACAACAAAAGTCATTCCAGAATAAGTTTCAGATCCATCTCCATTGCTCAAAGCAAGGGGAATCATTCCTAGTACAGTTGTAAGTGTTGTCATGAGAATTGGTCTAAGTCTAGTTTTACCAGAAACAATTATAGCTCTATTTATATTATCTCCAGATTTTATTCTAAAATTAATAAAATCAATTAATACAATTGCATTATTAACAACAATTCCAGCAAGCATAACAAACCCCACTGCAACCATAATATCTAAATCAACTTTAAATATAGCTAAACTATACAAAGCTCCCATTGTCGATAATGGAATTGACAAAATAATAATAAATGGTAAGATAAAAGATTCAAATTGCCAAACAAGTATAAAGTAAACTAAAAATATAGCAACAGCAAAACTTATTAACATTTGTTTTCCCATCTCAGACATGTCAGCACTTTCTCCTCCAAATCCATAAGATACACTATCAGGTGCATTCATATTTAAAAATTCTTTTACAAGTGAGTCTTTTGCACTTTGGAGATCAGTTCCATTTTCTAAATTAGCATAAAGAACTATTTTTTTCTTTTTGTCTTTTTTTTCAACTTTAGAAGGTCCCTCTTCTAGAACTAAAGTAGCTATATCTGATATTAGAATATTTTTTCCATTGTCTAAAGTTATTCTAGAATCCATTAACAATTTTGTAGATTCTCTATATTTTTTTTCTAATTGAATAGTAACATCAATTTCCCCATTATCACTATTTATTGTAATTGGTTGTTTTCCTAAAATCTGTGCTTTAATCATAACTGCTAATGTTTCAAGTTCAACACCGTAGAATTTAGCTTTTTCTCTATCAACTATTATTTTACCTTCTGGTTTTCCTCCCTCAAAAGATGAAGAAATCTCTGTAATTCCATCTATATTATACATCTTTTCTTTTAATTTTCCAGAAATATCTTTTAATTGTATTTCATTATCTGAATAAAGTTCAAATTCTAGGTCATAAATTCCATTTGAGCCAAAAACGTATGTAGGAATAATGCTAAGAACAACATCAGGAATGTTTTTGAAAGTTTCTCTTAAAGTAACCATAATATCACTTAAACTTTCATTTCTAGATGTTTTAAGTCCTGCATTTATATTTATAATAGCATTACTAGTGTCTCCAGATAAAGTGTATGATTGAGCAACTTTTAAACTTGAAGTTTTTTCTTCTAATATTTTTCCTATTCGGTCACTCATAGTTATATCAGCACTAGAAGGGAGTTTAGCTACTACAGCAAACCGTCCATCATCAGTTGTAGGAAGAAATCCTCCTCCCAGTGTTGAAGCTGCAAATATTGAACCAATAAAGAGAGCAACTGTTCCCATAGCTACTATTCCTCTATTTTTAATAGCCCATCTTAAAACATATAAATATATATTTTTTAATTTTATTATAAATTTTCCCTCAGAATTTATTTTTTTTCTATCATTTAAAATTTTGCTAGAAGCCATAGGAACAAATATTAATGCAACTATAAGAGACGCAAGTAGTGAGTATGAAATAGAGTATGATAAATCTTTAAACTGTTCTTTAGCCATTCCCTCTTGGAAGACAATAGGTAAAAATACTGATACAGTTGTTAAAGTTGAAGCTAAAACAGGGAGTCCCATCTCAGCTGCACCATCTCTTGCTGCTTCTATTTTCCCTTTTCCTAACTCTGTCATATGCCTATATATATTATCTAAAACAACAACTGAGTTATCAACAAGCATTCCAATTCCTAAAGACAATCCCATTAAAGATACTAAATTTAATGTGAGACCTTGAGCATTTAACAGAAAAAATGTAAATATCACCGATATAGGAATAGCAACAGCAATAACTATTGTTGCAGCTATACTTCTTAAAAATAGATATAAAATAACAGAAGCAAGAATTAATCCAATAATACCAGTTTCTTTAACATTGTTAATTGAATTCATAATAATAACAGTAGAATCAAAATCATAGTCTAATTTTGAATTTAACGGTAATGAACTTTTAACATTATTTAAAATTTTATTTATAGAATTAACAATTTCAATTGCATTCCCTTCATCTGTTTTAGCAACAATAATTACTAGTCCATCAAGATTATTTTTTCTAAAAATATTTGAAGGATCTTTTGTATCAATTCTAACATTGGCAACATCTTTTATTCTTAAAAGATGTCCATTATCATTTTTTAAAATTACATTTCCAATATCTTCAGGAGTTTTGAGTTCCCCTTGAATTTTTATATAAAACTCTTTTTCCCCTTCTCTCACTTGTCCACCAGGAAGAGTTGTATTTGCTTTGGATACTAAATTTGAAACTTCTAAAATACTAAGATTATAGTTTTCTAATTTCTCAGGGTCAATTTCAACTAAAACCTCTTGTTCCTTACCACCAAAAATTAAAATTTGAGAAACACCTTGAATTCTTTCAAGCAGTGGTTTTAGAGAGTTTTCTGCGTAACTTCTAACTTCCATAGGATCTCCACCAGACATGGCTAAAACAGCAGCAGGAGCTGACCCCATAGATTGCTCTCTTATAGATGGTTCTTCAATACCTTCTGGTAATTTATTTTTAATTTGGTTTATTTCATTTTGAATTAAAGTTATCTTTGTTTCAATATCCGTTCCATATTTAAATTTAACATTAATTTCAGAAGTTTCAGAAGTTGAACTAGAAGAGTACTCTGTAATACCGTCAACATTTGGAAGAATATCTTCTACTTTTTTAGTAATCATCTTATCAATATCTTCTGGAGTAGCTCCTTTCCATTCAATGTTTATTCTAACAGTTGGATTAGCAGTGTTAGGCATAAGTTCAATGGGCATCTTAGAGAGTCCTAAAAATCCAAAGAAAATCATAGATATAATAATCATAGTTGCAGTTGCTGGTTTTTTTATAGAAAATTCAGATAGGATTCTCATATTAAATCTCCCTCACTTTATCGTTGTTGTTTAAGAGATACTGTCCCTGAACAACTACTTTATCATTTTCTTTAAATTCATCAAATAAAATCTCTTGAAGATTCCCTTCTGAAATTCCACGTTGAACTTTATAGACAATAGCTTTACTATCTCTAATAACTGCAATATATGAATATAAATCTTTTATCATAACAGCTTCTTTAGGAACAAATAATCCTTTTATCTCTCCTTGTTCCATTTTTACTTTAGCATACATACCTTTTAAAAGAGCTTTATCCTCATTATCTAATAATATTTTAACTTCATATTTTTTAGTATCACTATTGGATGAATAATTAATATCACTTATATATCCAGTAAGAGTTTTATTTACAGAAGATATAATTATATTAGCCTCTTTTCCTATCTCTATATTTTTAATATCTTCAGGGCTAACGGCAATTTTTATCTCCATTTTACTATTATCAATTATTGTTAAAAGCTTAGTATCAGCATTAACTTTTTCGTTCTCTTTAAAAGTCAAGTCAGTTATAACACCTTTTATTTTAGAGGTAACAGTCAATCTTTTAAAATTATCATTTGCTTTTATGTGATTTGCTTCAGATATTTTTAAATCTCCTAAACTTTGCTGCATTTTATTTTTAGATTCTAAATATAACTCTTCAGAAATTAAATTCTTTTTAAAAAGAATTTCGTATTTATTAAATGAAGTTTTAGTTGTGGAATAATTAGATTTTGCTTTAATGAGAGTTCCATTTGTTTCATAGAAATTTCCTTCAGTAGTAGCATCACTTAATACTAAAATTGGTTTATTTTCTGTAACTGTATCGCCATTTTTAAAGTTAATTTGAGTAACATAACCTCCAGTTGGAGTTATTATTGTTATTTCAGTTGCAGGTTTTAATTCTCCATTATACATTTGAGTATTTTTTATAGTAGTAACTTTTAATTCATAAAGTTTAACATCTTTTAAAATTTCTGATTTTGTAATATTGTTGTTTTTTTCTTTTCCACACCCTATTAAAGTAAGGATTAAAAAAAGTATAGATAATAATTTGTTCATTTGAGCCCCCTATTTTAGTAAAATTAAGTATTGGTGATAGTAGATAAAGTAATCTAGCTGGGAGTTAAGATAAGTTATTTGAGCATCTCTTAATTCAGCTTCTGTTTTTAAAAAATTAACAGAATCTATAATTCTATTTGAAAATTTTTCTTTATCAATATTGTAAGTTTCAAGAGATGTTAATAAAGCTTTTTCATTAGTTTTAATAACTGCACTTGAAGTTGTTAAATCTAAATATGCCGTTGAAATCTCTCTTTTTAGAGTTTCTAATGAGTCTATTTTATAATTTTTTTGTTTTTCAATTTCAAAAGTAGAACTTTTGTAGCTATCTATTTCACTTCCAAAATTAAAGATATCCCATTTAAACGTAATTCCAAGTTTCCATTGCCAATTGTCATTGCTTCTTTTAAAACTATTTTCTTCTAAAGATTCATAGCCATATTCTAAATCAACTTTTGGAAGAAAATTACCCTTGACACTTTTGGAATTATATTCACTTATTTCAATTTTTTTATTTAGTTTTTTAGCTAAAGTGCTATTTTTCATAGCAAATACAATGTCTTTTTTTAAATCAATATCTTTAGTTAAAAATTCTTTTTCTTCCATTTCTTTTAAACTTACAGTTTCATTTATGTCTATACCTAAAAGATTTTTCAAAGTGAATTTTTCTGTATTAATATTATTTTGTATTTTTAAAACATTTGCTTCACTTTGGTAAAGAGATGTTTCTATTCTTAAAATTTCACTTTTATCAATAAGACTTAGCTCATAAAATTGTTTTTGCTTTTCAAGTTCACTTAATTTTTCTTTTCTAGAAGCTTTATAAACTTCTAAACTTTTTTCTAATTGGAGAATTTTTACATATGAGACTATAACATTTAGTGATAATCTTAGTCCCTCAGAATTATATTCACTCTCTTCAAACTCTCTAGAAGCTTTACTACTTTTTATATTATAAAATTTTTCTCCACCGCTAAATAATGATTGTGATAAGTAAGCTCCACTCTGAAATAAACTGTCTAAATTTTTAGTATTTTCATAGTCAAAATGCTTACTTTGAACACTTAAAGATGGTAAAATATTTTTAATATTAATTTTTTCGTTTAATTTTTTCTGCTGTACATTTATTTCTTTTTCTTTTAAGCTACGGTTATTTTTCTTTGCTAAATTAAGAGAGTCATCTAAAGTTAGTTCTCTAGAAAAAGAGATGAGATTTAAAGCTAAGAAAAGGAATAGATATTTTTTCATTTGTTCTCCTCGTATGTAATTTTATGTTTCAGATAAATAATTATAAACTATGAAGTTGGTTGAGAGTCAAGAACAAAAAATAATAAAAAAATAAAGTAAAAAATAGAGATAATTCTCTTTTTTTACTTTATTTTTAAAATTTTATCTCATTTCTTCACTCATAAGTTTTGCCTGTTTTAGTACAAGTTCAGTTGCATCTTCCGTGTCTTCTGGTGGGTATCCATATTTTTTTAAAAGTCTTCTTATCGCTCTTCTCATTTGAGCTTGAACACTTTCTTTATCATACCAATCAATAGTCATATTTTTCTTTATAGTCTCTGTTAGTTCTTTTGCTATTTTAATAAGAATATCATCACCCATAAGTTTCTTTACTTTTTCATCTTTTCCTAAAGCATCATAAAAAGCTATTTCATCTTCACTTAGTCCTAAAGAATTCCCTTTTTTATGAGATTCCATTAAATCTTTTGCCATTTTTATTAGTTCTTCCATAATTTCTATACTTGTAAGAGCTTTATTCCTATACTCACTCATAACTTTTTGAAGTCTAGTTGAAAATTTTTCTGCAACAGTAAGATTTTTTCTACTAGAATATTTTATTTTACCTTCAATAAGTTTTCTAAGCATTTCCACTGCAAGATTTTTGTATTTTATTTTGTCTATTTCACTTAAAAATTCATTGGATAGTATAGAAATATCAGGAGTATTAATTCCAAGTTCTGAATAAACGTCTATTACATCTTCAGAAATTATAGTCTTTGACATCATTATGGCTAATCTATCATTTATTTCTCTCGCTGTAAGTTTCTTTTTAGGTCCTATCTCTTCTGTTTCAAGTTTTATTATACTTGCTTTAACAGCTTTAAAATAACTTACTTCACAATTTATAGCCTGTCCATCTTTAGTTGTTATACATAAAGAATGAGCTTTAGCAAGAGCTAGAACATTATCAATAAATCTTTTCTTAGTCCCTTTTTCATTTTGTTCAACTCCAAAAATAAAATCCATACCTTGAATTATTATTTTTGCTCTATCCAATGCACTTTCATTTTTATAATTAGAGTAATCAAACTTATGAAATATTTCCTTTACTATTTCATAGTGTTCTTTCATAATTGCCACTGCTTTTTCGGTATCCACTCCTGCTGTTTTCTGATCATTAGGTGTATATTGTTTCAAAGCTTTTTTAAGAGCGTCCCCTACTCCTATGTAATCAACAACGAGTCCACCACTTTTATCTTTATAAACTCTATTTACCCTAGCTATGGCTTGCATAAGATTATGACCAACCATAGGTTTATCAATATACATAGTATGCATACAAGGAACATCAAAACCAGTTAGCCACATATCACGAACTATGGTAATTTCTAGTTCATCAGATTCATCTTTTATTCTACTAGCATATTCTTCTCTCTCTTGCTTTGTTGTAAAATGCTGTTCCCATTCTTTAGGGTCTTTTGAAATATCACTAGTCATAATTACTTTAATTTTTCCCTTTGTTTTATCTAAACTATGCCACTGAGGTCTTAATTCTATAATTTTATTATAAAGGTCCACTGATATTTTTCTTGAAGCACAAACTATCATACATTTTCCAAAAGCATTATTTCTTCTAGTTTCCCAATGTGTTATAAAATCATGTGCTAAAGTTTTTATTCGACTTTCAGAACCTATTATAGCTTCCATTTTTGTTATGTCTTTTTTCTTTTTTTCAATAGCAAACTCTTCTTGGTTTTCCATTATCTCATAAAAATCATTGTCCAATTCATTTAACAAATCATAATTAATATCAAGTTTTATAAATCTATTTTCATAATAAATTTTTACAGTAGAACCATCTTCCACCGCTCTTGTCATATCATAGGTATCTATATAATTTCCAAAAACTGCTGTTGTTGATTTATCATCAAAATCTATTGGAGTTCCTGTGAATCCAATATAATTTGCATTTGGAAGAGCATCTCTAATATGTTTTGCATAGCCGTACTTACTATTCCCCTTACTATCCATCTTAGCATCTAGTCCATACTGGGACCTGTGAGCTTCGTCTACTATTATATATATATTATTTCTTTCTGAAATAGCCTCTATTATTTCTTCTGGTCTTGGAGAAAACTTTTGAATAGTAGAAAAAATTATTCCACCACTATTTACATTGAGCATTTCTCGAAGTTCATCTTTATCATTTGCTTGTTTTGGAGATTCCCCTAAATAGTTATGTCCCTTAGAAAAAGTTCCAAAAAGTTGATTGTCTAAATCGTTTCTATCTGTAAGAATTATAATAGTTGGATTTTTGAATGTCCTCATAAGTTGACCTGCATAAAAAGCCATTGTAAGAGATTTACCACTTCCTTGAGTATGCCAAACAACACCTATTTTTCCCTCATTACTAGTAGCTAACTCTGTTTTTTTTAATGCTTTTTTCACTGCAAAATACTGATGATACTGAGCTAGTATTTTTATTTTATCAGTTTTATTTTGAAGAAAAAGAACAAAATTTTTAGTTAAGTCAAGTATTCTAGTTTTAGTAAGCATTCCTTTTGCTAAAACTTGCATCATAAGTTCATCTGTATTTGCGACAACTTTCCCATTTACAGATCTAAAACTCATAAATCGTTCTTCATTTGAGCTTATAGTTCCAGCTTTAGCATTTACCCCGTCACTGATAACTATAAATGAATTGTATTTAAAAAGAGTAGGTATCTCTAACTTGTATCTTTCTATTTGAGTGTAGGCTTCTTTTATTCCAACACTATCATTGCTTAAAGATTTAAGTTCTATAACCACAAGAGGAATCCCATTTACAAAAAGAATTATATCTGGTCTACGTTTAGTTTTTTCAACTATTGTAAATTGATTTATCGCTAAAAATTCATTGCTTTCTTCCTTAGAGTAATCAACAAGATATATTTTTCCACCTGACCTTTTGTTTTCTTCATTATCAGTATATTCTCCAACATCTACTCCCTCAGTAAACATTTTATGAAAATCCTCGTTGGCGGAAGATAGAATAGGACTTGATAGATGCATAACTTTTTTTATTGCTTCTTCTTTTGAAGTGATAGGCATATTTTTATTTATTTTATAAATAGCTTCACGGAGATTTTCTTCTAAAATTACCTCGTGATAATCGCCACGTTCTAAACTTCTCCCATCTATACACTCCCACCCAAGAGATTTTAGTATCTCAAGATAGGCTTGTTCTAGTTCATCTTCTGTAAAATTCATATTCTTTCTCCCCTAAAATTATTTTTATTTATTTAAAAATTTTTATCTCTTTTAACTCTATCTCTCTGTCAGATAATAATTTAAAAAAAAACTCCTCTAAATAGTCAAAATTAGAAGATATTTTTCGGGGAATATCACTGTAATTAGAGGCTATTAAAGCATTTCTAAAATATACTGAATTTTCTTTAAAAAGATGATTATTCACATGGTAGCCCATGCTTAAAATATATTTCTGAATAAAGACTGCAACAGTTCTGGTATTCCCTTCTATGAATGGGTGTACTTGCCATATTCTTGATGTAAATTGAGTTAAATTTTTAATTTGTTTTTCTAAACTCATTTCAGAATAATTTTTACTGCTTTCATTTTCAAAATCATATTTCAAAAACTCAACTATTGTGGTGTGCTCTCCATATATAACAGTATCCCCATTTAAAACTAGCTCTTTTTTAGAGATATTGTATTTTCTGTATTCTCCAATATTGTTATCTCTTTCATTTAAAATAAGTTCAGAAAAAAGTTTTTTATGAATACTTTTCAGTTGAATAGGACTAAAAACAAAAGCTCTATCTTCTAAAAGCTTTGCAATTCTTGTAGAGACTAAATCACACTCCATTTCTGAATAGTTGATAGAATTTTTATCTTGTTTATTATAATAGTTTTTTAAGTCTTTTTCTATCTCATCAAAAGTCTTTTTTCCTTCTATGGATTCTTTTGTTAACTGGATTAGGTAAGTAGAGGGAGTCAATCCATCCACTTCATTTAACCCAATTCCAATTTCCCAGTTCTCTATTCTCTTTTCTACTGGGGTATTGTATTCTTTTATAATTTCATATTGAATATTTTTTAGTGTCATTTTGATTTCCACCTTTAAACTTCTAGTTTGTTTGAGTCTTTTATTAAACTTAAAATATACTCTAACTCTTCATCATTAGAGATGGATATTTCATAATCACCATTACCCCAATGTCCAATATTTGATACATCTTTTGACAGATTCTTAGAATCATTTAAAGTCTCCTTCTTTGCATTTAACCACATTTTAAGAGAATTCTTTCACAATCTTTTATAAAATGTACTAGGACCTTTTCCTATTTTTTCTATAAGTTTTTTATCTTGAAGAACTCTTAAAATCTCTCTTATTCTACCATCACTCATTTTAGCTTTTTCCTGTATATCTTTTCTTGTACTTCTATCTCCTATTATTCCTATAATATTTTTCTCGCTTAAACTTAGTTCTAAAGTATCCGGTGGTATCCGGTGATTATCCGGTGGTATCCGGTGGTTATCCGGTGGTATTTCAGTTAATACCTGCTGAGTCATTCTTTTAAATGTCACTGATACAAAATCGCCACTTTCTTTTATTTCTGGATCTTTTACTCCTGATTCTCTGCAAAGTTCATTTATTCTTTTTAATCCACTTCCCCATTTTTCAATATAGTCTAGTTCTTTAAAAACTTTAGCTAATACTTTATTTCTTATTTCAGACCTACCAGAATATATATCTTCCATTGTTAGTGTATTAGGTAAGCAACCAGGAGATGTTATCTCTACTATATGATCATATACTGCCACTTTTATATCTCTTCCCTGGTTTGAATAATCTCTATGAATAACTGCATTTACAATCGCTTCTCTTAATGCC
The DNA here is from genome assembly GCA_051652785.1 of Fusobacteriaceae bacterium. Taxonomy (GTDB): domain Bacteria; phylum Fusobacteriota; class Fusobacteriia; order Fusobacteriales; family Fusobacteriaceae; genus JAGNZR01. Next base: position 1,536 of record JBOFUX010000037.1, on the reverse strand, counting down.
AAAGGTGGTATCTCAAGAATATCCTTTCTTTGAAACCCTACAAATTTACTTCTTAAATTTAAATGATTTCTAAGGAAAGCTTCAACTCCGTCTATTTGTTCAAATATATTTCCATTAAACTCTTTTTTGTCTACAAAATAAGTCATTTTTTCACCCTTAAATCTTGCACATTTTATTTCACAATTTTCATAACTACCTAAAATTATTCCTAATCCTTTTGTTGCTTTAAACTCTTTGCCATGATTTTTTATCAGCTTCATATTAATTAATTTATCTTGAGTTATCTCTTTTCCTACTTTTAAAAATCTTTTCTTTAGGAAATCCAATTCCAAGTTCTCATAGCTTAAATCATAATCTATTTCTTCATCATATGAAATATTTGCTCTTTGTCTTTCAAGTTCTAAAACATTTTCATAACCAGCTTTTCTATTACTAGAACCTATTCTAAGATAAACTCCGTTCTCTCTGCCATCTTTTTTTAGATAATAAGGTTTAATTTTTCCTGGAAAAATCTCTATTACTATTATAGTTTTTTCCTTTACTGTCTCATTGTAAATATCAAAATTCACATATGGGGAACAACTATCAATTAATGTGGATTCTAAACTTTCTTTTATCTTGAAAATATCTAGTTTCTCATCTATTCCTACAATATTATTTTTATCTGTTACTCCTATAAGTATTTTTCCACCAGCATAGTTAGAAAAAGCCACTGCTGTTTTAGCAATTTGTTCTCCCTTAGGTATTAGTTCTTTGAACTCAAGTGTTTTACTCTCTCCATTTCTTATTTGTTGTAAAAGGTTCATAGCTACCCCCTATATTTCAAATCCTAACTCTGACGCAAGTTTTTCCATTTTTATTTCATAAGAAATTCCATCATCTTCTAGCATACTTTTTCTAATTTCACCCTCATTGGAAGTATTAGAAGATAGTGACCCCGTTGGCTAAAACTATCCCTGCTGTTCCATATTTTCATCAAATGGTGGATTTGCCATGATATAATCCATTTTTTCCTTTGTGTTGATTTTTTACAAAGTTTCCAAGAGGAAGTTAATCCATCCACTTTATTTAGCCCAATTCCTATTTCCCAGTTTTCTATTCTCTTTTCTACTAGGGTATTGCATTCTTTTATAATTTCATATTGAATATTTTTTAGTGTCATTATGATTTCCATCTTTAAACTTCTAATTTGTTTGAGTCTTTTATTAAACTTAAAATATACTCTAACTCTTCATCATTAGAGACGGATATTTCATAATCACCATTACCCCAATGCCCAATATTTGATACATCTTTTGACAGATTCTTAGAATCATTTAAAGTCTCCTTCTTTGCATTTAACCACATTTTAAGAGAATTCTTTTGTAACCTAAAATCTATTATATTTCTTTTGTTGCTCTTCAATGCAATATATAATTTTTTCGGTTCAAGCTCTATATTTGGTATCATCTCTTCTATTTTTTCTAAAAACAAATTAAAAAGCTCAACTATATTTTCACTGGAATTTTTAAAATGTTCTTCAATTGTATACTTTTT
>JBOFUX010000036.1:0-1996 GCA_051652785.1 Fusobacteriaceae bacterium | reverse complement strand
TGTAATGATGAATTGATAACACTATAAATTAAACATTTTTCTTTCACACCGTTTATGTATTTTTCATTTGGTATTCCATTTAACTTTAACTCTGTTGCTATTATTGAGGATATATATTCATCTCTCAATCTATTTTGAATCTCTCCGTTTTTATTTATAAATGGAAAATAGCTATTTTCTGTTATTTTGTAGTTTGGTTCATAGATTTTTTTTTCTTTTACTTCTTTATCCACAACTACTATAGCATTATTGGGTTCATAAATGATTTTTTTTATATTATCTGCAACTACCATACCTTTATTAGGCTTAAGAATAAGTCTTTCTATCTTTGCTTTGTCCATTCTTTTTTTTATTTGTGATTTTAGCGTCAAATAAGATAAAAATGAGAGCCCTTTATTTTCAATGTTTATATTTGCATTAATAAAAACACCGTTATATTCTTTTAATTTATATTCTTTTCCCATAGAACCAAAACTTATCGTCACTTCTCTAACATTCTTATCTATAGTAGTTTCGCTATAGTTAAGATTCGCGCTCTCAGATTGCGATAGTTCAAATAAAATTGATAAATATATAGTTTTCTCAATCCTTATACTCAATGAGTCAGAAAGCTTCAAAAAACTTTCTTTATTTTCAAAATCTTCAATCAATATATTATTTTCATCTAAAATTTCATTTGTTTTTAAAAGGTCTAAGTAACCCTTGATGTTCCCCCACATTTCATGGTTTTCAGTGCTATTTCTATCTAGATTGAACACAAGATTCCCCATAATACCGGCAGATGCTAAAACATTATTAATTGATCGTTGCACGGAAGATGGATCCTTTTGGGATACAGCTGCTGCAATCACCAAAAATGACCCTATCAGTCCTACTAAACTCTCGAATAATAACAACCAAAATCTTGCATCCATTTCCTGTTTATTAAAATATTGGAGGTTTTTATCAACTTCTTCAAATGAATCAAGTACTAATAGATTATCGTATTCTATGAATTTTTTCTCTCCAAATACTACACATTTTGATATGGATGAGTTACAGAGATATTTTAGTATTGCTAATTCCCCACCTATACCAAATCCTGTTGTGTAGATAGTTTCAATATCAGGATAATCCTTTTTTAAATTTTCAATTAGCGACTTCATCTGATATATCTCATTTGGTAAATTATTTTTATCAATAGATTTTTTTAATTTTGTATTTTCTTTTATATTTCTAAAAGCCACTACTACTGTTCCACCCTTTTTAAAAGCTGACACTCTTAGTTTTGTGTCATAAAAACTAATTTTTTCTTTATATTCTAGTTTTCCAGTGAATCGATTTTCTAAGCTCTTTACCTCATCGCTCACTTCATCACCAAAGATTCTTTGTTTCGCTTTTTCTATTTCTTTTATAAATTTCTTTATTTTTCCTCCTATTGCAAAGAAAATTATTGTAATTTTACTTACTGCTTCATTTTCTAGTATTGACACACCTAACTCAAAATATGATTTTATTTCTGAAAGTTCTTCAGTCTCTTTTCTCGTTAAGAGCTCATTTTTATTAAATTCTCCTCCAAACCTCTCTATTAAACCTCTTACTGACTCTAAAGCTAAAGAGTAATTATCCCAACCTCCTATCACTTCCCAATCAGATAAAAATTTCCCTTCTTCTGAACCACTCTCTAAATACTCTAAAGCTATTCCACATTTTCTTCGCATTAAACCTAAACCCTCTATTCCTTTTTCTTCATAGGCATTACTTCTTTTTTCAATTCCATTTATATAATCTATTTTTATGAAGTTTTCTGTTTTAAACATTTCTTTTGTTATTTTATTTCCTGATATTATATTTTTTTTATTATCATCATCTCTTTCCTTTTGATACTGGTAAAATTGCCATTCTAGATTTGATAACTGTGAAAATGTTAATAGTTCTTTTTTTGTCATTAATTACCTCCGTTCAATTCTAGATAAGATTTATTTTTTATTAGCTCTACCTCATCTTTTTTATCCCA
>JBOFUX010000035.1:0-4946 GCA_051652785.1 Fusobacteriaceae bacterium | reverse complement strand
CTAGCTTGTGGACAAGGACACCATCAAAATTATTATTTTTAGAATCATCTATCATTTTATTAAAAGCAACTCTATCATTAGTGCTTTTTCCACTTTGAGCTTCATCTACATATGTTTCTACTAGTGTATGTTTTTCTTTCTCGCAGAACTCTCTTATAGCTCTTAGCTGTGCTTGAATACTTTCTTCTCTTTGGTTGTCTGAACTATATCTACAATAAGCTACCACTTTCATCTTTTTTTATCTCCTCTTTTTTATAATCTTCAGCTAGTAATTTTATAAAAATTTCTAAATTGATATTCTCCATTTCTTCATCTCCTTTTCTTATAGACTAAAAAGCAAAACTATTGCTAAAATCATGTAAAAAAAACATATTTTTTTTAATTTTTTTAAACTGTATTTAGAATCCATATTTGATATATTGATTGCTGTTGCAACACTGATTATAATAATTAATATTTTTAAAATAAACATTTTAAACCTCCTTTAGTAACCTTTGATAATAAAAAATCCCCAAACTTAATTATTGAGGATTTTTGCTATTCTATTTAGCTATTTTTAAAACATTATTATATTCTTTTTCTATATTTGGAAGCATACTATTTTTTTTCAATAAATCATATATAAATAATCTTCCTGTTTGAGTCCAATAAGTATGTGTTTTAACCCCTTGTGTACCATCACTTTTATTGTAATTTTGTGTTTTAGTATGTGTGTATCCCTTATCAGCATATTTCTGATATAACAGCCAAACTTCTCCACCTTGCTTATATTGTACCCCTAATTTGTTTAATAGGTCGTTTAATCGCTTTCCAGACATTCCAAAATCTTTAGCAATAATAGTTACAGGTATTAGATTTTTACACTGTAATACTAAATCATAATAAGTTGCTTTAGGTTTTAATTCTAAAATTTGTTGGTCTTTAACTTTATTTTCAGTTTCTAAAAGTTCTAAATGCTCTTGTTGTTCTAAAGCTAGTTGCAAAGCTTCTTTAAATGAAGCTGGGGCTTTCTTTAATTCTTTTTCCATTTCATTGAATTTGTTTATATATGCTCTTTTAAAATCATTATACCCTTGATAATTCATACATAATAATATAAAACCATCTTTAGCGAGTAAAAATTCAGGTTGAACTTTGTTTTGACTGTTCACATAAGAGGACTCCGAAAATTCTCCGACTCCTAAAACTTCTTTAATTTTCCTCATAACATCCGAATGCTCTTTCCCTAGTTGCTCTGCTACCACTCTACTACTAACTACATTAATTCCATTATTATTTTCAATTTGTACTATTAATTTGTTCATATTATACTACCTCCTCTAAACCCCATTCTAAATTGTCATTTTCAACTATATCATTAGCAAACATTCCAAAATCAAAATAGTTTCTACTAGTCATAGAAAAAAGATTAAGAATCTCGTCTTCTAAATTCACAAAGATTTTTTTTTCATTAGTTCCATGTTTTATCTCTAGTTTTTCTTGTAGATTGTTTAAAAGAGATAATACCTTAGTCTTTTGTTTAGCACACCCTTTGTCATTTTCAGACTGCTCTAAAAAAAATAATAATAAGTTTTTTTGTTCAATTGTCATAGAATTTCCTCCTAAAAAATATTGTTTTTTTGGAGTTAATGTAGTACAATACACTTGTCGGTGTGGTATTGTGCTACGCTAACTCCTATGTGAACTGTAAGAAGTTTGCATAGGAGATTTTTTATTTCTTTTTTTTAATGATTATTTCTTCTCTTTTTTCATCAAGAATAAGTTCTATATCTCTTTCATCTTGGGAAATTTTAAGAATATCTAACCATTTTTTAGGGATACTTGTTTTAGCTGAAATACTACCACTTCCACCCTTAAAAAAAGAAATTTTCAAATCTCTTTTCTCCATATTAACTCCTTTTGACAGTCTGCTATTAATATACATTATTTTATAGCAGTCTGTCAATAATTATTTTTATCATACTCCATTAACTCCAAAAAATATTTTTTAGAAATTCCTCAATAATATTAAGTTTTCAATGTCCAAAATAATTAAAAATTTATTTTATTTTTTCTAAAAAAATTATTGTTTGTTCAAAATTAAATGGCGATTTATAAATTATTTTATTATCTTGAATAAAAGTTTTATTTTTTACTTCTCTAATATTTAATATTTTTTTGTCTTTTAATATTTCTTTTTCTCTCATATTATTTTTAAACCTTTAAATATTTCAATTTTTATTTCCATTAAACTCCTCCTACTCGATATTTCTTTAACGTTAATTCTGCTTTTTTGTGTTCTATTAATCCCGCAATGAGAACAACTGTTCCCCAAAATTCTTCATTATTTTCTTCACTTTCCTCTTCGAACATCTGTTCCCAATCTTTCCTCAAGTTATTTTCTACATCTTTTTCTATGCCTAAAACTTTTACTTCTTTAATTAATATATTTATTAACGCTCTCATTTTAATTCCTCCTTTTTTAATTTATATGTTTTTTTCTATTTCGTCATCTATTATTTTTTGTAATTCTTCTAAGTCTTTTTTACTCAAATCATCAAAATCATAACCATTATCTTTTCCATGTTTCTGTATATCGAGTTTAACAACCATAGAGTTTTTTATAAGTTCAGAAATTTCTTTATCTGTTGCTTTTTCTTCTTCTTCTACTATATTAATGTATTCCTCTTCTTCAACTTCTTTTGTTACTTCATTAAACTTCTGTATATTATCTTCTTTTCTCATGTTTTCTAAAACTTCGACTGAAACTGGCAACCATTTCAACATTTTTTTAGTAACTGTTTTTAGTGCCATTTCCTCAAAGTTTTTATCCCAAATTGAATTTTTGTAATTACCTTTTCTATATTTAGTTTCATGTTCTATTACTTCGCTTTTAGTCATGTATTCAAAGGCTTTTATGCCTTCGTTAAGAATAGCTACAGAATAGAAACCAGTTACTTCTCCTCTATCGATAAAATTAGGTTTGTGTGTCATAGTTCTATCAAGTCCATATTCAATGCTAAACTCGTCGTTTGAATACACAGGATAAGCGTATATGTCTTTTAGTTGTTTTGTTCTTCTTAACATTTCAATCATACCTTTATAAGAAATTTGGAGTTGGCATTCTATAGTTCCTAATTTGCTGTTTTTAAAAGGTATTAAATACACTTGACCTAACACTCCGGGTTCAAGTCCTAGGCTTGCTGATGTCATAAGAGCACCTAACAAACTTTCTTGTGAGCACCCTGCCAATTGTGGGTTCATTCTTATTTGAGTTAAAGCTACCCTTATAAATCTCTCTGAATTTATGTGCTTAGGTAAAGCTAACGCAAAGTTTTCTTTTCCTGCTTTAATAACATCAAATATAGTTTTTTTAGATTGTGAAACCTCTCTTTTTTGTAAACTGTTTGTCGCTTTTGTAGTTTCTGTCATTTTTAATCACTCCTTTTTATTTTAAGTTTTTTTATGATATTTTTAGGTATTTTGTTTCTTTTATAGTTATAAATTCTTTTTCAAGTTCTTTAAACTTATTAAATTCCTCTGGATAAATTTTTGCAAATTCTTTTTTATCTACATAATTTGTAGTTTTATTTATTATTTTAGCTTTATATTTTTCAAATTTTAGAGTATCACAATTATAATTTATTATCTCTAACATTAGTTCTTGTTCTATTTTTTCTGTTTCTGTTTTAAGCGATTTTATTTTTTCTTTTATTTTTTTATAGTTATCTATTTTATCTACTATTTCCTCGTCTTCAACCTCTAAATTGCTTAATTTACCAATTTTATTTTTTAAATATTCAGTGTAAGAATCGTGCCCGTCTGGAATAGGTGGTATTAATTTCAATATATTATCATTCCAAAATTCTTCACTTTTTGTAACTAAATAATTTATATCTTCTTGGTTTTTTTCAACGTAAAACTCTTTATATTTATTACCTCCAATTAAGCAAGCTATATACGCGTAATCTAGTCCTGTTACATGTAAATAAGATTGAACTTGACAATAATATGATTGCGGAACTGTATCTGTGTCCCATTCTTTTAAATTAAAAGCATTTGTTGTTTTAGCTTCAAATATTCCATACTTTTTAGTTTTAAGATTATAGATAATTCCATCTACATTTCCGCCTATATGTCTATTTTTAAAAGTTTTGTTTGATTTATAAAGTTTAAATTCTTCAAGATGTTTACACTGAAATTCATCAAACACTACATGTTCAAGTTTATTACCCCAGTAGGTCGATTCATTGCCCTTAAAACTGCTCCCTTGAGTTTTATCTATATAAACATCTATTATAGACTTGTAAGGGTTAAATCCCGCTACTGCTCCTATATCAGAGCCACCTATAAATCCACCTCTTGCTTCGTGCCATTTTTCCGTTGTTTCATAGCTTATTATTTCTGTTTCCTTTGGTAAAAATTCTTGTAACTTATAAACTGGTATAACGTCTGTTTTAAGCTCATTTTTGATAATGAAATTCTGTAACTCTTCTTTATTTAATTTTGAATAACCTTTAATTCCAAATTCCTTTGCTTTTATCAGTAATTCTTTTTTAGTCATTTTGGTGACCTCCTTTTTATTTTTGAATGAGTCCCCAAAGTTTTTTGGGAACCTTTAAAAAATAAAATTAATCATTTAGGTAGCTTTCAAGTGATCGTTCCAAATCTTCAAGAGCTATATCTATTGTTTTTCCTTGACCTTCTATACCAAAGAAAGTTGTATAATATTTTTCTTTTAAAAAGAATATTTCTATACCTTCAAATTTTTCTCCTAGACCCAGCTGTTTATATTTACTTTCTATTAATTTCAGTAACTCATCTAACTTTTTCATTGCATTACCCCCATTTTCTCTAATTTAACCACTCAAGACCATTCGGCTTTCCATTATAGTTTTGTATTAATTCCTCATTTTATTTAATTTCTATGTATTCTTCTTCATAGTAACTTTTAATTTCTTTAGCTA
>JBOFUX010000034.1:0-14593 GCA_051652785.1 Fusobacteriaceae bacterium | reverse complement strand
CTCCAATCTATTTCATCTCTTTTAAGATTTTTTTCTAATCTCTCATTGTATTCTAAAATTAATTCAGCTTTATTATTTAAGGCAGTTGATAGATATGAGTATCCTTGATCTATAACACTATAACTTGAACCTCTTTTATATTCTATAATTACAAATGCTTTGTTTTCCCTATCAAAAGCTAGAGTGTCAATTCTATATTTTTCCACTGTAAATTCACTTTTCACTATTTCTAAATTTAAAAATTCTTGAATGTTTTCTTCTACAAATCTCTGTAAATCTTTTTCGAGCTTAAACTCACTAGAAGATATTTTTATAGCTTTATTATTGGCAGATATATTAAATAGCATTATACTTCCACCTCTCCACTCATTAGTTTAGGGAGAAGAGTGTCTCTTAGCTTTGTTAGAGATTGTATTTTTTCTTTATTAATCAAGTTTTTCTTTATCGTTTCTGATATTTCTTTACTCAAAATATTTAATAACTCCAGATTATTTGGTAGAGAAACTTTAATTTTCTCCACATATCCTTTGTCTGTATGTGGAATCGCGGAACCAGTAGTGTGAGATTTTATATCATTTTCATAATATTTCAATATTAAATAAATATAGCTCCAATTTATTTCTTTAGTTTTTTCAATTTTAGAAAAAGTGGAACCTAAAACTCCATATTTTCCAATGTAGACATCTCCAGAACTTGCTCCGTCCATGACCATCACAATATCTTTTTTATCAATTAAGATTGTTCTCTCTAAACTTGCATAAAGATTTTCATCTCCATTAAATCCTTTTATAGTTAAATATTTTAATGGTGTTTCGTCTGAAAAAATTTCAGATACAATTTTTGGCTTCTTTCCTTTAATAAATTTAAATAAATCACCTAAATTACTAACTTCCCACTCCTCAGGTATCTCTCCAAGCTCACTTTCAATCATCTTTCCGCCACTGCTACGGTATAGCTCTCCATTTTCATTAGGGAACTCAAAGTCTATAAACCATCTTTTGAAAAGAGTTTGTGCCATCTCTTCAAGAGTTTTGTTCATCTCGTTGTTGAGTTCTATTTTGTCATCAAGAGATGAAAGGATTGAGGCTATTTTTTGCTGGGTTTCTATATTCTCGGGTATTAAAAATTCATATTTCATTATTGCATTTTTATCACCACGTGGCATTTTAGTCCCTTTGGATGTATTTACGGTATAATCAAAAAAAAATTCTTGAGACAATATATAATAAAGATATTCATTAACTATTTTTTTAGAATCTAAACTTCTTAATATTAAAACATCATTTGAAGCTCCACCGTTGAATTCAGCTTTCCATAATTTTTTAAAATATGTTCTTATGTTAGAAAAAAGTATATCATTTTTATTAAATTGATTAACATTTATATTTTGAGGAATATTTGAAGATAACGTGATTCCTCCTTTATTGGAAATCATATTTTCAGTAGAAATATAATTTTTTTCAGACAATTTAGTAGTAGATATTTTGGTATTTATATATTTTGCAACTTCTCCTAATTCAACCCTTTCCCATCCCTCTTTTAACTCTTCCATCTATATTTACACTCCGTTAATATTTTATCTTCATGTTAAGTTTTTCTCATTTTTTTAACATGTTATTTTTTCATGTTAAGTTTTCCTCATTTTTTTAACATGTTATTATGAAAGAAGTTGAAAAAGTTTCAGATTAATGTAATAATTATATTTTCCAACTTTCTCTTTTTTCAGTATATTTAACTCTTCTATTTGATTTAAATATGAAGAAGCTGTTTGCCTTGAAAGTCCTAAATTTTCTACTAAAAAATCAATTTTAGTATATGGATGTAGAAATAAAGTCTCAACTAGGTCTTTACTATATATTTTTGGAGCTTCATTTTGGATTAGGGTCCTTGTTTCATCCATAATTTTTCCAATTCCAGATATAAGAGCTATACTTTCCTCAGCAGTTTTTTCAATACCTATCAACATATACATAATCCATTCTTCCCATGTTTCTTCAGTTCCCACTCTATTCAAGAGTTTGTAATAGTCATTTTTATTTTTTATGATATAGCTACTCAAATAGAGAACCGGTATATCTAGTAGCTCTTTTAAAACTAAGTAAAGAATATTTATAATTCTCCCTGTTCTTCCATTCCCATCTGGAAAAGGATGAATACTTTCAAATTGATAATGAATAATAGCCAATTTTATTAGTGGATCTATCTCATCATCATCGATATTTATATATTCCTCTAAATTTTTTAAAAAACTTAAAATTTCATCATAATCTTGTGGTGGTGTATAAACTGTTTCTCCAGTTAAAGGATTTTTTAAAATTGTTCCTGGTTGTCTTCTTATTCCACTTTTGTTCTTTTCTAATTCTTCTTGAATTTCAATCATTAAGTTAGTAGTTAGAAACCCTTTAGACTTTATGAGATTAAATCCTTTTTTTAAAGCTCTTGTATAATTTTGGACTTCTTTAGTTGAACTATCTGTTATTTCAATTTCTATATCTGCCTTATACAAATTATCATTTGTTGTTATTATATTTTCTATTTCTGAACTGTCTTTCGCTTCCCTAAGTGCTAGAGTGTTTATCAAAATTAAACTATTTGGAATAGTTTTTGACATTCCTTTTAGTTCGGCTAATTTTCTATTGGATTTATTTACTTGTTTTAGTATCTCTTTAGTTTCAATATCTACTATTGGCGGAAGATATTTTAATTTTTTCATATTACACCTCAAATCCTAACTTAGCCAAATTACTTCTTATCTCCTCTTCTAAATGTTTGCTTTTTGCAAATTGTTCTGCTAGTTGTGAAGTAAGATTTTCCATTTTATCTTCATAAGAGATTCCATCATCTTCTGCCTCTTCAATTCCTACATATCTTCCAGGAGTTAAAATATAATCATGTTTTTTTACGTCTTCTAGTGTTGCACTCTTACAAAATCCTTGAATATCTTCATACGCTTCTTCACCCTTGTATGAACCTCTCCATTGATGGTAAGTATCAGCTATTTTTTTTATATCTTCTGAATTAAGTTCTCTCAAACTTCTTTCTACAAGTGCTCCCATTTTTCTTGCATCAATAAAAAGAACTTCACCCTTTCTTTCTCTATGTTCTGGATTCTTTTTATTTCTATTCAAAAACCAAAGGCAAGCTGGTATTCCAGTGGTAAGAAAAAGTTTATCAGGTAAAGCAACTATACAGTCGATTAAATCATCTTCTAGCATATTTTTTCTAATTTCACCCTCATTGGAAGTATTAGAAGATAACGACCCATTAGCTAAAACTATTCCTGCTGTTCCATTAGGTGCTAAGTGATGTGCCATATGTTGCAACCAAGCATAGTTTGCATTTCCTTGTGGTGGTATTCCGTATTTCCATCTAACATCTCCAACTAGAGACTCGTGCCAGTAGTCTTTTACATTAAATGGTGGATTTGCCATGATGTAATCCATCTTTTTTCCTTTATGCTGATTTTTTACAAAGGTATCAGCAGGTTCTGCTCCAAGGTCTACTTCTATTCCTCTAATAGCAAGGTTCATTTTACAAAGTTTCCAAGTTGTACCATTACTTTCTTGTCCAAATACAGAAATATCCCTTATTTTTCCACGGTGATTTTCTATAAATTTTTCAGATTGAACAAACATTCCTCCACTTCCACAGGCTGGATCATAAACACGTCCCTTTGTGGGTTCTAAACAAGCAACAATTGTTTTAACAATTGATTCTGGAGTATAGAATTGTCCCCCATTTTTACCTTCTGAATTGGCAAATTTACCAAGAAAAAACTCATAAACTTGACCTAATATGTCGTCTCCTTTACTTGATTTATCTGAAAGATTTATATTTCCAATAGTATCAATAAGTTCTCCTAATTTAGTTTTATCAAGATCAGAATTTGAATAGATTTTGTAAAGAACATTTTTTAAAGCTGGATTTTCTTTTTCTATTGCATACATAGCTTCATCTATTTTTATACCTATATTAGAGGTTTTTGCTTCTGACACTATTTCAGACCATCTAGCTTCCTTAGGTACCCAAAATATATTCTCAGCAGTATATTCATCTCTCTCTTCTTGAAATCCTTCTCCTTCTTCAAGAAGCTCCTTATATTTAATTTCAAATTTTTCACTTATATATTTTACAAATACTAGTCCTAGCACAACATATTTATATTCAGCTGGATCCATATTATTTCTTAATTTATCACAAGCTTTCCATAGTGTTTCTTGAAAATTACTCTCCTTCCCTACTGCCATTTTTTTCTCCCTTTTACTTTATATTTTTATATTATAATAATATCATATTTTATTACTAAAAGAAAAGATTTCCTATTAATCTAAGTATATTTTTAACTAAAAAATATTGACATAAAGAAAAAAAAGAGTAAAATGTATCTATACACATTTGTAATCGGTATAAAATTGAGTTGAGGAGGAATATTGAGTAAACATTTATCAACAGAAATTAGAGTAGCTATTGAAACAAATAATCCATCTATTTGGAGAGAAGAAAGTAAATGCATTAAATGTGGGCAGTGCAAAATTATATGTACTGACTATATAGGAGTTAATGGACGTTATTCCTTGGAAAATACAGGAGATACCGCTGTCTGTACGAACTGTGGACAATGTGCCAATGTCTGTCCAACTTCAAGTATATCTGAAGTATACGATTATAAAAAAGTGGAATCGATTATTAAATCCAAAGATAAAATAGTTGTTTTTTCTACATCTCCAGCAGTAAGAATCTCTTTAGGAGAAGAATTTGGAATGGAAGATGGTAGCTTTGTAGAAGGAAAAATGGTAAAGCTTTTACGAGTTTTAGGAGCGAGTTATGTTCTTAATACAAATTTTGCAGCTGATTTAACAATAATTGAAGAGGCGAGCGAGTTGATAAAAAGAATTAAAGATAATAGTGAGGCAATACCTCAATTTACAAGTTGCTGTCCTTCATGGGTTAAGTATGCAGAGATTTTTCATCCAGAAATATTACCAAATATTTCAACTTCGAAAAGTCCAATAGGGATGCAAGGACCTACTATTAAAACTTATTTTGCTAAAAAAATGAATTTAGATTCTAAAAAAATTGTTAATGTAGCTATTACTCCTTGTACAGCTAAAAAATATGAAATAAAAAGAGATGAAATGAATGCGTCAGCTAAATACAATGATGTTGATGATATGAGAGATATGGATTATGTTATAACTACTAGAGAATTAGCTAAATGGGCAAAGGAATTAAATATAGATTTTAATAATTTAGAAGATGATTGTTTTGATGAATTAATGGGAGCAGCTTCAGGTGCAGGAGTTATTTTTGCAAATACAGGTGGTGTTATGGAAGCCGCACTTAGAACATCATATTTCTATATAACAGGAAAAAATCCCCCAGCATTATTTTATGATTTACAAGATGTTAGAGGAATGGAAGGAGTAAAAGAAGCGACAGTAGAGATTGGAGGTATTAATCTTAATGTAGCTGTTATCTATGGTACAAAGCAAGCTAGTGAATTTATTAATCAAATGAAAACTAATAAGAAACAGTATCATTTTATAGAGGTAATGACTTGCCCTGGTGGCTGTATAGGTGGTGGGGGACAACCAAAAGACACGGAATTTAAAGGTGATTTATTAAGAGAGAAACGTATAGGTGGAATATATAAGAGAGATAGAGAATTAACGGTTAGATTAAGTCATGAAAATGAAGAAATAAAAAAACTTTATTCTGAATTTTACGGTGAACCTTTAGGAGAATTAGCAGAAGAGATGCTACATACAATATATTTTAATAAAAGTAAATATTTAGGAGGAAATAAAATGGTTAAACAACGTTGTTCAATATGTAATTATATTCATGAGGGAGAATTAGAGAAAGGATTTATCTGTCCAATTTGTAAACAACCTAGTTCTGCATTTGTGAAAATAGAAGAAAAAAAAGAAAATCAAGAATCTATAAATAAATATGCTGGAACTAAAACTGAAAAAAATCTTTTAGAGGCTTTAGCTGGAGAATCAATGGCGAGAAATAAATATTCATTCTTTGCAGATGTAGCTAAAAATGAAGGGTTTGAACAAATACAAGAAATATTTTTACACACAGCACATAATGAAAAGGAACACTCTAAATTATGGTTTAAAGAGTTAGGAATGTTAAATGAAACTGCTACTAATTTACGTCATGCAGCTGAGGGTGAAAATTATGAGTGGACTTCTATGTATAGTACATTTGCAGCTGAAGCTGATGCAGAAGGGTTTACAGAATTAGCTAAAAAATTCAGAAGTGTTGCTAAAATAGAAAAATCTCACGAAGATAGATACAGAAAACTTTTAAACAATGTAGAAATGAAAACAGTATTTGAAAAATCAAATGAAGTAATTTGGGAATGTATTAATTGTGGGCATTTAATTATGGGGAAAAAAGCTCCATCAGTTTGTGAAGTTTGTCTTTATCCACAAGGGTTCTTTGAAGTTAGAGCAGAAAATTATTAATATTTTATTATTATAAATATCTAGTAATCTAAATAAAAATATGGCTTTATTAGTTTATTCAAAGACTAATAAAGCCATATTTCCTTATATAGAATACTATGATTGTTGTAAATAAAAAAAAATAAAAAACAGAGGACAAAAATGAGAATAGAAATAAAAAAATTTAATGAGTTAACAGGGGAAGAAATTTATGAAATATTTAAAATAAGAGCTGAAATATTTGTTGTAGAACAAAATTGTATTTATAATGATTTAGATAAAAAAGATAAAGAAGCAATTCATCTAATGATGAAAGATAAAAATGAGGTAAAAGCTTATCTTAGAATATTAAAACCAGGAGTATCCTATCCAGCCTCTTCATTGGGGAGAGTCTTAGTAGTTAAAGAAGCAAGAAGAAAGGGATTTGCAGAAAAAATATTAAAAGAGGGGATAAAATATATTCTTCAAAATTATCAAGGGGATAAAATAACAATAGGAGCTCAAGAATATTTAAAAGAATTTTATAAAAAATTAGGTTTTGAAATAGAATCTGAAGTTTATTTAGAAGATGGAATAAAGCATATTGATATGAGCTACAAGAAATAATAAAACCTGTAAGATGTACTTTTATAGTTATTGTCTTACAGGTTTATTTTTCTATTTCACCATATATTAAAAATTGAAATTCTCTTCGTGAATATAACTTTTAACTAATTTTAAAGCATTCCAGAATTCAACTGCAACTTTATCTTTTTTTCCAGCAGTATCCCTAGATATTTTAGCAAAATTAGGCTCATAAGTAATTAAAATTTTTGTATTTCCTATCCAATCTTTAATAATATTTTTTTCTTTTAAAAAATTAATTTCTTTTTCTAAAATAATAGAAGCAACGTGCTGTCCTAATATAATTATAATTTTAGGATTAATAAGAGCAATTTGCATATTTAAATATTCAATAAGTTTTTCTTGATCAGTTTCAAAATAATCCTTATATTTAATTAATGACTTTGTAATTGTCGTAATATAATAGTCTTTAGGAGTAAGTCCTGTAACATCACAAAGTTTTATTAAAAATTCTCCACTAGAAGCTGGAGCAACTCTCAAGTTCTTATCTAAATAAAGACTGGGATCATCTCCAATAAAAAGAATATCCCCATGGGGATTACCACTTCCTATTAAAACTTCTTTATTTTTTTCTTTACCATGTGGTCCAATAGAACCTAGCTCGAAAATTAGCTCATCCCATAATGCTTCAACACTCATCATAATATTTCTCCTTAATTATTCTATTTTAAACAAAATTGAAGCTTTATCTTGATGTGCCACTTCTAAATTAAGTTTAATATTGTTTTCATGAAGTATTCGGCTCACAGTTTCCAAAACAAGTGTAGGGTGATTACTATCTTTACTCACATGAACTAAGTACGCTTTTTGGAGTTTTTCTGAGTAGATATCACAAATAAAATTTCCTGCATCTGTATTAGAAAGGTGTCCATTATTACTTTTTATTCTTGCTTTTAAATCCCAAGGATAGGAACAATCCATAAGCATATCGTAGTCGTAGTTAGATTCTATAACTAAAAGATCTATATTTTTAAAATATTCTTTATTAATATTATTAACATATCCTATATCGGTGGAAATAGCTGCAGATTTACCATTTTCACCAATAATTTTAAATCCAAGAGTTCTAGTTGCATCATGTAATACATCAAAAGGTTGAATTTTAACATTTTTTGATAAATAGAAATCTCCATTTATAAATTTAATGTTACTTTCTTCAATAATTCCAAGTTTATTTTTAGATACTTCATAACTTTCTTCTGAAATATAAATAGGAATACCATATTTTCTAGATATAATTCCAGCTCCCATAATATGATCGCCGTGTTCGTGAGTAATTAAAAGAGCTGAAATATCTTTTAAATTTTCACCGATTTCTAATAATCTTTCTTCTATTTTTTTACAGCTAAAACCAGCGTCTACTAAAAATTTAAACTGATTTGTATCTATAAAAATAGAATTTCCAGAACTTCCACTACCTAGTATTGAAATTTTCATATTCTCCTCTTTATATATTCTATGTTAATTATAAATAAAAATAATTTAATATATTATACTGGAAATTAAAAAATAATTCAATTAAATATGCTTTTTTAAATTATAAAAAAAGTATTTAGATATAAAAAAATAAAAAATATAGAATTATATTCAAAAATTTCACTAATGCTATTTCATATTATCACTGTTGTATTAAGAATTGAAAAAAAAAAAGTTCTATGCTATAATAAAATATCATATGTAAAAATAAAAGATGGAGGTATAAGTAATGAATGAATTAATAACAAAGTATGGAGGTATGGCATTAACTTTTGTAATATGGATAGCAGTGTTTTACTTCTTATTAATTTTACCAAACAAGAAAAAACAAAAAAAACATAAAGAAATGGTAAGTTCACTAAAAGAAGGAGCAGAGGTATTTACTTCTGGTGGAATTAAAGGAGTTGTAAGTTCAGTTTCTGAAGACTTAGTTGTGATAAGAGTTGATAAAGGTGTAAATATCACTTTAAGAAAATCAGCAATAGCTACTGTTTTAACTAAATAATAGCAAAATAAAAAAACTAATATAAAGTTATAAAATATAAGAGCCTAAGATGTCTAAGATTAATTTTTTAGCATCTTTTTTTTTGTTAAATTAATATTATAATATTAGAGTTATAAAAATCTGAGTATATTATATAGCGTATTTGAACTTTAGGTTCCTTATTTTTAAATCTAATGTTATAATTAAGGTAATTACTAATAGAGTATTTATAATATTTGTACTTGAAAGTTACTTTTATACAGATTGATGTATTATTTTAATGTGAAAGGGTTGAAAATAAAAATCAAAAATAAAATTAAATATGATAAAATATGTTAGATTAATTAAATTATATTTAAAAGATTAGGAGTAGTTATGAAAATAAAATTTTTTTTTTATGTAGTACTTATGTTTTTAGTAACAATATTATGTTATTCTAAGGATTTAGAAATAAAAAGAGTTTATTCTTCTAAAAATTTAACACAAGTAATAATAGAATTCGATTCTTTGAATACTCCACCTAGCTACGTTGTAAATTACGATCCTCAGAATCAATTAATATTTTTAAATGTAAAAAATGGAAAGTTAAAATCTCAATTAAAAGATTCTAGTTATAATAGTAAATATATTGAAAATTTTAAAAGTGTTTCACTAGGAAAAGGAACAGGTTTTTTTATAAAACATAAAAAAAATATATCTTACAAAGTCACAAAAGGCAAAAACTCTATAATATTAAATTTAAATTCTAATTTAAAAAAACAATTTACAATAGCGATAGATGCTGGACATGGAGGAAAAGATCCTGGTGCTAGCCATGGTGGTAAAAAAGAGAAAGACATAGCTTTAAGTGTAACTAAATACTTAAAAAGTGAATTGAAAAAAGATTTTAATGTTATCTTAATTAGAAATGAAGATGTTTTTTTAAATCTTTCTGCAAGACCTAAAATAGCAAATCAAAAAAAAGCTGATATGTTTATAAGTATTCATTTAAATGCTTCAAATAATATTAAAGCTGAAGGAGTGGAAGTTTTTTATTTTTCAAAAACATCTTCTCCATATGCTGCAAGAGTTGCAGCATATGAGAATAAATTTGGAGAAACATTTGGAGAAAACGTAGGTGGAATATCTCAAATTTTAGGTGAATTAGAATATAAAAAATATCAAGAAGTATCTGCTAAATTGGCAAAAGGAATAGTTGATTCTTTAGCAAATAGCACAAAAATGAAAAATAGAGGTATACATGGAGCAAATTTTGCTGTGCTAAGAGGGTTAGGTCGTCCTGAAACTGTTGTCCCAGGGATACTTATAGAATTAGGATTTTTAACTAATGTAAAAGATAGAGAAAAATTAGCAAGTGTTCAATATCAAAAAATAATGGCACAAAAAGTATCTGAGCAAGTAAAAAAATATTTTTATTAATAGGGAAGTGAAAAATGGCAAACAAAAAAATTATTATTTTTATAGGTGTTTTATTAGTTATTATTGCTTTATTAGGAGTTAAGTCATCTTTAATGGAAAAAAAATCTAAAACAATTGAAACAATTCCTCTAAGGTTAGAAAAAATAGAAAAAAAACATGAAGAGTTAGTAGCTTTAAATTTATATCTACCGAATAAAACATTTGATGCTTTAAATAATAAAACTATTGAAATAAAATATACAGAGGATAAAAGTGAAATTATTAAAGAAGTAATTAAAAATATATCTATTGAACTTAAAGAATATGAACTATTTAGTGATGAGCTTATTTTATTAAATATTTTTTTCAAAGAAAAAGATTTATATTTAAATTTTGAAGAGATAAAAGAATTAGATATGAATTCAAAAGAAACACTTTACATACTTTATTCTATAACAAATACTTTAGTTGATTTAGGAGGAGTTGAAAGAGTGAAATTTATGTTGAATAATAAAGAAGAAGAGGGACTTTTTAAATCTTATTATAAAAAAAATAATGACTTATAAAATGAGGTGAAAAATAAATTGACCTTAAGTGAAAAAATAAATTTTGAATTAAAAAATATAATTTCAAAAGAAAGATATGAGCACACCATAAGAGTTATAGAGCAAGGAAAAATATTTGCTAAAAAATATAATGTATTAGAAAGTAAGGTAGAAGTTGCTATTTTACTTCATGACATTTGTAAGGAAATGAATAATGTAGAACTTAATAAAATTTGTAAAGGAAAAGGCTTTGACGAAATTCAAGGTTACGAAAATTCAAATGAAATATTACATGGTTTTGCTGCTTCTGTTTATGGAAAAGAAAAGTTTGGAATAAAGGACGAAGAGATATTAAATGCTGTGAAATATCATACAATTGGAAGAAAAAATATGAATATTATTGATAAAATTCTATATCTTTCTGATGCAATAGAAAGTGGAAGAAACTATCCAGCAGTAAGAAAAATAAGGCTGGCTTCAGAAGGTAGTATAGACGAGGGTATATTGTGTGAAGTAGAGAATAAAATTGATTATTTAATAAAAAAAAATGTAGAGATTCATATAAATACTTTAGAAATGAAAGATTCTATAATAAAAAGGAAGAATAAGGAGTGATAATGAATATAGATAATGAAATAAAAAAAATAAAACATATTTTTGAAAAAGCAACATATTTAAAGTATGAAGAAATAGTTAAACTTTTAGGTTGGTCACAAAAATTAAAAAAAGAAAATAAAGAGATGATAGAGCAGTTAATAGAGCAAGGGGAACTAGTAAGAAATAATAGAGGTAAATACTCGGTTCCTGAAAGATTAGGATTTATAAAAGGTGACTTTAATCTAATAAAAGAAAGATTTGCTTTTGTAGACACTTTAACTGAGGGGATATTTATTCCAAAACCTGGATTTAACGGTGCTTTAAATGGAGATACAGTACTTATAAAAATAGTAGTTGATGATTTAAACGGTGGAAAAAAAGAAGGGGAAGTTGTAAAAGTTTTAAAAAGAAATAAAGAAACAGTGGTGGGAGTACTAGATAGAAGAGAAAATTTTGGTTTTGTTGTTCCAACTCATAATTTTGGTAATGATATATTTATTCCTTATAAAAAAATGGGAAAAGCAGAAGATGGTCAATTAGTTGTTGTAAAAATTACTTTTTGGGGAGATAAAGATAAAAAACCAGAAGGAGAAATAATAGAAATAATAGGAAATCCTAATGACACAAATGATATGTTAGAAGGATTAATAAGAAGAGAAGGAATGAGTGAATCTTTTCCAGATGAAGTAATTGCAGAGGCTAGAAGGATTCCTATTTCTATTTCTCAGGAAGAAATTAAAAAAAGAAAGGATTTAAGAACAAAAAGAATTATAACAATAGATGGAGATGATGCAAAAGATTTAGATGATGCTGTTTGTGTTGAAAAATTGAAAAATGGTGGTTATAAACTTATTGTAGCTATTGCAGATGTAAGCCATTATATTTCAATTAATTCCAATTTAGATTTAGAGGCTAGAAAAAGAGGAAATTCAGTATATATGGTTGATAGAGTTTTACCTATGTTTCCAAAAGAAATTTCCAATGGCATCTGCTCTTTAAATGAAAAAGAAGATAAACTCGTTTTTGCTTGTGAAATTATTTTTGATGAGAATGGAAAACAACTTAGTGTAGATACTTATAAAGCAGTAATAAATACCCTACATAGAATGACTTATAGCAATGTTAATAAAATTTTAGCAAATGATGAATGGGCAAATGATGAATATAAGGATATAAAAGAAGATATATTAGTTATGCTTGAATTATCAAGTCTGATAAGAAAGATTAAATATAGCAGAGGGAGTATAGATTTTGATATTCCAGAATCTAAAGTTATTTTAAATGATAAAGGAAAAGTTGAAAAAGTTAAAAAAATTGTAAGAGGAGAATCAGAGAAAATAATTGAAGATTTTATGATTGCAGCAAATGAAGCTATTGCAGAAAAATTATTTTGGTTGGAAGTTCCATCAATTTACCGAACTCATGATAAACCTGATCCAGAAAGAATTCAAAGTTTAAATGATGTTTTAGCAAAATTCAAATATAGAATACACTCACTTGAAGATGTTCACCCTAAGAAATTTCAATCTATAATTGAGGAATCAAAAGCTGATGGAAACAGTTTAATAGTTCATAAAATGGTTCTGATGGCTCTTAAACAAGCTAGATATACAAAAGAAAATACTGGACATTTTGGACTGTCCTCTAGTTTTTATACTCACTTCACATCCCCAATAAGAAGGTATGCTGACCTAATGATTCACAGAATAACAGCAATGGTATTGACTGGATATCCAGATAAAAAATCAATTAAATGGTTAAATGAAGTTTTAGATGGAATTTGCAGTCAAATATCTAAAGCAGAAAGAGATGCTATAAAAGTTGAAGAAGAGAGTAAAAAAATTAAAGTTGTTGAATATATGAAAGATAAATTAGGGGATGAGTATGAAGCTAAGATTATAGGATTTAATAATAAAAAAATATTTTTTGAGACAAGTGAAAATATTGAATGTTTCTGGGATGTTGTAGGAAGTTCTGATGATTATTATGAATTTAATGAACGAGATTTTGTTATGGTAGGAAAAAATACAGGTATAGTATATAATTTAGGAGAAAAAGTTAATGTGCGAATAGTTAGAGCAGATTTAGTCAACTTAGAGGTACAGGTGGTTCCCTTAAATAAAATAGAAAATTAATCTACGGTAGGTGAAATATAAAAATGATACTAGCTAATAATAAAAAAGCTTTTTTTGATTTTTTTATTGACGAAAAATTTGAAGCAGGGATAGAGTTAATAGGAAGTGAAGTAAAATCGATAAAAGCAGGTCAAACAAGTATTAAAGAGGCTTTTGTTAGAGTAATTAATAATGAGATATTTATTATGGGTATGAGCATTACTCCTTGGAAATTTGGAAGTGTGTATAATCCTGATGAGAGAAGAGTTAGAAAACTACTTTTGAAAAAAAAAGAGATAAACAAAATATACGATATAGTAAAACAAAAAGGTTTTACTATTGTTCCATTAAATATTCATTTATCAAAAGGATATGTAAAAATAGATATAGGTTTAGCTAGAGGAAAAAAGACTTATGATAAAAGAGATGAATTAGCTAAAAAAGATCAAAAAAGAGATATGGAACGATCAGTAAGAGACAGTTTTAAAGGATAGTAACTACTTAAAAATAAAATTTTAATCAAAAAAATAGTAAATTTATTCAATGGAAATTATATGTTTTTTATTAAAAAACATATAATTTTTTTATTATTGAATATAGAATGTTTAAATTTTTGTCTAACCCTTACCGATAGAGCATAAAAAAAAAGAGTTAAATTTCTCTAACTCTTTTAATTAACTAATTACTTAGTTTTGATGTTTGAAGCTTGTGGTCCTTTTGGTCCTTGAGTTAAGTCGAAAGTTACTTCTTCTCCCTCGTTTAAAGTTTTGAAACCATCTTTTTGAATTTCAGAGAAATGTGCGAATACATCTTTCCCGTCCTCAGCAGTTATGAATCCAAACCCTTTGTCTTGATTAAACCATTTTACTATTCCAGTCATATCTATACCTCCATTAT
>JBOFUX010000033.1:0-16967 GCA_051652785.1 Fusobacteriaceae bacterium | reverse complement strand
CAATACGAATATTACCGTGATAAATTACTTACTTTTAAAAAATTGGAGGTATAGTATGAAAAAAACTGAAATAAAAGATTTTGAAATGGTGGAAAATCTATATTTTAGGGTAAAAAGTATTCTGGAAAATGGTCGTGCAAAAGCATTTAAAGTTGTAAATACAGTGATGATAGAAAGTTATTGGAATATTGGAAAAGAAATTGTTGAAGAAGAACAGAGAGGTGAAAACCGAGCTGAGTATGGAAAATTTGTAGTAGAATCTATTTCTAAAAGATTAACAAAAGAGTTTGGAAAAGGTTATTCAGTATCTAACATTAAATATATGAGACAGTTTTATCTTGTTTTTCAAATTAGCCACTCACTGAGTGACCAATTAAGTTGGACACACTACAGACTATTAATAAAACTTAAAAATGAAGGTATTCGTAATTTTTATATAATTGAATCTATTCAAAATAATTGGTCATCAAGAGAGCTTGATAGACAGATAAGTTCATTATTATATGAGAGAATTACAATGAGTAAAAACCCTGTGAAAGTGAAAGAACTTTCACTAAAGGGACAAGAAATAGAAGTGGCTTCTGATATAATAAAAAGTCCTATGATTTTTGAATTTTTAGGAAAAGGAGATTATACAATAGCTAAAGAAAGTGAGTTGCAATCTGCTCTTATGAATAAACTACAGCTTTTTCTTCTTGAACTAGGAAAGGGATTTTCTTTTGTAAGTAGACAAAAAAAAATTAGTGTAGAGGGAGATAATTACTATATTGATTTAGTTTTCTACAACTATATATTAAAATGTTTTGTCTTAGTTGATTTAAAAATGGGTAAACTAACTCACAGAGATATAGGGCAAATGGATTTTTATGTACGTTATTATGAAAAAGAAATACGCTTAGAAGGAGATAATCCTACAATAGGTTTACTTCTTTGTGCAGATAAAAATGATTCTATGGTTAAGTATACATTGTTAGATGATAGTAAGAATATCTTTGCTTCTAAATATCAATTTTACTTTCCAACAGAAGATGAATTAATAGAAGAGTTAGAAAGAGAGAAATTAAGTTTAAAACTGGAATACAAAGATTAAAAACAAGGGAGAAAATTTTATGAGTAGCTATAAACCCATTGCAGAATCAAATAATTTTATAATTTTAGATAAGTACACTAAGATAGAACAAAAAGGAGCTACTTATCAAACAGAAGCTGATTTAGAAAAAGAGTTAATTCAAGATTTAATAAACCAAGGTTATGAACACTTGCCAAGTTTAATTAATAATGAAAAACTTCTTCTTAACGCTCGTATACAAATAGAAAAACTTAATAAAATAAAATTTTTAGATGTAGAGTGGACTAGATTTTGTGAAGAGTTTTTAGATAAACCAAGTGATAATAATATTGATAAAACTCGTAAAATTAATGATAACTATATTCATGACTTTGTTTTTGATGATGGACATATTGAAAATATTTATATATTAGATAAAAAAAATATTAATAATAATAAATTACAAGTAATTTCTCAATTTGAGCAAAAAGGAACACAACTTAATAGATATGATGTAACTATTTTAGTTAATGGTTTGCCTTTAGTGCAAATAGAACTTAAAAAACGTGGAATTGCTATTCGTGAAGCTTTTAATCAAATTCATAGATATAGTAAAGAGAGTTTTAATTCTGAAAGCTCTCTATTTAAGTATTTACAAATTTTTGTTATTTCAAATGGTACAGATAGTCGTTATTTTGCAAATACCACTAAACGTGATAAAAATAGCTTTGACTTTACTATGAACTGGGCAAAATCAGATAATACTATAATAAAAGACCTTAAAGATTTTACAGCAACTTTTTTTGAGCAAAGAACTTTACTGAATATTCTTCTTAAATATTCAGTTTTTGATGTTAGTGATAC
Source organism: Fusobacteriaceae bacterium (assembly GCA_051652785.1). Lineage (GTDB taxonomy): Bacteria > Fusobacteriota > Fusobacteriia > Fusobacteriales > Fusobacteriaceae > JAGNZR01. The sequence continues at coordinate 15,055 of JBOFUX010000033.1, read as the reverse complement.
ATTACTAGTTATGAGACCATATCAAATTGCAGCAACCGAGAGAATTCTATGGAAAATAGAAAGTTCATATTTAGGTAAAAATTGGAGTAAGCCTGAAAGTGGTGGATTTATTTGGCATACAACAGGGTCAGGGAAAACCCTTACAAGTTTTAAAGCAGCACGTCTTGCAACAGAGTTAAAATTTATAGATAAAGTATTTTTTGTTGTGGACAGAAAAGATTTAGACTATCAAACTATGAAGGAATATCAACGGTTTTCTCCTCATAGTGTAAACGGTTCAGAAAACACTGTTGGGCTGAAAAATAATATTGAAAAAGATGATAATAAAATAATTGTTACAACTATTCAGAAACTAAATAATTTAATAAAAAATGATTTGGATTTAGAGATATACAAGAAACATGTTGTTTTTATTTTTGATGAGGCACACCGTTCTCAGTTTGGTGAAGCACAAAAGAATATAAAAAAAAGATTTAAAATGTTTTATCAATTTGGATTTACAGGAACTCCTATTTTTGTAGACAATGCTAGTGGTAGTGATACGACTCTCTCTGTATTTGGTACGGAATTACATTCATACGTAATTACAGATGCTATTAGAGATGAGAAAGTCCTAAAATTTAAAGTGGACTATAATGACGTTCACCCTAAGTTTAAGAAATTTGAATCTGAAATAGATGAGAAAAAATTATCTTCCTTAGAAAGTAAAGAGGCTTTTCTTCATCCTGAACGGATAAAAGAAATTTCTCAATATATTTTAGATAACTACAAGATAAAAACTCATAGATTAAGCTCAAATGGAAAAGGATTTAATGCAATGTTTGCTGTAAGTAGTATAGACGCTGCAAAACTTTACTATGAGACTCTAAATAAATTACAAAAAGATAGTGATAAACCTCTAAAAATAGCCACGATTTTTTCATTTTCAGCAAATGAGGAACAAAATTCTATTGGAGAGATTTTAGATGAAACCTTTGAAACATCAGCAATGGATAGTAGTGCAAAAGAATTTTTAAGTTCTGCAATTAAAGACTATAATATTATGTTTAAAACTAATTACAATGTAGATAGTAAAGAATTTCAAAATTATTACCGTGATTTAGCAAAGAAAGTAAAAAATAAAGAAGTAGATTTGCTAATCGTTGTAGGTATGTTTTTAACAGGTTTTGATGCTCCTACACTAAACACATTATTTGTTGATAAAAATCTTAAATATCATGGATTAATTCAGGCTTTTTCAAGAACTAATAGAATTTATGATTCAACAAAAACCTTTGGAAATATAGTTACTTTTAGAAACTTAGAAGAAGCAACAATTCAAGCTATTAAACTTTTTGGTAATGAAAATACTAAAAATATAGTTTTAGAAAAAAGCTATAAAGAATATATGGAAGGCTTTAAAGATGTAGTAACAGGTGAAGTAAAACGAGGGTATATAGAGATAACAAAAGAGCTAAAAGAAAAGTTTTCTGATATGGAAAATATAGTTACAGAAAAAGATAAAAAGCAGTTTGCTGTACTTTTTGGAGAATATTTACGTGTTGAGAATATTTTACAAAATTATGATGAATTTACAGAGTTAAAAAATTTAAGGACGCAATATTCTTTAAATCCAGAAGAAGTTAGAGAATCAGATGTTCTTAAAAAATTTATGGAAAGTTTTGGTGTAGAAGAAGAAAATATAGAAGAAGTTAAAGATATTTTGTTACTAGAGGAAAGAACTATTCAAAATTACCGTTCAGCTTACAATGATATTAGAGAGTGGAGCATGCGAGATAAAGCTGGAAAAGAAAAGGAAAAAGATTCTGTTGATTGGGGTGAAATTACTTTTGAAGTTGAACTTTTAAAATCTCAAGAGATAAATTTAGATTATATTCTTGAACTAATATTTGAAAATAAGAAAAAATTTAGTAGCAAGCAATCTCTAATAGATGATGTTCGTAATTTAGTACGTTCTAGTATTGGAAGTCGTGCTAAAGAAAGTTTAATAGTTGAATTTATAAATCAAACAGATTTAGATAGTTTTTCAGATAAAACTATTACTAGAGGTAACTTTTATTCCTTTGCTAAAAACAAACAAATAAAGGAAGTAGAAAACTTAATTAAAGAAGAAAATTTAAATGAGGAAGCAACAAAAAGATACCTTAAAATGTCATTAAAAAGAAAAGAAGTTAGTGAAAAGGGAACAGCACTTAATGAAATATTACCTAAAATGAGTCCGCTCAATCCTTTGTATTTAGAGAAAAAAAATAGTGTTTATAGAAAAATAGTAGCTTTTGTTGAGAAGTTCAAAGAGATACCGGATAATATTTAGTATATAAAATTAAATTTATTTTGCAGTGTTACTGATTTTTTAAGTATGCTAGAATTATAGTGTTTGATGCAAACTTTGAAAGAATAAATTCGATACATATAGAAATTCATTAATAAAAACTAAAGCTAAAAAGCCTATAATTGAATTTATAGGTTTTGTTTTATAAAAAAAGCTAATTTTTATTCTTTAAAATGAGTAAAATCTTTTAAATTTTTCTTTTTTATGATATTATTAGATGTACTAAGTTTAAAAAATAAAGAATAGAGTACAGCACAATGTAAAAAGTAAGTATAAATAAGTAGCTAGAATTGAAAACAAAGTAGGGAGAAGTAAAATGAATTTGTTTAAATATGGGGAAAAAGAAATAGTATATCTAAAAGAAAAAGATGAAAAACTTTCTAAAATTATTGAAAAATATGGTGTAATAGAACGATCGATAATACCAGATGTGTTTCAAGCATTGATAGAAAGTGTAATTAGTCAGCAAATTTCTACAAAGGTTGCAAAAAAAATAATAGAAAGGTTAAAAAATCTTTTGAACCATAAAATAACTTGTGAAAATATATTAGATATAGAGATAAAAAAATTAAAAGAGTGTGGTATGAGTGAAAGAAAAATTAGTTATATTTTAGGGATTGCAGAGGCAGGAAAAGAAAAAATTATAGACTTTGAAACTCTTAATACTTTATCAAATGAAGAAATAATTTCAAAATTGACTACTTTAAATGGTGTTGGAGTATGGACTGTTGAGATGTTACTAATATTTTCATTAAATAGAATGAATGTTTTAAGTTTTGGAGATTTAGGTATTCATCGTGGTATTTTAAAAGCTTATGGTATTGATTCAATTTCCAAAAAAGAATTAAGAGAGTTGAAAGATAGATATTCACCATATGAAAGTGTTGCTTCTCTATACTTATGGGAAGAAGCAAAAAATAAAATAAAAGTGAAATAAGGGTGGTGGGTTATGATTTATTTTTTAATTTCTGTAGTTATAACATATACACTAGGATCTCTTCCTAGTGGAGTTTGGATAGGAAAAACTTTAAGAAATATAGATATAAGAGATTATGGAAGTAAAAACTCAGGAGCGACAAATGCCTATCGAGTTTTAGGAGTAAAATATGGACTATTAGTTTTACTAGCTGATGCTATAAAAGGTTATCTTCCTTTGTTAATAGCAGAAAAAATATTTAGTATACAAGGTAATTATTTAATAATATTAGGATTAATTGCAATAATTGGACATTCGTTATCTATTTTTTTAAAATTTAAAGGAGGAAAAGGAGTTGCAACTAGTTTAGGAGTTTTCTTATTTTTATTTCCTAATGGTATTATAATAGTTTTAAGTCTATTTATAGGTATACTTTACTTTACACGTTACGTATCTCTTGCTTCAATAATAGGAGCGGGATGCTTACCACTTTTATCCTTATTTTTACCTATGAAAGCTAATATAAGCAGACCACTTCTTTTTATAGTAACAGCAATTGTGGCAATATTTGTAATATATAAACATAAAGAAAATATAGGTAGATTACGAAAAGGTACAGAAAGTAAATTTAAAGCAAAGAATTAGGAGAAATTAAATGAAAAAAATTGTAGTAATAGGCTCAGGAAGTTGGGGAACAGCGTTAGGATTAATTTTAGCTAACAATGGATATGAAGTAACTCTTTGGGAGTACAATAGTGAAAGAGCAAAGGAATTAGAAAAAAATAGAGAAAATATAAAATACTTAAAAGGGCATAAATTTCCTAAAAATATAAAAATTGAGCATGAAACAAAAAATTTGTTAAAAAATGCAAAGACAGTAATATTTGCAATACCTTCTCAGTCATTAAGAGAAGTGGTTGCTAAGTTTTCAGATCAAATAACTGAAGAAATGTTAATAGTTAATACAGGAAAAGGTATTGAGATTTCTACTGGAAATAGACTATCAGAAGTTATAAAAGAGGAAATATTAGGAAAATTTCATAAAAATATAGTAGTTTTATCAGGTCCAACTCATGCAGAAGAAGTGGCATTAGGAGTTCCCACTGTAATTGTTGCCTCTGGGAAGTTAGAGGTTGCTAAAATTATTCAAGAACAGTTTACTAATAAGAATTTTAGAGTATATGTAGGAGAAGATACTATTGGAGCCGAGATAGGAGCTGCAGTAAAAAATTGTTTAGCAATAGGAGCAGGAATAGCTGATGGAATAGGTTTTGGGGATAACACTAAAGCTGCACTTATAACTAGGGGACTAGCTGAAATGATAAAGTATGGAACTGTTATGGGAGCAAAAGAGAAAACTTTTTCTGGTTTAACAGGAATAGGAGACTTAATAGTTACTTGTGCTAGCAAACATAGTAGAAATAGAGGTGTTGGTGAAAGGTTAGGGAAAGGTGAAACCATGGAAAAAATTCTTTCAGAAATGATAATGGTTGCTGAAGGAGTTCCTACAGTCAAAGCTATATACAATAGTACCATTAAGTTAAAAATAGAAATGCCTATTATAGAAGGGATATATAAGATTATATATGAAGGTATGAATGCTAAAGACATGGTATCGGAACTTATGACGCGAGATTTAAAAGAAGAGTTTTAAAATAAAAGTTTTAATAATTGGAGATACATTCTGATTAAGTAAAAGTTTGGAGGGGAAAATTGGAAGTAAGGGTAAATAGAGGAGAATTTTTAAAAAAACTAAAAATAGTAGAAAAAGCTATTTCTGAGAATAAAATAAAACCAATTATTTCTTGTGTATATATTGAGACAGAAAAAGAAGGGTTAAAATTTTATGGAACAAACTTAGAAATAACAATTATAACAACAATGGAATCTGAAATAAAAGAAACTGGAAAAATGGTTTTTCAATATCAAATAGTTGAAGAATATTTAAAGGAATTAAAAGATGCTTTTGTTGTACTAAAAGTTACAGATTCAATTCTAACAATTGAAACTGAAGATTCTTCAACAGAGTTCTCTTTAATGGAAGCTGAAGAATTTCCTAAAAGCTATTTAAGTACTGAAATTAAAGATGGAAATATTGTATTTCAAATGAAAAGTTCAGAATTAATAGAAGTTTATGAAAAAACAAAGTTTTCTGCTTCTCAAAGTACTGATGATATGAGAATTAATTGTATAAGAATGGAAGCACAAAATAAAATGATTAAATTTATCGGAACAGACACGTATAGATTGGTATATCTAGAAAAAGAAATAGAAACAGATGAAGTTTTTTCTATAAGTTTACCACTAAATAGTGTAGATGCGATTACTAAACTTTTTAGAAGTTTAGATAGCTCAAATGTGATTATATCCATTGGAAATAAAAATATTAAATTCGAAATTGATGGTACATTAGTAGTAAGTCGAATAATTGATATGCCTTATCCTGATTATGAAGCAATTTTAAAGAATTTAAACTATAATAAAAAGTTAAAAATTACAGGTCAAGAATTTATGAATATGTTAAAAAGAGTTATTATTTTTGTAAGAAACAATAATGACTCAAAATTTGGAGCTATATTTGAGGTAGAAGATAATAAAATGACTATTAGTGGAGCTAATGAAATTGCAAAAATAAATGAAGAAGCTAATATAGATTATGATGGTGGAACATTAAAAATAGCTTTAAATACCAAATTTTTAATTGAGTTCTTACAAAATTTAGATATGTCAGAAAAAATTAATCTTGAATTTGTAGATTCAAATGGTTCTGTAAAAATAACTCAAGAAAATAAATTGAATTATCTTTATATTGTTATGCCCTTGGCACTGCGAGAAATTCAATAAAATAGAAATAGAAAAAATAAATAAAAATCAGACTATTTAGAGTAAATCTAATTTTCTGATTTTTTATTGTAAAAAATTATAAATAGTGTAAAAAAATAAAAAAACATGGTATAATATGGGCAATAAAAGAGCATGAGGGGTAAAACAATGTTCGAAGAAATGATTATTAAATTAGTATATACTTTTAACTATTTGCTTTATATTATATCGGAACGTTACTTTCCTAATAATTTAACTTTAATTCATAAAATGTTAAATGGGAATAATAAAAGAGTAAAAAAATATATCACAGCAAATAAAATAAAAGAAGTATTTCTTTTATTACCTCATTGCGTCCAAAACTCACAGTGCAAAATAAGGGTTACTGGTAAAATTAATAACTGTATAGAATGTGGCAAATGTAAAATAGGAGCTCTAAAAAAATTAAATCAAAAAAATGGTACATTAGAAATAAGAATAGCAACTGGAGGAACTTTAGCTAGAACTTATATTAAAGAACTAAAACCGCAGTTAATAATAGCAGTAGCTTGTAAAAGAGATTTAATCTCTGGAATATATGATTCTTTTCCATTCTATGTATATGGAATTTTAAATAAAATCATAGATAAAGAGTGTATTGGAACAGATTTTTCATTGGAGAAAATCGAAGAAATTATGAGCTTTATTGAGGAGGGGAAATGAGAAAAAAGACCTTTATTATAGGGTGTTACTTTGCTTTATCTCTGTGCTTAATAGCAGGAGAAAAAGAGGATATAAATTCTTTAAATCAAGTTTACAGTCAAAATAATTATAATGTAGCAATATCAGAATCAAAGAAATTTTTAACTAAATATCCTTCTTCTAAAAATTTAGCAAGAATTGAAGAAAGAATGGCTAAAACTTATTACATTCAAAAAAAATATGAGGATGGAATAAAAAGTTTTAAGAATATTTTACAAAAATATCCTTTACAAGCTGAAAAAAGAAATGAGATGAACTATTATATTTCTAAAAGTTACTTTTTATTAGAAGAAAAAGAAGATTTTTCTAAATATGTAAGTAGAATAGATAAAAGCAGTCAATACTATGAGAGAGCTTTTTATGATAAAGGAGTTATACAACTAGATAGAGGAGAATATGAAGAAGCTTTTAAAACTTTTCAAGAAATTGCAATAAATGGAAAAGATTTCAAAAATGCTTCAACTTTTAATATGGCATTAGTTGCTTATAATGATGAACTTTTTTCTATGGTTGTAGATGTTTTAGATAATTACAGTAAAATATTAGACAAAAATAAAGATGATAGTGCAATAGCTTATTTGTATGGAAGTTCATTTTATAAATTAAATAATATTCCCAAAGCAATTTATTATTTCGAATTACTTTCAACTAAATATCCTGATACACCTTATGGAAAAAAAGCAAGAATAACATTAATAGAAATATATGCAAATCGTAATAATATGGAAATGGTTAATAAATATTCTAGCTTAGTAAAAGGGACTCAAGAAGAAATCGAAGCACTAGTTACTCTCGGAGATTTTTATGTTTCTAGAAATAGTTATGTAAAAGCTATTGATTATTATAAACAAGTGGGAATTGAAACTAATAATAGAGCTCTTTATGGTTATGCTTATTCACTATATAGAATGAATAAAATAAAAGAAGGACTTCCTTATTTTAAAAAATTAGAAAAAACAAGTTATTATAATCAAGCAATTTACTATAAATTCGCTTCTCTTTATCGTCTAAAAAATTATAATGAAATTATAAAAGAAAGAGAAGAAGCTAAGAAAATTGTTGTAACTCAACAGGATAACGATAATATCAATATTATTATTGCAAATTCAGCTTATGAACTAAAAAATTATTCATTAGCTAAAGATTATTATTCTAGACTAAATCTTCATACTCCAAGTAAAGAAAATCTTTTTAGAGTAATAACTATGAGCGGTATTTTAAATGAAGCACAAGATGTTGAAAATAGAATAGCAGATTACAAAAGATTATATCCCAATGATAAAGAGTATAAAAAAAGAATATATATTGCAGCAGGAGAATCACTTTATACTAATGGGAAAAAAGATATTGCTGAAAAGCTTTATAAAGAATACTTAAAAGATGATAATGATATTGATATTGTCAATAGTTTAAATTCCTTATTAGTCAATGAAAAAAAATACTCTGAACTTAATAGCTATTTATCAACTCAAGCAGAAACAATTGATGTACTTTATTTAAAGGCAATTTCTTTGACTGGAATTGGAAATTATACATCAAGTGAAGAGTTGTATGCTAGAATTTTAACTCTTATTAAAAATGATAACAGTAACGAATGGTACAATAAAACAAAATTAAATCAAATTAAAAACTATTTTTTAAGTGGACAATATGAAACAACTATAAAAGAAGGAGAAATTTATCTTACTTTAGAAGGCGCACAAGAAATAGAAGATATTCAAGAGAAAATAGCTCTTTCATATTTTAGAACTAAAAATTATGAAAAAAGTAGAGAATACTTCACAAAAGCACAAATAAATCCTGAAAAATCAGATGAAGTTAAATTTCAAATTGCTGATTCTTATTATGCAGAAAAAAATTATTCTAAATCTAAAGAAATTTATTATGAAGTCTATAATAGCAGTGTAAACGAAAAAAATAGAGAAATAGCTCTTTATTCCATTGGGAAAATAGCTGCCACAGTAAATGATGTAGCTGGATTTAAAAAAATAAGTTCTGAATTTTTGGCAAAATATCCAGAGAGTAGTTTTAAAGAGAACCTATTATCTAATTACTCCCAAGTTGCTGAAAGTATAAAGGGGGATAATGAAATAATAAAAACTTACACAATAATTTATAATAGCACTTCTGAAGAATATGTTAAACAGAATGCTCTTGAAAAAATAGTAGAAGGAAATATAAATAGTAAAAAATACGTTGTAGCAGAAAAAGAAGCATTAAAAATTACTGATAAAATAAAACAATCTGTTTTTTTAGCACAGATATATGAAAAACAGGGAGCAATAACTAAAGCTTCCAAAGAATATGAAAAATTGATGAATGCTCCACAACATAGAGAGTATGCAGTAGTTAATTTAGCAAAATATTGGTATACTAAAAAAAATTATAATAAATCTAAAGAATATTATACTATGGTTTTAAATCTTTCTAGTCCAACTTACAAAGATTTAGCATTATTTCAAATAGCTAATATTGATGAAAATTCAAAAAAAATAGATAGTGCTATAAAGGGATATAAAAGAGTTTATACTGAGTATAAGAAAAGTCCATTTGTTGAAGATTCAAGATTAAAAGCAGCACAACTTAATGAAGTGAAAAACATAAATGAAGCTTTAAAGATATATGATAATATTTATAAAGTAAGTTCTAATAAAAGATATAAAATTTTTTCTTTGGAAAAATTAGTTTATTATAATTTAAAGAGTAAAAAGACTGTGATTGCTAAAAAATATTACGATATATTAAATTCTATGGATAAAAAATCTGCAGATAAATATAGTGATTTCTTTAAAGAGGAGGCTAAAAAATGAAAAAACTAGTTACTATGGGAATTTTGATAAGTTCTATAATATCTTTTTCAAATGCTCCTTCTCCAACAATAAATCAAGAGGTAACAGGGAGAAATCTTCAACAGTTAGAGTATAAAAAAATAGTTAATACCAATGATTTATTAAAAAATCAAAATATAGAATCTACTAATATGGAAATAGTGGGTGATTTATTAAAACGTCAAAAACAAAGAATTAAAATAATACAATCAGATAGTATTCAGTTGGAAGAAGAAATTGTAAAAGGAAAATCTAAAGGTTTTTTTGGTAGTTTATTTAATTAAAATGAAAAAGGAGATTAATTATGTATTGGTTAAAAAATGGTGGACCTCTAATGTATTTTATCGTTGCTATGTCAGTAATAGGAATTGCGGTTATAATAGAGAGAGCAATATATTTTAGAACTAGTGAAAGTAAAAGTTTTATAAAAATAAGAATTATGTTAAAGCAACACATAGAAAAAAAAGAAATAAAAGAAGCTGTTATATTATTAAATAGCAATAAATCTTCATCTTCTAGAGTAATTAAAGAAATTTTAACTTTTTGGTATAGAACAAATACAACAAATGTTGTTTCGTTGGAAGAAAAAGCAAGAGAAGCTGGACTAGCTCAAATTCCATCTTTAGAAAGAAATATGTGGTTACTAGGGCTAGTAGCTCATGCAACTCCTCTTCTTGGGTTGTTAGGAACAGTAACAGGTATGATTGAGGCTTTTCAAGCAGTTTCAACTCATGGAACAGGAGATCCATCAGTTTTAGCAAAAGGGATATCAGAAGCTTTATTGACTACAGCAGGTGGGTTAATAGTTGCAATACCTGCTTTAATTTGTTATAACTATTTTAATAAAAAAATAGACAATGTAATAAATGAAATGGAAAAAACAAGCACTGAAATAATTAATATCTTTAGAAAATAGGAGAAAATATGAAGCTAAATAGAATAAAAAGAAGAAGTAGCGGACCATTAATTTTAGAATTAACTCCTCTTATAGATGTGGTATTTCTTTTATTGATATTTTTCCTTGTAGCAACAAGTTTTGAAGATGTAAAAAGTGGGATAAAAATTGATTTACCAACTTCTACAATAAGAGAACTAAAAGAAGTTAAAGAGATTCAAATATTAATAAATACTAAAAAAGAATTAGTTCTTGTATATAAAGAAAACGGGATAGTTAGCGAAGAAAAAATATCTAAAAATAATTTTAAAAAAATTTTAAATGATAAAATTACTGAAAGTAAGGAGAAAAATGTCCTTATAAGTGCTGATAAAAACATTGATTATGGCTTTGTTATAGAAATTATGACTCTTGCTAAAGAGGCTGGAGCCTCATCTCTAGATATAGATACGACATCTATAAAAAAATAAGGAGGTTGAAATGAAAAAAGTTGATGTTTTTGCTCTTTCAATTTCTCTTATTCTTAATTTTTTAGTGCTCTTTATTATTTCCGGCATAGGTTCTAAGGAAGTAGTTGGGAAAATTAAGGTGGGTTTAGTTGCTCTTGATAATCAAAAAAATGTTAATTATTCAGGAAAGAAAGAGGTTATAAAAGAGATACCTAAAGCTCCACCTAAAAAAGAAGTAATTGAAAAAAAAGAGATTGTAGAACCTATAGAAAAAGTTATAACCCTGGAAGAAAGACTAAAAGAAATAGAAATAGCTTCTCCTAAATTGTTATCTGTATCCAAAAAAGGAGCAGAAATAAAAAAAATTCCTAAGCCGAAAATTTCATCTGAAAAATTAGAACAAAAAGAGTACGCCGAAGCAATAATAGATACTAAAGGAAATAATGATGGAATTCCCAGTGGATATAAACTAGGAGTTTTAGATGGTGATATAGTTGCTAATTGGGATAGTAACAATAGAAATCCTGAATATCCTGAAGCAGCCCAGCTTAGAGGGCTTAATGGTACTGTGAAATTAAGACTTACAATTGATAAATATGGAAATGTATTAAATAGTTTTTTTGAAAGTGGAAGCGGTGTTCCAGAAATAAATTTAGCAATAGAAAAAATTGCAAGAACTTGGAAAATTAATTTAACAAAAAAAGGAACTGCAGTAAAAGGGGATGTAATCCTTGAATATAGATTTAGATTAGGAGAATAGTTAATTTTAGGAAGGTGAAAGATGAATTTTTTAGGCTTTAGATTAGAAGAAAATCTGAGAATAGAATTAGAGAATAGTTTGGATTATGATCTTGTTTTTTCAGATAATATAACACATTTTGTAGAGATGATAAAATCTAAAAAATTTGATGCTATATTAATAGAAGAAAAAAAATTTCAAGAGGAAGTACTTTTAAATTTAATAGGAAAAGTAGTTGAAAATCAAAAAAAAGCAATAACTATTATTTTAGGAGAAACATCTAATTTAAATTTAGTTGCTGGGAGTTTAAAAGCAGGTGCTTATGATTATATACTAAAGCCAGTTCCTTTTAAAGAAATTATAAATATTATAGAAAAATCAGTAAAAGATCATAAACTTTTAGCTGAAAGAGTTGATAAACAAAAGAGTTCTGGAGATAAATTAATAGGACAAACCAAAGAAATAGTTGAAGTTTATAAAATGATAGGAAAAGTTGCAAAAAGTTTGGTTCCAGTTTTAATAGTAGGTGAACGTGGAACAGGAAAAACAAGTGTAGCAGCTGCAATACATCAATTTAGTGAAAATAAAAATAATACCTTTATAAGTATAAACTGTTTAGCTTTAGGGAGCGAATTAGTTGAAAGAAGAATTTTTGGTTATGAAAAAGGAGCTTTCCAAGGAGCAGTAATTTCTCAGATAGGAGATTTAGAAAAACTTAATAATGGAACACTGCATATAGGAAATATAGAGTCATTAAATTTAGAACGTCAAGCTAAATTATTATATTTTTTACAACAAGGTGAATTTTTTAGAATGGGAAGTGCAGAGCCAATAAAAAGTAATGCAAGAATTTTAGCTTCAACTAATGAAAATTTAGAAAATTTAATTATACAAGGAAAATTTATTTCAGAACTGTATTCAAAATTAAGAGTTTTAGAAGTAAATATTCCTAGCTTAAAAGAGAGAAAAGCAGATATTCCTTTTATAATTGATCATTATATAAGTATATGCAATACTGAACTTGGAACTGCAGTAAAAGGTGTTAGTAAACCTGCATTAAAAAAAATATTAAGGTATGATTGGCCTGGAAATGTTAATGAATTAAAAAATGCAATTAAATCAGCAGTAGCTATTTCTAGAGGAGATAGTATTCTATTAGAAGAGCTTCCTAGTAATGTACTTGGAATAAATGGATTAAAAAATAGAGATGACGGTCAATTAATTTCTTTGAGAGAATGGGTAAGATCTGAAACTATAGAATTAAAAAAAATGGGAAAACAAGACTATTATGAAAATATAATATCTAAAGTTGAGAAAGAACTAATTCATCAAATATTAGAATTAACTAATGGAAAAAAAGTTGAATCAGCAGAAATTTTAGGTATTACAAGAAATACATTAAGAACAAAAATGAATAATTATGATTTAGAATAATTGTTTATTAAAAGGAAGGAGGAAAAATGCATATTACTCTCTATAGAAAATATAGACCAAATAACTTTGAAGAAGTTGCAGGAGAACAGGAGATAATAAAAACAATTAAAAGTTCTCTAAAAAGTAATAAGCTTGCTCACGCCTACCTTTTTACAGGTCCTAGAGGAGTAGGGAAAACAACTGTAGCTAGGCTAATTGCGAAAGGTGTAAATTGTTTAACCAATGGAATAACAGACACTCCTTGTAACCAATGTGGAAATTGTAAAGAAATAGCAGAAGGTAGCTTTATGGATATGATAGAAATAGATGCTGCTTCCAATAGAGGAATAGATGAAATAAGAGAACTAAAAGAAAAAATAAATTATAAACCATCCAGAGGAAGAAAAAAAGTTTATATTATTGATGAGGTTCATATGCTAACAAAAGAGGCATTTAATGCACTTTTAAAAACATTGGAAGAACCTCCTGAACATGTATTGTTTATTCTTGCCACTACAGAGCCAGATAAAATTTTACCTACAATTATATCTAGATGTCAAAGGTATGACTTCAAACTTTTTTCACAAAAAGATATGACAGATAGGCTTAGATATATAGCGGAAAAAGAAAAAATTTCATTTGAGGAAAGTGCTTTAGAAGCGGTTTATGAAGCTTCTGGTGGTAGTATGAGAGATTCTATATCCATATTAGAAAGGGTTTCTATTAATTCTGTTAATGAAAAAATTGATAGATATAAAGTTGAAAATATTTTAGGAGTAACTTCCTATAATCAGTTAAATGAATTTTTAGAAGAAATAAAGTTAAAAAATAAAAAAGAGTGTGTTAAGAAATTGGAAAAATTGTGGGAAAACTCTCATGATATTGAACTTTTTTTTAAAGATTTGGCTAAGCTCTGTAAGACGTTAATGCAAAAAAACGAACTATCAATAGAGCTTGGATTAAGAATAATTGGATCTATTTTTGATTCTTTAGCTATATTTAAATTTGAAGAGGATAAAAGACTTGTAGGTTATGTTTTAATAGATAAGTTATTAAGTGCTGTATCAATAGATAATAGAGATTATAAAAAAGTAGAGATTCCCCCAAAAGAATCTATGTCCACTATAAATTTAGAAAAAAATGATGTTTTAGAAAAAAAAGAATTAGAAAAAATAACCTTAAATAAAAAAATATCTATAGATGATATAAAAAAACATTGGAACTCAGTGTTAAAACAAATAAAAAAAGAAAAAATATCTTTAATAGCATTTTTAATTGGTGGAACTCCAAAAAGAATAGAAGAAAATGTTTTATATATTAGTTTTAATTATGAAAATAGTTTTTCAGAACAACAGATAAAAAAAGTACAAAATTTAGAGTTATTATCAAAAATAACAAGTGAAATTTTTGAAACTAAAATAATAGTAAGATGTGAAATAAATAATATAGGAAACAGAAAAGAAGATACACTAGAAAGAGATCATAATTTTACTGAAAAAATAGTTAATTTTTTTGGTGGAGAAGTGTTAGAGTAGTGAATGGAGGAAAAAAATGGCAATAGTAACAGGGGGGATTATAAGTTTATTATTTTTATCAATACTTGTTTTTCCACCTTTAGGAATTATTTTACCAATATATAAAATAAAAAAATTAAAAAATAAAGATTTAAAATATAAAATAATAGTTAATACAGTGGTAATACTTGTGGTAGGATTAGTAGATTATAAATTTCTATATATATATTTAGCTTTTCAAATGATAGAAGTTATATTTAATTTATTTAAATATAAGTATAATTTTATTAAAATATTTGATAGAATAGTTATAAGTAGCTTATTTACATCAATTTTTTTAGGAGTTAGTTATTATTATCTTCTTAAAAGTAGTAATATAACTGTAGATATGATTAAAGAAATTTA
>JBOFUX010000032.1:0-4257 GCA_051652785.1 Fusobacteriaceae bacterium | reverse complement strand
GATAAATCAAGTATAGCTGTTCCTATATAGCCTTCTTCTGGAATACTTGAATCATATTCTTCTTTTATATTTCCTGTATAACGTTGAGCATCAGTACTTTCTATTACAAATTTATTATCAAGCATTTCACTATTATTAGTTTTTAATTTTATCACAGTATTGGAAACAAAGTCTTTCATATTACCTGTAGATACTATGTAGCTTTCATCTGTGCCATCATTTTTTGAAAAAACATCCCTATCCATAACGGTTCTTTTTAACAGTGGTCGTCCTTCAACACTAACAACCTTATTAATAGAGCCTCCTGTATCTTTAAAGGCACCAGCAGTTTTTAGCAGTTCTGGGTATTCTAAAGCCCCTGTAGAACTTAATTCAGTAGGGTATAAATTCCCTCCATAATGGTATACTCCACCTGGATAGTGTTTTGAAAGTCTTGAATCTACTTTAAACGTAACTTCTCCTATATCTATAGCACTATTGATCACTTTTACCGTTAATTCTCCTAAAGCTATATCATTATAATATGGAATTATTTTATATGTATTTTCCAGACTATTCTCTGCATTTTTAGATATAAATACATCTCCACTTGCTCCATATATCCCTATACTATTTGAAGGAAAATCAACTTGAACGTCACTACCTACTGTTGTGCTGACTTCTTTTGTTTTTCCATTATTTATTACAACTAATTTTGTAACAATAGCACTACTCTCATCCCGCACACCTCTAGAATCAAATAATTTAGTTCCTCCTAGTTTTAATGTTGAAGTTACCATGGTACTTCTATTTGGACTATTTGAAACAGCATCTCCTGTTGCTCCTACTTTCCAAACAGAATAACTATTTAGAGGATGGGCTGTCATTTCTAAGGTCGCTACTCCTCTATAATATATATCAGAAGAAAATGCTTCTCTTAGATTTCCTATATATATTCGACTATCATCTCCTAATAATTCAAAATGGTTATCTAGCATCTGAGCGTTTCCTGAATTGTTCTTTGAGATCATTAGTTTATCCTCAATAGTTCCTAAACTAATATTAAATGGCATTGTTGATTCATCTTGAGAAACACCTGCCCCAGTTGTAAATACTTTATAATTTCCATTCTCTGTTTTCGTTGGTCTGCCTTCTATTTTTAAAACATCTTTTATAATTACTGAGCTTCCTGAAACACCATAATCTGCTATTTTCTGCACCAATTCTTTATAATTTCCAATTGGACTATTTGCTATACCACTCCTTACATCTCCTGCACTATTTATCCAGCTCCAGCCTGAGTGACTACTCAATCGCGAATCTACATAAAACGTAACTTCACCTAAGTCTACAATATTAGAATTGATAATCTTCACCGTTAACTTTCCTAATAATACATCATTATAGTATGGAAGTATTTCATAAGTGTTTTCTTTTGTATTATTTGTATTTTTAGATATAAAGACATCCCCATTTACTAGGTCTATTCCTATATTATTATCTAAATCATAACCTTGAATTTTATTATTTGTTATTGTTGTGGTTTCTCTTACTGCTCCATTTAGTATTATAACTAATTTTGTAATAGTGGCACCACTACCAAAACCTCTAGAATCTAATAATTTTGTCCCTCCTAGTTTTAATGTTGAGAGTACCATGGTACTCTCAATTGGACTATTTGAAACAGCATCTCCTGTTACTCCTGGTGACCAACGGGAATATGTTCCGGTAGGATGTTGACTCATGTCTAAGGTCGCTGTTCCTTCATAATACTTATCTGGACCATATTCTTCTTTTATATTTCCTTTATATATTTTATTATCAGCTCCTAATAATGTAAATTTATTATCTAGCATCTGAGGATCTGTTGAGTTCCTCTTTGATATTATTAGTTCATTTAGTAAATTATTCAAATTTACTCCAGTTTTCATTCCTGCCTCATCCATATATGCTCCTGGTGATGTTCTAAATGAATTATATATTCCATTTGTTGTTTTTGATGGTCTTCCTTCCATTGATATAATATCAGTTATATTTGTAGAAGATAAATTACTAAAAGCTCCCTCTATTTGTCTTAAACCTTCATAAAATTTATCAATCCGTGATATTACATCTCCTGCCTCCCCTTTTGAATTTATCCAATTCACACTTGTGTCAGATTTTATTCTGGGATCTAGTCTAAACTTTACTTCTCCTATATCTACTACGTTGTAATTAATAGTTATTTCATCTCCGGTTGCTATACTAGTACCTGCTAGCGTGAAACTTCCCTCTTTTACCCCCCAATCCATTTTTATTCTATAAACACCTGGTTTCAAATCCTTTGAAAACTTTAATGTCTCATAGTGTCCTGTAGGCTGGTTAGTTAGAGTTATACCTGTTGTTCCTGCATTACTTTCCGTTATTTCATACATAGCATAAGCCTTTAATTCCTGATATCCCAATTCTTTTCCAAATTTTACATTTCCTAAGCTTATACCCCCATTTGCGTCTAAATCATTTGATGATATATCAATAGTGGCTTTTATAGGATCACGTTTTACAACAATCATAACCTGTTTTATTCTTGAATTCTTCCACCCTTGCTCATTTTCATTATTGATATAAAACGCTGTGGCATCAGCTCCATAATATACTCCACCTATCGGTTCTTGATTCCCTTTCATCTCATCAATAGTAAAAAGCCTTGTCTCCCATAAGTCACTTGCTCCTGTGGTGTGACCTTTAAAATCAAAGAGAGTAGTATCCCAATATATATATCCGCCCTTCCTAAGACCATACTTACCGTTCCAGGACCAAGTATTATGTCCATCACCCAGAACTGAAAATGTAAATGTAAATCTTCCTGTTATTTTCGGATTAAACTCCTTATAATATCCGAGTTTTCTAATCCAGGTAACATCTTTAGACTCGAAACCTCCATTTATAAAAAATATGTTGTATAGATCCCACCATATATTTATTCCTTCATATCCTGATGTAATAGGATATTTTGGGTTATAAGGATCAATGGTACGATTATCGCTTCTAGCATGATATCTTATGAGTAGTCTATCCCAATGTAGTTGTGTATCCCCAATTGGAGCTGGATCTATTATGGCTCTTACACTACCTCCACTCTTATACACCTTATTAACAGTCCCTGTAGACTTATCTACTAAAGCTATATAATACTCCTTAGCTTCCTCTTGTTTATCAACTGTAACTGTTCTTAAACCTTTATTCTCATCTTTTGTTACTGGAAACTTTTTTGTTGTTCCCATTCTATTTTTTTTTGTTCCTTGATAAGTATTTGGAAGTTCTGACAATGATTTTACTACTATTGCCTCTTCATCCCTTATCATCTTTGTTTTTTCTTCTGGTAAAATAAATACCATTTTTCCATTTTCTTCGTATCCAATTATCTCTTCTATATCTTTTTTATTTACTGATATATTTAATTTTGCATTTTCTTTTAGTTTTTTACTCTCTACTGTCCTTACTTCTGCTTTGGGATTTTCTGTTATTCGCTCATGGGGTATCTCTACACTCCCTCCTAACACTATTGCCACTAGAAGCATAAAGAGAATTAGTATATTTTTTTTTAATTTTTTCATTTCGCCTCGTTCTCCTTGAATTTTATATAATATAAATTATTTGCTTCATATATTAAATCTATATTTTCTATATTATTTAGTTTTTGAAACTCTCTTATTGTTACTTTTAAATTTTCTGAAAGTTCACTTAATGTATCATTTTTTATTATTTTATATTTTTTTATTTCACCTTGTGATGTTATCATAATTTCTATTTTATCTGTATTTTCTCTTTCCAATTTAAATTTCAATTTGTTATAATTTTCTTTTGAGAAACCTAAACTACTTATGATAAAAAAAACTATTAAATATTTATACATTTTAGATTCTCCTTTAGCTTTGCTTTTCTATTGGTTTTATTATTGGTTTCGTTTCTGGTCTTGGTCCTGGTGTCGGTTTTGTTTCTGGTCTTGGTGCTGTTTCTGGTTTCGTTTCTGGTTTTTCTACTGCTTCTCCTATTATTTCACTGTATTGGGACGCTATCACTGGTAAATAACCTACGTATTCCCCCTCTATAAATTTTGCTTCTACTTTTCCATCATTTATTACTTTTCTATCTATTATTGCATAAACATTCACTAGTCTTCTTTCATTTTCTACTATTATATTTTTATCTGAATCTTCCATCATATATTTTTCTATTTTTAACCATCTTTTTTTATTTGTCATTAATCCACTTTCGGGAAATTTAAATGTTACTTTC
>JBOFUX010000031.1:0-54382 GCA_051652785.1 Fusobacteriaceae bacterium | reverse complement strand
CGTAAACGCTGAAGGTACTTGGTGGGAAGCTGCCTGGGAGAATAGGAATTTGCCAAGCTTTTTTATTACAAAAAAATAACCTAAAGATTATGAAATACTAATCTTTAGGTTATTTTTTATATTAATTTACTAGCATTTAACCTTAAAATACGATAAAATATAATGTAAAATAAAATGAAATAAAATTAAAAAATTATTTTATAATATTAAAATAGAGGAGCAAAATAATGAAAAAAGCTATATTTTTAGATCGAGATGGCACAATAAATGTAGAAAAAAATTATCTGTATAAAATAGAGGAATTTGAATTTGAAAAAGGTTCACTAGAAGCCATAAAAATATTTACAGAGTTAGGCTATGAAATTATCATTGTAACTAACCAATCTGGTATAGCTCGTGAATATTTTTCTGAAAATGATTTTAAAAAACTAAATGACTATATGGTAAAAAAAATAAAAGAATACGGTGGAAAAGTTACAAATACATATTATTGTCCACATCATGAAGAAAAAGGAATAGGGATATATAAAAAAAAATGTTCTTGTAGAAAGCCAGAGTCTGGAATGCTATTAAAAGCGATAGAGGAGTACAAAATTAACAAAGAATTATCTTATATGGTTGGGGATAAAATGACAGACATAAAAGCTGGATTAGATATAGGAATAGCTTCTATATTAGTAAAAACAGGATATGGAGAAAATAAAATAGAAGATAAAAATAAACATTTGAAATTTAAAACTTTTGAAAATTTATTTGAATTTGCAATTTATTTAAAAAAAAATTGTAAATAATATCTTTAAATGATAAAATATGGAGTTATAACTAATATAATCTTAAATTTTGAACAAAAGGAAAAAAATGGAGAAATTATCATTAATAATAATAAAATATTTAGAAAAAATTAATATAAAATTAAATACTCTAATTTTTAATAAAATAGAAATGGATAGTAAAAAAATTGAAGAAGGGGATATATTTTTTGCTATAAACAACGGAAATAATTTTATATTAGATGTTTTAAAAAAAAAACCTAGCTTAATTATTTCAGATTTAAAAAAAAATAGAATTATTGATCCAAAAATTATTTATGTTGAAAGTACTGTGGAAACTATGCAAAATTTAGCTGTATTGTATAGAGCATCCTTGAAAACTAAAGTTATAGGTATAACTGGAAGTAATGGAAAAACTACAACTAAAGACATCTTGTACTCCATTTTATCTTCACAGTTTAAAGTGAAAAAAACAGTGGGAAATCACAACAACCATATAGGTCTTCCTTTTACTATTTTAAGAACTGAAAAAGAAACGGAGTTTTTAATTTTAGAGATGGGGATGAGTGATTTAGGAGAAATAGATTTTTTATGTAAAATTTCAAAACCTGATTATGCAATTATTACAAATATAGGAATATCTCATATAGAAATATTAGGAAATAAGGAAAATATATTTAAAGCTAAATCTGAGATTTTAAAATATGTTAAAAAAGAAAATATTTTTATTTCTGGTGATGACGAATATTTAAAAAAACTAGAAGGAAATAAAGTAGGATTTGTAAATGGAGATTTCTTAATTTCAAATTTTAGTGAAAATACTCAAGGGATGAATTTTACTTTTGAAAAAAATAAATATATGATTAAATTAAATGGAACTTATGTAGCGATAGATACTGCTTTATGTATTTCTTTAAGTTTTCTAATCGGAATGTCTCCTAAAAAAATTCAAGAGGGATTAGATATATGCACATTAACTCCTATGAGATTTCAAAAAGTTTTTTGGAAAGGTTTTCTTTGTATTAATGATGCTTATAATGCTAGCCCTGTATCAATGAACTTAGGTTTAGAAACTTTTAACAAAATATATGTAGATAATTATAAAATAGTTATTTTAGGGGATATGCTAGAGCTCGGAGAAAAGGAACTTGAGTATCATATGCTGGTGATAGAGAAAGCTTTAATTTTTGATAAAATATATTTATTTGGAAAAAGAATGGAGAAAGCATTAAAGAAATTAAAAATAAATAATGAGAAAATAGAACACATTGAAAGTAAAGATTTGTTAGCAAAAAATCTTAAAATACTATTAAATAAAAAAACAATTGATGAGAAAATACCAGTATTATTTCTAAAAGCTTCTAGAGGCATAAAACTAGAAGAAATTTTAGAATATTGATATTTTTTATTAAAAATAATAAAAGCGACAAGGAGAATAGAGCATGTTATATTTTATTTCTAAAATATGGGAAAAATTTAATTTTCTTTCATCTATTTATATGAGGGCTTTTATAGCTTTTATTATTGCATTTTCAATGATAATTGTACTAGGAAAACCTTTTATTGCATATCTTAAAAAAAAGAAATTTGGTGAAGGAATAAGAAATGAAGGACCGGAGTCACATTTTTCAAAAAAAGGTACTCCAACTATGGGTGGTATACTGATAGTATTTACACTTATAGTTACTAATATAATTACCGGAAATTTAGAGAATCCGTATACACTTCTTCTAATGTTAGTTACACTTTTATTTTCTGCAATTGGATTTTTAGATGACTATAAAAAATTTACAGTAAATAAAAAAGGTTTATCAGGAAAGAAGAAAATATTAGGACAGTGTTTTATAGCAATAATTTTATGGATTTTTGTACTTTATGCTAAGCCTGATACTAATAACATATTAAATTTATCTATAATTAATCCAATTTATCCTAGTAGTTATTTATTTATAGGTACACTTGGAATGCTTATATTTATAGGTGTGATTCTAATAGGAAGTTCTAATGCAGTAAATTTAACTGATGGTTTAGATGGATTAGCTATAATGCCAGTTGTGATAGCGTCTTTAATTTTTTCAATTATAGCATATTTTACAGGAAATATAATTTTTAGTGAGCATCTTAATTTAAATTATGGTGTAGGAATTGGAGAAATAACTATATTTATGGTTTCAATTTGTGGAGCAGGGCTAGGATTTTTATGGTATAATTTTTATCCAGCACAAATTTTTATGGGAGATACTGGCTCTCTTACTCTTGGTGGAATATTAGGAACCGTTGCGATATTACTAAAGCAAGAATTACTATTACCTATTATCGGAGTAGTTTTTGTAATGGAAGCAATGTCTGTAATTATACAGGTAGGTTCATTTAAAATAAGAGGAAAAAGAGTGTTTAAAATGGCACCTATACATCATCATTTTGAATTAAGAGGGCAACCAGAAACTAAAGTAACTATGAGATTTTGGATAATTGCTATAATATTTGGAATTATAGCTTTAGGTTTAATAAGACTTAAAGGAATAATATGATTTAGTAAAAAATAACCACGGCTATTTTCCGTGGTTATAGTTATATTGAGTAGATTCTTGAGGAGAAAAATGAAAAAAGCGATTGTTTTTGGAGCTGGAATAAGTGGAATGAGTGCATTAAAAATTTTAAAAAAAAATGATTATGAAGTTGTTTTAGTTGATGATAAAATTGGAATGACCTCTTCAGAAGCTATAAAAATTTTAGATGAAATATCTTTGTTTGTAAAAAGTCCTGGAATTCCACATGTTGAAATAGTAAAAAAAGCATTGGAAAAAAAAATAGAAGTTATAAATGAAATAGAGGTTAGTTATAGAGAATTAAAAAAAAAATCACCTTTAACTAAAATAATAGCGATAACTGGAACTAATGGAAAAACAACGACAACATCAAAAATAGCTGAGCTTATTAACTTTTATGGAATGAAAGCCCAAGCTTGTGGAAATATAGGGAAACCTTTTGGAGAAGTAGTTTTAGAAGATAAGAAATTAGATTATATTGTTTTGGAACTGAGTTCTTTCCAACTTGAAAATTTAAAAGAATTTAAAGCTGATATTGCTCTAATTATTAATTTAACTCCAGATCATACTGATAGATATTCTAGTTTAGATCAGTATTATGATGTTAAGTTTAATATTGCTAATAATCAAAATGAAAAGGATTATTTTGTGATAAACTTAGACGATAAAGAAAGTATGAAACGAATATGTAAAATTAAAAGTAAAAAAATTAAAATCTCTAAAAATAAAACTATAAAATCTGATATATTTATAAAAAATAATGATTTAGTATATCATGAAACTAAAATAATAGATATAGATAAGCTCTCTTTAAAGGGAAAACATAATTTAGAAAATATGATGTTTGTAGTTGCAGTTGCAGAAATTATAGGGATAAAAAATGAGGTATTAGTAAATTTTTTATGTTCAACAAAATCTATTGAGCATAGATTAGAAGATTTTTTTAAAATAAATGAAATAATTTTTATAAATGATTCTAAAGGAACTAATATAGATTCAACAAAATTTGCACTAGAGGCCTATCCCAATAGTATTTTAATTTGTGGTGGAAAAGATAAAAAATTAAATTTATCACCATTAGCTAAATTAATAAAAGAGTATACCAAAGAAGTTTATTTAATAGGAGAAAATCGTTATCTACTAATAAAAGAGCTAGAAAAAATAGGCTTTGAAAAAGAAAGAATATTTGATTTAAAAAATTTAGAAAATTGTATTATTTCTTTAAAAGAAAGGCTAAATTTAAACGAAAAAAATAGTATACTTTTTTCTCCTGCGACTTCTAGCTATGATCAATTTAAAAACTATGAAGAAAGAGGGGAAGAATTTAAAAAAATGATAAGATTATATTTTGGAGGATAAATGAAAAAAATTATTCTAACAACTGGTGGAACAGGGGGACATATATACCCTGCACTAGCAGTTGCCGATAAATTAAAAGAAAGAAATGCAGAAGTTGTTTTTATTGGAAGTTCTTCTCGAATGGAAAAAAAAATAGTTCCTGAATTAGGATACAGATTTATAGGGTTAGATATTTATCCCCCTAATACAATAAAAAAAATTTTGTTATTGTTATTATCTGTATTTAAAGCGATAAAAATAGTACATAAAGAGAAACCAGATGCCATAATAGGATTTGGAAATTATATATCTATACCTACTATTTTAGCAGGCATAGTATTGAGAAAAAAAATATATTTACAAGAACAAAATGCTAACTTAGGTCTTACTAATAAAATTTTTTATAGATTTTCAAAAAAATTATTTTTAGCATTTGAATCAACCTTTAGTGATATTCCTATTAAATATGAAAATAAACTTTTGGTAACGGGAAATCCTCTGAGAAAAGAAATTGAAGAAATTGATAGAAAATTAGAAAGAGAACGCTTAAAAGTTGAAGAAAATGAAAAAATATTATTAATAACAGGTGGTAGTTTAGGAGCTGAAGATATAAATAACTCCATAATTAATATTTGGAATAATATATATGAAAATAAATCTTTGAGAATATATTGGGCAACTGGAGAAAAAAATTATGATAAAATTATAAAAAAAATAGATAAAATAAAAACTAATGATATAATTAAACCATATTTTAATAATATAATCAAGATTATGGCTGCTGCTGATTTAGTGTTATGTAGAGCAGGTGCACTTACCATATCAGAAATAATTGAATTAGAAAAACCGTCTATTTTGATTCCTTATAGTTCAATAAAAGTAGGACAATATGCAAATGCCAAAATATTAGAAGAATTATCTGCGACCTATGTGTATAAAAATAGCGAAGTTAATCTAGCAGTTGAAAAAGCTTTAGAACTTGTTATGAATGATGATAAATTAGAACTAATAAGCTCAAAAGTTAAAAGTTTGAAGAAAAAAAACTCAGCTGATGTGATAGTTGAAGAACTTGATATTTGGAGGAATGAATGAAAAAAATATATTTCATAGGTATAAATGGAATTGGAATGAGTGGATTGGCTAAAATTATGAAAATAAAAGGATATGATGTAATTGGAGCTGACGTGTCTAGAAGTTATGTAACAGAAAGTTTAGAAAAAATAGGAATAACTGTTTATAGTGAACATAATGCAAGAAATATGGAAGAAGTAGATACGGTTATAGCTTCAAGTGCAATAAAAGAAAGTAATCCTGAATATAGTTATGCTATAAAAAATAATATTAAAATAATAAAAAGAGGTGAATTATTAGCGGAACTTCTGAATAAAGAAATTGGAATAGCAGTGGCAGGAACCCATGGAAAAACAACTACGAGCTCAATGTTAGGGGCGGCTATATTAAGTAAAGATCCAACTCTAGTAATAGGAGGGATACTTCCAGAAATTGGTTCTAATGCAAAACCTGGCTTATCAAAATATTTTGTTGCTGAGGCAGATGAAAGTGATAATTCTTTTTTATTTATGAAACCTACATATTCAATAATAACAAATATTGAAGCTGACCATTTAGAAAATCATGGTTCATTAGAGAATATAAAAAAATCTTTTTCTAAATTTATGGATCAAACAACTAAGGAAATAATTGTTTGTAATGATTGTCCAAATATCCGAGAATTAATAAAAAATAGAAAAAATATAGTAACATATTCCATAAAAACACAAAATGTAAATATTTATAGTGAAAATATTATTGTTAAAAACGGAAAAACAAGTTATAATGTGATAATAAACAATAAAAATATAGGAAGATTTTCACTCAGTGTACCAGGGGAACATAACATAGCAAATTCGTTGCCAGTTATATATTTAGCAAATAAATTTAAAGTAGAAGATATAGAATTAAAAAATAAAATATTAGCATTTAAAGGAGCAAAAAGAAGATATGATGTTTTATATGATAATCAGATAAAAATTATTGATGATTATGCACATCATCCAACTGAAATAAAAGCTACCATTCAAGCAGCTAAAAGTATAGAAACTCAAAAAATTGTAGGAATTTTTCAACCTCATAGGTATAGTAGAGTAAATTTTTTATTAGAGGAGTTTGAGCAAGTATTTCATGGAATAGATGAGCTATATATTTTGCCTATTTATTCCGCAGGGGAAAAAAACATATATGATATTTCGCTAGAAAAATTAAAAAATAAAATAGGGCACAGCAATACTCAAATAATATTAAATACCAAAGAAATAGAAGAGTATATTTATTCAAAAAAAGAAAAACAAGTATACATATTTATGGGGGCGGGAGATATTTCTAAATTAGCCCATAAAATAGCTGATAACCTGGAAGTGAGGATCTAATGAAAATTATAAAAAACCATTTAATGAAAGAACATTCAAATATGAAAGTTGGTGGAGTTACAAAAAATTATTTTCTTGTGGAAAATAAAGAAGAAATAAAAAATATTTTAGACAATTATAGCAATATTTTTATTATTGGAAATGGAACTAATACTTTAATAAAAGATGGAGAATTAAATACAAATTTTTTATCTTTAAAAAAATTAAATAAAATAAAAAAAATTGAAAATGACATAATAGAAGTTGAAGCTGGAGTTGAATTCTCAGATTTAATAAATTATGTGGAAAAAGAAAACCTAACAGGATTAGAAAATTTATTTGGAATACCAGGAACAGTTGGTGGATTAATTTATATGAATGGTGGAGCTTATGGAAGTGAAATATTTGATTATATTTTAGAAATAGAAATTTTAGATGAAAATAAAAACATTAAGAAAATTAAAAAAGAAAATATAAAATTCTCATACAGAAATACAGAGATACAGGAAAAAAAATGGGTTATAATTTCAGCTAGTTTTAAATTTGAAAAAGGATTTAAAAAAGATACGATACTTGAAATACAGAAAAAAAGAGAAACTAGACATCCTTTAGAACTTCCAAACTTAGGAAGTAGTTTTAAAAATCCTAAAGATAATTTTGCAGCCAAATTGATTATTAGATCAGGGGTTCAAGGACATAGAATAGGAGATGCACAAATATCGGAAAAACATCCTAATTTTATTGTAAATTTAGGAAATGCTTCTTATGAAGACGTAATAAATCTTATAAACTATGTTAAAGGGGAAGTTTTAAATAAAACAGGTATAAATTTAGAAGAGGAGATAGTCATAATAAATGAATAATGAAAATAATAATTTGAGAATAGCAGTATTTATGGGGGGGATTTCATCTGAGAGAGAAATATCTCTAAAAAGTGGAAGAGCTATACTAAAAAGTTTAAAAAAACAAGGATATGATGCCTTTGAAATAGATTTAAAAGAAGAAAATTTTTTACAAGCTTTTATTGAAAATAAGTATGATTTAGCTTATTTAGCGCTACATGGAGAGTTTGGAGAGGATGGAAGAGTTCAATCTGTTTTAGATATTTTAAAAAAACCATATACAGGTTCAGGAGTTACTGCTAGTGCAATAGCAATGGATAAAGTATATACAAAAAAAATAGCTGAATCTATCGGAATACGAGTGGCTAAAAATTATAATTCTCCAGAAGAGATAGAGGATTATCCCGTAATAGTAAAGCCTGCAAAAGAAGGTTCTAGTTTTGGGATTTTTATTTGTAAAAATCTACAAGAAACAAAAGATGCAATAAAAAAACTAGGTAATAGTAAAAAAATTATAGAACAATATATAAAAGGAGAAGAACTCACTGCTGGTGTTATGAATAGTGAAAGTTTAGGAGTTTTAAGAATAAAATATTCAAATGAACTTTATGATTTTGATGCTAAATATTCAGAAGGTGGTTGTGTCCACGAATTTCCAGCTAAAATTTTGAAGAGTGCTTATGATGAAGCCGTTTTGTCTTCTTTAAAAATTCATGAAGAATTAGGATTATCAGGAATTACTAGAAGTGATTTTATGTTAAAAGATGGAAAATGTTATTTTTTAGAAGTGAATACTTGTCCAGGGATGACAGAAACTAGTTTAATACCAGATTTAGGAACAATAAAAGGATATACTTTTGATAATATAGTAAAAAAAATGGTTGAAACATTTAAAAAATAAAAATATCAATAAAAAGGAGAGATTTGATTGAAGTTATTTTTAAATTCAATATTTATATTTTTTTCAATATTTTCAATATATAAAATAGAAACACTATATATCTATAATCCTATTTTCAAAATTAAAAAAATTTCTTTTTTAGGTCAATTTTCTTTAATAAAAAATGAAGCTTCTAAATTAGGGGCTGAACTTTATGAAAAAAACATTTGGGAAGTTGATATAAATTTATTGGAAAAACAGTTGAAAAAAGATATAAGAATTGAAGACGTGAATATTGAATTTAAAGAAATAGGTAAAATTAATATAGAGATAAATCAAAAAAAAACAGAATATTATGTACAAATACAAGAAAAAACTTATTCGTTGGATACAGAAGGAAGAATATATTCTTTGATAAATGAAGATAAAATAAAAGAACTACCAATAATATTTGCTGAAAATAAAGATGAGATTTTAGAAGCTAGAAAAATTTTAAAAAAAATAAAAGATGAAAATTTATTACAAATGATATCACAAATTTATTATGAAAATTCCAAAGAAATAAACATTTTAATAAGTGGAAATACGCTGATTAAAACGAATGAAGAAGTACAAAGTGAAAAATATGATGTTTTAAGGAAACTATTTATAAACCTATCTAAAAATAAAAAAATTGAATATATAGATTTGAGGTTTGATGGTTATGTAGTTAAGAGTACAGGAGATGAGAAAGATGGAAAAAAATAAAGCTATTATGAAAACTATAGTAGATATTGGAAACTCTAGAATAAGAATTCTCACAGGAGAACTCTTAAAAAATACTGAAGAAATAAAAATTATCGGTTATAATGAAACACCAACTTTAGGATTAAAAAAATCTGTAGTTGAAAATCCTGAAAATTTAACAAAATCCATTAAAACAGCTATATTTGATGCAGAAAATAAAATGGATTTAAAAATTGAAAGTGTTATAGCAGGAATAAGTAGTCCAAATATAAAATCGAGAACAATAAATAAAAAAATAATTTTTTCAGAGTGCGAAATTGGAGAAAGGGAGATTGAATTATTATTCTTAGAAGCAGAAAAAGATCTATTACCTAAAGGAGAAAGAGTAATAAAAAAAGAGTTATATAATATAAGGGTTAATAATTCTGGAATAATTAAAAATCCATCAGGAATAGTAGGAAAAGAAATACAAGCAGATATTCACCTTATTTGTATAAATGAGTTAGATTATGTTAGTTACGAAGAAGTTATAAATAGAGCAGGGCTTACGCTGGAAAAATTGGTATTAAATTCTTATGGTTCTTCTGAGTCTGTATTAAATGAAGAAGAGAAAAATATGGGTGTTGCCTTAATTGATATAGGAAATGGTATTACAGATATATTAATGTTCAAAAATGGGAAGTTAATATATTCTAAATCAATTCCTTTAGGTGGTATGCACTATATAAATGATATAAGCTATATTTTAGAAATTCCTAAAGATGAAGCCTTCGATATATTAAAGAAGCTTAAAAATAAAAATCTTTTGGATGAAAAAATATTAACAAAAAGTGGAAAAGCTTTTACCGTTCAATATATTAAAACGATTATTGATGCAAGAACAGAGGATATAGTTAAATTTATAGTTCAAACGATAGAAGAGTCTGGTTTTAATGGATATTTAGGGAAAGGAATAGTGCTAACAGGAGGTGCAGTTGTATTAGAAGAATTAATAAAAAAAATAACATTGGAAACGGGATATAAAGTCAGTCAAAAATCCCCTCAATCTATGAAAGGATTGGAAAAAACAGATCCATCCATGGCTAGTGTAATTGGAATTTTAATGGAAATGATGAAAGATGAAGAAAAAAAAATAAAAAAAAATGAAATAAAGGAATATAAAGACTTGAAAATCGAAGAAAAAAAGAATAAAGAAATAGAAGAATTAGCAGAATTATTCGATAGTGGTGAGATAGAAAAAAAAGCTAAAGAAAAAAAAGAAAGTATTTTCAAGCCAATTGTAGATTGGTTATCAAATTATATATAAAAAAAGAGGAGGAATAAATATGGTAATCAATGAAGGAAAAGTTAAAATAAAAGTAATAGGAGCTGGAGGAGCTGGAGGAAATGCAATTAATGACATGATAGAAAGCGGTGTTATTGGAGTTGAATTTATTGCAGCAAATACAGATGCTCAAGATTTAAATAAATCTTTAGCAGATATAAGAATTCAGTTGGGAGAAAAATTAACAAGAGGATTAGGAGCAGGAGCAAACCCAGAGGTGGGAAAGCTTGCAGCTGAAGAAGATATAGAAAGATTAAGAGCTTTATTAGAAGATACAGATATGTTATTTATAACGTCAGGAATGGGAGGAGGAACAGGAACAGGTTCTTCTCCGGTTATAGCAAAGGTGGCAAAAGAATTAGGAATTTTAACTGTTGGTGTAGTAACAAGACCTTTTGGTTTTGAAGGGAAAAAAAGAAAAACAAATTCAGATTTAGGTATAGAAGAGTTAAAAAAATGTGTAGATGCTTTGGTGATTATTCCAAATGATAAATTATTTGAATTACCAGACAAAACAATTACAATGCTAAATGCTTTTAAAGAAGCAAACAATATATTAAAAATAGGTATTAAAGGCGTAGCAGATTTAATGATAGGTAATGGTTTAATAAATCTAGATTTTGCTGATATAAAAGCAACTATGCAGGATTCAGGAATAGCTGTTCTTGGTTTTGGTGAAGGTTCAGGAGAAAATAGAGCTGTAAAAGCAACAGAAAAAGCGTTACAATCTCCTTTATTAGAAAAATCTATAAATGGAGCAAGTAAAATACTTATTAATATAACAGGTTCTTCTTCTGTATCTTTACAAGAAGCAAGTACAATATCAGATATGATTAGAGATGCTGCAGGAAAAGCTACTGAAGATGTAATGTTTGGATTAATTATAGATGAAGCTTGTGGAGACGTAGTACAAATTACCGTAATAGCAAATAAATTTATAGATGAAAATGAGAAAAATGAAGCATTTATAAGTATTGACGCTAAGAAAAGTGAAGAAATAAAAATAGAGAAAGCAGAATCTTTATCGATAAAATCAGATTTAGATTTACCACCTTGGGTTAGAAATAATAAAAATTAAATAAAAAAATAATGAAACTAAAAAAATAGGTGATTTCTTATTTTTAATATTTGTATGGGGGTACGTTATAAAAATACTAAAATATACATGTATTTTTTATATACTTTCACTTAATTTAATGACAGCCAATATAGAAAAAGAATTAAGTTATAAAAAGTATACATTAAAAGATACATATACAATTTCTAAAGAAGAAAGAGAGTTTCAGTGGGATAAAATTTCAAAAAAAATAGATGATTTAGTAATATTTCAAAATAATAATAATAGCTTTGGAATTTTAAAAAACTATAAAAACTATAATAAACAACCTCCTTTAGCTAAAAATTCAGCTAAAGACAAATATGGGATAGTAAGGGATAGCTATGGTACGCTACAAAGTCAAGGTGTTCCTCTTTATAAGGAAAATAATTTAGAAATACCAGAAAGATATGCAAGAGATGGAGTTCTTGTTTCTATCATAGAAACAAATTCCTACTTTGTAAAAGTAAAAACTATTGAAATAGAAGGAAATTGGGTTGTGCCCATAAGATATGTAAAGGTAATAAAAACTTTAGAATTCAACAAAATTATTGTTATAGATAGAAAAAATCAAAATATATGCACTTTGGATAATGTAAATAATATTTGGAAAGTGAGGAGTATGAATCCGATTACTACTGGAT
Organism: Fusobacteriaceae bacterium; assembly: GCA_051652785.1. Taxonomy (GTDB): domain Bacteria; phylum Fusobacteriota; class Fusobacteriia; order Fusobacteriales; family Fusobacteriaceae; genus JAGNZR01. Next base: position 41,808 of record JBOFUX010000031.1, on the reverse strand, counting down.
TAGAAAAACCTCCATATAAATTTGCAACACCTTTGGGAACTTACGTTATTCAAGGAAAATTGTTAGAAATGCCATATTTAAAAGATAGTGAAAAAGAAGAGATAGACGGATCAGCTCCTTTTGCTAGTAGATTCTCAGCAGGAGCTTATTTACATGGAATTCCTGTAAATTTGCCTTCAACGGAGCACATAGAATATCTATGGTCATTGGGAACAAAACCGAGTTCTCATATGTGTGTTAGAAATGCAACTTCACATGCTAAATTTATATATGATTGGAGTATAGTAAACAAAACTATAGTTTTTGTAATTGAATAAAATTTTACTATAAAATTATTAGGAGGTGAGATCATGTTGAAAATAAAAGGAATATTAATATTGTTTTTTAGCATTTTTATTTTGAATAGTGCTATTTATTCAAAAGATTTAGAAAATTTAGAAAAAAATAACTTAAAATTAAATGAATTATCTTCAATGGAAAAATTATATAAGGATTTAAATTTAGAAAAAGAAATTAAATTTGATGTTTTTAAAATTGCATTAAAAGGATATTCAAAAATAGATAATAAGAAAAAAAAATTATTAACAATAATAGATTTTTCTAAACCGTCATCAGAAAAACGATTTTATGTTATTGATTTAAAGAAAAAGAAAACATTAATAAAATCTTACGTAGCACATGGAACCAAAAGTGGTGAAAATATAGCAACATCTTTTTCCAATCAAATAAACTCGAAAAAAAGTTCTTTAGGTTTCTTTTTAACAGAAAATACTTATAATGGAAAAAATGGGTATTCTATGAAGCTAAATGGGCTAGAAGCTGGAATAAATGACAAAGCTAAAGCCCGAGCAATCGTTATTCATGGCGCTAATTATGTAAGTGCCTCTATAGTAAATGCTCAAGGACGTTTAGGGAGAAGTTTTGGTTGTCCTGCACTTCCTAAAAAAATCAATAAAGAGGTTATAGATACGATAAAAAATGGCTCGGTTATATATATATATGGAAATGATAATAATTATTTAAAAAAAAGTGAATTTGTATAAAATTTTTAATATTAATAACTGCTTCTATTAATATAATAGAACGGTTTTTTTTATTTTAATTAAATTATTTTGAAAAATAAAATAAAAAATCAAATCAAAATTATGGTATAATATTCTTATTAAAAATTATAAAATTTAATATATATGTGAGGTGTTTTATGCGTTTATTTTATAATGAACATATGGGTTGGATAGAGGTTATTACAGGAAGTATGTTTTCTGGAAAAAGTGAAGAATTAATAAAAAGGTTAAGAAGAGTAAAATATGCAAATCAAAAAATGGTTGTATTTAAGCACGCTTCAGATAAAAGATATGAGGCAAGCAAAGTAGCTTCTCATAGTCTAAATTATATAGAGGCTATTCCAGTGAAAACAGTAGAGGAAATGTATAGTTTAGTTAAAATAAATTATAATGATGTAGAAGTTATAGGTATAGATGAAATTCAATTTTTTGGAGAAAAAGTAGTTGAATTTTGCGATAAAATGGCAAATGAAGGAAAAAGAGTTATTGTTGCGGGATTAGATCAAGATTTTAAAGGCGATCCTTTTATTCCTATGGATAAACTTTTGGCAAAGGCAGAATTTATAGATAAATTTAATGCTATTTGTATGGTTTGTGGAAGTCCGGCCTCAAGAACTCAAAGATTAGTTAATGGAGAACCAGCTTATTCTGACGATCCTATAGTTATGGTAGGCGCTTCTGAAAGCTACGAAGCTAGATGTAGAAAACACCATGTGGTAAAAACACGAGATAGATAGGAGAAAAATGAGATTAAATTTAAGAGCGTTGGAAAAAAATGAGAAATTTGGATTTATGTTCTATATATCGTATGAAGGGTCTAAATTTCACTGTTTTGATGAAATGACAGATAAAAATACTGTGAAAGGTACTTTTAAAAATATCATGAATAGTATAGGATTTACGTGGGCAAAAGGCGTTCAGCAAGCAGGGAGAACAGATGCAAAAGTTAGTGCTACTGAAAATATACTTTATGTAAGTAGCTTGTATAGTGGAAAATTACAAAATTTAAAAAAAGAATTTAATAAAAATTCAGAATTTTTAAAAATAAAAGAAATAGTTAAAACTTTTCCTAATTTAGAATTTCCAGAGCTAATAGAAAAGAGAGAGTATACATATTTATATCCTCAAAATAAAATGAAAAATTCAGAGGAAGAAATAAAAAAAAGATGTATAGAGAATTCAGGTACCGGTAATATGAGTAAGTTTACAGATACCAAAGGATTAGCATTAAAAGAACATAGAAGAACGGTATCTATAACTTATGTAGAAGGAAAACTAAATTTTATTGGGGATTCTTTTATGCCAAAACAAGTCAGAATAATGGCAAGTTATATTTTAAATGATACTTTAGAACCACTTCCAGGAAAATATTTAACGTTAGAAAAAATTTACTTAAAAGAAGAACTTCAAAATATGGTTATTACTCCGAATAATGATGTATTGGATAAAACTAAAATTGAAGAGGATCCCACACTTAGTTCAGAAGAAAAATTAGAAATACAATTTTTAATTCACAATGTATTAAAGGTTGAAAAAATAGGTAATTCTGCTTTGATTTTTTATGTTAAAAAAGGGAAAAAAACTGATTTTGTTGGAAAGAGTGGAAATGTTATAAAAAAACTTAAAAAAAAATATGGAAATATAGTTGTAAGAGAGATGGAAAAATTTTGGTAATTTAAAATGAGGTGGAAATGATTCTATCAAGAATAAAACAAGTTTATACATATATATTTGGAAAATATGATGAAAAATGGGAAATAGAAATAAAAAAAATTCTGACTTTGAAAGAATTTGAAATATATGTAGATATGTCTAAATATGACAGGATACATGGCTATATAATTTTAAAAAAAATATTGATAGAAGAAGAACTTAAAAATAATAAACAATATCAAAAATTAGCTCTTTTGCATGATTGTGGAAAAGAAAAAATCGGATTATTAAAAAGAATAAAAAAAGTTTTAATTGGTGACAAAAAATTAGAACGCCATTCTGAAATAAGTTATAAAAAATTAGGGACAATTAATATGGAACTAGCAATACTTTGTCGAAATCATCATATAAAAAAATTTAGTAAAAATATGATGATTTTTCAAAGACTAGATGATGAGTAAACAAACAAGGAGTAAAAATGAGCGTAGATATAAAAAAACACCTTTTACATATAGAAAAACCAGCAAGATATTTAGGAAATGAAATAAATAGCGTACATAAAAAAGAATACATAGCAAATATGTGTTTATTTTTTCCCGATATATATGAAGTTGGAATGTCTAATTTAGGATTTAGAATACTTTATAGTATAATGAATAAAGTTGATAATTTTTATTTAGAAAGAGGATTTTCTCCAAATCCTGATATGGAAGAAATTATGAGAAGAGAAAATCTTTCTTCATTTTCCATAGAAACAAAAAGACCTTTAAAAGAATTTGATATAGTTGGTTTTTCTTTATCATATGAAATGAGCTATCCCAATGTATTAAATGCTTTAGATTTAGCTGGAATTCCATTTAAAGCAAAGGATAGAGATGAAATGGATCCTCTCATAATGGGGGGAGGGACTTGCATGATGAATCCTTCTACAATGGAGAATTTTTTTGATTTTATAGTTATTGGAGATGGTGAAGATACTATGCCTGAAATAGCTAGGAGAATGGTAATAAATAAAGAAAAAAGTAAAAAAGAGAAATTATTATCAATTGAAGATTTAGACGGAGTTTATATTCCTGTATTGCACAAGGGGAAAAAAAATATAAATAGAGCAATAGTAAAAAATTTTAATGAGACCTCATACTATGATGACCAACTAGTACCATTTATGGGAATAGTTCACGATAGAGCAACAGTAGAAATTCAAAGAGGTTGCACAAGAGGCTGTAGATTTTGTCAAGCTGGAATAGTGTATAGACCGCTTCGAGAAAGAAGTTTAGAGAAAAATTTAGAGTTAATAGAGAAAATGCTTAAAAACACAGGATATACAGAAGTATCTTTATCATCTTTAAGTAGTAGTGATTATTCTAATATAGATGAACTTATAAGTGCATTGAAGAATAAACCTGGAAATAAAAATTTATCAATATCGTTACCATCTTTAAGAATGAATGTTCACTCTGTAAAAACAGCTGAAGAAATTAGTGGTGGAAAAAGACCTAGTTTTACTTTTGCACCTGAAGCGGGTTCTCAAAGAATGAGAGATATTATAAATAAAGGTGTTACAGAAAATGATATTATGGAAACAGCAATAGCTGCAATGAAAGCAGGATGGCAAAGCTTTAAATTTTATTTTATGATAGGTCTTCCTTTTGAAACAGATGAAGATATTATTGGAATTTATGATTTAACTAACAAGATAGCCTTAGCTTGCCGTGAAATTTCTAAAAGAATTACTATAACAGTTAGTGTTTCTAATTTTGTGCCTAAACCACATACGCCGTTTCAATGGCATAAACAGATGGATTTTGATGAAATGAAAAAAAAACATAGCTTACTTAGAAATCTTTTTGATAAATCAAAAGTATGTAATTTAAAAATTCATAATATGAAAAAATCTTATCTTGAGGGTATGATTTCTCGTGGAGATGAAAAAATTGGAGAATTAGTGGAATTAGCATGGAAAAAAGGTGCTAAGTTAGACGATTATAGAGATAATTTCATTATTTGGGAAGAGTCCATGTTAGAACTAGGGATAGAAAGTAAAAAATATTTAGGAGAGAGACAATTAGAGGATATTTTACCGTGGGATATGGTTGCTATTGGAGTTTCTAAAGAATTTCTAAAAAGAGAATATAAAAAAGCAAAGGAAGTAAGTTTAACTCCAGAATGCAGAGTTAAATGTTCAGCATGTGGAATGACAAAAATATTTCCGAATTGTATTCAAAATGAAAAAAATTAAATGGCTAAATATTTTATATAAATAAAAATAGATAAGTAGTATTGATATTAAGAATTTGACAAAAAAATCGTAATACAAAATATAGTAATAAAGTGTTAATTACAACACTACATATTGTTATAATATTAATTAATACGAAAAAAGGGGAAAACTTATGTCTAATAAAATTATAAAAAGAAATGGGGAAAAAGTTAATTTTGATCGAGAAAAAATATTTGTGGCAATATTTAAAGCATTTCAAGCTCTGAAAGAAAAATTTCCTAAGGAAAGAGTGGATGACATAATTGAATCAGTTGAAAAAGAATTAATGAAAAAGGAATTACAAGTTGAAGAAATACAAAATATAGTAGTAAAAAAATTACAAAATTCACCATTTAAAAATGTAGCTGAACATTATATTTCATACAGAGCGGTGAGAGCTCAAGAGAGATTAAAATTAAATGAAATGGTAATTTCAATGAATGAAATAATGGAAATTGGTTCTTCTGAAAATTCTAATAAAGACTCATCACTTCCCAATGTAAAAAGAGATTTGATAGCTGGAGAATATAGTAAGCACTTAGCTTTAAAACATCTTCCACCGAGAGTGTTAAGAGCTCATGAAATGAAAACTATTCATTATCACGACATGGATTATGCAGGAACACCAATGACTAATTGCTGTATTTTTAATTTAAAAGATATGCTAGAAAATGGAACTAAAATAAACAATGCAGATATAGAGGAACCAAAAAGTGTTGAAGTTGCTTCAACAGTAACAAGCCAAATAGTCGCAAATATAGCTCATCAACAATATGGTGGGATATCTATTGGTGATTTCAATGAAATATTAGCTAAATACGCTAAAAAGAATTTTATTAAAAATTTTAAAGATGCATTATTTATATTAGATATTGAGTATAATAATGAGTTTGGAGAGATATTATCATCCAATGTGATATTACAAGAAAAAATGAAAAAACCATTTGAGTACGCCAAAAAGAAAACAATAAAAAACATATATGACGCTTGTCAAACTTACGAATATCAAACTAACTCAATTAGTTCAGCAAGTCAAACCCCATTTAGCACTATTATGTTTACAATACCAACGTCTTGGGAAAGTGAAGAAATTATAAAATCATATTTTGAAATAAGAAAAAAAGGATTAGGAAAAGAAGGGAAATTAGCAGTTTTTCCTAAAATAAATTATATTGTTGTAGATGGTTTAAATCTTAAAAAAGGTGATAAGTATTATCATCTCACTGAGCTTGCAAGTGAGTGTATAAGTAAATGTTACTATCCAGATATTTTACACTATTCAGAAGAAGACTATAATAAAGGTAAAACTTATGCAAGGATGGGATGTAGAAGTAGAGTTAATCATGATTATTTAGAAAAGGGAAAACCTCTTAACTATGGACGATTTAATATAGGGGTTCAGACTATTAACTTGGTACAACCAGCACTTCAAGCTTTAGGAAAACATAAAGCAATTGATAAAAGCAAAGATTTTAATAAATTAAAAGAAGAATATTTTAATTTATTAAAAGAATCTTCTGAGATAATTGAAGAAGCTGTAGTTTATAGATTTAATTTTTCAACGCAATTAAAAGCAAAACAAGCTCCTGTTCTTTTTGTTTACGGTGCTATAGCAAGATTGGGAAATGAAGAAACCATAGAAAAAATTTGTAGAACAAATAAAGCTTCTATCTCCTATGGGTATGTAGGTATTGATGATGCTGTAAGACTCCTAACAACTGGAAAAACAATAAAAGATCAAGAAGGACATAAATTAGGTATAGAAATCATGAGATTTTTAGATTCAGAAGTAAAAAGGATAAAAGAAAAATATAATGTACCTTTGAGTCTTTATGGAACACCTGCAGAGGCATTAGTTCATAACTTTTATAAAAAAGATTTAGAAAATTTTTCAAATATAATGCCTAATTGGTTAAGAGAAAGAGGATACTATACAAATTCATATCATTTTTCTTCTGAGTTAGAGATAGATGCATTTGAAAAACTAAAAATAGAGGCTCCTTTTATTAAATATTCTTCTGGTGGAAATATAGACTATTCAGAAATTGGTTTTGTTAAAAATAATACTCAGGCAATTTTAGAACTAATTGAGTATGGACATGAAGTTGGAATTGAATATCAAGGGTTTAATGTAAGAAATGATAAATGTTATGCTTGTAAATATGAAGGTGAAATAAAGTATGATTTTGATAAAAATACATACACTTGCCCTCAATGTGGTAATACAAATGCTAAAAAGCTTTCAGTAATTAAAAGAACTTGTGGTTATTTATCAAATCTAGCAGAAAGAAAAGCAATAACAGGTAGAATGAAAGAGATTGATAAAAGAAATGTACATGTTAAATAGTGATGTTTTATAGAACTATTGTTTGGGAGATAAAATGAAAATAGCCGAAATTCATAGAAATGATTGTATAAACTCCATAACAGGTTTTACTTTGACATTATGGTTTCAAGGATGTGACCATGGATGTGATGATTGTTGGAATGCTGCTACGTGGAACTATGAAAATGGAGAAGATTATTCAGAGGAAAAGATATTAAAAATTATTAAAGAATCAAGACATAAAAATGTTAGTTTTTTAGGTGGAGATCCTTTTTATCATAAAAATAGAGCTGAGGTAATAAAGTTAATAAAAAAAATTAATGAACAATTTCCAGAAAAAAAAATATATTTGTGGACGGGTTATACCATTGAAGAGGTGCTAAGTTTTACAACTTTGGATGTTGTTGAGACTATAGATTATTTAATTGAAGGAAGATTTGAAAAGAGCTTAAAAAATTTGAACCTAAAGTTGAGAGGAAGTACTAATCAGAGAGTGTATAATAAGGGGAAAGAGATAACAATCTAAAAAAGAGGTAACTATGTTAGAGATAAATTTAGAAAAATCTTGGAAAGAATTGCTAAAAAAAGAGTTAAAAAAAGATTATTTTATAAAATTATTGAATTTTTTAGAAGATGAGTACAAAAATGAAAATATTTTTCCTAAAAAAGAAAATATTTTTAATCTTTTTAATAAAATAAAGTTTAGTGATATAAAGGTTGTTATTTTGGGACAGGATCCGTACCACGGTAAAAATCAAGGTAATGGAATTGCTTTTTCAGTAAATGATGGTATAAAAATTCCACCTTCTCTAAGAAATATTTATAAAGAATTAGACCTTGAGTATAGAGAAACCAATGAAAAAATTATTATTCCAACTCATGGTAATTTAATATCTTTAGTTGAACAGGGTGTATTTTTATTAAACACAGTACTTACAGTTAGAGAAGGAATGGCAAATTCCCATGCAAAAAAAGGGTGGGAATTGTTCACTGATAAAGTAATAAGTTTAATAGGGGAAAGAAAAGAGCCTACTGTTTTTATTCTATGGGGAAATCAAGCAAAATCAAAATCAAAAATTATAGAAAATAAAAATCATCTAATTCTTGAAGGAGTTCACCCTAGCCCATTATCAGCTAATAAAGGTTTTTTTTACAAAAATTATTTCATTAATACCAATAAATTTTTAATTAGTAAGAATAAATCTCCAATTAATTGGAATATAAAAACTGAAAAAAATAAATGAATAAGCAAGAAAAGAAAATCTAATAGATTGAACTTTGTTTTTTCATGTGTTATTATTTATGTAAAAATTAAATTATATGAGGCGGTATATTTAATGAAAAGAAGTTTGTCAGGGATACAACCAAGTGGAATTCTTCATTTAGGAAATTATTTTGGAGCAATAAAACAATTTATAGATAATCAAAATCAGTATGAAGGGATATATTTTGTAGCAGATTATCATTCTTTAACATCTTCTACTAATTCAGAATCTTTAAGAAGAAATTCATATGATGTTGTTTTGGATTATTTAGCATTAGGGCTAGATCCGGAAAAATCAACTATTTTTTTTCAATCTGATGTTCCAGAACACACAGAACTTTATTGGATACTTTCAAATTTGACTCCAGTTTCTCTTATGGAACGTGGACATTCGTTTAAAGATAAGATAGAAAAAGGGATTTCTCCAAGTATGGGTTTATTATCTTATCCTATTTTAATGGCAGCAGATATATTAATTTATGATACAGATTTAGTGCCAGTTGGAAAAGATCAAAAGCAACATTTGGAAATGACAAGAGATATAGCAATTAAATTTAATGAAAAATATGGTGAAGATATTTTTAAATTACCAGAACCAATAATAATAGAAAGTTTAGCGGTAGTCCCAGGCACTGATGGATTAAAAATGAGTAAATCTTATGGAAATACAATAAATATGTTTGCTTCAAAAAAAGAACTTAAAAAACAAATTATGAGTATTGTGACAGATTCAACACCTTTAGAAGAACCTAAAAATCCTGATAATAATATTACTCAATTATACTCTTTATTTGCAACTAAAGAGCAGTTAGAGACAATGAAATATAATTTTAAAAAAGGAAATTATGGATATGGTCATGCTAAAAATGAATTATTAGAAATTATTTTAGAATATTTCAAAGAAGCAAGAGAAAAAAGAGAAGAATTAGAAAAAAATCCAGATTATGTAAAGGAAATTTTATATAAAGGTGCTGAAAAATCTAGATTATTAGCTAAAAATAAAATAATTAAAATAAAAAAAGCCGTTGGATTATTAGGAAATAGATATTAGCTAATATTGTAATTAAAAGTATTGAAAAATATAATAAATGGAGTATAATAATATATATATAAATATTAGGAGGTTAAAAATTATGAAAAGAATTATTAACACACCAAATGCACCAAGCGCGATAGGACCTTATTCACAGGCAGTTGAAGTAAATGGGACTCTTTATGTTTCAGGACAAATACCTTTTGTACCAGCAACAATGGCAGTTATTTCAGAAGATATAAAAGAACAGACAAAACAATCTTTAGAAAATGTAAAAGCTATTGTAGAGGCCGCAGGTTATACTCTTGCTGATGTTGTAAAAGCTGGAGTTTTTATTAAGGACATGAATGATTTTGCATTAATAAACGAAGTATATAATGAGTATTTAGGAGAAATAAAACCTGCTAGAGCTTGTGTAGAAGTGGCAAGACTTCCAAGAGATGTAAAAGTAGAAATAGAGGTAATAGCTGTAAAATCTAATTAATTTAAAAAATTGAAAAAAGAGGACTGAATAAAGTTCTCTTTTTTTATCAAAACCTAAAAAAAATACCTAGGAGAAAATTATGCAAAGATTTACAGTGGAGCTTGAATACCAAGTATATATAGTAGGGGATTATCTTACAGATATAAAAAATTATTCTAGACGAGGTCTAAGAAATGCTGAAATCTATTTAAATGGAAAAAAAGTAAGATTAGATAAAAAAATGAAAAATTTAAAAAAACCTAATAGATTAATTGTAGTAGAGAAGAAAAAAGAAACAGGAATAAAACCTATTTATATGGATTTGAAAATAGCTTATGAAGATAAAAATTTACTAATATTAGATAAACCACCATTTATAATAGTACATCCAACTAAGAAAAAAGTAGATATGACTCTGGCCAATGGAGTTGTAGATTATTTTCAAAAATCAAATATGGGAAATGAAGTTCCAAGATTCTATAATAGGTTGGATATGAATACTTCTGGTCTGATAGTTGTAGCTAAAAATGCTTATTCACAATCATTTTTACAAGATAGTGGCAAAGTAAAAAAATTTTATAAAGCTATTGTACTAGGTTTAATGCCAGAAGATATTTATATAATTGAAAAACCAATTGGAAAAATTGGTGAAGAATTAAGAAGAGTTGAACTTTCAGTGGAAAATGGTGGTCAAGATGCTAAAACAGTAATTAGGGTTATAGAAAGGGACTTAAAAAACAATTTAACTCTTGTAGAAGCAGAACTTTTTACAGGACGAACGCACCAAATTAGAGCTCACCTTTCTCTTGAGGGTTTTGCAATACTAGGAGATGAACTTTACGGTGGAGAAGATAAAAGAGCAGCGAGACAAATGCTTCATTCTTATAGGTTAAATTATCTCGATCCTGAAACAAAGATATTAAAAATGGTTGAGTCTGAACTTCCTAAGGATATGTCGGAAATATTAAAAGTATAATTTTTTATCATTTAAAGATTAAAATTAAATCTATAACTTCATTGACAAAATTACTAGTATAAAGTATCATTTAAGAGTAAACAAAACAAATTTAAAATAATTAATAAATTATTAAAAATATTAGGAGGAAATAAAATGGCAGTTAAAGTAGCAATAAACGGATTTGGAAGAATAGGAAGATTAGCTTTAAGAGTAATGGCAAATAATCCTGAATTTGAAGTAGTAGCAATAAATGATTTAACAAACGCAAAAACTTTGGCTCATCTTTTTAAGTATGATTCATCACAAGGAAGATTTAACGGAACTATTGATATAGTTGAAGGTGGATTTATCGTAAATGGAAAAACTATTAAAGTTGTAGCTGAAAGAGATCCAAAAAATTTACCATGGGGAGAATTAGCAGTTGATGTAGTTCTTGAGTGTACTGGTATATTTACAGCAAAAGAAAAAGCTGAATTACATATAGCTGCTGGAGCAAAAAAAGTAGTTATTTCTGCACCAGGAACAGGAGATATAAAAACTGTTGTTTATAATGTAAACCACAATATACTTGACGGAACAGAAACAGTTATATCAGGAGCTTCTTGTACAACTAACTGTTTAGCACCAATGGCAAAAGTATTACAAGATAAGTTTGGAGTAGTTGAAGGATTAATGACAACTATACATGCTTATACAAATGACCAAAATACATTAGATGGTCCTCATGCAAAGGGAGATTTAAGAAGAGGTAGAGCTGCTGCTGCAAACATAGTACCAAATACAACAGGAGCTGCAAAAGCTATAGGATTAGTAATTCCAGCATTAAAAGGAAAATTAGATGGATCTGCTCAAAGAGTTCCAGTAATAACAGGTTCATTAACTGAATTAGTAACAATTTTAGAAAAAACAACTTCTGTTGAAGAAATTAATGCTGCAATGAAAGCTGCTGCAAACGAATCTTTTGGTTATACTGAAGAGGAACTAGTATCTTCTGATATAATAGGGTGTGAATTCGGTTCTTTATTTGATGCAACTCAAACAAAAGTAATGACTGTTGGAGATAAGCAATTAGTTAAAACTGTATCTTGGTATGATAATGAAATGTCTTATACTGCACAATTAATAAGAACTTTAAAGCTTTTTGTTGAACTTAGCAAGTAATTAAAAAATTTAAATATAAATTTAAATAAAATATAATAAAAAAAATAGCGGAACTATATAGTTCCGCTATTTTTAAAAATAGAAATGGAGGTTATTTTAATGAAAAAAATAATAACAGATTTAGAAGTAAAAGGAAAAAAAGTATTGATGAGAGTTGATTTTAATGTTCCTATGAAAGATGGAAAAATAACAGATGAAAATAGAATAATACAGGCTTTACCTTCGATTAAATATGTTATAGAGAATAGTGGAAAAGCAATAATTTTTTCTCACTTAGGAAAAGTTAAAACAGAAGAGGATTTAGCAAAAAGAGATATATCTCCAGTAGCTGTAAGACTATCAGAAGTTTTAGGTAAACCTGTTAAATTTATAAATGAAACTAGAGGATTAGAATTAGAAAAAGCTATAAATGAGATGAAAGAAGGAGAAGTAGTAATGTTCCAAAATACAAGATATGAAGATCTTGTAGGGAAAAAAGAATCAAAAAATGATGCTGAGTTAGGTAAATATTGGGCCTCTTTAGGAGATTTATTTGTAAATGATGCTTTTGGAACTGCACATAGAGCACATGCTTCAAATGTTGGAATAGCTGAAAATATTGGAGAAGGAAAAACTGCAGCAGGATTTTTAATGGAAAAAGAAATAAAGTTTATAGGTGGAGTAGTTTCTAATCCCAAAAGACCTTTAATTGCCATATTAGGTGGAGCTAAAGTTTCAGATAAAATAGGGGTAATAGAAAACTTATTAGATAAAGCTGATAAAGTTTTAGTAGGTGGAGCTATGATGTTCACGTTTTTAAAAGCTCAAGGAAAAAATATAGGAAATTCATTAGTTGAAGAGGATAAACTAGATTTAGCTAAGGGATTATTATTAAAAGGAAAAGGAAAACTTATATTACCAATAGATACTGTAGTTGTAAAAGAATTTAGTAATGATGTTGAGTTCTCTACTGTTTCAGTAGAGAATATACCTGATGGAGTTATGGGGCTTGATGTAGGGGCTGGAACTGTTGAATTATTTGCAAAAGAAATTGCAGGAGCTAAAACAGTTATTTGGAATGGACCAATGGGTGTATTTGAAATGTCAAACTTTGCAAAGGGAACAATCGGTGTTTGTGAATCAATAGCTAACTTAAAAGGAGCTACTACAATAATAGGTGGTGGAGATTCAGCAGCAGCAGCAATTCAACTTGGTTATGCAGAAAAGTTTACTCACATATCAACAGGTGGTGGAGCTTCACTTGAATATCTAGAAGGAAAACTTTTACCAGGCATAGAATCAATATCAAATAAAAAATAAATAAAAAATAAATAAAAAATAAATAAAAAATAAATAAAAAATAAATAAAAAATAAATAAAAAATAAATAAAAAAATAATTAATAATAATGGTACCTATAAGATGGACATGCAAAAGCAAGTTTATTATAGGTGCTTTTATTTTTTTAATCAATTGGTTAATTTTTTTTGAGTGTATTGTTATGTGCTAACTTTACTAAACGGTCATATTTCCTATATCTTTGCTTTTTTTCATCCAATCTTTTCCCTCAACAAATCGTGAAATAATCATTGCTAATCCAGTATCACCTGTAACATTAACTGCGGTGGCAGGAGCATCTGTAATAGTGCCTATTAAAACCATAATAGGTATAGCTTCTGTAGGGAAACCAAAAGCTGATAAAATAAATATTTCGGCAACATATCCTCCCCCTGGAATCCCACCCATTACAACAGAGGTAACAATAGCTACCACAATAGACATCAATATATTTCCAGATGTTGCATATGGAATTCCAAATACAGAGCAAAGAAATGCAATTTTCAGAATTTGAATAATACATGCTCCATCTTTATGTAAATTAGCACCAAGAGGAATTGTTATATCTGCAACTTCGGCGGGAATACCTAGATTTTTAGCGTGTAACATATTTACTGGTAAAGTAGCCGCTGAGGAACAAGTCCCAAGAGCTGTAAGAGTTGATGGTAATGATGTTTTCCACCACGCTTTAACTCCATCTATTCCAGCACCAATATATGCCATCAAAGTTTGAGAAACCACATAATAAAGAACTATAACAAATAGGAAAATCAGAATTGCGCGTGAAAGTGGTCCTATAACTTCTTGACCATACTTACCGATTAAAATAGCAAAATAGCAACCTAGCCCAATTGGAGCTAATTTCATAACTATACCAATTAATTTGATAATAATTTCTGTCATACTTTCCATTAAATGTAAAATTGGTTTTCCTTTTTCTCCACTTTTGATAATGGCAAAGGAAAACATTATAGTGAATACAATCAGTGCCATTAAGTTACTTCTTGAAAATAAAAGAGGAAAATCGCTAACTGTAAACATTCCAAGAAAATTCATACTACTTTGTAAATTATCAATGTTTTTCGTCATATTAAAAATAGCCCCTTTTGCAGGGTCAATGATAATTACGGCTATAATCATAAATAAAGAAGAGATAATCCCTGTAATAATTGTTCCGATTAAAAATATTGACATTATTTTTCTTAATTTTGCCATATTTTTCATTTTTGCAATTGCTGATGTTAACGAAACAAAAATTAAGGGAACTACACAACAGTAAAGAAGATTTAAAAAAATATTTGCAACAGGTTGTAGAATTGAGGCATCTTCACCCCAGAAGAAACCAATTATTCCTCCTAGTAACATTGCTCCTAGCATTAAAAGTGAAGATTTATAAGTGTTCCATAAACTACTTTCAATTTTCATTGTTTCATTCTCCTTTTTTTATAAAATATTTTCATTTCTTTTTATCACTTAATAACTTTTAAAAGATTTTCTTTAATATTTTTTATGGATTGTTTTATAATATCTGGATGAGTTCCCAGATTTAATCGTATAAATCCTTTCCAGTTAGCGCCAAACCATTCTCCATAGTCAACTGCTAAATTACACTGATTTTGAGTAAACTCTTTGATTTGATCTAAAGACACATAATTTCTTAAATCAACAAAAATTAAGTAAGTTCCTTCTAAAGGTGCAATATATATCTTTGGAAATTCACTTAATCCTTCAACAAAAATTTTGTAATTAGAATATATGACTTTTTTAATATCCTGATACCACTCTTCACCATCTGTTAAAGCCGCTTCTACAGCTCTAATTCCAAATACATTTACTTCAACTTGATTATATATTTTAGTAAAGGCATCCCAAGTTTTTCTAAGTTGTTCATTTTCAATAACAATTGTTGATGTAAGGCAAGTTGCGAGATTGAAGGTCTTAGAAGAAGCAAATGCTGTAATTAAGTTATTTGTATATTTTCCATTAGCAACAATTGCTGTGGGGATATGTTTGTTATCTTCGAATACCAAATCTTGATGTATTTCATCAGAGATAACTAGTACATTGTGACGAGCACAAATTTCCAACATTTTTTCTAATTCTTTTTCTTTCCACACACGACCTGTTGGGTTATGTGGAGAGCACATAATGTACAATTTTACGTTATTTTCAAGAATTTTTTTTTCAAAAGTATTAAAATCTACTGTAAAAATCCCTTTGCTATACTTCATATCGTAAGTAACTAGTACTCTTTCACTATCTTTTACACAGTTGTGAAAAGGGTAATAAACTGGAGTCATAATAATAACAGAATCCCCTTTCTGAGTGTACATATTAATTATCCAATATAATGCTGCTACAATGCCTGGTGCTACCCTAATATAATCCTTCTTAAGCAAGTATCCATGATGTTTTTCTTCCCAATTAATAACTGCTTGATAATAAGAATCGGGAATAAAGGAATATCCATAAACACCATGCTCTACTCTTGATTTCAGAGCATTTCTCACACATTCAGGAGTTTTAAATTCCATATCTGCTACCCACATAGAAATTAATTCAGAATTGCCAAATCTTTCATCTAATGCATCCCATTTAAGATTGTCTGTTCCAATACGATTTACATAATAGTTATCACAAAATGTTTTTATATCCATAAATCTTCCTCCTATAATTTTAAGAAACAGCAACGTTATTTTAGTTTAGTCGCTAAACTAAAACAGCATTTGTAGTGTAACAAAATAAAAAGGCAATGTCAATACAAAAAGTTTGTAAAAAGAACATTTTTCTGTGAGACTATGTTTTATAAACTTGTATAAATTAATTATTATGATTATAATTATTATTATTTTATATTTGTGTTAAAATAGAGTTAGAATAATAATCTGAAATATGACTAAATGTTAAAAATAATATTTTAAAAGGAGTAAAGAATGGAATTAGATAAAAAATATAATGCTGAAATTATAGATGATACTTTTTATATCTTAAATGAACGTCATAACAATATATATCAATTTGTAATTCAATATAATGACTATATACTTTCTACTCATGATTATGGAGAAAAAATACCGCTTACTATGATTGAATCTCATACCTTGACTTATATAGAAGATCATCCTGGAATCAAAATTTCAGAATTAGCTACTTATTGGAATAAAACAAAAGGTGCTATATCTCAAACTGTGAGTCGATTGGAAAAATGGGGTCTTGTTATAAAAGAAAAGCAAAATGGCAATTTAAAAAATATTCACCTATACCCTACAGAAATTGGAGTTAAATTAAGTAAGGCACATAAAATATACGACACAACCGATATAGCTAAAACAATGGAGGAACTTAAAAAAGAATGCTCTATAGAAGAAATTGACAACTTTTTTAAAGTGATTTCTGTTTACAATAAAATTATAAAAAAAGATTTTATAATAAACAAAGGGAGAAAAAAAAAATAGTTTTAAATATTTTCTAAATTTTCATCAATTTATATAAGAAAATACTATATTATTACGTAATAAAGGAATTATTTTTTAAGTATTTAACTTTCTTTTTTTATTAGAAATATGTTAAAATTAAAATAATAAAAAATATAAGTTAGTTATTTTAAAGGAGTGTTTTATGGAAAATTTAAAAATAAATAAAAATAAATATAAGAAAATAGAGTATGATTCAAGATTAATAGAAAAGGGAGATATTTTTGTAGCATTAACAGGAAAAGAATTTAATGGTCATGACTATATAGAAAAAGCTATTGAAAATGGTGCTAAATGTGTTTTACATTCACAGGAAATAGAAAAAAAAGAAGGTATAGAATATTTTTTAGTAAAAGGTTTAAGAAAGAAATTAGGAGAGATAGCATCTGAATTCTATGATTGGCCTCAAAAAAAATTGAAAATAATAGGGATAACTGGAACTAATGGGAAAACAACAACAACATATTTGTTAGAAGAGCTTTTAAATGAACCGATCTCTAGAATAGGAACTATTGAGTATAAAATAGGGGATGAAATCATAGAAGCTCCAAATACGACGCCAGAATCTTTAGATATAGTAAAAATGTGTGCAAAATCAGTGAAAAAAGGTGTTAGATACCTTATTATGGAAGTAAGTTCCCATGCATTAGTCTTAGGAAGGGTAGATATGTTGGAGTTTGATGTAGTGATATTTAGTAACTTAACTCCAGAACATTTGGATTTCCACAGTAGTATGGAAAAATATTTTTTAGCTAAGAGAGAACTTTTTATGAAGAAAAAGAAAAAAGAAGGGAATTTTATAATAAATATAGATGATATTTATGGAGTTAAATATTTTCAAGAATTTAAAGGGATTTCTTACGGAATTGGTTCAGGATTATTAAAGGCAGAATATGTAGATGAAAATCAAAATTTAGTAGAATTTACTTATACAAGTACTGAAGATAAAAATGAAGAGAAAAAATCTCAAGTTAAAATAGCTCTTTTAGGGAGATATAATCTTTATAATATTTTATCTTCCATAGGTGCAGTATTAACTTTAGGTTATAAATGGGAAGAAATAATGATAAAAATACCTTTTTTAAAGGGAGCACCAGGAAGATTTGAAAAAATTGATTGTGGTCAGAATTTCACTGCTATAGTAGATTATGCTCATACAGAAGACGCATTAGAAAACCTATTAAAAACAGTTAAAGGAATGGGGTATAAAAAAATAATAACAGTTTTTGGTTGCGGTGGAGATAGAGATAGAGTGAAAAGAGCTGAAATGGCAAAAGTTTCAGAAAAATATAGTGATGTAATAATTTTAACATCAGATAATCCAAGAAAAGAATCTATAGAAAGTATAATAAAAGATAGCCTTGAAGGATTTTCAAAGAATCTTTTACTTTTAAATAATAAAAATATAATAAAAAAACTGATAGTTGAAATTGACAGAGAAGAAGCAATTATAAAAGCGGTGCAACTTTCAGAAAAAGATAGTATAATAGTTGTAGCTGGAAAAGGTCATGAAACATACCAAATAATAAATAAAGAAAAATATCATTTTGATGATAGAGAATATTTGAGAAGAGAGATTTTAAGAAAAACAAAAAATTGAGGAGGCTTTTATGATTGTCAATGAAGTAAAAAAAGTAAGGATAGCTAATAAATTTGATATTGGTGGAAAAGAGAGATTTACTCTTATAGCAGGTCCTTGTGTTATAGAATCTGAAGAAATGATAATGGAAATAGCAGGTGAATTAAAAAATATATGTGATAGGTTAAAAATAAATCTTATTTTTAAAGCCTCTTACGACAAAGCTAATAGGTCTTCTATAAATGGATTTAGAGGTCCAGGAATGAAAGAAGGATTAAGAATATTAAAAAGAGTTAAAGATGAGTTAGGTCTTCCAATAATAACAGATGTTCATGAAAGTTACCAATGTGAAGAAGTAGCTAAAATTGTCGATATTTTACAGATACCAGCTTTTTTATCCAGACAAACTGACCTACTTATAGCAGCGGCAAAAACAGGTCTTCCTATAAATATAAAAAAAGGTCAATTTTTAGCACCTTGGGATATGAAAAATGTAGTAAAAAAAATGGAAGATTCTGGAAATAATAATATTTTATTATGTGAAAGAGGAAGTACTTTTGGATATAATAATATGGTTGTAGATATGAGGGGTTTATTAGAAATGAGAAAATTTGGTTATCCTATAGTTTTTGATGTAACTCATGCTGTTCAAAAACCTGGTGGGCTAGGAGATGCCACATCTGGAGATAGAGAATATGTCTTTCCGCTAATGAGAGCAGGACTAGCAATAGGAATAGATGCTATCTTTGCAGAGGTTCACCCTAATCCAGAAATTGCAAAATCTGACGGACCTAATATGCTGCGTTTGAATGAATTTGAAGAAATATTAAAAATGGCAATAGCGATAGATGATTTAGTAAAAAAAAATTAGGGAAGTAAGGAGAATAATAAAATGGATTTTGATATAATAAATTATGCAAAAACTATATTTGATACTGAAATTGAAAGTTTAGAAAAAGTAAAAAATAGAATCTCAGAAAGCTTAGTTAAAATATCTAATTTAATAATAAATTCAGAGGGGAAAGTTGTTATAACTGGAATAGGAAAATCAGGAATAATTGGGAAAAAAATAGCAGCAACTATGTCATCAACAGGAACATTAACTGTTTTTATGAATTCTTCAGAGGGATTGCATGGCGATTTAGGAATGATAGGAAAAAAAGATATTGTAATAGCTATTTCGAATAGTGGAAATAGTGATGAAGTAATATCCATATTACCTTCAATAAAAAAAATAGGTGCGACCTTGATAGCAATGACAGGGAATATAAATTCAAAGTTAGGAAAAGAAGCAGATTATATATTAGATATAGGTGTAAATTCAGAGGCTTGTCCACTAAATTTAGCTCCAATGTCTTCAACTACCTGTACTTTGGTAATGGGAGATGCTTTAGCAGGAATTTTAATAAAAATGAGAGATTTTAAACCAGAAAATTTTGCTGTATATCATCCTGGTGGAAGTTTAGGGCGAAGACTTTTAATGAAAGTGGAGAATGTTATGCACAAAGGAGAAGCGCTTCCAATTTGTAATGAAGAATCCAGTATGAATGAAGTTGTTCTTATTATGAGTAAAAAAAGATTGGGAACTGTTTGCGTTATGGTAGATGATGTTATGAAAGGGATAATAACGGAAGGGGACTTAAGACGAGCCTTAGGAAGAGAAAAAGAATTTTTCAGTTTAAAAGCTAAGGATATAATGACTAAAAATTTTTCTGTTGTAGAGAGTCATAAAATGGCTATAGATGCTCTTGAAATGATGGAAAATAGAGAAAGTCAAATATCGGTATTACCTGTTTTTCATGGTAGAGAGCTAGTGGGTATTGTAAGAATACATGATTTGATAAGTGTAATAGGTTAATAAAATTTAGACTTTAGACTTCAAATAATAACGGGTAAAAATAGTTGACAGAACAAGTAGATTATTGTATTATATTAAATAGTAAAATAAAAATATAAAAATATAAATAGGAGGAAAAAATGAAAATAACTAGAGATATGAATATTTTAGAAGTAGCACAAAAATATCCAATTATATCAAAAATATTCCAGAAATACGGATTAGGATGAATCGGATGTATGGTTGCCTCAGGTGAGAGCATAGGAGAAGGAATAGATGCGCACGGATTAAATGCCGATATGTTAATAGAGGAAATGAATCTTTTAATAGCAGAAGAAAATTAAAAATGTAAGAGGAGTGTCTAAAAAAGTGATTTTAGACACTCTTTAATTTATTCTCTGAAAGGGATAGGTGAAAAATGAAAAATAACTTAGAAACAATAATAGAATTTAATAAAGAGTTTACTGAAAAAAAAGAGTATG
Organism: Fusobacteriaceae bacterium; assembly: GCA_051652785.1. Classification (GTDB taxonomy): domain Bacteria; phylum Fusobacteriota; class Fusobacteriia; order Fusobacteriales; family Fusobacteriaceae; genus JAGNZR01. The sequence continues at coordinate 20,939 of JBOFUX010000031.1, read as the reverse complement.
AAAAATATAATACCGGAAAACTACCAGATAGAAAAATACTAATATTAACGTGTATGGATACGAGACTAGTAGAACTCCTTCCTCAAGCACTAAATATAAAAAATGGAGATGCTAAAATAATAAAAAATGCTGGTGGAATAATAGTACATCCATTTGGAAGCGCTATGAGAAGTATACTTGTAGCAATATATGAGCTTGGAGTGGAAGAAATATATATAATACCTCACCATGATTGTGGTATTTGTAATTTGGATACATCTGAAACGATTGAGAAAATGACAAAAAGAGGAATAGAGAATTCTTTAATAAATAATCTTTTTCATTCAGGAATTGATGTAAAGAAGTGGTTACACGGATTTGAAGATGTTGAAGAATCATTAAATAAAAGTATTTCTGTTGTTAAAAATCATCCACTTATGCCTAAAAATATCCCAGTTCATGGCTTAATTATAGACCCTAAAACAGGAAAATTAGATTTAGTTGTTAATGGATGGGATTTTTGTGAAAAATAAAAAAATTGTCAAGGCAAAATAAAATATTTGACATAAAAAAAAATGTATGGTATTATTTTACTTGCATGGAGAGTTATCCTAATTGGTAAGGAATCGGTCTTGAAAACCGACGCGGTAACGCTTCAGAGTTCGAGTCTCTGGCTCTCCGCCATGCAGAAAAGGTGAAATGGCAGAGCGGCCGAATGCGCTCCCCTGCTAAGGGAGTATACGGTTTATAGCCGTATCGAGAGTTCAAATCTCTCTTTCACCGCCACTCTAAACATAATAAGGTAGGTTAACTGCCTTTTTTTATTGAAAAAATAAAATTAAAAAGCATCTATAGCTCAACTGGATAGAGCATCTGACTACGGATCAGAAGGTTGTGGGTTCGAACCCTGCTAGGTGCACCATAAAAAAAGTTTGACACAGTAAGAAAAAAATGTTAAACTAAAAAGAGTTAAAAAAATACAGTTTTTTATAGAAAAAATAAGAATTGTAATAATACAAGTAGAAACCCCTGTTTCTCACCTTAAACAAGAGTAAATCAATTAAGGTTGTCAATCTGAAAAAAGATATTATTAATGATTGTAATTCATTATGTCTTTATTTTAAGGTTATAATAGGGCGTTTAAAACGTCTTTTTTTTATAGAATATTTTGGAGGTGTTTATTATTTCTGACAAAGTTAGAATTAATGAAAAAATAAGAGGGAAAGAGTTTAGAGTTATCTCGGACTCAGGAGAGCAACTTGGGATTATGTCTTCGCAAGAGGCATTAAATTTGGCAGATGAGCAAGAATTAGATTTAGTCGAAATTTCTCCAACAGCAAATCCACCAGTTTGTAAAATTATGAATTACGGAAAATTTAAGTATGAACAAACAAGAAAGCAAAAAGAAGCCAAGAAAAATCAAAAGCAAGTAATTCTTAAAGAAGTTAAAGTTAGTGCTAGAATAGATGGACATGACTTGGAAACAAAGATGAGCCATATTGAAAAATTCTTGGAAAAAGAAAACAAAGTAAAGGTAACTCTTACTTTATTTGGAAGAGAAAAAATGCACTCTGAATTAGGAATAGGTACACTTGAGATGATAGCAGAGAAATTTGCAGAAGTAGCAGATGCGGATAAGAAATATAGAGATAAACAAAAACATCTGATACTAACACCAAAGAAAAATAGTTAATATTTAAAAGAGGAGGATACATAACAATGGCAAAAATGAAAACTCATAGAGGGGCTAAAAAAAGAATTAAAGTAACTGGAACAGGAAAATTTATAGTTAAACATTCAGGAAAAAGTCATATTTTAACAAAAAAAACAAAGAAGAGAAAGAATAATCTTAAGAAAGATATGGTTGTTACTGAAACTTTAAAAAAACACATGAAAGCTCTATTACCATATGGAGTAGGAAGATAGGTTCAAGAAAAATTGGAACAAAAGATAGGAGGAAGAACAAATGAGAATTAAAACTGGAATAGTAAGAAGAAGAAGACATAAAAGAGTTTTAAAAGCAGCTAAAGGATTTAGAGGTGCATCTGGTGACGTTTTTAAGCAAGCTAACCAAGCAGTAAATAAAGCAGCTGTTTACTCAACTAGAGATAGATTAGTAAGAAAAAGAAAAATGAGACAACTTTGGATCATAAGAATAAATGCAGCAGCGAGAATAAATGGAATAACTTATTCAGTATTAATGAATGGATTAAAAAAAGCAGGGATTACATTAGATAGAAAAGTACTTTCCGATATTGCTTTAAATAATGCTTGTGAATTTGCAAAATTAGTAGAAGTAGCAAGAAAAGCTAAATAATTAGATAAAAAAGTTGAACTAGAATATTAGTTCAACTTTTTTTAATTAAAAATTAAAAAAATTAAAATAATATGTTATAATAGATTGAAAGATTTATCTCGAAAATTGAATATTGTTGGATAGGAGGACCTTAAAGTGTTAAGAACAGAAATTTTAAAAAATTATTGTGATAAAGATCCAGTACTACTTACTAAGAAAGAAGAAGAAATGAGAATAAATCTTCTTTTAAAGCCAAATAATATAGAGTTTTTAAAACTATTAGGGGATATTTTATATTTCAAAAAAGATATAGCAGGAGCAATTAAAATATATGAAAAACTAATTAAAAAAGATAATAAAAAATTAGATTTTATAGGTTTTTTAGGATATTTATACTATGAAAATGAAAATTACAACTTAGCTATTGAAAAAATAAAAGAAGCTTTATTATTAAATGAAAAAAGAGCATTTTTAAATTTTTTATTAGGAAATATATATTCAAGAATGGGTCTTATAAAAGAAGCTATTTACAATTATGATTTAGCTATATTTCTGGATTTAGACATATATCAAGCACATTTAGATTTTGCTAAAAATTATGAACTTATGGGTTGTGAGAAAAAAGCTATAAAAGAATATGTAGCTGCTTATGAAATTGATCCAAGAAAGATTGAAGTTCTTGAAAAAATAGATAAATTAAAGAAAAAAACTAAAAATAGAAATTTAGGATAGAAGAAATTCTATCCTAAATTTCTAAATAATGAGGTGTGAAAAATGATAGGAATAATATTTATGGCAATAATATTTTTTGTCATAATTGGAATAATAACAGGAAAAAGTTTAAATTTTTTACCATTAATTTTAATACTTTTTATAGTTTTAATGTTTGTATTTGGTGTTCAAATGATAGGTTTTTTATTAAGTAATCCTTGGATTTTAATTATTATTTTAGGTGTATATATGTTGTCTAAAAAAAATAAATCTAAAAATCCTAGAAAAGGAGCAAAATTTTATTATTATAAATCTGGAAATCAAACAAATAAAGATTTTGAAGAGTTTTTTAAGCAGGCAGGGGAAGGCTTTCAATATGGAAACACTAATTCCAATGGTCATCAAGGTAATTTTTCTGGTTTTAGAGATAAAAGTGCAGACTATAAAAAACTTGGAATAGTTGAGGGTGCCACAAAAGAAGAAATAAAAAAAGCATATAGAGATAAAGCAAAACAACATCATCCAGACAAGTTTATGAATGCCACTGAAAAGGAAAGAATAGTTCATGAAAAAATGTTTAAAGAAGCTAATGAAAGTTACGAGAATATAATGAAAGACTTTAATTAAAATTGAAACCTTTATTTTTATTCATATTAAATATAAAATTTTTATTATTAAGTTAGGAAAACAGAATAAATATGATATAATAAATATCGGAAATATAAAACTTTATATAAATATAGAGGAGTAAAATATGAAATTGAAGTCTCTAATCCTTGCAGCAGGAAAAGGAACAAGGATGAAATCAGAATTACCTAAAGTTATTCATAGTGTAAATGGAGTTCCTATGGTAAAAAAAATAATGGATACTTTAGATGAACTGAAAGTTCAAGAAAACATTTTAATATTGGGGCATAAAAAAGAAGAGGTATTAGATATTGTAGGAGATGTTACCTACGTAGTTCAAAAAGAACAACTGGGAACAGGGCATGCAATTATGATGGCAGAACCTAAATTGAAAAATTATGATGGAGATATTTTAGTGGTATGTGGGGATACTCCTTTATTAAAAGTGGAAACCTTGAAAAAAATGTATGAATTTCATGTAAAATCGGAAGCAACCACGACACTTCTTACCTCAATGTATGAAAACCCTTTTGGTTATGGAAGAATATTAAAAGAAAATGGAAAAATTTCTTCAATAATAGAGGAAAAGGAAGCCTCAGAGAAAGAAAAAAAAATTCAAGAGATAAATGCAGGTGTTTATTGTTTTAATTCAAAAGAATTGTGGAAGACATTGAAGAAAGTTGAAAATAAAAATGAAAAAGGTGAATACTATCTTACTGATGTAATAAGTATTCAAGTAAAGGAACAAAAAAAAGTGGAAATATTTTTATTAGAGGATAATTTAGAAGTATTAGGAATAAATTCCAAAATTGAGTTAGCACAAGCTAGTAAAATATTAAGAGAAAGAAAAAATAATAAATTACTGGAAGAAGGTGTAATATTAATTGATCCAAGTAATACTTATATAGAAGAGTGCGTAGAAATTGGAAGAGATACAATTATTTATCCAGGTACCTTAATTCAAGGGAAAACAATTGTTGGAAAAAATTGTATAATTTTAGGTAATACTAGAATAATAAACTGTGAGATTGGAGATTCAGTAAAAATAGAAAATTCAGTTTTAGAAGAAAGTATAGTGGAGAAGTTTGTAACAATAGGACCTTATGCTCATTTAAGACCTAAAACTCATCTTAAAGAAAAAGTTCACGTTGGGAATTTTGTTGAGATAAAAAAATCCACATTAGAGAAAGGCGTGAAAGTAGGACACCTAACATATTTAGGAGATGCTATAATTGGGGATAACACAAATATAGGCGCAGGAACAATAACTTGTAACTATGATGGGAAAAACAAATTTAAGACGATAATAGGAAAAGAAACTTTTATAGGTAGCAATACAATGTTGGTTGCTCCTGTTATTATAGAAGATAAAGGGGTGACTGCAGCGGGGTCAGTAATAACAAAAGATGTCCCAAGTAAAGCATTAGCAGTGGCAAGAAGCAAACAAACTATAAAACTAAACTGGAGGAAAGATTAAATGATCAGTGCGGAAAATGTTAAAATATTTTGTGGTACATCCAATGTTGAATTAGGAAAAAAAATAGCAAAAAACTATGGTGTTAAATTAGGAGAAGCAACAGTAGTACGATTTGAAGATGGTGAGGTCTATGTGAAAATAGACGAAACAGTAAGAGGGAGAGATGTTTTTATAATTCAATCAACTTCTAATCCAGTTAATGAAAATTTAATGGAACTTTTAATTTTTGTAGACGCATTAAAAAGAGCCTCTGCAAGAAGTATTTCTGTAGTTATGCCTTATTATGGGTATGCTAGACAAGATAGAAAATCAAGTCCGAGAGAACCTATTACAGCAAAGCTAGTAGCTAATCTTTTAACAACTGCCGGTGTTACAAGAGTGGTAACAATGGATCTTCACGCAGATCAATTACAAGGATTTTTTGATATTCCAGTGGACCATATGCAAGCATTACCTTTACTTGCAAAATATTTTATAAATAAAGGGTTACGTGGAGAAAATATAGTTGTAGTTTCTCCTGATATTGGTGGGGTGAAAAGAGCAAGAAAATTAGCTGAATGGTTAGATTGCAAAATAGCTATAATAGATAAAAGAAGACCTAAACCAAATATGTCTGAAGTTATGAATTTAATAGGAGATGTCGAAGGAAAAACGGCTATATTTATAGACGATATGATAGATACTGCTGGTACTATAACAGGTGGGGCAGATGCAATTATAGCAGCAGGAGCAAAAGACGCTTATGCTTGTTGTTCACATGGAATTTTTTCTGGACCAGCAATGGAAAGAATAAAAAAATCAGCTCTTAAAGAAGTTGTTGTAACTGATTCAATAAAACAAATTAAAAATAAAGAATCGGATAAAATAGTAGTTTTAACTAGTGCAGAAATATTTGCTGAAGCAATGACAAGAATAGTTCGTAATGAAGCGGTTTCTGTTTTATTTGAAAAGAATCCAGTATAAAGTGATAAAAAAAGATAAAAATTATTTTATCTTTTTTTTTACTAAAAATTTTGATATAACATTAATAAGAATAATAGAGAGGATGTAGAATATAATATTGTTATTTATTTATTTATTTATTTATTTATAAAGAAAAAGCAACAATGAAAAACACTTAGGTGAAAAAGGAGAGTACTGGTTATGTCTAAAGTTATATTAAAAGGTGTGGAAAAAGTGTATCCTAATGGATTTAAAGCAGTTCATGGTATAGATTTAGAAATAAAAGATGGTGAATTTATGGTTTTTGTTGGTCCTTCTGGATGTGCAAAATCAACAACATTGCGAATGATAGCTGGATTAGAAGAAATTACAAGGGGAGAAATTCTAATAGGAGATAGAGTTGTAAATAAAGTATCTCCAAAGGACAGAGGAATTGCTATGGTATTTCAAAATTATGCTCTATATCCCCATATGACAGCTTATGAAAATATGGCATTTGGTTTAAAAATGGCAAAAGTTCCAAAGTCAGAAATAGATGAAAGAGTTAAAGAAGCGGCTACTAAATTAGAAATAACAGATTTATTAGATAGAAAACCTAAAGAAATGTCTGGTGGACAAAGACAAAGAATAGCAGTAGGAAGAGCTATAGTCAGAAAACCAGCTGTTTTTTTATTTGATGAACCTCTATCAAATTTAGATGCAAAATTAAGAGTAACAATGAGAATTAGAATAACTCAACTTCATAAAGAGTTAAAAAAAGAGGACAAAACTGCGACTATGATATACGTTACTCATGACCAAGTTGAGGCTATGACTATGGGAGATAGAATTTGTGTGTTAAATTATGGAAAAATTATGCAAGTGGATACGCCTTTAAATTTATACAAATTTCCAGTTAATAAATTTGTTGCTGGATTTATAGGCTCTCCCGCTATGAATATAGTAGAAGCAACTCTAGTTCAAAATGAGGATGGAATAGGAGTTAAGTTAAGTCCTGAAAATATAATACTATTACCAAGTACAAAAGCAGAAAAAGTCAAAGAATATGTAGGAAAAAAAATATATTTTGGTATAAGACCTGAAAATATAGAAAATTATAAAATGCTTCCCGATTTAAAGGGAAATATTGTAAAAGGGAGAATTAATCTTGTAGAACAAATGGGAAATGAAGAATATGTATATTTTTTAATAGAAAATATTCAATATATGTCAAGAATACCTGCTGAAAAAACAAAAGTTTTATATTATGGACAAGATACTAATTTTATTTTTGATTTAAATAAATGTAATATATTTGATTATGAAACAGAGGTGAATATAACATTATAGCGATTAAAATGTTTATTATTTTAATAAAGCCATATTTAATAAATAAAGATTTATTAAATATAAAAAGAGTAGTTTGCTTATTCTTTTTATATATTTTGATAAACGCCTCTATATAACATAGAACTAAATAAGAAAAAGGGTAAATATAATTCTCGATTTCCTATTATTTATATGGTAAAATAGAAAAAGAAAAATAATAAAAAAAGGATAAAGGTGTTTAATATGGGGCATACATTATTAAAAGCAACAGATTTAGAGAATAAAAAATTAGCTGGACTTTTAGAAAATGATTCACTTATAATATATCCAACTGATACTGTGTATGGTATTGCAGGAAGAATTACATCTAAATATGCTTTAGAAAAAATATATGTAGCTAAAAGTAGAGCCTTCTCCTCACCACTAATTGCTTTAATAAGCGATAGTGATTTAATTGAAAAAATAGCAGTAGTTGATTTAAATAAAAAAAATATTTTGGAAAAACTAATAAAAACATTTTGGCCAGGTGGTTTAACGATAATATTAAGAAAAAAAGATTTTATTCCTGGTATTATGGTTTCCAACGGAAATACTGTGGGGATACGAATGCCTAATCATACTCTTGCATTGAAAATAATAGAAAGTATAGGTGGAATTTTACCTACTACAAGTGCGAATATATCAGGAGAAAAAACGCCTAAAACTTATGATGAAATTTCCGAAAAAATAAAAAATAAAGTGGACCTTGTCATAGATGGGGGAGAATGTCCAATTGGAATAGAGTCTAGTATTTTGGATTTAAGTGGAAAAGAGATAAAACTATTAAGAGAGGGAGCTATTTCTAGAAAACAAATAGAAGAGACAATAGGAAAAATAAATTAGGAGGAATAATATATGAAAGCACAGAAAATAAATGCAAATAATCTTACGCCAATGGAGATGAATAATGTTTCGTCTATGATGGGAGCTATGAATTTAATACAAAAAATTGGAAAAGGAAAAAGAAAATACAATATCAATTTAGAAAAAGCAGATAAAAAATTTTTATCAAAATTTTTATCTGAAGCAAAAAAACAATTTTCAGGAGCAAATGATCAACAAGTTAGACCATTAGTTGAATTTTTTGATTATGTTAAAGGTATTTGTGATAGTAAAGATAAAAATGAGTTGAGACTTAGTTATGAAGAGATGGAGTTTTTAAAAAAAATATTAGGAGACTCGATCAAAGGGATGGAAAGTATGAGTTTTAAATGGTATCAACTTTTAAGAAAATCCATGGTTAAAGTAATGATAAAACAGTATAGAGCACTTTTGAAAAAAATTAATTAAAATAAAATTATATAAGTAATGAGCTTAAATTTATTGACATGATAGCAAAAAAGTGTTAGAATAATTTGTTATTTAAAAAAGCACATTAATTATTTCTAGGCATGGTGATTCTAAAGCAGAATAGTCTAGTTTCGAGATTGATGGAAGAATAACCTAATATAAAACTTTGAGGAGGAAAAAAATGGCAGTAATAACAATGAAACAATTATTAGAAGCTGGAGTTCACTTTGGACACCAAGCAAAAAGATGGAATCCAAAAATGAAACCTTATATTTTTACAGAAAGAAATGGTATTCATGTAATAGATTTACACAAATCTCTAAAAAAAATAGAGGTTGCATATGATGCTTTAAGAACTATTGCAGCAAATGGTGGAAAGATATTATTCGTTGGAACTAAAAAGCAAGCTCAAGAAGCAGTAAAAGAGCAAGCTGAAAGATCTGGAATGTATTATGTAAATAATAGATGGTTAGGTGGAATGTTAACTAACTATAAAACAATAAAAGCTAGAATTTCTAGACTAAAAGAATTAGAAATAATGGATGCAGATGGAACTTTAGATACTGCTTACACTAAAAAAGAAGCGTCAAATTTTAGAAAAGAGTTAGTAAAATTATCAAAAAATTTATCAGGAATTAAAAACATGGAAAATGTTCCAGCAGCTATATTTGTTATAGATGTAAAAAAAGAAACGTTAGCAGTAGTAGAAGCAGCAAATTTAGGTATTCCTGTGTTTGCAATGATAGATACAAATGTAGATCCAGATTTAATAACTTATCCAATTCCAGCAAATGATGATGCTATAAGATCAGTAAAATTAATTTCATCAGTTATAGCTAACGCTGTAATAGAAGGAAATCAAGGAAAAGAAGAAGCTGTAGTAACTGAAGAACTAAATACAGAAATTGGTTCAGCTGAATAATAAATAAAAATAATAAGAATTGAGTAATTTAATATTACTCAATTCTTATTATGAAGAAATAAAAATATTAATTTATACTCAATATTTAGGAGGAATAAAATGGCAGAAATAACAGCTAGTTCAGTAAAAGAACTAAGAGAAAGAACTGGTGCAGGAATGATGGATTGTAAAAAAGCATTAATGGAAATGAATGGTGATATGGAGCAAGCGATAGATTTATTAAGAGAAAAAGGAATAGCTAAAGCTGCTAAAAAAGCAGGAAGAATAGCTGCAGAAGGATTAGTATTTGATGCAGTATCTTCAGATAATAAAACAGCTATAGTACTTGAATTTAACTCAGAAACAGACTTTGTAACTAAAAATCCAGAATTTAAAGAATTAGGAATGAAAATGACTGAATTAGCACTAAATTCTAATGTTCATACTGTAGAAGAACTTAATAATACTGAAATTCAACCTGGAAAAACAGTAGCAGTAGCTTTAACTGATTTAATAGCAAAAATTGGTGAAAATATGAATATAAGAAGATTTGAAAAAGTTACAACAACAGGTTTTGTAACTACTTATAACCACTTAGGTGGAAAATTAGGAGTTATTGTTGAAATGAATGGAGAAATTACTCCAGAAAACATTGTGAAAGCAAAGGATATAGCTATGCACGTTGCAGCTATGGATCCTGGATATTGCGATAAAGCAGAAGTAACTACTACTGATTTAGATAGAGAAAGAGAAATTTCTAGAAAGCAATTAGAGTCAGAAGGAAAACCTGCTCAAATAATAGAAAAAATCTTGATCGGAAAAATGAATAAATTTTATGAAGATAATTGTTTAGTTAGTCAAATTTTTGTAAAAGCTGAAAATAAAGAGACGGTAGCACAATTTGCTGGAGCTATGAAAGTTGTTTCATTTAAAAGATACAAAGTAGGAGACGGAATTGAAAAAGCAGAAGTAGACTTCGCAGCAGAAGTTGCAGCTCAACTTAACGCATAATTAGAACTTGAGTAGGGGGTGCAAGAGCATTCCCTATTTTTACATATTTAATAAAACCAATATTTATATAAAAGGGAGATGTTGACTATGAAATCTATTTATAAAAGAGTTCTATTAAAATTAAGTGGTGAGGCTTTAATGGGAGATCAAGAGTTTGGAATTTCTTCTGAAGTAATTACTTCCTATGCAAAGCAAATAAAAGAAGTAACCGAATTAGGGGTAGAATTAGCTATTGTTATAGGCGGTGGGAATATATTTAGAGGTCTGTCAGGGTCAAGTCAAGGAATTGATAGAGTTACAGGGGACCATATGGGAATGCTTGCAACTGTAATAAACTCTTTAGCTCTACAAAATGCAATAGAAAAATTAGGAGTATCTACGAGGGTTCAGTCAGCAATTGAAATGGAAAAAATAGCTGAACCCTTTATAAAAAGAAAAGCTCAAAGACATTTAGAAAAAGGAAGAGTGGTTATTTTTGGTGGCGGAACAGGAAATCCCTATTTTACAACTGATACTGCAGCAGCACTTAGAGCGATAGAGATGAATGCAGACATAGTTATGAAAGCTACAAAAGTTGATGGAATATATAACAAAGATCCTATGAAGTATTCTGATGCAGTAAAATATGAAACTGTAACATATACTGAGGTTTTAAATAAAGATTTAAGAGTAATGGACTCAACTGCAATATCTCTTTGTAGAGAAAATACTCTTCCTATTCTTGTTTTTGATTCTGTGGTAGAAGGAAATATAATAAAAGTTATGAAAGGCGAAAAATTAGGGACTATGGTAATAGAAGGATAAAACTAAATTAAATTTTATTTAAAAAGGAGAATAAAATGCCAGGAAAAAAAATTATAAATGATGCTAAAGAGAAAATGGAAAAAGCAATTGAGTCAACTAGAAATAAATTTACTTCGATTAGAGCAGGGAGAGCTAATGTTTCAATGTTAGATGGAGTAAAGGTAGATATGTACGGAACAGATACTCCTTTAAATCAAATTGGAACTGTATCAGCACCAGAAGCTAGATTATTAGTTATAGATCCATGGGATAAATCAGTGATACCTAAAATAGAGAAGGCTATAATGCAATCAAATGTAGGGTTAACTCCAAACAATGACGGAAAAGTAATAAGACTTATGATTCCTGATTTAACAGCTGAAAGAAGAAAAGAATATGTTAAAATAGCGAAAGTAGAAGCAGAAAATGGGAAAATAGCAGCAAGAAATGTAAGAAAAGATTTAAATGCAAACTTAAGAAAATTAGAAAAAGATGGAGATATTTCAGAAGATGATCTTAAAAGATTTGAAGATGAATCTCAGAAATTAACTGATATGACGATTAAAATGATAGATGAACTTTTAGCTAAAAAAGAAAAAGAAATAACAACTGTTTAATTTAAAAATATTTTATTTGTTCAAATTGTAATAAAAATCCTTGTAAAAAAATGTATAATTTGCTATAATCTATATTGCCCTGCTTAAAGGAAAAATTCTTTAGGCCAAAACCGTAGGGAGGAGGTAATAAAATGAAAAAATATGAAATTATGTACATCATTAACCCAACTATCTTAGAAGAGGGAAGAGAAGCTTTAATTGAAAAAGTAGCAACTATACTTACAAAAAATGGAGCAACTATTCTTAAAAATGAGAAATGGGGAGAAAGAAAGTTAGCTTATCCAATCGATAAGAAAAAAACTGGTTTCTATGTTCTAACTACTTTTGAAATAGACGGAACTAATTTAATATCAGTTGAAGGAACACTTAACATCACTGAAGGTTTAATGAGATATATTATCGTTAAATAATTGTATTCAGTAAGTAAAATCAACTAAAAAACGTTTATTCAAAATAAGGAGGAATTAAGAATGGCAGAGTTCAGAAGAAGAAGAGCAAAATTAAGAGTAAAAGCACACGAGATTGATTATAAAAATGTAGATCTTTTAAAAAGATTTGTTTCTGATAAAGGAAAAATAAATCCTTCAAGAGTAACAGGAGCTAACGCTAAGTTACAAAGAAAGATTGCTAAAGCTATAAAAAGAGCAAGAAATATAGCTTTAATACCTTATACTAAAATAGAGAAATAAAAAGATTAAAAGAGAGTTTCGACTCTCTTTTTTTAGTAATTATTTGGTGATTAAGTGTATTTGTAATTACAATAATAAAAAAAAGACAGACTAGTTAATTTATAGTTTGTCTTTTTTTTATTATTAAAACAAGAAAACTAAATCTTGCTTAATATTTTGTTAAGCTTATTACTTAAAGTACTTGCGTTAGCTTTAAGCATTTGCATAACCTCTATATCATTAGCACCTTTTAAAGCTTTTAAAATCTTAGTACAAACTTTAAGCTTAACAGGAACACCGTTGATAAGAACCTTAGTCGATTGTAGATTTGGTTTCCAAACTCTTCCAGTAACTCTATGAGAGTGAGAAATTTGGTTTCCAAAAATTATTCCTTTTCCAGAAATTTCACATCTTTGCATTATAAGTCCCTCCTTTTTTTAAATTGAAATTACAGATTATTTTATCACTATTGAGATAAAATAGCAAGATAAATTTAGATAAATAAGATGTTTAATTAAAAAAAATATGATATAATAGAATTAAAAATAAATAGTGTAAATGTTTAATTATAAGGAGAAACTCAAGATGAATAAGCATAGTTATACAGTACTGGAATTTGACAAATTAAGAGAAGAGGTGGCTAACTATAGTTTGATAGCGACAACTTATAATAAAATAATGAAATTAGAACCATTTAAAGATTATTCTCTTTTAAATCGAGAGTTAGAAGTTATAAGAGATTTTATAGATTTTAAAAAATTTGATGGGGATTTTGAACCTACAGGTATAGATGATATTTGCTATTTAAATAAAAAAATAGAATTAATAGGAACTTATTTAGATGGGGAAGAACTATGGAAGCTAAATCAAAATTTAAGATTATTTAGAATATTCAAATATAGATTAGAAGAGCTTAATAAATATTCTTATTTAAAATCAAGATATTCAGAAATCCCAATACTTAAACATATAGAAGATACAATTAATAAAACTGTAGACAACGAAAAAAATATTAAGGACGAAGCTTCTTCTGAATTAAAAGAAATTAGAGTTCATAAAAAAGTTTTAAGTAGTAATATTAAGCAAAAATTTGAAGATATATTTAATAATCCTATATCATCAAAGGCAATACAAGATAAAGTAATAACTAATAGAGATGGAAGAAGTGTAATATTGGTGAAAACTGATTTCAAAGGACTTATAAAAGGGATAGAACATGATAGGTCCTCTAGTGGACAGACTGTTTTTTTAGAGCCCTTATCAATAGTTTCCTTGAATAATAAAATGAGAGAATTAGAAGTGCGTGAAAAAGATGAAATTAGAAAAATTTTATTAAAAATAGCAGCACTTTTAAGAGAAAATACTCATAACATTTATTTAATAGGTAATGCCATTTTAGATTTAGATTTTATTAATTCTAAAGCTGCTTACGCAATAGAAAAAAAATCAATAGTTCCCAATATAAATACTAAAGAACAATTATCTTTAATAGAAGCTAGACATCCACTATTAAATTCTGAGACAGTAGTACCTTTAACTTTTGAAATAGGAAAAAATTACAATACTTTACTTATAACAGGACCTAATACAGGTGGGAAAACAGTAGCGTTAAAAACAGCTGGATTAATTACTCTTATGGCACTATCAGGAATACCAGTTCCAGTTGAAGAAGGAAGTAGCATAGGGATGTTTTCAGGAATTTATGCAGATATTGGAGATGAGCAAAGTATAGAGCAAAATTTATCATCTTTTTCTGGTCATTTAAAAAATATACAAGAAATATTGGAAGATGCTACTAAAAATTCATTGGTTTTATTAGATGAGTTGGGCTCAGGAACTGATCCTGTAGAAGGATCTGCTTTTGCCATGGCAGTTATAGATCATTTTAGAGATAAAAAATGTAAATGTATAGTTACAACTCACTATAGTGAGGTTAAAGCTCATGGATATAATGATGAACTAATAGAAACTGCATCTATGGAATTTAATATAGAGACACTCTCTCCAACTTATAAGTTGTTAATAGGTATTCCTGGAGAAAGTAATGCATTGACCATTGCTAAAAGATTAGGGGTTTCTCTTGATATAATAGAGAAGGCAAAATCATATATAAGTGATGATAATAAAAAAGTAGAAAAAATGATTCTTAATATAAAAGAAAAATCAGATGAATTGGAAATCATGAAGGAACAAATTTTTAAATTGAAATTAGCATTAGAAGAAGAAAAAATTGCTTATGAAGAAAAATTAATTATATTTGAAAGAGAAAAAAATGAAATTTTAAAAGCAACATATGAAAAAGCTGAATCTATGATGAAAGATATGCAAGGTAAAGCTACTGGTCTTATAGAGAAAATATACAGAGAAGATACAAAAAAA
This sequence comes from Fusobacteriaceae bacterium, assembly GCA_051652785.1. Lineage (GTDB taxonomy): Bacteria > Fusobacteriota > Fusobacteriia > Fusobacteriales > Fusobacteriaceae > JAGNZR01. The sequence continues at coordinate 5,911 of JBOFUX010000031.1, read as the reverse complement.
GAAGACTTAAAAGTTATACAAAAAAGTTTAACTCAACTAAGAACAACAATGAGTCAAGAAAAGAAAATTAATGTGACTCAAAAACCCAAAATAGAGCTAAAAATAGAATTTAAAGAAGGAGATAAAGTTTTTATAAAAAGTTTAAATCAATTTGCTAGTGTATTGAAAATAAATAAATCTAAAGAAACGGCAATAATTCAAGCAGGTATTTTAAAAATGGAGCTCCCTTTGATCGATATGAAAAAATCACCTGAAGAAAAGAAAAAAGTATACATGTCTGCAGGAAATGGAATACGTGGAAATATTAAGTATGAAATAGATATTAGGGGAAGAATGGTAGAAGATGGAATTTTTGAGTTGGAAAACTATTTAGACAAAGCTGTGCTAAGTGGATATAACGAAATTTCAATAATACACGGAAAAGGAACAGGAGCACTAAGAGAAGGAATATTAAAATATTTAAAAACTTGTAGATATGTAAAAGAATATAGAATTGGCGGTCACAATGAAGGAGGATTAGGATGTACTGTGGTGACTCTGAAATAGAAAAATTCACTCTTATTGTGGCAATAGCAGGAACTGGTCAAAGAATGAATATAGGAATAAAAAAACAATTTTTAAAATATAAAGAAAAACCACTATATTTAAATGCTATTATAGAAGCTGATAGTTGCGGTATTCTTGATAAAATTATAATTGTAGTTTCTAAAGAAGATTTAAATATTGTAAAAAATCATTGTGCAGAGTACAAAATAAAAACTCCAGTAGATGTTATAGTTGGAGGAAAAGAAAGACAAGATTCTATATATGAAGGGATAAAAATAGCAGATAAAGGAATTATAGCTGTTCAAGATGGGGCTAGACCCTTTATGAAAAAAGAGTATTTAGAGCAAGGAAAAACAATTTTAAAATTAAATAAAGAGATAGATGGGGTAATTGTTGGAGTAAAACTAAAGGATACTATAAAATTTATTGATAAGGAGGGGAATATTAAATCAACTCCCTTGAGAGATGATTTAATATTAGCTCAAACACCTCAGATATTTAGAAGTGAAATTTTAAAAAAAGCTTATGAACAAGCTTTTGAAGAAGGTTTTTATGGAACAGATGACTCATCTTTAGTTGAAAAGTTAAATAGCAAGTTAAAAATTATAAATGGAAGTTATGAAAATATAAAAATAACAACTGTTGAAGATTTAAAATATATAGAAAATTAGGAGATGATTTTTAGTGAAGTTATGTTTAGCCCAAATGAAACCATATTTAGGAAATATAGAAAAAAATTTATTAAAAATGATAGAATTAACGAAAGAATCAATAGAAAAAAAAATGGATATAATAGTGTTTCCAGAGCTAGCTTTAACGGGATATTTACTTGAAGATTTAGTTGGTCATGTAGCAATCAGGGAAGTTCCTAAAGAACTATTAAATTTAAGTGAAAAAATTTCAATTATGTTTGGAGCAGTAGAATTAGGCAAAGATGGATATATATATAACAGTGCCTATTATTTAGAAAATGGAAAAATGCTTTTTAAACATAGAAAAGTCTATTTGCCAACATATGGGATGTTTGATGAAGGGCGATATTTTAAGGAAGGAAATGAAATAAAAGCATTTGATACTAAATATGGAAGATTTGGACTTTTGATATGTGAAGATATGTGGCATCCAACTTCTTCTTTTATACTTGCTCAAGATAGTGCTCAGTATATTTTTGTATTAGTAAATAGTCCAGGAAGAGGATTAGACAAAGAGTTAGAAATAAAAAAAGAATGGGAGTCTTTAATTCATGGAGCAGCTATAAGTAACAGTGTTTTTGTTACCATGGTAAACAGAGTGGGAATTGAAGATGGAATTTGTTATTGGGGTGGATCTCAAGTAGTGACTCCTATTGGTGAAAAGATAGTTATAGCTTCATTATTTAAAGAGGAATGTCTAAATTTAGAGATAAAAGAAGACACTTTAATTAGAAGTAGATTAGCATCTCCAATAGCAAAGAATGAGAAACTACCTCTTATACTAAAAGAACTAAAAAGAATTTGGTGTGGGAATGAATAAGAAAAAATATATATTGTTAAGTGTATTAGCTATAATAATTTTTATACTTTTAGGATATAATTTATATACAATTTCTCCTAGAACTTTTTTAGATCAGGAAAAAACTTTTATTTATGCAAACGAAAATATTGATAAAAAGAATATAGATGAAATATTGAATATAAGTGAAAACTATTTAAATGAATTAAATATAAAATTCCCTAAAGAGAATATAGATGAAGCACTAGGAAACATAAAAAGTATATATTTAATTAGTGAAAATAGTTTCTTAACTTCGAATCAAAACTTTGTTACAATAATAGATCCAGGTTATCGATATATTTTTTATTTATTAAAAATAAAAAATTATTTTGATAAAGTAGACGGATATTATTCTTTAAAATCTTTAGTTAAAGAAAAATTAAATTTAAAAAAATATGGAATAGACAATGTTTTTATGTCATACTACAAAGGTAATTTTATTTTAGCTACCAGTCTAAATGATTTAAAAAATATGAAAAATAAAAGTAATTATTTAAATAAAGAAATTGTAAAAAAATTAGATAGAAATATAAAAAAGAATTTAGGTGTATTGATTTTAAATTTAGAAAAAGAAAAAATTTATGATTTTAAAAGTTTAGTAATAGGGATGGAGTATAAAAATCAAAAATTAAATCAAAGTATTTTTTTTGAAACTGTTCAAGGAATAAAATTAATAGATAATGAAATAAAAAATAGAACTTTAGATAAATATATAAATAATAATGTAGTATATTTATCTAATTCAGATTACAGTGAGTTAAAAAATTTTATATTTAAAATTATAAAAAAATATAATACATTGGGGTTTGGATTAAATTTATGGCAGGGAATTTTAGGGGTAAAATTATCCGAACTTATAGATGATGTTGGTGATGAAATCATATTTAATTATACAAAAAATAAAGGAATAATAAAGCTTAAAAAAAGTGAAAATTTTCAAAAAATACTTCCTAAACTAATTGAAATTGCAAAAATTCCTATGGAAATTAAAAATAATATGATTTATATTGGTAAGGGAGAACTCGATCCTAATATTGAAAATAAATATCTATTAAAAGAAAATCAATTTTTGTACTTGAAATTAGAAATAAATGATTTAATAGTTGAGGGAATTACAGAAGAAAATGGACTTTTATTCTATTTAGAAATTAAAGATGTAATGTTAGAAGAATATTTCAAAAATATTGTAATAGGAGGGAGATAGTTGTGATAAAAATATATAATACACTTACAGGTAAAATGGATGAATTTAAATCCTTGAAAGAAAATGAAATATCTATGTATGTTTGCGGACCTACTGTGTATAACTATATTCATATTGGGAATACAAGACCTGCAATTTTTTTTGATACAGTCAGAAGATATTTTGAATATAGAGGCTATAAAGTTAAATATGTTCAAAATTTCACAGATGTAGATGATAAAATGATAAAAAGAGCTAATGAAGAAGGAATAACTTTAAAAGAAGTAGCAGATAAGTATATTGCGGCTTATTTTGAGGATACCGCTAAAATAAATTTGAAAGAAAAAGGGATGATAAGACCTAGGGCAACTGATTATATAGGACATATGATAAAGTTAATTGAAACTCTTATAGATAAAAATTATGCTTATGAAGTAAATGGTGATGTTTATTTCAATGTAGCTAATTATAAAGAAGAATATGGAAAACTTTCAAAACAAAATATAGAAGATTTAAATAGTGGTTCTAGAGTAGACGTAAATGAAATGAAAAATTCTCCTTTGGATTTTGCCCTATGGAAAAAAGCCAAAGTAAATGAGCCTAGTTGGAGCTCACCTTGGGGAGAAGGGAGACCAGGATGGCATATAGAGTGTTCGGCAATGTCTAATGAGCTTCTAGGTAAAACATTTGATATTCATGGTGGTGGACAAGATCTCATATTTCCACATCATGAAAATGAAATTGCACAGTCTAAATGCTCTACGGGAGGAGATTTTGCAAGATATTGGATACACAATGGTTATATAAATATAAAAGGTGAAAAAATGTCTAAATCCTTAGGGAATTTTTTTCTATTAAGGGATGTTTTAAAAGAATATTCTGGAAATGTTTTGAGATTTTTTATATTAAGTTCTCATTATAGAAAACCAATAGATTTTTCTGAAGAAGAATTAAAACAGAGCAAAGCAGGGTTAGAAAGAATTGAAAACGCTATAGTTAGAGCTAGTGAAGTTTTAAAATATAAAGTAGAAAAAGATGGAACTAAAGCAGAAGAGTTGAATAAAATTTTAAAAATATCAAAGGAAAAATTTGTTTCAGGAATGGATGAAGATTTTAACACTGCAATAGGAATTGGTGCGATATTTGAAATAGTTAAAGAGTTAAACAAAACAATAGAAAATAAAAAAATTTCACAAGAGGGATTGACTATAATTCAAAGTACTATTGAGTTTGTAATAGAGGCTTTAGAAGATGTCTTGGGTGTTAAATTAGTATTGGAAACTAAAGTGGAAGATTTAACAAAAGAATTAATTGAATTTATTCTTAAATTAAGAATGGATGTTAGAGATGAAAAAAATTGGATTCTTTCTGATAAAATAAGAGATGGGTTAAGCGAATTAGGAATAAAAATAAAAGATGGAAAGGATAAAACACAATGGTCAATATAAAAGAAACTAGTGGTTTATTACTTGCTTATTTAGGAGATGCAGTTTGGGAATTAAATGTAAGAAAACACTTTATAGACAAAGGTTACAATATACAAAAAGCAAATAAAGCAAGTAAAAATTTTGTTAATGCTAAAAAACAAAGTAAAATATTTTGTGAAATTTATGATGAATTACCTGAAGAATATAAAAGAATAGTGAATAGAGCTAAAAATAGTAACATAAAAACTTTTCCAAAATCTTGTACTATAATAGAATACAAGGAAGCTACAGCTTTTGAAGCTCTAATAGCCATATTTTATGAAAATAATGAAAATGATAAAATAAAAGAATTGATAAAAAAATTAGAGGGAGATGTTTAATGGGATTTTTTGGTTTAGGGATAGGAAGAAGTATAGGTATAGACTTAGGAACTGCTAATACTTTGGTATATAGTAAAAAACACGGTAAGATTGTTTTGAATGAACCATCAGTTGTAGCAGTAGATAGAGAAACAAGGAAAGTTTTGGCAGTTGGAAATGAAGCTAAAGAGATGTTAGGAAAAACACCAGATACTATAATAGCAGTAAAGCCTTTAAGTGAAGGTGTTATTGCAGACTACGATATTACAGAAGCTATGATAAAATATTTTATTAAAAAAGTTTTTGGAAAATATAGTTTTATTATGCCCGAAATAATGATTTGTGTGCCAATAGATGTAACGGGAGTAGAAAAAAGAGCCGTTTTAGAAGCGGCAATATCTGCTGGAGCTAAAAAAGCATATTTAATAGAAGAAGCAAGGGCAGCAGCGTTAGGTTCTGGAATGGATATAGCTGCTCCTCAAGGAAATATGATAATAGATATAGGAGGAGGCTCAACAGATGTAGCTGTTATCTCACTTGGTGGAACTGTAGTAAGCAAAACAATAAGGGTAGCAGGAAATAACTTTGATACAGATATAATCAAGTATATTAAGAAAAAACATAATTTATTAATAGGAGAAAGAACAGCTGAAGATATAAAAATAAATTTAGGGACAGCTATTCCACTAGAAGAGGAAGAAATTATGATTGTGAAGGGAAGAGATATGATAATGGGACTTCCTAAATCAATAACAATAACTTCAGAAGAAATAAGGGAAGCTCTAAAGGAGTCTTTAATGGAGATTGTAGCGTGTGTTAAATCAGTTTTAGAAAAAACTCCGCCAGAATTATCTTCTGATATA
>JBOFUX010000030.1:0-39996 GCA_051652785.1 Fusobacteriaceae bacterium | reverse complement strand
AATTATACGACACTTTATTTTTTTTGTCAATTTTTTTCACTAATGAATTATATTTTCTCAAAAATTAAAAATTTTAAATTTATATAAAACCATCAAAATATTAGATTTTAAAGTATAAATTTTTTTATACTTTTTTTTTAATAAAAAAACATTTATAAAAATACTTTTTTAATAATTTTTATTTTTTATTTTTTATAAAATATATTCATAATATAAAAACGATTGATAATTATTTTTTATATTGTAAAGTTCTTTATAGGTGGTTATTTATAAGTGTTTTATAATGACACTATGGTACCTATAATTATAGTAAAGATACCATTTTAAACCGTTTTACAATTTTGGGGTGTTAGTGTTGATATTCGTTCAAAATAAATTATTACACCATAAAAAGAGAGGGATTTTTTAAAAAATCCCTCTCTTTTTATACGATTTGTAAAATATATATTTAACACTTGTATTATTTTATAACTTTTATTTTATTGCTATTTATAGCATTTTTTATTTGCTCTAATTTATCTAGATTTTTTTTTCCAATAATTTCAGCAGTGTATTTAAAATCTGTAGTTCCTACTCCTTTTTCTTTTGTTCCAAAATAATGAACTCCTCCAACAAATTTATCATTAATAGTATCAGATATTAGATTATAGATAACATTATCAATATTTTTAATCATGGATGTTAACACTTTTCCTGGAACCATATCATCTTGATTACTGTCTACTCCTATAGCATAAATATTATATTCTTTTATTGCTTCCATAATTCCATTTCCTGTATTTCCACTAGCATGGTATATAATATCTACATCTTGTTTTATCATTGATATTGCATTTTCTTTACCTTTTATTGGATCACTATAGGGAGATTCCCCTCCAATATAAGATGTTAAAATTTTAATACTAGGATCAATGTATTTAGCTCCTTGCTCATAACCTTTTTTAAAATTATTAATAAGTGGAATATCAGCTGCTCCTATAAACCCTATTTTTTTATTTTTACTCATCATTCCAGCTAGTGCCCCAACTAGAAACGATCCTTCCTCTTCTTTAAATAGAAGTGAAGCAATATTTTCTCCTTTTGCCTCGGTATCTATTATTGCAAATTTTATTTTAGGATGCTTAATCGCTATTTCCTCTAGTGCGTCTTGTGTTGTGTATGAAGTTGCAATAATTAAATCAAAATCATTTTCAACAAATTCATTTAAAAACATTGCGTCTTCTGACCAAGAAGAAGGTTCTATATATTTTGTTTTTATCTTAAAATCTTTCTGTGCTCTTAAAAGACCGCTGTATGCCGAATCATTAAATGATTTATCACCTAATCCTCCCATTGACAAAAGTAGTCCAACTTTAATTTCTTTTCCATAATTAAAAGTTGATAAACTAAAAAACATAATAAAAATACCTATAAATTTTCCTATTTTTTTCATTTAAAACCTCCTATTAATTATAAATATATATTTAATATACAGTAAAATATAACTATGTTTTTGTTAAAATTTGTTTATTAAGTTTTCAAAATCACTTACCACTTCAAAATTTATTTCACTATTTATAGCTTTAAAATGCTCTTTTCCACATTTAATCTTTAAATTTTCTGTTTCCCTTCTATCCTCTGCAAATAATGACCCTTTAGTTTCAATAATAAAATACAATTTTTCTTCATTTTTAACTAAATCTGGCTTTACTAAAACTGCCCAATCAGGATTATAACTTCCTAAAGGTGTAGATATTTTAAACCAAGCGGGTAATTTAGCATATACAACAACATTTTTATTCTTTTCTAACTCTTTTGCAAATATACTTTCAATAGATGAATCTGTAATTGCATGAGAATATGGAGATTTTAAACTATATATCATATTTCCATTTTTATTTAACTCTGTTTTTAAATATCCAAATAAATCTTGTGTTTCAAATAACTCTTGACAATAGTAGTCGTTGTCACCAATTTTTTCATATTTAATTCCATCAACTATAAATGTTTTCATGGTTCTCTTTATTATCGCTGTTACTTGCTCTAAGTATAGTTGTGGATTCTTTTTAAAACTGTTTAAAGTTGATGTTCTTGTGAGAATATTCACAAGACTTTTTCTTGTTAAATTAGTTTCATTTTGCAAATATGTAATTATATCAGGTAATTTATACTTATTATTAATTTTTATAGCTTCATATTCAATATCACTCTCCTCTACTCCACCTTCTATTCCACCTTGAGTTATTTGCAATTTCTTCTTTTCAAATAGATATTTATCAGTAGGTATATAAATAGTATTATCAATTGTTTCAATAGTTTTTTTAATTAACTCTTCTTCATTAAACTCAACTTTATAATTAGTTTTATATTTCATTCTTTCCCAAAGCTCTTTAAACTCTGGACTAAGTAAAATACCTTTGTTAATAGAGATTTTATGTTTATCCTCAGCATTTTTAATAACTAATTTACTAGCGGTAGATTTTAATTTTTCTATAATTTCATTTTTTATAAAGTCAAACTCTTCTGGTAAGAATATTTTATTATCTTTTAAATCTATTTTCAATTTTTCTTCTGCTTTTCCTTTATTATTTATATATTTTTGTGTCAAAAGATAGTTATAAATCTCTTCTGACTTTTCATGACCTAGATATATTTTTTTTCCATGTTTTATTTCTACTACAATGTTAGCAAAGATATAGCTTTCAATAACACCAAATTTAATGTTTTCTTCCTCTTCCATTTCTTTTTGTAAACTTTCAACAAACTGTTCATAAGATTCGTTAACCATAACTGTTAAGGTATTAACCTCAAATCCATGAACTCTCTCGCCATTTTGGTTTATAGCTATTCGTAGCCCTCTTCCAATCTCTTGTCTTTTTTTCATTTCAGATTTAGTTTCATTTAAAGTGCATATCTGAAATACATTTGGATTATCCCAGCCCTCTTTTAGCGCTGAATGAGAGAATATAAATGATAATGGTTCTTCAAAACTAAGTAATTTTTCCTTATCCCTCATAATCTTATTAAAAGTATCGCTGTCTGCATTTGTGGTTCCTTTTGTATCTTTTTCTTCAAAATAATCTTTTCCATTCTTACTCTTCTTTTTATCCATTGAAAAATATCCATCATGAACTACACTAGCTCTTTTGTACAAAGGAATAGAAAGTGTTCCTAAACCTTGATATTCTGGATGCTCAATTAAATTTGAATATTCTTCTTCAAATATAATTGCATATTTACCTTTTTTGGCTTCTCCAGTTTCTGAATCATAAATTCTGTAATTTGATACTTTATCAATAAAAAATAAAGATAAAACTTTTATTCCTTTTGATTTTAGTCTCTTTTGCTTATCTAAGTGTTCTTTTATAGTTTTTCTTATTTGAAGTCTTTTTATTATATCTGGATTTTCACCACCATTAACTTGCCCCAATGTGAGTCTTATCTTCCCTAAATCAACAAAAGATTTCTCTGGTTCTATCTCGTTATATGTTATCTCATTTACCAAATAGCCATCATAAATATCTCTTTTTGCTTTTTCATTTATTAAATCACCTTTTTTTACTACAACTTCTTTTTTTGTTACCTTTACCCCACTTTTAACTTCTAACTCTAACTTAGCACTTACTCCATTTTTCGTAGCTTTTATACTAGTTACTTTAATATATTCTGTGTTACTATTGTTTGTTACTCCTATCGTTGCAACTTCAATTTGTTTAACAAGTTGTTTATCATATGCATCAACAGAGTCTAATTTAAATACAGAGTTATAGTCTTTCTTGTGTGTAGCTGAATATCTTAGAGTACAAAGTGGATTTAACTCTCTTATTGCATCTTTTGCTTTATCACTTTCCATATTTTGAGGTTCATCCATTATCACAATGGGATTACATTGCTGAATATAATCTATTGGTCTGTATCCATTTGCTTGGTCTCTTTCTTGTTTTATAACATTTTTATCTTTATTGAAGGAATCTATATTTATAACCATAATTTGAATACTGTCATTAACAGCAAAGTTCCGAATCATATCTATTTTTTTAGAATCATATATAAAATAGTCATATGGTATATTGTCGTATAGTTCTTTAAAATGCTCCCTAGTTATTTCTAAATTTTTGTATACTCCCTCTTTTATAGCTAGAGATGGAACGACTATTATAAATTTAATAAAACCATATTTTTTATTCAACTCCATAATAGTTCTTAAATAAACATAAGTTTTTCCTGTTCCTGTTTCCATTTCCACAGAAAAATTATAATCATTTTTTTTTAAGTTCTTAGTTTGCGGCAATCCATTTTTCACTTGAATATTATTTAAGTTTCTTTTAATTTCTTCAGGAAATAGCATCAAACCATTCCCTATTCCCAAATCATTTTCAACTGCTCCAAGTCTCAGTTGGTCTCTGGTTTGCTTTTCAACTGTAAACATAGTTCTATTAGTTTCCTGCCCTACAAATATATCTGTTATGGACTGGATAGCTTCTAGTTGATATTCTAAATTATCTTCAAATTTTATTTTCAATTTTTCTCTTCCTCCATAACTAGTTTTTTAAAATCTTCTTTAGATGGAAGAACTGTTTCGTATTTACTCGCAAAAATCTGCTCATTATTTTCAGGAAGTGTTATCTCTACTAAAGTATCGTTTTTTTCTTTGCATATTATTATTCCAATAGTTTTGTTTTCTTCAGGAAGTTTTACAAATCTATCGTAGTAGTTTACATCCATCTGTATCTGTCCCAAATCTTGGTGAGTTACTTCTCCTATTTTCAGATCTATTAATACAAAACAATTAAGAAGCCTATTATAAAATACAAGATCTACTCTAAAGTGTTTCTCATCAAAAGTAAATCTTACTTGTCTACCTACAAAGGTAAAACCCTTTCCTAGTTCTAATAAAAACATCTCCAATTTATTTATGATTTCAGATTCCAGTTCATTTTCTGAATAACTATGCCTTTCTGGAAAACCTAAAAATTCTAGTATATATGGATCTTTAATTATATCTACTGGTTTTTCTATTATTTGCCCCTCAATAGCTAGCTGTTTAATAGCCTCTTTATCTTTACTTAAGATGAATCTTTCATAAAGACCTGAATCTAGCTGTCTTCTCAATTCTCTTAAACTCCAGTTGCTATTATAAGCTTCTATTTCATAAAATTTTCTTTCTTCAATATTAGCTATTCTCATAAGAATAAGATAATGAGACCAAGAAAGTTTGAATTGGTCGGACAGTGTCTGACCAATTTTATAAATATTATAAAAACTCTTCATTTGCTTTAAATTAGTTTCAGAGAATCCTTTTCCGAATTCAGAAGTTAATTTTCCTGAAAGCCCTTTTATTATTTCTTTTCCATATGTAGCACGAACCTCTCCCTCTTGCTCTTCTTCTACTATAGCTTTCCCTATTTCAAAATAAGTTTTTACTATAGTTTGATTTACAGTTCTCAAAACTTTTTCTCTTGAATTTTTTAGTATTTCTAGTATATTTTTATAGAAATTTTCACTTGTTTTTTCTATTTTCATAATTATATACTCCTAATCTCTTTTATTCCAACTTGTTTTAATCTCTGAATTGCATTTGTTTTATCTACATCATTTTTAAACGAACTATCTCTTAATATAACCGTAGTTTTACAATCTTTCTCTATCTCTAAAATATTTTTATATTCCTCACATATTAAGTCTATTATGTCTAGAGTTATTTCTTTATCTAGGTTAACTAAAAGTGTTCCTCCACCTATTGAATAAAAATATTTGTTTTCTATAATTGGTATATTTAAGTCTAAACCATATTTTAACAAAATTTCATAAAGAACATCTAGTGACGTTCTTTCAGATTTTATATTATCCACCGAATCAAATAAGCTTTGTTTTAAATTTTCTGTTTCTACATCCCATTCTTTAATGTTAGATGTATCCAATTTAAATACTTTAAATCCAGTATCTAGTTTTTCTCTATTTTCTAATGGTAAAGTTTCATCTGATTTTATCTTTTCTCCAGCCCTTCTAATTCTTTCTTTTCCTATTTCACAGATATTTTTATAACCTGCTTTAAAAGCTTCTGAGTTTTCATCACACGGTTCAGGTAATTGAACCATTATGTGTTTTCTATTTCCTCCATCTTCTGCATTTAATTGCATGATGGCATGAGCTGTTGTGGCTGAGCCTGAGAAGAAGTCGAGAATAATGTCATTATAATTTGTTCCTTGAGTAATTAATTTTTGTATTAAATTAATACCTTTTGAATAATCAAAACATTGAGTCCCAAGCAATATTCTTAATTTTTTTGTAGCTATTGCATTTATCTCTACTTCTAATATTGTACTTATTGGTTTTTTAGTTGATTTCACTTCTTCTTGAAATCTTTTGTATGTTGGTGTTCCTACTCCAGTCTTTGGAAATATAATTTTTCCTTCAGAAATATTTTTATTCATTCTTTCCTTTTCATAAGCCCAAACTCTATTTGGATTAGCTTGATATGTTATGTTAGTAGTCGGATCTGTTATTGGATAATATAAATTTGGTCTTTCAGATGCTGTTTTATTGCAAGTTAAATTATCTGACATCCACGGACCTCGAAAATCATTGTCTGGATTTTTATAATTTTTGAAATCTTTTTTTATTCCATTTAATTTAGAATCGCTTTTTTTAAAATAAACTAAAATATGCTCATGATCTATAGAAATCATATTTTGTGAATCATTTGAACCTGTTCTTTTTTTCCATATAAAATTCCCAGCACAGTTTCCTTCACCAAAAATTTCGTCACAAATTTTTTTTAAATTACATACTTCATTATCATCTATACTTATAAATATTACCCCATCATCAGTAAGTAAGTTTCTTACTAATTTCAATCTTGGATACATCATATTTAACCAATCAGAGTGGTATCTTCCACTAGTATCAGAGTTTGTGCTTAATTTTTGTCCCTCTTCTCCAACCTGTCCTGTTATCTCTAAATAGTTTTTTAAGTTATCTTTAAAGTTGTCTGGATATACAAAATCTTTTCCTGTATTGTATGGAGGGTCTATATATATCATTTTAACTTTATTGTGATATGATTTTTGAAGAAGTTTTAATACTTCTAAATTATCTCCCTCTATATATAAATTATCTGTATTTTCCCAATCTTTAGACTCACCTTTTGATGGTAAAAAAGTTCCAGTACTCGGTTCTTGAGCTATTTTTCTTGCGTTAGCTTTCCCATGCCAGTTGAATGAGTATCTTTCATTTTCTTTCTCCACTTCTTCTCCTAAAATTGATTTAAGTGCCTCAAAATCTATTTTGTTTTCTGCAAATATTTCTGGAAATATTGATTTTAATTTTTCGATATTATCTTGAATTAGGTTCATGCTTGTTCCTTTTAATTTTTGCATTTTTTTACTCCTTATTTTTTAAGTTCTTCTATATGTATCAAAAATTTTTATTTCATCATATTCTACAATTTCAGGATATTCTTTTTTTATTCTTTTTTTATTATCTTTTGTTTTAACTTCTCTCCCTACCACACCTCTCTTGGAGTAGATGAATAACCTGAAGATGTTGAATAGAAAAAAGCTTCAATAGGACGATTTTTATACATTAAAATTTTTCCTTTTGTATCATTTACTGCCTTATCTACAATAGAAGCTCCATCTAGGTTATTATATACTTGGCTATTTATAGTATCATCTACATTAATTCCATATTTGGTATATTTTCTACTTATAAATCCATTTACAGCATATGTTCTAGCTGCAACTGCTTGAGCTTTTAATGGCTCTAAACCAAAACTAATAGGCATTTCACTCCCTACAACTTTTTTCAAATAATCCTCTACATTAACAATATTCACGAGTAAAAGAGAGTCCTTATAAATTTTTATTTCAAATTTTCCTTTATATGTTGGATATTTTTCTTTTTTTATATTTCTTTTTATTGAGGAAACTTGAATATCTTTATTTGAACTTACTTCTATTGGAATCTTAGAAGCCATAATTTTTTTCCCTGAAACTTTAACAATTATATTTTCTCCATTTTTTATAAATTCTACTATTTTTTTAGAGCCAACTTTAGTTTTTCCATTACTTCCTTTAAGGGTTATTGTCCCCTCTGACAATAGTTTTATATTCTTATGCAATAGAGAAGAGTTATTTGTTATTCCCACTCTTAATTTATTTTTAAAGTTTTTTACTGATGTTGCTCTTTCTAATTTAGCACCATTATAGTATCGCATTAGTATATCTTTATAATCATATCCTTCATTTTTTGCTAAATCATATGCTGACCACTGTGGCATTCCTACACCATGCCCAAATCCTCCACCATAAAAATGATAATTGTTACCTTTTTTTTCCACTGCAAAAAATCCAGATGGAAACATCTCTATATTGCTCCCTAATGTTTTTCCATTCTTACCTTTTAAGACAACGTTTTTTCCTATATTCTTAGCAGAAAAATTCAAAACTCTTCTTATATTTCTTTCTTTTGCTACTACAAAACTTCCCTTAGTTCCTACTATCAAAAGGTCCATCACTATCCCAGAATGTCCTCTTCTAACAACCGCTATATCTTTTAATTGTCCTATGGGATTAGGAGTTAAATTATCTAAAACCCATTTGCCTTTTTTTAAAGTATATACTGAATTTTTTGAATTTTTTTTCAAATTATATAAATTTTTATTTAACATTTTATTTATATCTTTATTTGAAAAACTAACTGACCATCTCCAATATTGAGAATTAGACCCGTTACCTTGAATTTTTTTATTTTTATAAAATGCTACATATTTAGATTCTTTAGAACCTATTATATTTCTTTCGTTTTTTATATCATTAACTAAATTAAAATAAGGAACAATATTCCCTTGCTTTTTTTCTCTAACTGGAAGCCTTTTTTCTCTATAATTGTTATTATCACCTTCATAATCTTTTACTATTCTTTTTTCAATACTACTACATCCAACAAATAGCAATAATAATATTCCAATTAATCCTTTCAATATCATATCCCCCTAAATTTACAATTAAATTTATATTAAATCTTTATTTTATGTTTCCTTACATATTCTCTAACTTTAATTAGTTCTTCCTCAGTATCCACACCTATTATTTCATAAGGTGTTTCTAATACTTTTATGCTATACCCATTCTCTAAAACTCTTAATTGTTCTAAAGATTCTGAAGACTCTAGAGAAGTTGTAGCTAACTCTGAATATTCTTTTACAAAAGTAGATTTATAACCATATATTCCAATATGTTTATAGTAGTTATTCATATTTAGATTTCTAGGATAAGGTATTATACTTCGAGAAAAGTAAATTGCATAATCATTTTTATCTGTTACTACTTTTACAACATTTGGATTTTCTATATCTTCCATGGTATAAAGCTTATGTTTTAAAGTTCCCATAATGAGCTCTGGTTCTTTTTTAAAAGCCTCTATTAAGGAGTTTATCATACTAACCTCTATTAGTGGTTCATCTCCTTGAATATTTATTATAACATCATATTCTTTATAGTTTTTAACAACTTCAGCTATTCTACTAGTACCATTTTCATGTTTAGTACTAGTCATTATAACTTCTCCACCAAATTTTTTTATCTCTTCGGATATTCTAGTATCATCAGTAGCTATTACAACTTTATCTAACTTTGATTTTAAACTTCTTTTATAAACCCACTCAATCATACTATATCCTTCAATATTCTTTAGTGGTTTCCCTTCTAATCTTGTTGAGGCATATCTTGCAGGTATAACTCCCAAAAATTTCATTATTCCTCCCTATTAATATATGTAAAGAAAAGCTCAAAGACTATATGTCCTGAGCTCCTCTTAATTAGTTGCTAAATATTTTCAATTAATTTTAAATTGACCATTTTATCAAATAAAGTCTCCAGTATCTTCATTTGAGATAATCTATTATTTTTAATAGCTTCATTTTTATCCATTATCATTACATTGGTAAAATAATTATCTATTAACTCTACACTAGATAATACATCACTTATGTAGCATGAGTAATTTCTATTTTTTAAATTTTTATCTGTTTTTATTTCAAAAGAATTAGTAAATTCACAAAGGTTTATTTCCGCTTCTTCTAACAACAGTTTTTTATCAAAACTCAAATGTTCACATTCTTTAGAAATATTTCCTATTCTTTTTACTACAGTTATAAACTTATTAAAATCTTCATTGAATTTAAATTTTTCCAACGCTTCTACTTTTAATTTTATTTCAATTAAAGAATTATTTTCAACATCTAAAACAGAGGCAACTATATCTCTTCTATAACCTAAATCAGCGAATACATTTATTATTCTTTGTTTGAAAAATTCTATAAGTTCAAGATATATCTCTTTTTTAGGAGCTTTAAGTAATTTATTTTCTTCTAAATTATTTAAAGATACATTAATAATATCAAAAATAGAAAATTCTAAATTAGAATTTAATATTATATTTATAATTCCAAGAGCAGCTCTTCTAAGTGCAAAGGGATCTTTTGAACCAGTGGGAATTAATCCAACAGAAAAACAACCTACTAAAGTATCAAATCTATCTGCTAAAGCCACTACTATCCCTTCTTGAGTTTTAGGACAAATGTCTCCTTGAAACTTAGGTAGATAATGCTCTCTAATTCCTGCTGCTACATTTTTATTTTCTCCAAATTTAAGAGCATATTCCTCACCCATAAACCCTTGAAGCTTAGTAAACTCTTTTTCTCCAATCATATTAGAGACAAGGTCAGTTTTACATAATTCAACAGTTCTAAATATATTATCTTTTTTTTCTTCTAACTTTAGTTCTACTATTAATTTTTCTGATATTTTTTTCATTCTTATAATTTTATCATAAATAGTTCCTAAATCTTTTTGATATACTACTGTTTTAAGTTTTTCAATATTATTTTCTAAATTATTTTTTAAATCTTCATTATAGAAAAACCTTGCATCTGCAAGTCTAGCTGAAAGAACTTTCTCATTTCCTTTTTTTACATACTCAGAGTCTTCTATACCATTTCTTATAACAACAAATTTAGATTGTAGCTTCCCTTCTTTATTTAAAATAGGGAAATACCTTTGATGCACTTGCATACTTATTATAAGAACTTCCTGTGGAACTTCTAAAAATTCAGAATTAAAAGTTCCTATTATAGGATATGGATATTCTACTAAGTTAGTAACTTCATCTAAAAGATCCTCGTTTATTAAAACTTCTTCAAATTCATTTATACATTTTTCTTTTATAGTTTTTCTTATCATAGCTTTTCTTTCGTCAATATCCACAATTACATTATTTTCTCTTATTTTCTCAAAATATTCTTCAATAGAATTAACTTGAAAATCTTTCCCAAAAAATCTATGTCCTCTTGATTTATTACCACTTTTTAATCCCTCAATCTCAAAATCAACTATATTTTCATTTAAAAGAGCTAAGAACCATTTTATAGGTCTAGCAAATTTCATTTTTTTATCAGACCATTTCATAGATTTTTGAAAAGTAAGTTCTAAAACAGATGTTTTTAATATTTCAGGCAATATTTCTTCTGTTTTTTTTCCTTCTATAAATTTTCTAACAGCAATATATTCACCTTTAGGAGTTTCCATAATTTCTAACTCACTAACCTCAACTCCTTGAGATTTTAAAAATCCTAATCCTGCTCTTGAAATCTCACCATTTTCCTCATAAGCTACTGCTTTTCCTGGTCCCATATTTAATACATTTAAATCTTCTTGTTTTTCTGAAATATTTTCCATTACAAAAACAAGTCTTCTAGGTGTTCCATAAGTTTTTACTGAAGTATAGCCTATTCTATTCTCCAAAAATTTTTTCTCAATGTTTTCTTTTAAATTTTTTAGTGCAATATTTAAAAATCTTGCTGGTATCTCTTCCATTCCAATTTCAAAAAGCAATCTCATTTTTTCATCACCCTCTATTTTACTTTACAAATTAATTTTTTTTAAAAGAGGATATCCCAACTCTTTTCTATTTTGAATAAAAATTTCAGCACATCTTTTTGATAAATTTCTAACTCTTAATATATATCCCATTCTTTCTGTTGTAGATATTGCCCCTCTTGAATCTAATACATTAAATATGTGTGAACATTTTAACACATAGTCATATGCAGGATAAACTAAGTTACTATCTAGCGCTAATATTGCCTCACTTTCATAGTCGTCAAACCATCTAAAATGTCTTTCTAAGTTAGCTACCTCAAATGAATATTTTGAATTTTCAAACTCATATTGAAATCTCATTTCTCCATACTTTACACCTTTAGTCCACTCTAAATCATATACACTTTCTTTATTTTGAATATATAGTGCTAGTCTTTCTAATCCATATGTTAATTCAGCAGGAATAACCTCTAACTCTATTCCGCCAACTTGTTGAAAATATGTGAATTGTGTTACTTCCATTCCATCTAACCATACTTCCCATCCAAGTCCCCAAGCACCTAGTGTTGGTGATTCCCAGTCATCTTCAACAAATCTTATATCATGTTTCAAAGGATCAATTCCTATTACTTTTAAACTTTCTAAATATAATTCTTGAATGTCTAGTGGTGAAGGTTTCATTATTACTTGAAACTGATGATGTTGATAAACTCTATTTGGATTTTCGCCATATCTTCCATCTTTTGGTCTTCTTGACGGTTCTACATATGCCACATTCCATGGCTCAGGTCCTAGAGACATTAAAAATGTATTCGGATTAAAAGTTCCTGCTCCTGTTTCTATATCATAAGGATTTCCTATTATACACCCTTTTGAACTCCAATATTTTTGCAGTGCAAATATCATTTCCTGAAAATTCATTTTTGTTTCCTCCTAATAAAATAATCTACTATTAGTAAAAACACACCTATATTAATCCACACATCAGCTAAATTAAATACATAATGCCATATACCTCTAAAATCTATCATATCCACAACAAATTCTCTAGTTATACGATCAATCATATTTCCCAAAGCGCCTGATAAAATAAAAGAATAAGCTAATTTTTCATATATTGGTGCATTTTTTAATTCTTTATACATGTATATTGCGATACCTATAACAGCTAAAACAGTTATAATTGAGATTATTCTAGTTTTATCTTGAAAAAGACCAAAAGCTATTCCCATATTTTTAACATATGTAAGATGAAAAAACTTTCCTATAATAGGAAACGTTTCTCCATACATAAACTTTTCTACCACAATATATTTACTCACTTGATCTGAAATTAAAAGTATTAAAATAAGTAATATATATAACATTTTACTCTCCTTTTCCTATGCCATTACTGTTGTACATCTAGGACATAAAGTTGGCTCATTAGAGTTTGTTCCTAACTCTTTAGAATATTTCCAGCATCTTTCACATTTTGCACCCTCTGCATGGGATACTTGTAACATTAAAGTTGGTAACTCTTCTCCAGCAGTAAAAGTTTCATCTGATGATTCAGAAGATATTTTTACTTCAGAAACTAATGTTGCAAGTTCTATTAACTCTCTATTTTCTTTTATAAAACTAAATAGTTCAGAATTTGTAGTTGTCATAGTTAATTTTGCATCAAGGGAATTCCCTATTATTTTTACTTCTCCTTGTCTAGATTTTTCAAGAAGTTTATTACTATCTCTTCTTATTTTAAGAATTTCATCCCACTTAGCTGTTAAAGTATCATCAAGATATTGGTCATTTTCACTATACCATTTTGTTAATAATACTGATTCTGCATCTTTCATTGACTCGGGTAAATTATCCCAAATCTCTTCAGCTGTAAATGAAAGAATTGGAGCTATCATTTTAGTTAAAGTAACTAAAATTTCTGACATTACAGTTTGAGCAGATCTTCTCTCTCTTGAGTCTATTTTTTCTGCATATAGTCTATCCTTTATTATATCTAGATAAAATGCTGACATATCTATTCCAGCAAAATAATGAATTTCTTGAAATAGATTATAAAATTCATATTTTTCATAAGAAACAGATACTTTTCTTTTAAGTCTTTCTAATTTATCAAGTGCCCATCTATCTACCTCTAATAATTCAGAATATGGAAGTGAGTTTACTTGAGAATTAAAATCATCACTATTTCCTAATATATATCTAGCGGTATTTCTTACTCTTCTATATGCTTCTGCCATTTGTTTTATTATATTATCTGAAATTTTAACATCCTCTGTATAATCCACTGAAGCACACCATAATCTTAATATATCAGCACCATATACTTTTGTTATATCATCAGGTGAAACTACGTTGCCAACTGACTTCGACATTTTTTTACCTTTTCCATCATTTACAAACCCATGTGTTAATATGGTTTTATATGGTGCATCATGAGTTGAGCCGATAGATGTTAGCAGTGAAGTTTGAAACCAACCTCTATGCTGATCCGAACCTTCTAAATACAAATCTGCTGGTCTTCTAAGCCCTCGTGGCTCAAGAACTGCTCTATGAGACACTCCTGAATCAAACCAAACATCCATTATATTAGTTTCTTTTCTTAACTCTACACCTTTTAGTTTATACTTTATTAATAATTCTTCTCCAATTAACTCTTCTGCAGAATATTTGACCCAAGCATTTGTTCCTTCTTTTCTAATTATTTCTATAATCTTATTAAGTATTTCTCTTTCAAATATTTCTGCTCCAGTTTTCTCATTATAGAAAATTGGAATTGGAACTCCCCATGTTCTTTGTCTAGAGATACACCAATCTGGTCTACTCTCTAGCATAGAACCTATTCTATTTCTTCCCCAAGCTGGAATAAATTCTACTGAATCTAAAGCTTTTAATGCTTTTTCTCTTAAATCTGATCCTTCAGCTTTTACAAACCATTGTTCAGTAGCCCTAAATATTACTGGTGTTTTAGATCTCCAATCATGTGGATAAGAGTGTTCTATTTTTGCTTCATGCAAAATATGACCACTTAATGTTAAGTCTGCACAAATAACTTTATTTGCTTTTGCATAGTATAAACCTGCGTATTTTCCTGCTTCTTCTGTCATAACTCCTTTATTATTAACAGGAGAAATAACATCTAATCCATATCTTGTTCCTGCTACATAATCATCTTGCCCATGACCTGGTGCAGTATGGACGCATCCAGAACCTGCTCCTAAAGTTACATGATTCGCCAATATAACAGTTCCATTTTTTTCTAAGAAAGGATGTTTATAAGTTGTTCTTTCTAATAAATCTCCTAAAAATTCTTTTATTAACACATATTCTCTTATTCCCATTTCAGAGAAAGCTTTTTCTGCTAACTCTTTTGCTAAAATAAGATTTCCTTTTTCTGTTTTATATATAGCGTATTCAAATTCTCCATTTAAAGCTATTCCCGTATTAGCTGGAAGAGTCCATGGCGTTGTTGTCCAAATTATAAAATCAGCACTTGGAACATTTAATTTGTCTAAAACATCTTGATTTCCTTGCATCTTAACATAAATAGCTGTAGAAGTATGATTTTTATATTCTATTTCTGCTTCTGCTAAGGCAGTTTCTGTTACTGGAGACCAATATATAGGCTTTAACCCTTTAAATATATAACCATTTTCATATAATTCTCCAAAAACTTCGAGTTGTTTGGCTTCATACTGCGGTTCTAATGTTAAATAAGGATTTTCCCAATCTGCTAATATTCCCAATCTTACAAATTGTTCTTTTTGAATTTTCACCCATTTTTTTGCATAAGAAGCACATTTAAGTCTTATCTCTTCTTGAGACATTGTTTTCATTGCTTCGCCTAATTCTTCACTTACTTTTAATTCTATTGGTAAGCCATGAGTATCCCATCCTGGAATGAAAGGAGCATTATATCCTATCATTCTTTTATGTTTTAGTATTATATCTTTTAATATTTTGTTTAATGCATGCCCAATATGAAGATTTCCATTTGCATAAGGTGGACCATCATGAAGGACAAATTCTTTTTTTATTTTACTTTGTCCCTTTTCATAAATTTTGTTTTCAGTCCACCTCTCTATAAAAGCCGGCTCTTTTCCAGGTAAATTAGCTTTCATTTGAAAACTTGTTTTTGGAAGATTTAGTGTCTTTCCATAATCCTTTTTTTCTTCTAACATTATTTTGTTTCCTCCTCGTATGCGTTTAAAGTTATTCGTGCTTCTGTTCCATCTAAATATTTTGAGAAAAATTTTATAACCCCAAAATGTTCTTTTACAATTCTATATACTAAAGATAATCCCAGTCCAGGAACTTCCCCTGCAACACTTAAAAATGGTTGATATATCTTTTCTAATAAACTATCTTCAATTCCAATTCCGTTATCAATTATAGCTATTTTAACTTTATCTATGTTTTTGTCTTTTGTTACTATAATATTTATTTTTTTTTCTTTTTTTTCTGATTTTAGTAGTGATAAATATGAATTTTTAATAAGTTCATTAAAAGCTTTTTTTAAAGATTGTCTATTTCCATAAACTTTCCCTGTATAATTAATAAATAAGGATATTGTTATTTTATTTCTCTCATAGTCCTCTTTTTCTTCTTCTATTATTTCGCTAAATATTGTTTCTACATCTATAAGTTCAAAATTATCCTTCATAATTTCCGAATATTCTTTTAAAGTCCTATTTTCTTTCTCTATTTTATTAACCATTGGTTCTAAAATCATAAATTCTTCTTTAAGTTCCCTTACTCCTAATTTATACTTATTTATTATGTCCATATACACTTTTAAAGTTTCATTTCTTGACCCTAAAAATCTTTCTGTTAGTTTAGTTATTGTAAATTCTCTTTCATTATCTATTTTTTCCTCTTCTGTTAACTTATTGCTTACTCTAATAGATATATTCATTGCTAAAAGTGTCGTTAGTTCATATTCTTGTTGAGTTATCTCTTTATTTTTACCGAAATAATCAACCAATATACAACCATAATTTCTTCTTTTACTGTATATTGGTATTATCATAAAATTGTGAATTCCTAAACTTTTAAAAAGATCATTACCTAAATCATATTTATAACCTTTATGATTAAAAAACATAACCTTAGACTCTTTTAAAGATTTTTCAATAATATTTCCCCCTTGATAAGGAATTCTTATTGTCTTTATTAATCGTTCTAATTCTGTTACTTGAAATTTGAATCCTTTATTTATTACATTCTCTTCTAAATCAAGATTTCTATTAACTGAGGTCATATCCCCTAAAAAACAATCTCTTTCTCTACTATATCTAAAATACATTGCCCGACTATACCCAAGCCCCATATCAGATGTTAAGGCTAAGAGTAGAGTCTTTATTGCTTGTGTCATATCAGATTCTATATGCAGTCCCATTAGTAATCTTTCCATAACTTCTATTCTTACTATATTTTCTTTTAATTGAATATTCTCTTTCTTTAATTTACTATGAGTAAATTCCACTTCTTTCATCATTTTTTTAAAAGAAGAAACAAATTCAGAAATCTCCCCTAGATTTTTTGTATAAATATCTAAATTATAATTATAGTTTCCACTACCAATTTTTTTCGTTGCTTCAGTTATTTTTATTAAAGGATGTAATATTTTTTTTATGAGTCTCGAAAATACTTTTATAACAAAAATAGTTAAAATTAAAAGTAATAAAAATACTCCTGTTACAGTCTTTATTTTATTTTTAATTAGTCTCTCTTTTG
Organism: Fusobacteriaceae bacterium; assembly: GCA_051652785.1. Taxonomy (GTDB): domain Bacteria; phylum Fusobacteriota; class Fusobacteriia; order Fusobacteriales; family Fusobacteriaceae; genus JAGNZR01. The sequence continues at coordinate 22,402 of JBOFUX010000030.1, read as the reverse complement.
CTAAGATAATTTTATCATAATATTCTTTATTTTTATTTAATATATTTCTTCTAATATTTTCTGAAATTTCTAATAATTCTATTTTTTTATCAATATTTCCCTTATAGCTTAAAGATTCTAAGTTAGGAGTAGCAATAATTTCTTCTTTTAGTTTATAAAAATATTCATTAATAGATTGATCTAATAATTCAATTTTTTCATGAGTCATATTTTTTATATTTTTTTCTCTTTCTCTAAAATCTGCAAATATAAAAACAAAAGCTATAACTGTTGAAGATATTATAATTGCTAAAACATTATAAAACACTATTTTATAAACCAGAGAATATTTTTTGAAGCTCATTTTTAACTCCCTTTTCTTGTTAAGCCAACTCTTTGTCTTTCTAAATTAATATCTTTTATTTTTACTTTAATTATTTGTCCCACTGATAACACTTTATTTGGATCAGAAACAAATGTATCAGATATTTCTGAAATATGAAGCAAAGCATCATTTTTAAGTCCAATATCTATAAATGCACCAAATGCAATTACATTTCTTACTGTTCCTTCAATTTCCATTCCAATTTTCAAATCATTTATTTTTAAAATATCAGACTTTAGTAATGGCTTGTCAAAGTTTTCTCTAGGGTCACGTCTATCTCTAAGAAGAGCCCCGTATATATCTTTTGTTGTCTCTTCTCCATATCCCTTTTCTTTTATAAATTCTTCTAATTTTATTTTTTCAATTTTTTTTCTTGATATTTCTCTATCTTTTTCATATTCTTTTAAACTACTTCCAGAAGAAAGTAAAATTTCCTCTGCTATATGATATGATTCTGGGTGAATGATAGTTCCGTCTAATGCTTTTTCCCCGTCTTGTATAACTAAAAACCCAGCCATTTGTTCATAAGCTTTACTTCCTAAACCTTTAACTTTTAGAAGTTCTTTTCTATTTTTAAAATTTCCATTTTCTTGTCTGTAGTCTACTATATTTTTTGCTATATTTTTTTTTATTCCAGAAACATGAGAAAGTAATGCCCAAGAAGCTGAGTTCAAACTTGCACCAACTGTATTAACCACTCCTTCTATTACATTATTTAATGATTCTTCTATTTTCTTTTGATTTACATCATGTTGATACATACCAATTCCAATAGATTTAGGATCAATTTTTACAAGTTCAGCCATAGGGTCTTGAATTCTTCTTCCAATAGATATTGCTCCTCTCACTGTTACATCTAAATCTGGAAATTCTTCAGCAGCAATTTTTGATGCTGAGTATATTGAAGCTCCAGCCTCATTCACGATTAAATATTTAACATCTCTTTTTACTTCTTTTAATATTTTCGCTACAAAACTTTCCGTTTCACGTGAGGCAGTCCCATTACCGATTGCAATAATATCAATTTCATATTTAAGTATATAATCTATCATTTTTTTCTTAGCAGTAGCTAACTGATTTGGAGCATGCATTGCTTCCACCAAAAAAAATACATCATAGTGCTTGTAAAAACCATTTTTGTCTATAAGAGCAACTTTACAGCCTGTTCTGTATCCTGGGTCTAGAGCCATTACAGCCATATTTTTAAGTGGTGACTGCATTAAAAGATTTTTTAAATTAAGTTTAAAAGACCCAATAGCTTCTATTTCTGCTTTTTCTGTTAATATATTTCTAACTTCTCTATCAATAGAAGGAAATATTAATCTTGTTAAAGCATCTTTTATTATTTCCTTTTTTTCTTCTAATAAATTATTTTCTTTACCAAAGAAATTAATTAAAATTCTCCCTTCTATTAAAGCCAGTTTTTCCTCTGCAAAACTTATAGATATATTTAAAATATCCTCATTATCTCCTCTGTTAATAGCTAAAATTCTGTGAGAAGGCATTTTTATAATTGGCTCACTATATGCATAATAGTCTATATATACTTTCTTTTCATCTAATTCTTTTGCTTTTTTAGTTTCTTTACATGTAAGTACTGCTAATTTTAGCATATCTTCTCTTATTTTTTCTCTATATTCAGGTATTTCTGAAATTTTTTCAGCTAATATTAATTTAGCTCCTTCTAGAGCTTCCTCTTTTGTTAAAACATCATCATTTAAAAAATCACTACTTTTATTTTCTAGTTCTTCTATATTCTTAGCTGACATAAACAAAATTGAAAGTGGTTCTAGTCCTTTTTCTTTTGCTATATCAGCTTTAGTTTTTCTTTTTTTTCTATATGGGAAATATATATCTTCCACTTCTTGTAGTTTTACGGCATTAGAAATTTTAACTCTTAGTTCTTCATTTAATTTCCCCTGTTCCTCAATCAATCTTAAAACTTCTTCTTTTCTTTTATTTAAACCTCTTAAATAATTTATCTCATTTTGAATACTTTCAATAGCAACTTCATCTAAATTTCCAGTTACCTCTTTTCTATATCGTGAGATAAAAGGTATAGTTGCTCCTTCATCTAACAGCTCCATGGTTTTAGTTATTTGTTCCATTGAAAAATTTAATTTTTTACTAACTATTTCAAAAACCTTATCCATATTTCCCCTTTTACTTAATTAAATTATAGTTTTTCAAGCTATATTATATCACAAAAAGTAGAACATTGTCTAATTAAGAAAATTAAAAAATAGAATTTGAATTATCAAACCCTATTTTTATTTACTAAAAATATTTAATTATTGTCATTTTTTTTATTTTAAAAACTCTATATTCTCTTTTAAACCATTAATACCATTTGTTTTTAAATATAAAAGTTTTATATTTTTCTTTTTACAAATTTCATTGCAACTTTTTACCAATTTATGGCTGACTACATTAACAAAAACAACACAGGTTTCACATCCTTCTATTTTTTTTTTAAAATCACTACACATAGTATTAAAAACTTTACATTTTATATTATCTTTCTTTAATAATTCAATGTACTCTCTTTCGCATTTTTTTACTCCGCCTATAATTGCTACCATTATTCCACCTCTATTATTTTTTTATTCTCAAGTAGAATGTTTTGTTTTTCAAAGTATTTGATAAATAGTATCAATTAAATAAACTTTTGTCAAGAATTTCTTTTCATAACTCCATATAAATTAAGAATTAATAAAAAAAACCAATGACGCACCTCTTTATCATTAGTTTTTTATCATTAATATTTAGTTTTTTATTTTTTATATTTTTTAACTTTTTCTTCTCCTCTTTCAACTCTGAGGGCTCCAAGCGTTAAAGCTGTCATTTCCTCTTCTCCGGGGTAAACTGTAACCTCGGAGATAAATTCTATTTTTTTCTTTAGAGCCTCTACAAAAATATTTGAATAAGCAATTCCACCTGTCAATATTATCTGCTTCACATCTCCTGAAACTACAGTAGACATAGCTCCTATATCTTTTGCAATTTGGTAAATTAGAGCTTCAAATATTATTTTGGCTTTTTCATCTCCAGCTTCTATCATTTTTATAATATCTCTTATATCATTAGTATTAAGATAAGATACTATTCCCCCATTTCCTTTAATTCTTTTTTTTATAAATTCTTCAGAATATTTTTTAGAAAAACACATTTCTACTAAATCTCCAACTGGTAATGTTCCAGATCTTTCTGGAGAAAAAGTACCTTCTCCATCTAATGCATTATTTACATCTATAACTTTTCCATTTTTATGAATTCCAGTAGATATACCTCCCCCCATATGTGCAACAATTAAATTTATATTTTTATATATTAAATTATTTTCTTTACAATATTTTCTAGCCACTGCTTTTTGATTCAATGCATGAAATATTGATTTCCTCTCTATTTCAGGTATTCCTGAAATACGAGCAACCTTTTCTAATTCATCCACTACAACGGGATCTACTATATATGCTTTTTTTCCTATTTTATCAGCTATTTTTTTAGCTATTATACCACCTAAATTTGATGCATGTTCACCTAAAACACCCTTACTCAAATCTTCAATCATCTCTTCTGTAACTAGATAAGTCCCACCAGTTATAGGTTTTAATAACCCTCCTCTTCCAACTACTGCACTTAATTTTTTTAAATCTATATTTGATTCCTCTAAAGATTTTAGTATTATTTTTTCTCTAAAATCTTTTTGAGAATATATATTTTTAAATTTTTCAATCTCATCAATTGAATGCCTTATAACTTTTTCAATTATTTTTTTTTCATTTTCATAGATAGAAATTTTAGTAGATGTAGAACCTGGATTTATAGATAAAATTTTATATTTTTTCATTATCAAGCTCCTCTATTTTTATTCTTTTTTCTAAGTTATAAGGATATTGCAAGTAAAATTGAATTGACTTTTGTCTCGTTAGAGTCAGCTCGAGAGGTTAGTACAATAGGTGCAGAAGTACCCAATACTATTCCTGCACTATGGGATTTAGAAAAATAAACAATAGATTTATATAGTATATTACCTGATTCTATTTCAGGAACCATTAAAATATCTGCATTTCCTCCTACTAAATGAATGTAATTTTTATGTTTTGCTGCCTCTTGCGAGATTGCGACATCTAATGCTATTGGTCCAGCTATTAAACAATCTTTTATTTCTCCTCTTTCGTTCATAGCTTGTAATTCAGCTGCATGAACTGTTGCTATCATTTTTTCAGAAACTTTTTCTTTAGCACAAAGACAAGCAACTTTGGGAATTTCACAACCTAATTTTTTCATAACACTTACAGCATTTATTATTATTTTTTTCTTTTCTTCCAGTGTAGGATTAATATTTATAGCTGAATCAGTTATTAATAAAGGTCTTTTACAGCCATCAACATTAAATATTCCAATATGAGATATAAGATTTCCAGGAACTCGCAATCCTATTTTAGGATCTACTACTGCTTTTAATATTATAGAAGTGTCCACTAATCCTTTCATTAAAACATCTGCCTTACCAGTTGAAACTAATTCTACAGCTTTTCTAGCAGCTTTTATCGTATCAGGAATATTTATAATTTGATACATATTTATATCTATATTTATTTCTTCAGCTATTCCCCTTATTTTTTTTTCATCTCCTACCAAGATACAGTTTACTATACCTGCGTTTCTAACTACTTCAAGAGCTTTTAAGACAACCGAATCTTCAGCACAAGCTACCGATAAAATTTTTATTTTATTTTTTTTAGCTTTTATCATTAATCTTGAAAAAAAATCCATCTATACACTCCTTAATATTTTATTTTATTTATCTAGGTATGTAAGTTGCTCTCATATTTTTTAAAATTTCAATTCTTCTCTCTGCAAACATGTCTGCTGCTTTAGAAACTGCGATATTTTCTTTTTTAGCAATAGAATAAATCTCTAATAATCTATCATAAATTAAATCTACATCATTCATAGCATGCTCAAAAATATAACCTCCTTGTTTTAATTCATGATAAACATTTATTAAACCACCCGCATTTATAACGTAATCTGGAGAATAAAGTATTCCTTTATCTTTAAGTATATCTCCATGTCTTGCTTCTTTTAGCACATTATTTGATGTTCCAGAAATTATTTTAGCTTTTATCATAGGTATTGTTTCGTCATTTAAAACTGCTCCTAGTGCACAAGGACAGAAAACATCCACATCTAAACTATATATATCTTCTGGTTTTACAAATTCTACTTCTGGATATTCTCTCTTCAATCTCTCAATATACTCTTGATTTATTTCTGTAAAATATATTTTTTTAACTTTCTCATCATATTTTTTCCAATTATGTATATCTTCATAATTTCCAAGTAAATATTTGATTAAATAGTACCCTGTTTGACCTGTTCCTTGAATTGCAAAACTTTTTCCCGCAACAGAAGGTGAACCGTAAACCTCTTTAAGAGCTGCTTTTATTCCCATGAATGCTCCCCATGCTGTTACTGGAGATGGGTTTCCAGATTTTCCAGGTAACCCAACTACATGGTCTGTTTCCATTGATAAATACATCATATCTTTAGCTGTAGTATTTACATCTTCAGCTGTTATATAACGTCCATTTAAACTTTGAATATATCTTCCTAGTGCTCTAAAATAAGCTTCACTTTTAACTTTTTTAGGGTCTCCTATAAGAACAGTTTTCCCTCCACCTAAATTTAATCCTGAACAAGCTGCTTTATAAGTCATTCCTCTTCCTAGTCTTAAAACATCTAAAACGGCATCTTCTTCCGTTTCATAATTCAAAAGTCTTGTTCCTCCAAGAGCTGGACCTAAAGTTGTATCATGAATACAAGTTATTCCTTTTAATCCTGTTATCTCGTCATAAAAATAAATTAATTGCTCATGTTTAAATTCTTTCATATACTCAAATTTATTCATTTATTCCCTCCTAATATTAATCTTTAATTCTTTCTCTAGATTATAAAAGCACTAGCCACAACTTTATTTTCCTTATCATACAAAACTATTCCTTGCCCTGGCGTTACTGCTCTAACCAAGTTTTTTACCATTGTAACCTCTATTTTATCTTCTTCTAAAACTTTTATAGAGCAAGGATGTAATATATCCCTTGATCTTGTTTTTGCATAAAGCTCCAATTTTTCTAAATCTTTTAGCTTTTCCACTGTCAAAAGATTTAAATTTACTCCAATAATTTTATCTTTAAATAACTCTTCATTACTCCCAACTACAACCTCATTCTTTTCTGCATTTAAAGCCACTACATAAAGTGGTTCTTTTTTAGAAATTCCCAACCCTTTTCTTTGACCAATTGTATAAAAGGATACTCCATTATGTAAACCTAGAATCTCTCCTTTACTATCAACTATATTACCAATTTTAGTTGATTTTCCCTGAGATTTTTCATTTAAAAATTCTTTTAGCATTCCATCTTCTATAAAACAAATCTCTTGAGAATCTTTCTTATTATATACTCTTACACCTAGTTCTTTTGCCAGCTCTCTAACTACTGGTTTTTCTAATTCCCCTATTGGAAATATTATATGTTTTAAATTTTCTTTTTTTATTTGTGATAAAAAATATACTTGGTCTTTTTTTATATCGTTTCCCATAGCTAAAGTTCCATCTTGAATTTTGGCATAATGTCCTGTTGCCATAAATTTAGCACCTAATGATTTTGAAAATTCAAGTAATTCTCCAAATTTAATGTACCTATTGCAGATCATACACGGATTAGGAGTTTTTCCTTTCAAATATTCATCTACAAAATAGTCCATTACACCACTTTTAAATTGTTTTGTTACATCACATAAATAATATTCAATTCCTAATTCATCACATACTTTTTTAGCATCTACATCCGCTTCTTTACAAGTTTTCATTGTTATTCCAATAACATTATAACCTTGAGACTTAAGCAAATAAGCTACGGTTGAACTGTCAACGCCTCCACTCATGGCTACTGCTATTTTTATATTTTTATTCTCTTCTTCATACTTTGTTAACTCATTAATATTTTTCACCCTTTACTCTCCCTTAAACTAGTTTTTAAAAATTATATCTAAAATGTTTTATCGTAGTTATAAGTGTCACAATTCCAAAAACTAAGATTATAATACCAGCTATTTTAGTTATTTTCACGAGAGTTCCTGTATTTATTTTTTTTCTACAATGATATAATATGTATATTGTTATGAACCAAAGAGTCGCTCCACCTATAAATATTCCCGTAGCAAAAAAACAAGCTGATAGAACTTTAGTCTCTAGTTCAGTGTGAAGAGTTATTTTCCATATATCAGAAACTTTTATCCATTTATCAATTATTGTGTATACCCCAATTATTACAAGTATTGTAGAAACATTTACCATAGAGACAAAAAATGTTGTGAGATAACCTTGAAACAAACTTCTTTTTCTATCTTTTATTTTTATTGCTGTTGGATTTTTTAAAAATTTTTTAACTCCAATAACTATTAAAAATACTCCCACTCCACTAGTAAGTAGTGGTCCATATTTTTCTATATCTTCTCTTAAAATATTTATAAATAAAAAAGCCATTACTCCATATATTATATCCACTGTAACCATTCCCAGTGCAGAAATATATCCTTCTTTTTCTCCTTCCACTAATGTTTTTTCCATACAATATATTCCTATCGGTCCAAAAGGTAGAGATAAAACTAACCCTGTTCCTATTCCTTTCAAAAAAAGTATAAACAAAATTTTACCTCCATATCTAGTTATTTCTAGTTCTCTATTTTTTTAGATATCTTTTTAATTTTGCAATTATCATGCTTATCGCAATTTTATTTTCCCCACCTCTTGGTATAATTAAATCTGCATATCTTTTACTGGGTTCACAAAATTCTAAATACATGGGCTTAACAGTATTCAAATACTGATTTTTTACAGAATCAAAACTTCTACCTCTCTCTTTTATATCTCTTTCAATCCTTCTAAGGAGCATCTCATCAGCATCAGTATCGACAAATATTTTTACATCAAATAGATCTCTTATCTCCTTTACTGCAAGAATCAATATTCCTTCTACAATAACTATTCTCGAAGGTTTTAATAGCACATTTTCTAATTTTCTAGAATGTGTTTTAAAGTCATAAGTCGGTCTTTCTATACTAATACCTTTTTTTAAATCATTTAAATGTTTTTTCATTAAATCAAAATCTATTGCATCAGGATGATCAAAATTTGTTAAGGCTCTCTCATCTAGTGTTAAATGAGATAATTCTCTATAATAAACATCTTGTTCCACAAGAATAGCATCTTCTTCACTAAAAGCTTTTACAAGATTATGAGCCACTGTTGTTTTTCCGCTTCCACTTCCTCCAGCTACCCCTACAAAAATACAATTTTCCACTTTTTTTAACCTCCGTAATTATCTATTTAATTTAGCAAAACTTTTTTATCCCATTAGCAGATATAAAACTACATTGGTCTTTTATATTATATATTAAAACAAAAAAAATATCAATAATTATGCATTTTATTCTTGTTTCAATAGGGATAAAATATTATTATTCCTTTGAATAAATTTATCTCTTTATCTTTATTTAAAAATTAGGTATAATTAAGAATAAAAATTATTTCATGGGGTGAATAAAATAATGAATAGAATAAATCTGTCTGAAGAAGAAATAGATAAAAAAATTTTTGAAAGCTTAAATAAAATTCCTTTTCAAATGAAAAAAGTTAAGATTTATCTTTTCTTTTTAAAATATTTTAACTCTCTTAAAAAAATTTTAAAAAAATAATTCTCAAAGGAGTTACATTATGTTTACTGAAAAAACACTTGCTAGAATAGAAAAAATTTCTGACGCTTTTTCTAGAAGAGGTTATGATTATTTAAAGGAAGATATCACTGAGCTATTAAAAGAACAACCCGATTTAGTTGAAAAAATTGATAAAATAAAATTCAACAATATAGAATTTTTTAATGATGATTCTTTAAATTCTATTGGTTTTACTCTTGATGATACTCAAATTGAATTTTTTATTGAAGCAGGAGAAGATGAAGAGGGACCTTGGTATGAAGCTAGTGCTGAAGTTCTTTATTTTGGTGGTGAATAATTAGTTTTTGTAAAAAAAAAGTAGTCCTAAATTTTATTTTAGAACTACTTTTTTTTATTTTAAATACTTTTTTAAGATATTTCCTTAAAGATTTTTTAAATCATTTGCAATAAACTGAGCTTTAGCTCCAAATATTACTTGAACTCCATTTTTTCCAACTTTTAAAACTCCAGCTGCACCTAATTTTTTAAGCTCAGAATCATTTACTAAAGCTGTATTTTTCACTTCTAATCTCAATCTTGTTATACAAGCATCTATACTTACTAAATTATCTTTTCCACCTAAAGCTTTTTGAACTAAAATTGCTAAATCATCATTTCCCATAACAACTTTTTCATCATCATTAGCATTTATCTCTTCTCTTCCTGGCGTCATTAGATTCCAAGTTCTTATAGCAAATCTAAATCCAAAGTAATAAACTACTGCTAGTATTATCCCTACTATTATTGCAATTGGCCAATTTGTTACAAATCCTTCTGAGCTTGGTAGTATTCCAAATACAGAGAAATCTATAGCTCCACCTGAAAATGTCATTCCAATTCTAACATTAAACATATTCATTAACATAAATGAAGTTGCTGCAAACAAACAGTGTATTCCATACAAAATAGGTGCAACAAATAAGAATGAAAACTCTAACGGCTCAGTTATTCCTGTTAAAAATGAAGTTAAAGCTGCAGAAAAAAGCAATCCTCCAACTATTTTTTTATTTTCAGGTTTTGCTTCATGATACATAGCTAAAGCTGCTGCAGGTAATCCAAACATCATGAAAGGAAACTTTCCTGTCATAAATTTTCCTGCTCCTTGATATGTAGCAGATGAAAAGTTGTGAACTCCATCTTTTAACATGGCAAACCAAATTGCTTGGTCTCCATTTATTAAATTTCCTGCTTTATCTGTGTATTCTCCAAATTGAAACCAAAATGGTGCATAAAATATATGATGTAAGCCAAAAGGAATTAAAGCTCTTTCAACTAATCCAAATAAAAATGTTGATACATTTGTATTTCCTTCATTAGCTATTGAAGATAAAGAAGCTAATCCTGTTTGAACAGGTCCCCAAATTACTGGCATAGCAAGTCCAATTAAAAAAGCGACTATTGCTGTTACTATCGGTACTAATCTTTTTCCCGAGAAAAATCCTAAAAATGCTGGAAGTTCTGTTTTATGAAAATAATTATAAGATACAGCAGCTATTATTCCTGCTATTAAACCTCCAAAAACTCCTGTTTGAAGAGTTGGGACTCCCATTACAAGTGCATATTTTCCTCCAGCTGCTGCCATTTCTGGTGTTATTCCAACAACCATTCCCATAGTTGTATTCATTATTAATATAGCGACTACTGCTGCTAAAGCTGCTACTCCATCTCCACCTACTAAACCTATTGCTGAACCCACTGCAAATAGTAGAGGTAAATTAGCAAATATAATCCCCCCTGCTGATTCCATCATTGGAATATCCAATTTATTTCCAAAAGCTAAAAATAATCCTGCTGCTGGAAGTATTGCTATTGGTGTCATTAGAGCTTTTCCTATCTTTTGAATTTGTGCAAAAACTTTCATTTTTCCTCCTAAATATTTTTTTAATAATTTTTAAATAACAAAATATAAGTTGACAACATCTGTACTTTATTGATTTAAACCTTACAACTTCAATACAACAATACCACACAATACACGTTTTCGTCAATATTTTTTATTCACAATATATAAAAAATAGAGGAATTTTATAAAATTCCTCTATTTCGTATTTAATTATTTTAGAAAGAGTAGTTAAGACCTACATAAGTCCACCACATATCAATTCCTTCTTTTGAACTAGTATTTCCATTCCCATCTTTTAGATTTCTTGTTTGATCATCAAAAGCTACACCTACGAATGATGAAAGATTATCTTTAATTTGTACATTAGCCATAAGTTCGTATCTAATTCTATCTCCTGCATCTAATGTCCAGTTTTCTTTTCCTTGTACTCTATCAGTTTTTTCTATATTGTATCTGATTCTAGGCATAACAGTTACCTTATCGGTTGCTTTCCAGATTAGCATTAATCTAGCTTGGTAGTCGTTCATTCTGTTTCCACTATAATTCTCACCAGTTACATATAATGTTGGATTTAACGATACAGTTTCTGTTAATTTAAATGTTGGTCCAAAATCTCCCTCATAGTAATTCCCGTTAGATTTAACAGTTGTTCTATCTAAACCAGTATTTTGATCCTCGTCATGACCAACTACAAACCAACCTGCAAATAATCCATCAAAATGATTCCAATCTGTTCCTAACTCATATCTATCTCTTGTCCAGTCACCATGATCTGTTGGCTTATTCCAATCTCTTGTTCTTTCTTCATTTCTATATTTTAAATGAAATGCTTGATTTGCAAATAATTGGTATCTAACTTTCCAGTCTACCCTAGTTTGCTCATATTCTTGGTCTCCTTTTAAAAAAGATAAATCTCCACCAAATCTTCTTTCTACATTTAAGTCTAAAGTTAATTTTCCTTTAGTTGCTGATATTCCAGTTCCTATGAAAGTCCCGTCTTCATTATCTCCACCAGCTATTTTAGAACCATTATCAAAATCCTCTGTTTCTAAATACATTCTAGCTCCAAATGTCCACTTTGGTAATATTACTTCAGGTGCTACTTCTACTGCCATAGGCTCTATCATTGCTGGCTCTTCCATCTCTATTGGTTCTACTATAACTTCTTTTGCTAATACAGATGTTCCTACTATTAATAAAGCTCCTAAAAATAATGATAATCTCTTCATTTAAATTCCCCCTGTTAAAGTTTATTTGATATACATTATTTATATCACTAGTTTTGAAAAATGTCAAATTATTTTAAAATAGGTCATTATGTCGTCTGTTAATCTGATTATATTTAACTCAATTAATAACTATATAAGTTAAAATAACATTTATTAATTTTTTATAGTTATTTTTTTACTTTTTTATCGTCTAATTTTTCTTTCTTTTAGTTATTTTTTAACAAATAAATTTTTTTTATAAATATTTATTCCATTCTTCTTCTTTTAATCCAACTAAAACTTTATTTTCTAAAACTAAAATAGGTCTTTTTATTAACATACCATTAGAGTTTAGAAGACTAAACATCTCTTCTTCACTTGCTTTTGGAAGTAGATCTTTTAATTTTAATTCTTTATAAACATTTCCACTTGTATTAAAAAATTTATTAAGTGGCACCCCACTAAGTTTAAGGTATTTTTTTAATTCCTCTACACTTGGAACATTGTCTACAATAGAAATATCTTCAAATTCAATCCCTTTCATTTCTAATATTTTTTTTGCTTTTATACAAGTACTACACTTTCTATAATTTATAAGTAATATTTTCATATTTTTTTATCTCCTACTTACAATTTATTTTCCACAACATTTTTTAAATTTTTTACCTGAATCGCAAGGACAAGATTCATTTTGACCTGTTTTCTTTCCTTTTACAATTGTAGTTTGAAGAGGTAAAATACCTTTATATAACCATGTACCATTTACTTTCATAAATTCACTTTTTTCATGATGAACATGAACAGTCCCATTTTCTTCATAAGTAGCTTTAAACTCAACTACTCCATAATCATCATCTGCAGTTCCTTTTTCTGTTGCTATTATTTCAAGTCCTAACCACTTTGACTCACGTGCCCATTTAGTAGTTCCTTCCACATCTAAATCTTCATTTGTTTTAGGATTATGAGTTCCTAATATAAAATCTATATCTCCCCTTGTAAAAGCATCATATCTCGCTTCCATAAGTTCTTTTGCTGTTAAGTAAGTATTTATTATCATTTTTTCTCCTTAATTTTTTTTTTAACTAACTATGTTATATTTTTAATTGTTTAAAACTTTTTAGTCTAAGAGCATTTAGTAAGACTGAAACTGAACTTATGCTCATAGCACCCCCTGCTATCATAGGACTTAATAATGGACCTCCAAAAATATGAAGAAGCCCCATAGCTATAGGAATTCCTAATATATTATATGCAAAAGCCCAAAATAAATTTTGTTTTATATTTATAATTGTTTCTCTACTTAATTTAATTGCTGTTGAAACATCTTGTAAATCACTTTTCATTAAAACTATATCTGCTGATTCTATTGCTATATCAGTTCCAGATCCTATGGCAATACCAACATTTGCAACGGCAAGTGCAGGAGCATCATTTATTCCATCCCCTACCATGGCAACTTTTTTTCCCTTATTTTGAAGTTTTACAATTTCACTAGATTTTTCATTAGGAAGTACCTCAGAAAATATGCTCGTTATTCCAACTTCTTTTCCTATTGCTTCTGCTGTTTTTTTATTATCACCAGTAATCATGCAAACTTCTAGCCCCATATTTTTAAGCATTTTTATAGCTTGTTTAGAACTTTTTTTCACAGTATCGGCAACAGCAATTATTCCCATTAATTTCCCATTAATAGCTATATACATTGGTGTTTTTCCTTCTTCTGCCAATTTATCAGATATTTTTTTAAGATTTTTTATACAAACATTTCTTTCATTCATAAGTTTTTTATTTCCTAATAAAAGATCATTATTTTTTATTTTAACCTCTATTCCATAACCAGGAATAGCTTTAAAGTTTTCAATTTTTTCAAACTCTAATTTTTTACTCTGCATTTCTTTTACAATTGCTTCACCTAAGCTATGTTCTGAACCTTTTTCTGCACTTCCTGCTAAAATTAAAATTTCCTCTTCTGTTATTCCGTTTTCTACAATAATATCAGTTACTTTAGGTTTTCCTTCTGTTATAGTCCCTGTTTTATCTAAAACAACAACATTTATTTTATGAGCAATTTCTAAAGCTTCTCCACTTTTTATTAAAATTCCATACTCTGCCCCTTTTCCGGTTGCTATCATTATTGCAGTTGGAGTTGCAAGCCCCAGAGCACAAGGACAAGCTATAACTAAAACTGATATAAAAATTGTTAGTGCAAATGTTATGTCCCTTGTTGCTATAAACCAAGCTATACCTGAAACAATAGAAAGAACAATTACCACTGGAACAAAGTATCCTGACACTGTATCAGCAAGTTTTGCAATAGGTGCTTTTGAGCCTTGAGCTTCCTCCACTAATTTTATTATTTGAGCAAGAGCAGTATCATCCCCTACTTTCGTTGCTCTGTATTTTACGATTCCATTTTTATTTATACTTGCCCCTATTATATTCGACTCTACATTTTTTTCCACTGGAATACTTTCTCCTGTTAACATTGACTCATCAATAAAAGTATTACCCTCTACTATTATTCCATCAACAGGAATTTTTTCCCCTGGTTTTATTATTATAATATCTCCAACCTTAACATCTTCCAATAAAACTATAACTTCTTCTCCATCTTTATCTAATCTAGCTGTTTTAGGAGCTAAATTTATAAGTTTTTTTATAGCTTCTGATGTTTTTCCCTTACTTACTGTTTCAAAATATTTCCCTAAAGTTATAAGAGTTAAAATTGTCGCTGAAGATTCAAAATATAATTCATGAACATAACTAGTATTTCCCATAAATATATTTATAGTAGCAAATATTCCATAAAAATATGCTGACAGTGTACCAATAGATATTAAGGAATCCATATTTGGACTTCCTTTCAATAAAGTTTTTATGCCCACTTGATAAAATTTATTTCCAATAAAAACAACAGGTGTCGTTAATATAAATTGTACCAATACAAAAGTTCTAGGACTTATATTAGATGATATTATATCAGGCAAAGAATATCCAACCATATGACCCATAGAAACTATTAATAAAGGAATAGTAAAAATCATAGATAAAAAGAATCTTTTCCATAGAGAATTTTTTTCATTTTCTTTTTGTTCCTCTATTTCTTTTTTATTTTTCTTTAACTCACCCTCTTCATCTATACCTTTATAACCTGCTTTATCTATTGCTTTTATTATATCTTCTATGCTTAATTTTGTTTCATCAAATTTTATTATAAGTTTTTCTGTTGCTAAATTAACATTAGATTCTATAGTTCCTTCTAATTTTTTGGTCGTTCTTTCAACGTGTCTCGAACAAGCAGAGCAGGTCATCCCCTCTATTCTTAATATTTTATTTTTCATGAGCTCCCCTTTTTTTATTTAAGTTTATTTTTAAACTTCCACCCTGTTTCTATTATTTTATTTACATCTGTATAAACAGGTTCCCAGCCTAATATTTTTCTGGCTAATTCACTTGAGGCTACTACACTAGCTGGATCTCCTACTCTTCTTTCCACATAATCAGCTGGAATATCCTTTCCTGTTATTTTTCTTGCTCCTTCTAACATTTCTAAAACTGAAAAACCTTCTCCATTTCCTAAATTATATATTCCATTTAAGTTTTTTTCTAAAGTTTTTATAGCTAAAATATGTGCTTTCACTAAATCGACAACATGAATATAATCTCTGATTCCTGTTCCATCTTTTGTTGCATAATCTTTTCCATAAACCTCTAATTTATCTTTTTCTCCATAAGCTACTTGGAGAAGTATGGGAATAAGAGCAGTTACACCATCTCCCATTTGTCCTATATTATATTTTTCATGAGCTCCCCCTACATTAAAATATCTGAATATTGAATAATTTATTCCGTAAGACTTAGCTGCATCTATAATTATTTTTTCTCCCATTAATTTACTCATTCCATATGGATTTATAGGATTTTGAGGATAGTTTTCTTCAACTAATCCCTTTATAGTTACATCTCCATAAACTGCTGCAGTAGAGGAAAATATTATATTTTTTACACTATATTTTTTCATCATTTCAATTATATTCATAACACTATATGTATTATTCAAATAATACATATTTGGCTCTATACAACTTTCACCAACTTTTATATATCCTGCAAAATGCATAACAGTATCTATTTTGTGCTCTTGAAATATGTTTTCAAAAGTGCTTATATCTCTCATATCTCCCAAATAGAAATGAGCTCTTGAATCAATTAATTCTTTATATCCATTTTCTAAATTATCTACTATGATTACTTGATAGCCTAAATCCAATAATTCAACCACTGCATGGCTTCCTATATATCCTGCTCCACCTGTTACTAATATTTTTTTCATTTTTACTCTCCTTTAATTACTAATTATTATTTTTACCATATTTTTTGATTACTTCAGTATAACAATTTATCTTTCAATTCACAAGAAAAACCATATATAAAAAAAGAATCAGATTTCTCTGATTCCTCATATGTTAAATTAGTTAGTTTTTATGTTTGTAGCCTGTGGACCTTTTTGTCCTTGAGTCAAGTCAAAAGTTACTTCTTCACCTTCGTTTAAAGTTTTGAATCCTTCTTTTTGAATTTCAGAAAAATGAGCAAAAACATCTTTTCCATCTTCTGCAGTTATAAATCCAAAACCTTTCTCTTGATTAAACCATTTTACTATTCCTTTCATCTGCTTGTACCTCCATTAATTTTTCAGTAAATTTATAAATCTCAATCAACTGAATTATAACGAAGAGCACACTCAATCTTTATATTATCAGATAAATTCTACATTTATAAATAACTTTGTACTTATATTAGCACACTTTGACCTGTTTGTAAAGTTTTTTTAATTTTTTTAGTTTTTTTTGAATTTTTTATTTTCTTCTCCAAATAACATTATCTCCTCTAGTCATAACAGCTTTAAATCCTGTACTATCAATTTTTTTTATTATATTTTTTAATTCTTCTGCTGCTTCATCTTGAACAAATTTTTTCCCATCATAAAGAGAATATTTATCTCTATTTTCAAAAGGAGATAAATTGGGCATTATTACATTTGCTCCTACCTTAAATCCTTTTTCTCTTCCGGTAGGGTCTAATGTTCCTAATGCTGTTGTTGCTGGAAGCAATACTTCAGGAAGCAATAGTCTAACTATACTTAACATTATTATGACTTTTTTTACATCTCCGCTATCTAAATGTCCCATAGGAGTGTCTTTTTGGGGAATAAAAGGACCTATTCCAACCATTTCAGGTTCTAACTCTTTTATAAACCTTAAATCTTTTATAAAATCTTCATTAGTTTGATTAGGTAATCCTACTAAAAATCCTGCTCCAGTCTGAAAGCCTATCTCTTTTAAATCTCTTAAACATTTTCTTCTATTTTCAAAGCTCATATTTGGATGAACACTCTCATAAATTTTTTTTGTAGCAGTTTCATGCCTTAGAAGATACCTATCTGCACCTGCTTCATAAAGTTTTTTATAACTTTCCTTGCTTCTTTCTCCCAATGAAAGAGTTATTGCACAGTCATTGTAGCTATTTTTTATTCTCTTTATTACTCTACAAAGTATCTCATCTGTAAAATAAGAATCTTCTCCCCCTTGTATTACAAATGTTCTATATCCTAAATCATATCCTTTAATACAGCAGTTAATAAGTTCTTCTTCACTCAATCTATATCTTTTAGATTTTTTATTACTGTTTCTTATTCCACAGTACATACAATCTTTTTTACAATAATTCGAAATTTCAATTAATCCTCTTAAAAAAACTGTATTACCATAGAATTTTGCTCTTGTCATATAAGATTTTTCAAAAAGATATTTTTTATTATCTTCATCTAAATTATTCAGTAAAGTTAGAAGTTCTTCATCTGAAAGATTATTTTCCTTATATAATTTATCTATTATTTCTCTCATTCAATTACTCCTTCTACTAAAAAACCTAGAGACTCTATCAGATAAAATCTTAGTAGAGTCTCTAGTTTAAAATATTTTAAATATATTTTTTAATTTTATACTTTTTAATTTTATACTTTTATTTTTTTATACTTTTAAAAAAGAAAAATGCTGATACAGTAGACATAACTATTCCAAATATATATCCTGAAATTTCTGGTAGCCCTAGCCCTTCTTTAGCTATGACAATATATGTTGATACAACCATTGTCATAAATATGGCTGGTAAAAGTAATACCCAATAATTTTTTCCTTTATTTTCTAAATATTTTGCCCCTGTCCAAAGAGCTACAGTTGCTAAAGTTTGATTTGCCCATGCAAAATATCTCCATAATATTGCAAAATCAATAAAGCAAAGAGCTACTCCAATTGCAAATAAAGGAAGTGCAATTATAAATCTATTAATAATTGGACCTTGTTTATATTTGAATGAATCAGCAATAATTAATCTAGCACTTCTAAAAGACGTATCTCCTGATGTTATTGGGCAAGCAACAACTCCTAAAACAGCTAAAATTCCACCAAATTTTCCAAGTAAAGATAATGACACTTTATTTACTACTACTCCTGCAGAACCAGCTGCTGCAAGTCCTTCAGTTCCATTAAAA
Organism: Fusobacteriaceae bacterium; assembly: GCA_051652785.1. Classification (GTDB taxonomy): domain Bacteria; phylum Fusobacteriota; class Fusobacteriia; order Fusobacteriales; family Fusobacteriaceae; genus JAGNZR01. The sequence goes on along the minus strand of JBOFUX010000030.1, from coordinate 3,653 downwards.
AACGACATTGCCACTGCTGCCCACACTAAAGCAACTATTCCTTCCGCTATCATAGAGCCATAAAAAACTCTTCTTCCTTCTGATTCTTTAGTTATACATCTTGCCATCATAGGGGCTTGTGTTGCATGAAATCCTGAAATTGCTCCGCAAGCTATAGATATAAATAAATATGGAAATATAGAGGTTCCTTTAGGATGTAGATTTATATTTGAAAAATCTATATTTGGTATTGGTAAATTATGTGAAACAATTCCATATCCTATTCCAGCAGCCATAATTAATAAACAAAGCCCAAATATTGGATATAATTTTCCTATTAATTTGTCCACAGGTAAAACTGTAGCTAAAATATAATATAGAATAATAATTACAACTAATACCATTTCATTTATTCCAGTCATGTCATTCAATATACTTGCTGGAGATTTTATAAAAACAACTCCTACAAGAATTAAAAGCACCACTGAAAATACCCTCATAAGCACTTTAGCTTTATCTCCTAAATATATTCCAACTAATTCTGCAACAGATGCTCCATCATGTCTTACAGACATCATACCTATTATAAAATCATGAACTGCACCACCAAAAATACAGCCAAAAACAATCCATAAAAATGCCGCTGGTCCCCACATAGCTCCTGCTATCGCTCCAAAAATTGGTCCTGTTCCCGCTATGTTTAAAAATTGAATCAAAAATGTTTTTTTCCAATTCATAGCGACATAATCAACACCGTCAGCAAGTCTTTTAGCTGGTGTGAGTATCGAATCATCAATTCCAAAAATTCTTTCAACTATTTTTCCATAGATAGCATACCCTAAAATAAGTGCTACTATAGAAATTAAAAATAATGCCATAATAATCCTCCAAATTTAGTAGATTTAAAAGTAAATAACTTTGTACTTTTTCTCAATATTATACCTTTTTTTATTAAAAATCAAGTTTTTTTTTATAAATATACCCTATTTTTGTCTCTTTCCATGTTTGAAAATGTGTTCAACATTACATTAATTGGTTGTTTTGTTTCAAAATTAATTTTTAGCTTTAAAGCTCTCTAATTTTAAATTCCAATATTGTCCCTCTTCTTTTAAAATAAAATATGCACTATATATATTTCCTTTACTGGATTTTAAATTTTCAAATAAGACTTTTTCACCTTTTATAAATTTTAATGCATCTTCCTTAGATAAATTAGGTATCATTTTACTAGATTTCCAAATTGAGTAGTTGCATTTGGGATTATCCCTATATCCATCACAATAAAAAGCTTTTCCTGTCTCATAGATATTTTTACCACATTTAGGACAAATAGCAACTATTTCTCGAGTATCTTCACGAGGAGGTCCAGTATATTCTGATTGAAACCTCTCTATTTTTATATTTTTTGAAATTATTTCTTCTAGCTCTTTGTTTGTAAGAGTCGTTAACTCCTCCAATTTAGCTTCTCCTTTGTATACTTTTTTTTGAAGCTTAGAAAACTCCACTGATTTTTCTTTATATATATTTATTTCTAGTTTATCTAATATTTCAATTAATTTTTCTCCTAAGTCTTCAATAGAATAAGTTGATCCTTTTTGTGAAATATATCTATATTTTTTTGCATTTTCCACAATCCCTGTTCTAGTTGCTTCTGTACCTATTTCTACTCCTTGAAGTATTGCTTTATACTCTTCATCTTCTGATTCACCATCTTTTTTAAAAGGATTTTTTAAATAATTGGCTAAATCTTCTTCTGTAGGTTTTTTAGGAGGAGAGGTTTCTTTTTCCACAGGTATAAACTCCACTATAAATTCTTCTTCTTTAACCAATTGTGGAAGTTGATTCTCAAATTTTTCAGGTTCATACTTATAAAATCCCATACTTTTTATAGATTCTCCATTTAATTTAAATTCTTCATTTCCTACATTTATCACTATAGTTACTTTCTCTGTAACAGTTTCTTCATTTAAAAAATTACATATAAATCTATTCAGTATCGTCTTATAAACAATTTCTTCACTAAATGTGAGTTTATTTGGTTTTTTTACAGTTGGAATAATTGCACTATGGGATTCTATTTTTGAATCATCAAATATTTTTTTTCCATCTTTAAAAATCAAATTATGTTCTGGAAGAGTTTTTATTATATCTTTAACTTTAGCTTTTTCGTTTTCAGCTAAAAATTCTGTATTAGTTCTAGGATAAGTAATAAGACCTTTTTCATAAAGTCCTTGTATTATCTCTAATGATGTTGTAAAGTCAATTTTATTTTTTTTAGAAAGTAATCCCTGTAATTTTGATAATGAAAATAACTTTCCCGGTTGTTTTTTTATAGATTTTTTTTCTATTTTTTTTACTTTCCCTTTAAAACTATTTAACTGCTCTGCAAATTCTTCTGCTTCTCTTTTTTCACTCTCTTCAAATTTTTTGTTTCTAAGTATTAGTGGAATTTGAATTTCATCTTTTTCAGTTCTACTTTCCAATTGAAAATATTTTTTCTTAATAAAATTTCTAATTTCCATTTCTCTATCATAAATATATTTGACAACTGGGATTAAAACTCGTCCAATAGGCAATAATTTATTAGCTTTAAGTGAAACATAACGAGTTAAATTTATCCCAAACAACCAATCCATATAAGTTCTTGCATATCCCTCTTGTCCTAACAAATAATAGTTATTATTACTTTCTAGAATTTCCATCTGATTTCTTATTGTTTGTTCTGTTTGTTCAGGCAACCATAGTCTTGTAATTTTTTTAGTTGTTTTCATCTCTTTAATAATAATATCTATAATTATTTGCCCTTCTCTATCAGCATCTCCTGCGTTAACAATTTCAGTTATATCACTTCTCATAGCTAGTCTTTTTAGTATCTCAACTTGATGAAAAACACCTTTATCTACTTCTTCAATACCTGTTTCTATATTTTTTTTACTTTTTATTTTAAATTCAAAAGGGTTAGGAATATAAGGAAGAGGAATATCTTTCCATTTATTCTTTTTCCCTAAATAATCATCTACATTTTTAAGACTAAAAAGGTGACCAAAAGCCCAAGAAATTATATATTTTTTATTTTCAATATACCCATCACCTTTTCTTGTCACTCCTAAGGCTAGAGCTATATTTTTTGCCAAACTTGGCTTTTCTGCAATTATTAACTTCAATTTTTCTCACCCCAATTTTTTATTTATACCCTTATTATATCATAAATTATACATATATATTTATATCAGTTCCAATTTTTTTATTTTGAAAAAATTGACTTTTATTCGTACAAGAAATTGTATTATGTTACTATTCATTTAAAAAAACATATAGCAAAGTTAAAAATTATTTATAAAAATAGATACGAATTCCTTATAAAAGAACTCAATTCTATAAAAGAATTAAAAAGATTTTAAAAAATTTATAACAAAAAATATAAAAAGGCTCAGATTTCTCTGAGCCTTTTTAAACCAATTACTTAGTTTTGATGTTTGAAGCTTGTGGTCCTTTTGGTCCTTGAGTTAAGTCGAAAGTTACTTCTTCTCCCTCATTTAAAGTTTTGAAACCATCTTTTTGAATTTCAGAGAAATGTGCGAATACATCTTTCCCGTCCTCAGCAGTTATGAATCCAAACCCTTTGTCTTGATTAAACCATTTTACTATTCCAGTCATATCTATACCTCCATTAT
>JBOFUX010000029.1:0-41741 GCA_051652785.1 Fusobacteriaceae bacterium | reverse complement strand
CTCATTATTTAAACGGAGAAAAAGAAGGTGTCTACAATAAATACTATGAAAATGGGCAATTAGAATTTTCTTCTAATTACAAAAATGATAAACTCCAAGGACCTTTTATTAATTATTTCGAAAATGGAAAAATAAGTGATGAAGCTCATTATTTAAACGGAGAAAAAGAAGGTGTTTACAATAAATACTATGAAAATGGGCAATTAGAATTTTCTTCTAACTATAAAATTGGAAAACTTCAAGGAATTTCTAAAAATTATTATTTAAACGGGCAATTATATGATGAAAGTACCTATTTAAATGGAAAAAGAGAAGGTTTTTGTAAAAGATATTATGAAAATGGAAATTTATATGATGAATCTATTTATGAAGATGGGGCACGAGAAAGTTCTTTTAATAGTTATTATGAAAATGGAGAACGTTATGTTCAAAGTACCTATTTAAATGGAAAAAAAGAAGGCTCTTTTAAAATATATTATCAAAATGGAAAATTAAGTGATAAATGTAATTATAAAAATGGAAAACTTGATGGTTTTTATAAAAAATATTTTGAAAATGGGAAGTTAAAAGAAGAGTCCATTTATAAAAATGGGAAACTTGATGGTTCTTTAAAAAGATATAATGAAGATGATGAGTTAATTAAAGAATTAATTTATTTAAATGGAGAATTAATTAAAGAATTAGTTTATAAAAAAGGTCAATTAGAATTCAGTGCTTTTTATAAAAGAGGACTATTAGAGGGATCTTTTATAAAATATTATATAAACAGAAAATTAGAAGAAGAAGGTTTTTACATAAACGGAGAAAAAAATGGGGTTTATAAAAGATATTATATAAACGGACAGTTAAAAGAGGAGTGTTTTTATCTCAATGGGCAATTAGAAGGGGTTTATAAAAATTTTTATGAAAATGGGAATTTAGCAGAAGAATCTTTTTATTTAAATGGGAAAAAAGAAGGAGCCTCTAAAACATATTTTGATAATGAACAACTTCGTCTAGAATCTAATTATAAAAATGGAGAATTTGATGGTTCTTATAAGTGGTATTATGAAAATGGACAATTAGCTGGTGAATTTATTTATAAAAATAAAAAAAAAGAAGGGGCTTATAAATCATATTTTGAACATGGTGAACTGGAACTAGAAACCACTTATTTTAATGGAGAAATTAATGGTTCATTTAAAAGCTATTATGATAATGCTAAATTAGAGCTAGAAACCACTTATTTTAATGGGAAAATTGAAGGCTCTTTTCACAAATATTATGAACATGCTGGACTTGAAGTGGAGACTACCTATTTTAATGGAGAAATTAACGGCTCGTTTAATCAATATTACGAAAATGGTAACTTAGAACTAGAAACTACTTATCTCAATGGAAAAGAAGAAGGCCTGTCTAAAACATATAATACAAAGGGAAAATTAATTAAAGAATTAACCTATAAAAAAGGGATTCTTGAAGGTTTTCATAAAATATACAACGAAAGTGGTTATACAGAATCTACTTACAAAAATGGCGAAAGAAAAGGACCTTATAAAATTTATATGGAAGTTTTATAAGAGTCTATCGAATTCTTAAAGGAGTCAATTAATGAAAAAAAACTATGAAGTAAAAATTCATTATATTAAATACAAAAGTTTGGCAAAAAATGTCAAAATATAAAACTTTAAAATATTTTATATTAGGTATTCTATTTGTTTTATTAATTTTTTATTTTATAGATAAAACAACACATTTATATATAAATAATATTTTTTTTATGTTTACTATTAATCCAGAAAAAATTAAAATATTTATTAGTAGCCACGGAAAGTATGCCGTACTTATCTCTTTTCTTCTTATGATTTTTCAATCTGTTGTGGCACCTCTTCCAGCATTTTTGATTACCTTTGCTAATGCTACGTTATTTGGGTGGTGGCAAGGTGCAATTTTATCATGGTTTAGTTCACTAGCTGGGGCTTCTCTTTGTTTTTATATTGCTAGACTTTTAGGACGAAAAACTGTTGAAAAACTTACAGGTGCATCTCCAATAAAAAAAATTGATATTTTTTTTTCTAAATATGGAAGTTCCACTATTTTGCTTTGTAGACTAATGCCTTTTATCTCTTTTGATGTTGTAAGCTACGCTGCTGGACTTACCTCATTAAACTTCTTGTCCTTTTTTATCGCCACAGGACTAGGGCAACTTCCTGCTACAATAATTTATTCCTATGTTGGGGGAATGTTAACTGGAGGAATAAAAACTGCTGTTACTGGACTTTTTATTCTTTTTTCACTAACTATAATTATATATATGTTAAAAAAAATATTTAGAAAATAAAATATATTTTATTTTTTCGTATTATTAGGAGAAAATTATGAAAATAAACGAAATTTCTGTTGTTATCCACCAATTTTTAAGTTTTAATAAACTTTTTGCCTCAACAACTAAAACTTCAACCTTATTTTGGCCAGGTTGCTCTCTTATGAGCTTAGATCCTTCTATTGTAAAAAAGACTTATAAAATACTAAAAAATAAAGATAAAAATCTTGGAATAAGCAGTTTTTGCTGCGGAAAACCCTCTCAATACATAAAAAATGGAGTGAATTTCAGATTACGATTTAATAAAATAACAAAAATTTTAAATAACAACTCTACTAAAACAATATATACGGCATGTCCTAACTGCTTTAATACATTAAAACAATATACAAATTATGAGATAAAATCTATTTGGCCAATTATTGAAGAATTTTTTCCTCAAAATAAAATAAATATTTTAAAAAATAAAGAATTTATTTTACATGATCCCTGTGCAGCTAGAAAAAATGATGATATTCATATTTCTATAAGAAGTATTTTAAATAAATTAGGTATAACAATTATTGAATTTACAAAAAATAAAAATAAATCTCTATGTTGCGGTAAAAAAAATATGCTAATGGTACTTAATAGAAAAATAGGAATGAAAATTCTTAACCTAACATCAAAAGAGGCTATTTCAAAAAATTTAGTTACTTACTGTGTTTCTTGTGTCGAATCTTTTAAACTAATTAATATTAGCAGTTTTTACATTTTAGAATTAATTTTTTTGAAACATTCCAGAAGAAAATTTTCCTGGATAAATAGGCTTAAATTATCATTTTTTATAAAAAAAATAAAATTTTAATGTTAGGATGTGATCAAAATAGATATTATAAAAAATTTAAAACATGAAACGCTTTCCCTTATTTGGAAAAGAGGAATTCAATATTTTAAAGAGCAACGTGTTATAACCGCTGAATATTTAGATGACAATGATTTGAAATTTTTTTCTAAAATAGATGATTATATTTTAGGTATTAAAGGTGAGGTTCATGGCTCTCGCCTCTACTATCCTTCCCTTATTATTTCTAAAGGAGATAGTGATATGGAGTTTTTAACTCCTTATTTAGAAATAGAACATCTTAAATTTAATTGTAATTGTATGTATTACGAATCCAGCAATTCTCCGTGTAAACATATTGTTGCTTTAGCTCTTTTTGCTGAATCATGTGGTCTATTAAAAGATTCCATTGAACTTAATAAAAATAAATTGAAAATAATAAAAAAAGAGGATGAAAGAAGAAAAAAACAACAAAAGAATAAATTTTTTGATATAGTATTGTCCAATAATAATGCTAATAATAAAGGACTAAAGCTACATAAAGATTTTATTATTTCCAAAAAAAAATCCTCTTCTTCTGAATATAATTTAGAAATAAATCTTTTTATATCGGAAATTGGAGGAAAAACATATAAATTATCTAATAAACTTGGAAAATTCTTAGAATCATACAACACCTCTACATTTTATTTTGGTAAACTTTTAGAATATAACCATGATATTCATTCTTTTAATGCAATAGATAATAGAATTCTTGAAATAGCTTCAAATACGCTAGAATTAGAATCAAATTATAATTTTAATAGAGAAAGATTTTCTACACCTGATGGATTTTTTATACCTTCAGTCTTTGAAAATGAAATTTTTGATATTTTTAAAGTTATACCAAATAAAAATTACAAAATTCATGAAGAGGAATATGAAATTGAATTTAAAATTAATGAATTTGAAAAAAAAATAAAATTTGAACTTGATAGTTTAAATAAAATTGAATTTTTGTATAATATTGCTATTCTTATCTTTAATGATAACTCTGAAATAATAGATATTTATCCTATCAGTAAAAATAAAATTACTAAACTAAAACAACTTAAAAGCTTAACTACTGAAAGATACAAAAATAGTGAAATTGAAATAAATAATGAAAATCTTGCTGAAGTTGTTTCTAGCTTAAATAATATTGGTAAAACTAATTTAGGAGATACTTTAAAAAACAAAGTATATATTCCCAATCATATTGAATCAAAAATTTATTTAGATAAACATGAAAAAAGCTCTATTTCTTTGACTATCGAAACTTTATACGACAAAAAAAATATTAAAGAAATTAAAGGTATTCTAATTGACGATACTGAAAATAAAAATATACTTGAGCATGAACTTTTAAAATTAAATTTTAAAAAACATATTGATAATTCCTTTATCTTAGAAGGGGATGAAAATATCTATAATTTTATGAATATAAAAATAAAAGAACTCCAAAAAAATTATGAAATATATTATTCTAATAATTTAAAAAATTTAAACTATACTTCTGTATCTCTATCTTTAAGTAGCTCTATTGGAGAAACTGGTGTTCTTGAGTTTAAATTTTCTTTAAATGGAATAGACAAAAATTTTCTTCCAGAGTATATTAAATCTATAAAAGAAAAAAAGAAGTTTTTTAAATTAAAAGATGGAAGTATATTAAAAATAGTGGAACCTAATTTAAAGGAGATTAATAATATATTTTCAGCTTTAGCTCCTAGTGTAAATGAGCTCAAACAAGGTCTAATAAAAAGAGAAAAATATTATTCATACTTTTTTAAAGAACGTCTTAGTAAAATTAAAGGAGCTTTTATTTCTGAAAACTTAAATGATTTTTCTAATAATTTAAATAGTATAGAATTAGTAGAAATACCTTCAGGATACTCAATGTTAAGAGATTATCAAAAACATGGAGTACAATGGATAGAAAAAATTAATAAGTTAGGAATTGGTGGAATTTTAGCTGATGATATGGGACTTGGGAAAACATTACAAACGATTGTTTACTTAGATATTAATAAAGAAAAAACCTTATTACCTAATATAATAATAGCACCTAAATCATTAGTTTATAACTGGAAAAGTGAATTTCAAAAATTCGCTCCGCACTTAGAGGTGATTACTCTTATTGGGACACAAAATGAAAGAAAAGATATTTTAAATAATTTAACTAAAAATCAGATTATAATAACCTCTTATGGTATTTTACAAAGAGATATTAATTTTTATGAAAATATCTCTTTTAAAAATATTATTATTGATGAAGCTCAAGCTATTAAAAATCCTCTCTCAAAAAATGGGCAGTATATTAAAAAATTAAAAGGTGAAACAAAACTGGCACTTACAGGAACGCCTATTGAAAATAATCTTTTAGAACTTTGGAGTATCTTTGACTTTATTCTTCCAGGTTATTTAAATAGCCACTCTAATTTTAAAAATCATTATATTAATACAAATGGAATAGAGCAATTAAAAACATTAGCCCATCCTTTTATTTTAAGAAGATTAAAAAAAGATGTACTTAAAGAACTACCAGATAAAATTGAAACAGATTTAATAGTTGAATTAGAACCAGAGCAAAAACAACTTTATCTTTCCTATTTAAGTAAAGTAAAGGAGGATATTTCTCAAGAATTAAACAACTTAAATGAAGGTCAAAAACAGCTTAAAATTTTATCTATTTTAACTCGGCTTCGACAAATTTGTGCACATCCTAAACTTTTTATTGATAATTATAAAGGAGGAAGTGCAAAACTAGAGTTGCTTATGGAACTTTTAATAGATTACAAAGATTCAGGACACCGAGTTTTGATATTTTCACAATTTACTGAGATGCTTTCTCTTATAAAGAATGAACTTAATGAAAAATTTGATTATCTTTATCTCGATGGAAAAACTCCTGCTAAGGAAAGAATACATCTTGTAGAGAATTTTAATAATGGAACTGCTGATGTTTTCTTAATCTCTTTAAAAGCTGGTGGTACAGGACTAAATTTAACTGGTGCAGATATTGTTATTCACTTTGACCCTTGGTGGAACCCTGCTGTAGAGGATCAAGCAACCGATAGAGCCCATAGAATAGGGCAAGAAAAAACTATACAAGTTGTAAAACTTATTACCAGTGGAACAATAGAAGAAAAAATTAATAAATTAAAATCAGATAAGAAAAAAATAGTAGAGGAGCTTTTTGATGGAAATCAAAGAAACCTTTTAAAATTATCTAAAAATGATCTTCTTAACCTTTTTAATTAAATTTAACTAAATAAAAACAGGAAATGTATTTAAACACATTTCCTGTTTTTATTATTACTTACAAAATCATATATTTTATTTATAGTTGACTTTTTATTAAAATAGATGTATATTTATAGAAATAAAAATTATTTTACTTCATGTTTCAAAATATTAAAATGGATGTGATAATTATGTTTCTTTATATTTTAAAAAGATTATGGATTAGTCTAGTAACCTTATTTACTGTTATTACTTTAACATTTTTTTTATTAAGACTTATGCCAGGCGGTCCTTTTGATGGGGAAAAAAATATTCCTCCTAAAATAAAAGCTAAAATTGAAGAAAAATTTGCATTAAATAAACCTCTAATTATTCAATATAAAGACTATATTCTTAATCTATCCAAAGGAGATTTAGGACCAAGCATGAAAAGAGAAGGGAGAACCGTTAATTGGATAATTAGTTATTCCTTTCCTACATCTGCTAAACTAGGTGCGGTGGCTATTATTCTTTCACTAGTTGTTGGAGTTTTTTTAGGGATTCTTTCGGCATTAAATTTTAATAAATGGCCTGATTCTCTCTGTATGGTTCTCTCTACTTTAGGTGTAACTATACCAGGATTTGTTATTGGTGTCTTTTTTATGTATATTTTTGGAGTCAAATTAAGAGTACTCCCTATTACTGGGCTTAAAACATGGCAATCTTATATCCTTCCAGCTCTTGCTCTTTCTGGTTATTCCATAGCATTTATCTCGCGTTTAACGAGATCCAAATTAGTAGAAGTTATGAAATCAGATTATATCAGAACTGCTAGAGCAAAGGGACTTAATAAAAATAAAATAATGATTAAGCATGCTCTTAGAAATACTTTAATTCCTGTAGTTACCTATCTTGGACCATTAGTGGCAGGAATTTTAACTGGTAGTTTTGTAATCGAAAGAATTTTTGCAATTCCTGGACTTGGAAGTGAATTCATAACAACTATTACAAATAGAGATTATACAGTAATTATGGGAGTTACTATATTTTATAGCGCATTTTTAATGCTGTCTAATTTAATTGTTGATATTCTGTATGTTGTAATAGACCCACGTATAAAATTAGAAGACTAAAAGGGAGAATTTTATGATAGATAATGAAAAACATTTAGATTTTACATTTGTGCCTACAAGTTCAAAAAGTACAGAAACAATTCTTCGAAAAGGATTAACTTTCCGAGAAGACTCTTGGAGAAAATTAAAGCAGAATAAGCTCTCATTAATAGGACTCATTTTTATTTTTCTAATTTGTTTATTTGCAATATTTACACCTATGGTCTCTCAATTTGATGTTTTTTCAAATAATCTCAATATGACAAATACACCTCCTAGTAAAATTCACTGGTTTGGAACAGATCAGCTAGGACGTGATCTTTTTGTTAGGGTTATGTTTGGAGCCAGATACTCTTTGGCAATAGGTTTTGTTGCTTCTATTTTAAATCTTTTTATCGGAATTGTATATGGAGGTATCTCTGGCTATTTAGGTGGAAAAGTAGATATGTTTATGATGAGAGTAGTGGATATTATATACTCAATACCTATGACTATTTATGTAATTTTAATTATGGTTGTTTTTGAAAAAGGTGGTTTTTTAAATATGATTGTAGCCCTTGCTATTTCATATTGGATAGGTATGGCTAGAATAGTTAGAGGAGAAATTCTATCCTTAAAACAGCAAGAATATATCTTAGCAGCAAAAACTATAGGAGCTTCAAGCAAAAGAATTCTTTTTAAACATTTAATTCCGAATACCATGGGCTCAATTATTGTTACATTAACCCTTCAAATACCCTCTGCTATTTTTACAGAAGCATTTCTTAGTTTTATTGGTCTTGGAATTAGTCCCCCTGCAGCATCTTGGGGAACATTAGCGAATGATGCACTGGGAGGTTTTAGACTCTATCCATCTCAACTATTATTTCCAACACTAGCCATCTGTTTAACTATCCTTTCATTCAATATGTTAGGAGATGGTCTAAGAGATGCATTAGATCCTAAGATAAGAAAATAAGGGAGGAAAATTTTATGAAATTATTGGAAGTTAAGAACCTCAAAACTTCATTTAATAGCAATTTTGGAGAAGTTCAAGCTGTTAGAGGAGTTTCCTTTAATTTAGAGCAAGGAGAAGTTATGGGTATTGTAGGTGAATCTGGCTGTGGAAAAAGTGTAACTATGATGAGCATTATGAAACTTTTAGATGATAATGGAAAAATAAAAGATGGAGAAATTATTTTTAATGGGAAAGATATTAAAAATTTAAAAGAAAATGAAATGAACAAAATAAGAGGTAATGAAATTTCTATGATATTTCAAGATCCTATGACTTCTTTAAACCTTTTGCTCACTATTGGAGAGCAAATAATGGAACCTCTCATGGAGCATAGAAAATATAATAGAAAAGAAGCTTTTCAAAGAGGAGTAGAACTTTTAGAGTTAGTTGGAATGGCTTCTCCTAAAGATAGGATGAAACAATATCCACACGAATTTTCTGGTGGAATGAGGCAAAGAGCAATGATTGCTATGGCACTCGCTTGTGAGCCCAAGCTTTTAATTGCTGATGAACCTACAACAGCTTTAGACGTTACAATTCAAGCACAAATTTTAGAACTAATGAAAGATATAAAAAAAAGATTAGGAACTTCTATTATTTTAATAACTCATGACTTAGGAGTTATTGCTGATATTTGTGATAAAGTAAATGTTATGTACGGTGGAATAATTGTAGAGCAAGGAGATAAAAGAGATATTTTTTATAATACAAAACATCCTTATACTTTTGGACTTTTAGAAAGTGTTCCTAACTTAGTAAGGGTGAAAAATGAACGGTTAAACCCTATTGAAGGACAGCCACCTGATCTTCTAAATCCTTCTAATGGTTGCCCATTTTTTCAAAGATGTAAATATTCAATGGTAGTTTGTAAAAATTCTTTACCTCCACTATATGAGATATCTCAGGGACATTCTGCAGCATGCTGGTTAAATCACCCTATGGCTCCTAATATAAAATTTAAAATGAAAGGTGAGGAGAAAAATGAAAAATAATACTTTAATTGAAGTAAAAAATCTTTGTAAATATTTTGAAACAAAAAAATCTATATTTAAAAAAAATAAGAAAGTCTTGAAAGCTGTAGACAATGTTAGTTTAGATATAATAAAAGGAGAAACTTTAGGTCTTGTAGGTGAATCTGGCTGTGGAAAAACAACCCTTGGGAGGACTATTTTGAAACTCTATGAGCCTACTAGTGGTGAAATTAAATATAATAATAATGATATTACTAATTTAAACTTTAATCAAATGCACCCTTATAGGAAAAAAATTCAAATGATTTTTCAAGATCCTTACGCTTCTCTTAATCCAAGACAAACAGTGGGTGATATTATTGGTGAACCTATGATTATTCACAATCTTTATCCTGATAATTTAATAAATGAAAAAGTTTTAGAAATTTTAGAGATGGTTGGATTAAATTCATCACATATGAGTAGGTATCCTCATGAATTTTCAGGAGGTCAAAGACAAAGAATAGGAATAGCTCGTGCTCTTGCTGTTAATCCTGAATTTATTATTTGTGATGAACCTATTTCAGCTTTAGATGTCTCTATTCAAGCTCAAATTGTTAACATGTTAGAAGATTTACAAAAGAAATTAGGCTTAACTTATCTCTTCATTGCTCATGATTTATCCATGGTAAAGCATATTTCAGATAGAGTTGGTATTATGTATTTAGGAAAACTAGTTGAACTTTCTACCAGTGATTGTATTTATGAAACGCCTTATCATCCATATACTAAAGCTCTACTTTCAGCGATTCCCATACCTGATCCTGATTTAACTGAGCAAAAAGAACAAATTATTTTAGAAGGAGATATCCCAACTCCAATAAATCCAGCTCCAGGTTGTAGATTTAAATCTAGATGTAAATATGCTAAGGAAATCTGTAAATATGAAGAACCAATTTTAAAAGAAGTAAAAAATAATCATAAAGTTGCATGTCATTTATATTAATAAAATTTATTTTAAGGGGGAAGTATCTATGAAAAAATCTTTAAATTTTATTTTTTTCTTGTTGTCAATAATATTTATTTTAGCTAGTTGTGGAGAGAAAAAAGAAGTAGGATTAATTAAAACTGTACAGAAAATGTCCTATAATCTAGGAGCAGACCCTAAAACTTTAGATCCACATTTGAATTCCTCAGTTGACGGTAGTATTGTTATTGGCAATGCTTTTGAAGGATTATTTTATATAGATAATGATTCTAAAACTATACCTGCCGCTGCAGAATCTGTAAATATTTCTGATGATGGTACTGTCTATACTTTTTTTCTTAGAAAAAATGCAAAATGGTCAGATGGTAAGCCTGTAACAGCTCATGATTTCATGTATTCTTGGATAAGAGGTCTAAAACCAGAAACTGCTATGGAATATGTGTATCAACTTTTTTATATTAAAAATAGTGAAAGTTTTTATAATGGCACTTCTAAAATTGAAGATTTAGGAATAAAAATAATAGATGATTATACTATTGAGCTTACTTTAGAGCAAGCAACTCCTTACTTTCTTTCTTTAGCTGCTTTCCCTGCTTATTTTCCCCTTAGGGAAGATATTGTTGAGAAGGATTCTGCTTGGGCTACAAAAGTAGAAACATATATTGGAAATGGACCATTTAAAATTAAATCATGGTCACCTAAAGAAAACATAGTTTTTATGAAAAATGAAAACTATTGGGATTCAGCTAATGTTAAGCTTGAGGAATTAAGATTTGATCAAATTGTTGATGAAAAAACTTCTCTTGGAGCTTTCCAAACTGGTGAATTTGATATAGGAGAAAATCCTCCAATAAGTGAAATTGAAACATTACTAAATAGTGGAGTTGCTAAACAATATCCCTATCTTGGAACATATTTTTATGCTTTTAATATTACTGGTAATACCTCTCCTGAGGTTGCAAAATTTTTAGGAGATAAAAGAGTTAGGAAAGCTTTGTCTCTTGCTATTGATAGAAAAACTTTAGTTGAAAAAGTTACTAAAGGGGGACAACTCCCTGCTCTTAGCTTTGTTCCTAAAGGTATTATTACCACTGATGAAAAAGAGTTTTCAACAAAGTCATATTTTTCTGACTCACCACAGATAGATGAAGCTCAAAAACTTTTAGCAGAAGCAGGTTATTCTGATCCGTCTTCTTTACCTATCATAAAATTTACATACAATACAAATGATTCACATAGTATTATTGCTCAAGCTATTCAAGATATGTGGAAAAAGAACTTAGGTTTAAATATTGAACTTAAAAATGAGGAATGGGCAGTTTTTCAAACTTCAAGAAATGAGAAAAATTATGAAATTGCTAGACATGGTTGGATTGCAGACTATAATGATCCTATGACTTTTTTAGATTTATGGGTAACTAGCAGTGGAAATAATGATGCAGGGTTTTCAAATTTAGATTATGATAAACTCATCAAAGAAGCTCAAAAAGAGCAAAATCCAGAAAATAGAACAACATTATTGCATCAAGCAGAAGATATTTTAATGGATGAAATGCCAATTATTCCATTATACTATTACACTAATATAGTATATTCAAATCCCAAGGCTAAAGGATGGGTAAAATCACCTTTAGGTGATGTTAGTTTTAAAAATGCCTATATGGAAGATTAAATAATAAAAAAATTCCAAATTGATAAAGACATAAATCAATTTGGAATTTTCTTTTTTAAATAAATCCTTTTTTTTCCCACTTCCTACTTTTCCATCTTTTTAACATTACAATAGCCCTAATCCATTCATCCATAGAATTTGCAAGCCATATTCCAATCAGTGCTAATTCTAACTTTACTCCTAAAAACCAGGACATTGTAACAGCCACTCCAAACATACACACAATTCCTGCAAACATTGGAAATTTAACATCTCCCGCTGCATGAAGAGAATTTATTATAATTATATTAAAAGTCCTTCCTGTTTCTATGATAATAAATGTCCAAAAGACTTTCTTTCCAATAGATATAATTTCTGGGTCTTTTGTGAAAAACTCCATAATAGTACTTTTAAAAATAAATACAGAAATTGATATAATAAATGCTACTCCAAGAGATAATTTTACACTTTTTAAACATTGATGATATGCTTCTTCAATCTTTTTTTCCCCTATTAATCTTCCTGTAACTATTGCTGTTCCCTGACCTAAAGCTATGGAAAACATCATCATAAAAGAAGCTATTAAATTTAAATATGTTCTAGCTGCTATAGTTGCTGTTCCCATTGTATTTACCATAGCTAGAATAATTATTTGAACTACACTCCAACTTAAATGCTCCATTCCACTGGGAATACCAATTTTTGCAATATGTCTTAATACATCTTTAGGGAATGGAATTAAATAACGAGTATTAATTTTAAAATCACAAAATTTTAAAAGAATAATAAGTGCTAAAATCATTCCTATACCTCTTGAAAAAACAGTTGCAATACCTACTCCTGTCACTCCTAAAATAGGTGCACCTAACCAACCAAAAATAAACATTCCATTTCCTAAAACATTAATTAAATTAATAATTATATTTATATACAATGTTTCTTTCGTATAACCATGGCTTCTTAAAGCTGATGTTGCTGTAAGAGTAATAGCTTGAAATATGCAAATACCTCCAACTATCTTAAAATAATTTAATCCAATACTAATTAAATCTGGTGTAAATTTTATTTTAGTTAAAATAAATTCACTTCCAGCCCAGTAAATTATGCCCAAAACTAATCCAAATATTGTATTTAATACTAAAGAAACTGCAATAACTTCTTGAATTTTATTTTTATTTTTAGCACCGATATATTGAGATATTAAAATTCCTGTTCCTATTGATATAAAACTAAAAAGTATATTTTGAGTATACATTACTTGGCTCATACCACCTAATACTCCAACAGCTTTATCACTGTACTTAGAAACCATTATAATATCTACATTTCCCACAACTGTCATAAGTAGTAACTCTAAAAGGATAGGAATCGCCAGTGTAAACAATCCTACTTTTCTTGTATTTAATTCCATTTTAACCATCCTTATCTCTTATTATTATTTTATTATTTTATCAAACCAAAATGAAAAATCTATAAATTGAGTTGCCATTTTTATTGCTACAATTATTGTTATTACTAAAAAGAATGATTTTATAAATTTACTTCCTTTCATTATTGCGAATTTTGATCCCACTTGTGCTCCTATAATCATAAATAATCCCATGGATAGAGCATAAATATAGTTGACTTTTCCTGCATAAACAAACATACTTACACTTGCTAAATTACTTGCTAAATTTAAGATTTTAGAATTTCCACTAGCATTAATAAAGTCAAATTTAAAAATCTTAATTAAAAGAAATATTAAAAAAGAGCCTGTCCCTGGACCAAAAAAACCATCATAAAAACCAAGAAAAAAAGCCATAGTTATTCCAATTAGTATATTTTCTTTTGTTTCACCTGAAAAATTATTAGCATCACCTAAATTTTTATTATAAACACTGTAGCATATAGTCAATATTAAAAGTATAAATGCAATGGGATACAAGTATCGTTGTTCTAAAATAAGAACAACTTTTACTCCCACTATAGCACCTAAAAAAGAAAAAGGAATTAATTTTTTTAAAATACTAATATTAACTTTTCCTGCCTTCCAAAATTTAAAGCTACTTGATAGTGAAGAAAACATAGCAGAGACTTTATTAGTACCTAAGGCTAAATGAGGTGGAATTCCAACAGCCATGTATGCGGGAAGACTTATAAGTCCTCCTCCTCCTGCAACAGCATCTACAAAAGCAGCAAAAAAACACGCTACTGCTAAACTTATAAATGTTATAAAATCAATATTCATTTTTCCCCCCTATTTCTTATTTTATTTTATCTCTATTAATTCAGATTCTACTCCAGCCCTATCTTTAATAGAAATACCTAAATATTTTTTATTTTTTAGATCACTTAATTCAAGTATTATCTTTTGCTGAAGAGAATTTTTATTTCTTCCTACAACTTTTATTATATTTCTGTTATTTTTAGTATCAATTTTTTGTTTGTTATCCCCATATATAACATAAAACCTACTATCATTTTCTAATTTATCTCTAAAAGTTATCTCAATTTTATTTTTTAGTTGTCTAGCTTTTATATTGCTCGGATTTTCAGTTATTTTTTTATCCAACCATGATTTTGGAGGAATCAAAACTTTATTTTTTAAATATTTTTCTTTAAGTTCTTTTATATGTCTATTAATTGTAATAATTCCTAAATTATCTTCTTTTTTACTATACACTATATTAGAATATCCAAAAAATACACTTCCTTTTATCTCTTTAAACCTACTATTAAACTTTATTTGATTGGGAATTTCCTCATAGTTTCTCCAGGCTTTAATTTTAGAAGCATTTTCATGTTTATAACTACTGTGCCCTATATAAAGTTGAGTTTTTTTGTTTTTCATTTGTTTTGTCCACCATTGAGTTATTTCTCCATAAGGTGCTGCTTTTTGAGTAAATTCCCAATATATTTGTGGAATTATGTAATCTATTTGTTCTTTTTGCACCCATTTTCTTGTATCTGCATAAATATCTCTTTTAGAAGATGTTGATGTTATAGGAGTATTGCTCCCCGCTTTATCATCTTCTTTATGTTCCCATATCCCAAATGGACTTATTCCCCATTGAACTGAGCGACTATATTTTTTATTATAATTATCAATGGTATTTTTCACTGCTAAAATCATTCTATCATTATTATTACTTCTCCATTTTTTTACTTCAATATTATATTTTTCAAACTCTCCTTTAGAATCTATATTTTTTATAAATTTAAAGCCTCTAGTATTATTTTTAAATGTTTTTCTATCTTCAAATTTATCTCCAAAATACAATGTTTTATTATCTCTCGTTACTTTATAAGGATAGAAATAGTCATCAAAATGAATTGCATCTACATCATATTTTTCTAAAAATTCACTCACTGTATCAGTTATATGTTTTATTACTTTATCATATCCAGGATCTAAATAAAGTTTATTATCAAATATATATACTAAGTCTGGATTTTTTCTTGCAAAATTATCTTTACTTAATTTTGCAATTTCTTTTTCCTTAGTCGTTTTTAAACTTGAAATATGTGTAACTCTATAAGGATTAAACCAAGCATGAAATTCCATTCCTTTTTTATGAGTTTCATCTATCATCCAAGTAACTAAATCAAAGTCCTCAGCCCAAATAGGTGAAATTCCTTGCTTGCCACTTATCATTTCTCCCCAAGGTCTATTTTTAGATTTATAAATAGCATCTAAAGTTGGACTTACTTGAAATATAACTGCATTAAAATTTAGTTTTTCATGTACATCTAATATTTCTAACCAATCTTCTTTTAATTCTTTTACACTGTTTCTAATCCCTTTTTTTCTGTCTTTTGAATCTTTTAATTTTGGATAATGTAAATTTTGGATGGTAGCCACCCAAGTTGATCTAAACATCTCTTTTGGTTCTTTATAATCTAAAGGAAGCATAACTACCTCTCCATCTACTAAGGCATTTTTAGTAATTTTATCCTTTGAGTAAACAACATTTCCACTTTTATTTAATGAATTAAATTCATAGAGTGTTTTTTCTTGTGAAGCTTTTGTATTAGTAAAAAATATCACTATTAAAATAAATATTATCCCTTTATTTACTTCAAATTTCAACATATTTTATCTCCTATATCTTTAAATTTCTTTTCTCTGTATTCTTTCGTTTATGATTGATATTAATTCTGTAATTTTTAATTTAGTAGCTTTTTCTATTTTCTCAATATCATAATATAGTTCAACTTCATCATAAATATTAATATTTTTGTCTATTTTTATAAAACTATTATCCATATTTATTTGAATTATTTCATACTCTTTCTCATTTATTAAAGCATAAGTTCCCTCATTAACTTTTAAAAAACCATCACCATAACCAAAATTTATTTTTCCTATTATTTGTTCTGCATTTTTAAATATAATTTTTTCCTTTTTTTCATAAGAAATATATTTAGAAGCCTCTATATTCTTAATTGCTGAAATCTTAGATTTTATAGAAGCTACTTTTTTTATATTTTTTTTTAGATCTTTATCTTCACAAATACCATAATTATAGTCTCCTACCCTAATATGAGTCGCTATTTTTGAGTTAAAAAATTTGACACCCATACTATTTTGAATATCTCTTACGGGAAAACGTTCTTTTCCTAAAAAATTTATGATACTTTCAAATTCTTCTATTACTTTTATCCCCTCTTCATAATCAATAGAAAAAAGATGAGCATAAATTCCATTAAAATTAAGATTATTTTTTACTATAAAATTTTTTAATTGAGACATCTCATCTTTCAATAGCCCATTTACTCCAAAATTAAAATCTATTTTTATTTTCATTTTAAGCGAAGAAATTCCAAACTCTAGTGCTCTTACTAACTCTTGAAAAGTGTTTATAGAAAGAATGTAACTAGGATTTTTTTTTATAACCTCTAAATTTTCCACTGTATCTAAAATTAAAATTTTTATATCATCTTTATTTATTGCTTTTATTATTTCTTTTGCTTCACTTTCTCTCGCTACAACATAATCTTTATAATTATTTTTATAGAGAATTTTAACTATTAATTTTATATCATGTCCATAAGCATTTGCTTTCAATACAGGCAACATTTTTTTTCTGCTTAATTTTTCTAAAAATTTAATATTATCAATTAAATTTTTTTTATTTATATAAATTTTAGTACTATAATCTTTCATATTAATATTCTCTCCTAAAATAAATCATTAATATCAGTTTAACATATTTTTTTTTATAAAAATAGAGTATAATAAATATATCAATTATATTTTATAAGGAGTTCCCATGTTAAATGAATTAGAAATACACTATATACATCATAGTTGCTTTATTATTAAAATAATGGACTCTACTGTTCTTTTTGATTTTTACAATGATTCTTTAGAAAGTAAAGAATATATTACTGAAATTTTTAAAAATTCTAAACATAAATACATATTCTCATCACATTCTCACTCTGATCATTATCATCAATCTATTTTCGATTTTGAAAATCAATTTAATAATATTAACTACATTTTAAGTCATGATATAAAGCTTACAAAAAAAAATGATAACTATCATTCTCTATTTTCAAATAACGAATTAATTTTAGAGAATATTGAAATCAGATCATTTGGTTCTACTGATGCAGGAGTTTCCTATTTAATTAATTTACATGGAATTAATATATTTCATGCAGGAGACTTAAATTGGTGGGATTGGGGACAAGAAGATACTGAAGAAGAGAAAATTGCTATGGAAAAAAGATTTAAAAGAATAATAAAAAATATTGCAGATACTAATTTAAAAATTGATATTTGTTTTTTTCCAGTAGATCCTAGATTAAAAAAAAGAACTTTTGTAGGAGCTGATTATTTCATAGAACAACTTGCACCTAAATATCTTATTCCCATGCACCTTTGGGATAAATTTGAAATTTGTAAAAAACTTAAAGAACACACTGGATACAAAACTACAGAAATAGTATTATACAATAAAAAATTATCCAAACTAGATTTTTAAAAATTGGAGGAATGTAATGGCTAAAGGTTATGATTTATATATGGAAAGAAAAAATATAGTATCTTTATTTGGAAAAGATTTAGCTAGGAGAAGTAAATCAAAATGTGAATTATGCGGTGACTCTGGAGTAAAACTTGAAGTTTTTGAACTTCCACCTGTTCCTGAAGAACCTTGTTTTGAAACTAGTATTTTTATCTGTGAAAATTGTAAGGGTATTATTGAAAAAAACAATAAATTAACAGAAAATGAACTTAGAAGTATTTCTGAATCTGTTTGGAGTGAAACTCTAATTATTAAAGCCTGTACTATCTCTCTTTTAAAGAAATTTGAAACTAAATATTTTTGGATTCAAGATTTTCTTGAGTCAGTTTATATAGAAGAGGAAACTGCTGAATTTATTAATAGAATTAAATTATAAAAATATCTTAGTACTTTCTAAATCAAAAATTATTTCTAGTTTCAATAGATAAACTTAAATCTTTGAAATACAAGTTTGAAAACAATTTTCCGAAAACAGATTCTAAATATATGCTGAAAAGAAAAAACAATAAAATATTAGTTGATTAGATAAAATATTATATGAAAGTTCTAGATTTTCCACTGGTTTTACATTGGTGTATACATAATTGTAAGCTTTCCACAACAAAACAAAAGAGAGAATATTTTTTTATTTAAAAAAATATTCTCTCTTTTAGATGAAAATTATGATTTTTTTTACTAATTTACGTTTAACCCCTAAGTAGTTACTTTTATTCCCAATTTCTTTTTACTAATCTTCCATTTTTATAAGTTTTTATTAACTCTAGATTCCCTTTTATATCATAAGTTTTCCAATCACCATTTTTCAAATAATTTAAATATTGTCCATCTTCATTTATTTTTCCATCGCTCCAAAATACTTTCCATTTTCCTGTTCCCTTTACATAGGATTCTTTAAATATTCTTTCTCCTTTATCGTTATACCACTCTAGTCCTATAATTCTATTATCATTATAATCCACAATAGATCTTATTTTAGTATTTTTATAATATGTAATTTGTTCCCCATTTTTTCTTCCCTTTACATAGGTTTCTATCATCATAATATTTCCTTGGTGATCGTACCATGTTTTATCTCCTTGTAAAATTCCATTCTCATATACCTCTGTATATTCAACATAATGCCCTAATTTTAAAGCAAAAGTTCCGGTGAAAGGAATTTTTTCACCTTTTAAATAAACTTTTTTATCACTTCTTAATTCTCTATTTAAATAATCAAACTCTTTCATTTTATTATTTATTTTCTCTATATCCATTTTTTTTTCTAATTCATTATTTGCTTTCTTCTCCATAATTTTAGATTCTTTTGAGTAACTATTTATGGAAGATATTAATATAATTATTAAAATAATAATTTTTTTTATATTATTCATTTAAATTCACCCCTTTTTTATCATAGTTGTTATATTATACATTTAAAACTAGATTTTGACAAACAATTTCAATAAATATTTTATAAATTAATAATACATAATAAAAAAGATAATTGCTATAATTTAACCTATAACAACTATCTTTTTTTATAAATAACTAATTTTTAACTATTGATGTTTTATTTATTTTTATTGCACTAAATTTACATTTTCCTAAGCAAAGTTCACAACCAATACATTTATCCTTATCTACTATATGCTTTTCTTTCACTGCACCAGATATAGCTCCTACTGGACAAACTCTTGCACAAGCTGTACATCCTACACATTTATCTGAAATAATTTCAGCTTTTTTCTCCTCTGTTACATAGGATTTTATAGCTTTAGTTGGACATTTTTTTACACATAACCCACATTCTATACACTTTGTTGAGTCTATCTTTGCTAAATTGTTTTCAATAACTATTGCTACAACTGGACAAGCTTTTTCACACATTCCACAAGCAATACAAGCAGTTGTACAGGATTTTTTAGCAACTATTCCTTTTTCTCTCGAAGAACATTTAACTATAACTTTTTTCTTTTGAGGTAACATCTCTAAAACTTTTTTAGGGCATTGAGCTACACATTTTCCACAAGATATACAAACCTCTTCATTAATTTCTATTAATCCTGTTTCTAAAACTTTTATTGCACTAACAGGACAGACTTTTGCACAATCTCCGTGTCCTATACAGGCATGATGACAAGTTTTGTCTCCTCCTGAATAAAGGGCTAAAGAGGCACAAGTAGTAAGTGAACCGCCATATTCATATTTTTTTTGTGTATGTGTACAGTCTCCCTGACAAAGAAGTTTTGCAACTTTTTTATCATTGGAAACAGTAGCATTAACACCCATAATTACACCTATTTTTTTTACTACATCTGCTCCACCAGGAGAACAAAATGTTATTTCTGCTCCATTTAAAGCTATTGCTTCAGCATAACCTGCACAACCTGGAAATCCACAAGCTCCGCAGTTTACTCCAGGTAAAACTCCTAATACTTCTTCAACTTTAGGATCAACTTTAACTTCAAATTTCTTTGAGGCAAAAGCAAGAAATAATCCCATTAAAAGACCTGTTGCGCCTAATATTCCAGCAGGCATCAATATTGCATTCATAATCTTCCTCCACCTCTTCTATATTTTCATTCCGCTGAATCCCATAAATGCCATTGCTAGAAGTCCTGCTGATATAAATGCAATAGGAACTCCTTTAAATGGTACTGGTATCGCAGCGTGTTCTAATCTTTCTCTAATTCCCGCTAACATAACAAGAGCCAATGTGAAACCTATTGCTACAAAAAAACCTGTAACTAATGTCTCAATAAAGTTTAATTTTTCTTGAATATTTAATATAGCCACTCCTAAAACACAACAGTTAGTTGTAATAAGTGGTAAAAATACCCCTAGAGATTTATAAAGACCAGGTGATGTTTTTTGAATAGCCATTTCAACAAACTGTACTAATGAAGCAATTATTAAAATAAATGCTATTGTTTGAAGATACCCTAAACCTAAAGGAGCTAATATATAGTTGTATACTACCCAAGTTACTGCTGAGGCTAATGTTATAACAAAAGTTACTGCCATTCCCATTCCAAGAGATGATTCAACTTTTTTTGAAACTCCCATGAAAGGACAGACTCCTAAGAATTTAGCAAAAACAAAATTATTTATAAATACTGAACCGATTATAATTGAAAATAGTTTTCCAAAATCCATTATGCTTGTTCCTCCTTAGCTTTTTTTTGCTTTATAAAATTTTGAGCTGCAATTATACAACCAATAGTTATAAAAGCTCCAGGTGCTAAAATAAAAATTAAAGCAGGTGTAAATCCTTCAGGAGTCACAGTTACATTAAATAATGTTCCATTTCCTATAACTTCTCTTATCGCTCCTAATATTGTTAAAGCCAACGTAAAACCTAATCCAGAACCTATACCATCTAATAAAGATGGAAATACATCATTTTTTGAAGCAAAACTTTCTGCTCTTCCTAGTACAATACAGTTAACAACAATAAGAGGAATAAACAGTCCTAATACTGTATAAATATCAGGTAAATAAGCTTGCATTGCCATCTGTACCACTGTTACAAGAGTTGCTATTATCATAATGAACGCTGGAATTCTTACTTTATCAGGTATTATTTTTTTAAATACTGATATTAAAAAATTAGAAGCTGCTAGTACTACAAGAGTTGCAAGCCCCATTGACATTCCATTTATTGCTGATGTAGTTGTTCCTAAAGTTGGACATAATCCCAATAAAAGAACAAATACAGGATTTTCTTTAATTATTCCTTTGGTTAAGATCTCTTTATATGATGTTGCCAATTATTTCACCTCTTTTTCATAGACATTTAAAACTTTTATTATACCAGTATAAACTGCTTGAGGAGATATCGTTGCTCCTGCAAAAGCATCAGTTGCCTTTTCAAATTTATAACCAGAATCTCTTCCTTTCCAAATAGCTTTCCATTCTTCACCAGCTATTTTAGAACCTAGTCCAGGTGTTTCTTGACTTGAAACTATATCCAAACCTGCTATTTTACCAACGTTATCTATACCTAATACAAATTGAATCCCTCCTGCATAACCATTTTCTGAAGCAGTTACAACATAACCTACAACTTCTCCTTTAGTATTTTTTCCAGGAATAAAAATTAAACCACTAGTTTCTTTTTGCTCTGATTCTATAAAAATATTAGCTTCTGGTAACACTTTTGTTCTAGCTATATTTATAACTTTTTTAGCATTTGATTCTATTAGAGGAACTGTAAATTGATTTACTGTAGCTAATATTAAAGCAGAAATAAAGGCAATTCCCGTTAATACAAAACCGTAATGTATATATCTATTTCTTTCCATTATGCTTTCACCGCCCCAAATTTTTTAGGAACAATATATTTATTAATAAGTGGAACAAAACCATTCATAATTAAAATTGCATAGGCAGTTCCTTCTGGGTATCCGCCTTTTACTCTTATTACAGCTATTAACACTCCTAAAAAAAATGCAAAAATTGCTCTCCCTTTTGGTGTATATGGACTAGTTACCATATCAGTTGCCATATAAAAAGATCCTAAAAATAGTCCTCCTGAAAGAATATGTAAAAGTGGATTTTGCCCCATAAGTGCAGTTAATACAAATACTGTTCCTATAGTTATAAGTGGGACTTTCCAATCTATTTGTTTTTTTATTATTAAATATATTCCTCCTAATAAAATTGCTAAGGCTGAAGTTTCTCCAAGAGAACCTCCCATATATCCTAAAAATGCTTGAGTATAAGTATTTCCAGTTTCTAATAAAGCACCATTTAGAGATAGTCCTTGTTTTGTTGCTCCAAGAACTGTTGCTCCAACTTTTCCATCATAGGCAAAAGTTGTTATTGCAACTGGCCAAGAAGCTTGAACAAAGGCTCTTCCTACCAATGCTGGATTGAAAATATTTTGTCCTAAACCACCAAATATCATTTTTCCTAAAACAATAGATACAATAGAACCTATAACTACATAAATTAAATTTATATATGGCGGAATAACAAATGCAAACAAAATTCCTGTTAATATAGCACTTCCATCAAATACTGTAGGTTCTTGACCTAAAATTTTAGCACAGAGATATTCTGCAATAATACATGTTCCTACGGCAACAGATGTTACAATTATTGCCCTTGTTCCAAAAATATAAAAAGCCATTATAAACGCTGGTATTAGAGATATTATTACGTCATACATAACTTTATCCACTGTTTCAGATGTTCTTATATGAGGTGAAGGCCCCATTTTAAATATATTTAACACGTTTTTTCCTCCATTATCATTTATTTCATCATTCTTACTTTTGCTTTTCCTAATTTTATTGCCTCTGTTAAAGGTCTGTTAGAAGGGCATATATAAGCACAAGAACCACATTCTATACAGTCCATAATATTATATGTTTTAAACTCTTCCCATATATTAAATTCTCCAAGTCTTGCATACATTATAGGCATAAGTCCCATAGGACATGCATCTACACACTTACCACAGCCAATACAAGGTCTTGCTTTACAAGTATTAGTTTCTTTTTTAGTAAGAGCTAAAACACCAGAACTTCCTTTTATTACAGGGACATCAGCGGTATATTGAGCCATTCCCATCATAGGTCCCCCCATGATTAATCTATCTATTTCTTCAGTTTTAGCTCCACAAATATCTAATAAATGCGAAATAGGAGTTCCTATTAAAGAGATTAAATTTTTAGGGTTTTCAACTGCTAAACCTGAAACTGTTACAACTTTCTCTATAAGGGGTTTTCCTTCTACTATAGCAGAAAACACTGCTGCTGCTGTTCCTGTATTTTGAACTACAACTCCTACATTAAGAGGTAATTTTCCAGAGGGAACTTCTCTTCCTAAAGCGGCCTTTATAAGTTGTTTTTCTCCACCTTGGGGATATAATGTTTTTAAGACAACAAGGTTTATCCCTGTTCCATTTAAAGCAGTTTTTAACTTTTCAATAGCTTCTTTTTTATTATCTTCTATTCCGATCACTACATTTTCAACAGACAATATTTTTTTTAATATTTTAATTCCTAATATTACTTTTTCAGTATTTTCAATTAAAAGTCTATTATCTGAATTTAAATAAGGTTCACATTCAGCTGCATTTAACAAAAGAGTATCTATTTTAGAATCTGCTGGAGGGCTAAGTTTTATATGTGTTGGAAAACTTGCACCACCTATACCTACAATTCCACAATCTCTAATCTTTGCTAATAACTCCTCTTTAGTTGCGTTTTCCCATGTTTTTATAGGAATAAGATCGCACCATGTTTCTTCTCCATCAGGTTCTATAAAAATTGTTTTTGTTTTTCCCATAAGTGGGAAATCATAATTTTCAATTTTTTTTATTATTCCGCTTGTTGATGAATGAATTGGTGAAGTTAAAAATGCTTTTGAATCTCCAATTTTTTGACCTTTTAAAACTTTGTCTCCTATGGCCACGATAGGCTCAAGGGGAGTTCCTATATGTTGTATTAATGGTATATACAACATTTTAGGGATGGTGATTTTCTCTGTTTGCATATTTTCAGTTTGACTTTTATTGTCAGCTGGGTGGACTCCACCTTTAAAACCAAAAATTTTCATTTACTGCACCTCGCTCTTTATTTTATAACAATTTTTGATAAATTTATAACCTCATAAACATAATTTTAGCATATTTTATAAAGTCTAACAAGTATTTTAAGTTTCTTTTCTTTTTGATTAATTTTTTGATTAATTTTTTAATTAATTTTTTAATTAAAATTAATCAATGGAAAAGGTGCTAAATATCTAGCACCTTTTTAGACTATTCCTTTTCTGTACTATAAATATTAATCTTTTGATATGGAATTTCTATTCCGTGTTTATCAAATTCATTTTTAACAATCTCATTACAATCAAAAAACACATCCCAATAATCTTCCTTTTTTGCCCAGACTCTAAAAACAAAGTCTAAAGAACTAGTATTCTGCTTCAATAATCTTATTCTCTTTTCTTTATTTTGAAGAATTTTAGGATGTTCATTGGATATTTTAGTTAATAATTCTATTGTTTTTTCAATTGGTGTATCGTATGATGTTGAAAAAATATGATCCACTCTTCTTTCTAAATTTTTTGAAAAATTAATAACAAAATTATTTGCTAATTGGCTATTAGGAACTATTATAATTTTATTATCTGCTGTTGTTAGTTCTGTATACAAAATACCAATTTTTTTAACACTTCCATCTATTCCACGGGTATTTGAGATAAAATCATTTTTTTCAAAAGGTTTAAAAAAAAGTATTAAAATACCTCCTGCAAGATTGGAAAGACTACCTTGAAGACCTAGTGCTATTGCCAGTCCTGATGCTGCTAGAACAGCTGCAAATGAGGCTGCTGGAACGCCAATCAAAGAAACAATGCATCCAAAGATACCTATATAATAAACAACCCTTATAGCTGATACTGTAAAACTTTCTAATAATGAATCTACTTTCTTTTTTCTCAACATTCGTTTATATATTGATAATAAAGACTCTATTATCTTTTTAGCAAAAACTAATATTAAAATAATGATAATTAATTTTAATACAAATTTAGGTAAAAGAATCATTAATTCTGATTTTAATTTTTCAACTATTGAGTAACTAAATATATTTTTTGTAAAATCTAACATCTCATTCCTCCATACATTTTTATTGCTTAGCACTATTATTATTTTGTTATATTATAAATATCAATTTTTTGATAAGGAATTTCTATTCCATGCTTGTCAAATTCTTTTTTAACAATTTCATTACAATCAAAAAATACATCCCAGTAATCATCTTTTTTTACCCAGACTCTAAAAACAAAATCTAAAGAACTTGCATTATGCTTGAATAATCGAATTCTATTTTCAGTAGTTTTTTTTATTTTAGGGTGCTCATCTGCTATTTTAGTTAATAAATCTATTGTTTTATCAATGGGGGTGTCATAAGATGTAGAAAAAATAAGATCTACCCTTCTTTCTAAACTTTTTGAGAAATTAATAATAGAGTTATTTGCTAATTGACCATTAGGAACTATTATAACTTTATTGTCTATTGTTATTAATTCTGTATATAAAATACGTATCTTATATACACTTCCATCTATTCCATTATTGTTTGATATATAATCATCTTTCCCAAAAGGTTTAAAAAAAAGTATTAAAATACCT
Organism: Fusobacteriaceae bacterium; assembly: GCA_051652785.1. Taxonomy (GTDB): domain Bacteria; phylum Fusobacteriota; class Fusobacteriia; order Fusobacteriales; family Fusobacteriaceae; genus JAGNZR01. The sequence goes on along the minus strand of JBOFUX010000029.1, from coordinate 15,536 downwards.
CCTGCAAGATTAGAAAGACTTCCCTGAAGACCTAGACCTATTGCTAAACCTGCTGCTCCTAAAATTGTTGCAAATGAAGCTGCTGGAATACCTATTAGAGAAATAACATAACCAAATATTGCTAAATAATAAATAGCTCTTATTGCTGATACTGTAAAACTTTCCAATAAAGAATCTACTTTTCTTTTTCTTAAAGTTTGTTTGTATACATTTAATAAAGATTCTATTATTCTTTTGGAAAAAATTACTATTAATATAATTATAATAAATTTAAATGTAAATTTTGGTAAAATATTTATAATTTGCATTTTGTAGGTTTCAAATATAGAGTGATTAAATACTCCTTCTGCTAAACTAAACATATGATTTCCTCCGTATTATTGTTTATGTTTTTATCGGTGTTTGTATTCTATTTCTTATTATATTTTTGCATAATTTTTTCCAAAGAAATTTCTTTTAATAAATCTTTTAAACATAAAACAGATAAATTGGACATTTCATTTACTAAAATTTGCTCTTCTTCGTTAAAATTACTAGTAACAAAATTAATATTTGCATCTTTTAGTATAGGTTTTCCTATACCACACTTTAATCTTAAAAAATTTTCTCCAATATGACTTATTATGGATTTTACTCCATTATGACCCCCTGAACTTCCTTTATCTTTTATTCTAAGTTTTCCTAAGGGTAAGTCCATATCATCATATATAACTATTAAGTCTTCAAAGGATAATTTATAAAAATTCATAATGGAAATAACTGACTCACCACTTAGATTCATATATGTCTGAGGTTTTAATATTAAGATTTTTTCTCCGTTATAAATTATCTCACTTACATGACCTTGAAATTTTTCTTTATAATCTTTTACTCCTAAATCTCTTCCTAAATCTTCAACAATGCTGAATCCTATATTATGTCTAGTTTTTTCATATTTTTTTCCTGGATTTCCCAAACCAACTACTAATTTCATATTAAACTCCTTACAACTAACATTCTGTTTGTAGTCTTGCTAGTCCACCTAGAGAGGTTTCTCTATATTCTTCTTTTAAATCTCTACCTGTTATTTTCATTGTTTCCACAACTTGATCAAATGTTATTGTATGCTGTCCATCAGTATACAATGAATAGGTAGCAGAATCTAATGCTCTTGTTGCTGCAACAGCATTTCTCTCAATACATGGTATTTGAACATAACCACCAACAGGATCACAAGTTAGTCCTAAGTGATGCTCCAATCCTACCTCTGCCGCATATTCTATTTGATCTAATGACCCGCCCATAAGAAAACAACTCATTGCTGATGCCATTGCACAAGCACTTCCCACTTCAGCTTGACAGCCACCTTCAGCTCCTGATATTGTTGCATTTTCCTTTATTATATTTCCTATTATTCCTGCTACAGCTAATCCCTTGAGAGTTTCCTCTACAGAAAGTTTATATTCTTCCTTTAAAGCATATAAAAGACCAGGAATAACCCCAGCAGCACCACAGGTTGGGGCTGTTACCACTGTTCCTCCTCCACCATTTTCTTCAGAAACTGCTAGTGTATAAGCAAAAATTCTTCCTGTAAAACCGCTATTAGAAGTATTTTGTCTTGCTTTTCTATAGAAAGTTTGAGCTCTTCTTGGAAGTTTCAATGTTCCAGGTAAAACCCCACTTTTATTAATTCCTCTTTCAACAGATGACTCCATTGCATTCCAAATAGTTTTTAAGAATTCCCAGATCTCTTTTCCTTCATTCATCTCTACATATTCCCAAAGTTCTTTTTTTTCTTTCATACACCAAGCTTTTACTTCACACATATTTTTTTCTTTATATACTTTTGAAGCTCCTTGTCTAGCCTGATTTTCTTCCATTATAGTTCCACCACCTACAGAAAAAACCAACCAAGAATCAACTTCTTTGCCAGTATCATTTATTGCAACAAATTTCATTGCATTTGTATGATATGAATGTACTATATCAGGAGACCAAACAAATTCTATTTTAGCTGGTTTTAAACTTTCTTCTATAATCCAATCTGTTAAATGTCCTTTTCCTGTTAAAGCTAAAGAACCGTAAAGTTCAACAATAAAATGATTTATTTCTTTATGTTTTGCCTTAAATAATTTTGAAGCTCTTTCAGGCCCGATAGTGTGCGAACTAGAAGGACCATTTCCTACTTTAAATAATTCTCTTAATGAATCCATTTTCTCTCCTAAATATTAGTATTTTTTTTAGTATATTTTAATTATATTTGTCTTATTTGTCCACCATATGTTTTATCTAATAAGTTAAGAATTTTGTTTGTAACTTCTTGAATCTCTTTTTCTTCTAAAGTTCCCAATTTATTTCTTAAAACAAAAGATATAGCAACAGATTTTTTTCCGCTTTGAATAGTTTCACTTTTATAAATATCAAATATATCAACATTTTCCACTAAAGGTGAAACCTTTTTTATTTCATTTATCATATTACCAACTAAGACTGAATCATCCAATATAATTGCTAAATCTCTAGTAACTTCTGGATATTTAACTATTTTTTCATATTTTATCTTTGGCTTCATATATTTTTCCATAAGTGCTAGATTAAACTCTGCAATATACACTCTGTCTTTTTTTATTTCCATTTTCTCTGATAGATTAGGATGTATTTCACCAAAAGTTCCAATATACTCTTTTCCAATATAAATATCCCCTGATCTTCCAGGATGAAAATTCTGATTTTCAGATTTATTTATTTGATATTTATTGATTCCTAATTTTTCAAATAGTTTTTCAACATAACCTTTTAATGAATAAAAATCATAAGATTCAGGTTTTATATCCCATAAACCTCTACTATTTTTTCCTGAAATAGCTATTCCAATTCTATATTCTTCTTTAGCTAAGCTTTCTGCCGGAAAAAAGACTTTTGAAACTTCATAAAATTTTAAACTATCTTGATTTCTATTAAAATTATCTCTTATATTAGATAGTAAACTATAGATCAAAGTTGGTCTCATAATTTTAAAATCATCATTTATTGGATTTAATATTTCAATAGTTTTTTCTTTAATTCCCATTATTTCTATTGCTTTTTGGGAAATAAAACTATAGTTTATTACTTCTTGTAAACCACAGTTTTTTAAAGTATTTTTTACATTGTCTACTAATTCAACAACTTTATCTTTTTTTCCAGGAGCAATATTTTCAATAGGCATTTTATCCTCAATATTTTCAAAACCATGCATTCTAATAACTTCTTCATATAAATCTTCTGTTCTTGTTAAGTCTTTTCTGTATGTTGGTGGAATTACTAGTATATCTTTTTTATTTATTATTTTTATTTCAAGATTTAAATTTGTTAAAATAAAACCAACCTCTTCAAATGTAATCTCTTTTCCTATAAATTTATTAAGTTTATCTATATTTAAAGGAATTTCCACTTTTGCTACTTTTTCTACCGATTCATTTATTATCCCTTTTAGTATTTGACCACCTGCAGCCTCATTTATAAGATGGCTAGCTCTATCAACTACAGTAATTAAATTTCCACGATCAAGACCTCTTTCGAATCTATATGAAGCTTCAGTTGATATTCCTAATTTCTTAGAAGTTTTCCTTATATTTTCTGGTGTATAATACGCTACCTCTATTAAAATATTTTTTGTATTTTCATCAACACCACTATCTTTATCTCCTAATATTCCTGCTATAGCTAATGGTTTTTGAGAATCGGCAACTACCAACTCTCCATCTAATTCTCGTTCTACTCCATCTAAGGTTACTATTTTTTCACCTTTTTTCGCTTCTCTTATAATAAGCGTTGCATTATATATTTTGTCAGCATCAAAAATATGAATAGGCTGATTATATTCAAACATTATGAAATTAGATATATCAACTATATTGTTAATAGGTTTTAACCCCATAGAGAGTATCCTTTTTTTTAGCCAATCAGGGGATTCTTTTACAGATACATTTTTTATATATCTTGCAACATAGTCCTTACATCTTAATTTATCCTCTAGTTTAACTGTTAAATTGTTTCCTATATGTTCTACGACTTCTTTTATAGAAATTATAGGATATTTTATTTTTCTTTTATAATAAGCTGATATCTCTCTTGCTATTCCTATATGAGATAAACAATCAGGTCTATTTGGAGTTATTTCAAGTTTAAATACAACATCATTTAATCCTAAATATTCTCTATATTCTTTACCTATTTCTTCAGTTTTTGGTAAAATTATTATTCCGTCGCCTTCGGTTCCTAGTCCTAGCTCTACTTCAGAACAAAGCATTCCACAAGATTCAATCCCTCTTATTTTATTTTTCTTTATTTTAAAATTACCAGGTAAAATAGCTCCTATTTTAGCAACAACAACACAGTCATTTAATTTATGATTAGGGGCACCACAAACTATTTGTAAAATTTCTTCATTTCCAATATCAACTTTTAAAACTGTTAATTTTTCTGCCTCAGCGTGTTTGTTAAACTCTATAATTTTTCCTATAACAATATTATTTAAATCCTTTCCTTGGATTTCTTTTCCTTCAACTTCTTGACCTATCATTGTTAAACTATTTTCTAACTCGTTTATCTCTTCTTTTATATCTATATATTGTTTTAACCAATCTAATGATATTAACATTTTAGTCACTACTCCCGTTATTAAAAATTCCTATTCTTGAGTTTTATTTTTGTCTATATACACATTATTTTCATTCTTTTTTATTTAAATTGTCTCAAGAATCTAACGTCATTTTCAAAAAAAGCTCTCAGGTCATCTATCCCATGTCTTAACATGGTTATTCTTTCTAGTCCCATTCCAAAAGCAAATCCTGTATATTTATCAGTATCATATTTCACTGCTTTTAATACTTCTGGATCAACCATTCCACATCCCATTATCTCTAACCAACCACTATTCTTACATAATCTACATCCTGTACCTTTACATATGACACATTGTACATCCATTTCTGCACTAGGTTCTGTAAATGGAAAAAAATGAGGTCTAAATCTCACTTTTGTTTCTCCAAAAACTTTTTTTACAAATTCAGTCATTATTCCTTTTAAATTTGCAAAAGATATATTATCTCCAACCATAAGTCCTTCTAATTGATGAAACATAGGTGTATGGGAAACATCATAGTCCGAACGATACACTTTTCCCGGGCAAATCATTCTAAATGGTGGCTTATTTTCCAACATATATCTTACTTGAACTGGTGATGTATGAGTTCTAAGCACTTCATTTTCTTTAATATAAAATGTATCTTGCCAATTTCTTGAAGGATGAGATTCTGGAATATTTAAAGCATCAAAATTATATTCTGTTTTCTCTATTTCAGGACCTTCTGATACATCAAATCCCATATTCATGAAAATATTTTTTAAAAATGTTGTTGTTTCTGTTATTGGGTGCTCTTTTCCTACTTCTATTCCTTTACCGGGTAAAGTTATATCCAATACTTCTTTAGATAGTTTAAGATTATTTTCAATAGTTTTTAATTTTTCTTTTTTTATTTCTAAATTAGCTGTTATAACATCTCTAAGTTCATTCAAAGTTTGTCCAAATAATGGTCTTTCTTCCTGAGACAGTTCTTTCATTTTTTTAGAAAGTTCTGTTATCTCTCCTTTTTTTCCTAGAAGTTTTATTCTAATCTCTTCTATTTCTTGCATGGAAGTAGCTTTTTCTATGCCTTCTAACGAAGTTTTTCTTATTGTTGCTACTATTTCTTTCATTTATTTCCTCCAATATTTACTGCACTAATAAACTATGTACTTATGTTCAATTTTAACCTTTCCATTTTCAATAATAATTATCCCATAACTATTATTTTTTAAGGCTCCTGGGTTAAAATAATAAATTTTATCTTTCATAAATAATTCTTTTCTATGAGTATGACCAAATATAGCTATGTTAACTTTTAATTCTTGAGATTTTTTTATTAAGGTATCATAAGTATTTTTAACATCATATAGATGACCGTGAGTTAGAAAAAAAACAATATTTTCTAACTTAATTGTCATCTCTTCTTTATTTTTTTTATCATAAAAATCACAATTACCCTTAACTATAATTTTTTTTATATTATTGTATATATACATTAAATTTTCTATGTCTTCTGTACAATCTCCAAGAAAAATAAGAGTATCAGGTTGCTCTTTTTCAAAAAGATTTATTATAGATTCTTCTCTCCCATGAGAGTCTGATAAAACTAATATCTTCATATTTTAACCTATATATATTGACATATTAACTTTTTCTAATAATTTAAGTCCTGTTTTTCTTGTTATTTTTTTGAAGAAATAAGAACGACTTAAATTTCCCATAATAAGAAGACCTGTTTTTTCTGCCAATTTTTCTATTAATTCTTCTTTAGTTTTTATCTTTATTTCATTAACATTTTTATCTTTTTCATTTAAATATTTATTTAAAATATTTATTTTTTCTTCTGATACTAAAGAAAAAGAATTAAAATTATTAAAATTTGGAAAAATATTCATAAAACTATAACAACTTCTATTTACTTTTATTCCATCATCATTAGCTATATAAAGATTAGAAAAATCTAATTTTTCATTACCTAAAATTATAATAGACTTATAATTTTCTTTTAAAACCTCAATTAAAATATCTGAAGTTAAGGTCGTTTTTCCTAATATAAGTAAATCACTAGATTTCATATATTCATTTATTGTTTCCCTTGTTATACCAATTTCATGTATCATTTCCATTTGAAGATTATTTTCTTTTAATTTTTTTTTAATATTATCCATTCCCTCTTGTTCAAAATAAATCCAATCTTCTGTTAAAGTACTTCTAGTTGAATCCAAAATCATTCCATCAATTCCTTGACCTAGGATAGCTTCCGCTCTTATGTCACTAAGAAAAAGTCCTGATATAGAAAAATTAAATTGCTCTTTTAAATATTTACAACTTTCAATTATTTTTTCTATATTCTCAATATTCTCTCCATTTCCAAATAAAACTAAAGCTTTTTTCATAAAACCTCCTAAATTTAACTAAAAATTAATCATTATTACTTTCTGATAATATCTCCATTTCAAACTCTTCATCATCTTTATTATTTTCAATAATAATTATATCATCTTTTTTTTCTTCTAAATTATTCAAACCGTCAGCCTCATCTAAAAGCTCTTCTTCTAATTCTGCTTGAACTTTAGCGATTGAAACAAGTTTTTCATCATCAGCAATTCTCATTATTTTTATACCTTGGGTAGCTCTTCCGTATATAGATATTTTTTCAGCGGGAGTTCTAATAACTACACCAGATGAAGTTATAGCCATTATTTCTTCATCTCCTTCCACTGGAGTAACTGAAACTACATCTCCTGTCTTTTCGTTACATCTTATATTTATAACTCCTTTTCCTGCTCTACCTTGAAGTGGATATTCTCCCATATTGGTACGCTTTCCAAAACCTTTTTCCGTCACTGTTAAAATTGTTTTTTGATCTTTTAGTATAGAAGCAGTAACTATCTCATCATCAATTTTAAGAGAAATACCTTTAACTCCAGAGGCATTTCTACCTATTTCTCTTATCTCACCCATACAGAATCTTATTGCATGACCATGTTTAGTCGCCATAAACATCTGATCTTGTTCATTATCCATAAGTCCTACATAGATTATATCATCATCTTCTCGAAGTTTTATTGCTTTTATTCCGTTACTTCTTAAATTTTTAAATGCGTCTAAGCTAGTTTTCTTTATTGTTCCTTTTTTAGTAGCAAATACAACACTTCTATGCTCTGAAAACTCTGTAACTTTAATTATAGATCTAACTTTTTCATTTTCATCTAATTTAATTATATTAGCAATTAGTTTTCCTCGAGACTGCTTTGAAAAATCTGGAATTTCATATACTTTTAGATTGAAAACTCTTCCCTTATCTGTAAAAATCATTAAGCTATTTAAGTTTGAAGCAGAATAAATACTTTCAACAAAATCATCTTCAACTGTATTTTGAGTAGAAACTCCTTTTCCTCCTCTTTTTTGTGCTCTATATTTATTTACTTCCATTCTTTTTACATAACCTTTTCTAGTAACAGTTATTATTACATCTTCATCTTTTATTAAATCCTCCGCATTTATATCCAGTCTTTCTTGTTCTATTTGTGTTCTTCTCTCGTCTGAATATTTTTCTTTTATCTCTATAAGGTCTGTTTTTATTATATCATAAACTCTTGCTTCATTAGCTAAAATATCTTTTAAATCTATTATAATTTTTTGAATCTCATTATATTCATTCTCAATTTTAGCTTTCTCCATTCCAGTAAGCCGTTGTAATCTTAATTCCAATATTGCTTTAGCTTGTACTTCACTAAATGAATACTTAGATATTAAATTTTCTCTTGCTATATTTGCATCTGTTGAGGCTCTAATCATTTCAATTATTCTATCTATATTTTCTAAAGCAATTTTAAATCCTAACAAAATATGGGATCTTTTTTCTGCTTTATCAAGATCAAATTGAGTCCTTCTAACAATAACATTCACTCTATGTTTTAAATACTCTTCCAAAATTTCTTTTAGAGTCATTACTTTTGGGACATTATTGCAAAGAGCCAATAATATTATTCCAAAAGTATTTTGAAGTTCTGTAAACTTATAAAGTTTATTTAATATTAATTCTGGTTCTTCACCTTTTTTTAATTCTATTACAACTCTAATTCCATCTCTATCAGACTCATCTCTTAAATCTGTTATTCCAGTAATTTTTTTTTCTTTTACAAGTTCCGCAATTTTCTCTATAAGAGAAGATTTATTAAGTTGATAGGGAATTTCTTTTATTATTATAGTCGCTTTTCCTGATTTACCTTCTTCTATTTCAACTTTTCCTCTAACACGAACTCTTCCTCTACCTGTTAAATATGCATCATAAATTCCTTTAGTTCCATCTATTATTCCACCAGTGGGGAAATCAGGTCCTTTTATATAATGAATAAGTTCTCTAGGATCAATATCTTTATTTTCTACAAGAGCTAAAACGCCATCACAAATCTCTCTTAAATTATGAGGTGGAATATTTGTTGCCATTCCCACCGCTATTCCTGTAGCTCCATTTAGTAATAAATGAGGAATTCTTGCTGGAAGCACTGTTGGCTCATCTAGTGAATCATCAAAGTTTTTTCTCCATTCAACTGTATTTTTATCTATATCATCTAACAGTTCACTTGTAATTTTTGACATTCTAGCCTCTGTATATCTCATTGCTGCAGCAGAATCTCCATCTATTGAACCAAAATTTCCATGCCCATCAACTAATGGGTATCTATAACTAAATTCTTGTGCCATTCTTACCATTGTGTTATAAACTGAAGAGTCTCCATGGGGATGATACTTTCCTAAAACTTCTCCAACTATTCTAGCTGATTTTTTATGGGGCTTATCATGAGTCATTCCCATTTCGTTCATAGCAAACAAAACTCTTCTATGAACTGGTTTTAATCCATCTCTTACATCTGGAAGTGCTCTACTTACAATAACACTCATTGAATAATCTAAATAAGATTCTTTCATTTCATCTTCTATATATCTATTACTTATTGCATCTAAAGTATTTTCAATACTACTTGACATTAATTTTCCTCCAAAGCTAGACTATTTTTGCATAAATTATATAAAATATATTTTTATATAACTAAATTTTATATAACTAAATTTTATATATCTAAATTTTTAACATATTCAGCATGTTCTTCTATAAATTCTCTTCTAGGTTCAACTTTATCCCCCATAAGTTTATCAAATAAAATATCAGCAGCTCTTACGTCATCTACAGATACTTTTAATAGTGTTCTCGAGTCTGGATTCATAGTTGTGCTCCAAAGTTGTTCTGGGTTCATCTCTCCAAGTCCTTTATATCTTTGAAGAGTGTATTTCTTATTTTCATTTTCCATTTTAATAGCAACATCTTTCATTTGTTTTTCAGTATATGCGTAAACTATAGATTTTCCTGAACTTACTTTGTATAAAGGAGGTTGAGCTATAAAAACATTCCCATTTTGAATTAATTCAATCATATATCTATAGAAAAAAGTTAAAATAAGAGTTCTAATATGGGCACCATCTACGTCAGCATCAGTCATTATTATTATTTTTCCATATCTTAATTTATCTAAAGTAAAATTATCTCCAATACTTGTTCCAAATGCAGTTATAAGAGATCTTATCTCGGTGTTTTCAAGGGCTCTATGAAGTCCAGATTTTTCAACATTTATTATTTTTCCCCGTAGAGGTAATATAGCTTGGAATGCTCTATCTCTGCCTTGTTTTGCTGATCCTCCAGCGGACTCTCCCTCAACTATATAAACTTCACATTCATCTGGATTTTTAGAAGAACAATCTGCTAGTTTTCCTGGTAATGAACCTATATCTAAAGCTGATTTTCTAAGAACTAACTCTCTTGCCCTTTGAGCTGCTTCTCTAGCTTTTTTAGAAAACATAATTTTTTCTAAAATATTTTTGGCTACATTAGGATTATCCTCTAAAAACATTTTTAAATAATTTCCCACAATATTTGAAGCTATTCCTGTTACTTCTGAATTTCCAAGTTTTGTTTTGGTTTGACCTTCAAATTGTGGTTCAGGAATTTTAACAGAGATTATAGCTACTAAGCCTTCTCTTACATCTCCACCTTGAAGTTTTCCATCTTTATCTTTTACAAAACCTAAAGTTTTTCCTAAATCGTTTATGATTCTTGTAAGTGCAGTTCTAAAGCCACTTACATGAGTTCCACCTTCATGAGTATTTATATTATTTACAAAGGAGTAAACAACTTCAGTTTGATTAACAGTATATAACATAGAAATTTCAACAGAAACTCCATCTTGCTCACCCATCATATATATAGGCTCTTTTACTATCCGCATACTGTCTTTTCCTACTATTTCATCTAAAAAATCAATTATTCCACCATCAAATTTTAAAGATTCGTGTTTTTGTTTTTCAATTTCACTTTTTCTTAAATCATTTATCTCTATTGTTAATCCTTTGTTTAAATATGCAAGTTCTTTTAGTCTTGTATGTAAAATACTATAACTGTAAATCAATGTTTCAAAAATTTCTTTATCAGGCTTAAATTTTACTGTTGTTCCAGTCTCTCCATCAACCATTTTTCCAATTATTTTAACATCCTCTAAAGGGACACCTTTATTATATTTTTGATACCATATTTTCCCGTCTCTTCTAACTGTAATTTCTAACCATTCAGAAAGAGCATTTACTACTGAAATTCCTACACCATGCAAACCACCAGAAACTTTATAGTTGTTATTCTCAAATTTTCCTCCAGCATGAAGAACAGTTAATACTATTTCCATTGCAGATTTTCCATACTTTGGATGTATTCCTGTCGGAATTCCTCGTCCATTATCAGTAACTTCAATTATGTTATCAGGAAGTATGCTTACTAGTATTTTATTACATTCCCCAGCTAGCGCTTCATCTACTGAGTTATCTACAACTTCCCAGACAAGGTGGTGTAACCCTCTTTCAGAGGTGGTTCCTATATACATTCCAGGTCTTTTTCTAACTGCTTCTAAACCTTCTAGCACTGTTATATTTTCCGCTTGATAATTACTCATTATTTCCTCCACAAATTTTTTCCATTGCTAATTCTAAATTCCCTATTTTATATCTTATTTCTTTTATGTAGTCTTCATTGATTACTTCATTACATTTTTTTATATATTTTTCTTCATTTAAAATCATATAGTGCATAACTGTGCTACTTTCTACAATAACATGAAGAGTCTTATCTTTTAAATAGTTTGGAAAACTTTTTTTTTCTAAACTCCCAACAATATTGCTCCAATTTGTTATAATATAAATTTCTTTTAATTTTCTACTTTTCTTTAATGCCGCATCTATAAGATTTTTTATACTTAATATTTTTAGCATAATATCTCTCCATTTTCAATTTCAAAATTTTCACTCTCTATCTCTAACTGATTCGTTGAACTTATAAAAAGTTGAATTTTTCTTTTTTTTAAATAATCCAAAATATTTTTTTTTCTTGAATTATCAAAATAAGAGGAAATATCATCTATTATAAAAATTGGATTTTCTCTTTTTTCTTTATAAATCATATCTATTTCTGAAAGTTTTAATGAAAATATTATAGACTTTTTTTCACCTTGAGATGAAAAAGATTTAGAATCTTTTTCATTTAACAAAAATTTGAATTCGTCCCTTTGAGGACCTACAAGTGAATGTCCATATCTTATCTCACTAAACTTTAGTTTATTAATTTCGATTTTTAGCTTTTCTTTTATTATTTCCAAAGAATCTTTTTTATCATAACCAATTTCTGATACATATTTTATATTTAATTCTTTTTTACCATCAAATATTTTTCTATAATTCAAATTTAATAAAATTGAAATTCTATTTATATATTCTATTCTTTTTTTTACAATATTAGCGGATAAAAAAATAAACTCTTCTTCATAGACTTCATAAATTTCGTCTTTATTTTTTTTTTCTTTTAAATAGTGGTTTCTCACTTTCAAAACTTTTGTAAAATTTTTCAAAAGTTTATAATATTCTTCGCTGCTTTGAGATATTTCTTCATCAAAAAATTTTCTTCTTATACTGGGTGAACCTGTTATTAATTCTATATCTTCAGGAATAAAGATAACAGCATTAATTTTACCATAAAACTCTTCATGGTTTACTTTTTTTCCATTAAAATTATATTCTTTTTTTCTATCAGAAAATTTTACAGATATATTTTTTTCTCCCAACTTATCTTCATATTCTAAATAACTTCCACATTTATCTTTTTCATATTTTATTAGTTCTTGAATTTTATTACTTCTAAAACTTTTCCCTGTTGCTGTAAAGTATATAGATTCTAATATACTTGTCTTACCTTGACCATTTTTTCCATGAAAAAGATTGAAATTATCATTAAACTTTATGCTTGAATCTTTTAAATTTCTGAAATTTATAAAGTTTATTTTTTTTAATTTCAAATATTTCACCACCATTTTTAGAATATCACATTTCTATTTTTTTTACCTCAAATTCCTTTTCCTGAAATTTAACCTTGTCTCCGTTGTAAAGCTTTTTTCCTCTTCTAATTTCTATTTCATTATTAACAAGAACAACCCCTTCTTGTATAAAATATTTGGCATCAACACCACTACTTACAACACCGACCCATTTTAAAAATTGGTCTAACTTTATAAATTCACTAGTTATTGTAATTATCTCCATCTCAATTATCTCCCCTTAATAAATTTCATTAATAAATATCTATTATTTTTCTCTTTAAATAGTACCATAAATTTTAAATTATGTATAGTAAATCGGCTTGATTTATATGTATACACACAATAATAAATATAAGTGACTTAACTTCTAACTCTCACCTTTTATAGCTCTTTCTATATATATTTTTATTGCATTTGTATAAGCTGGTTTTAATTTAGATTTCATTGTTAAAAGAATTTTTTCTGTCATTCCTGTCTCTTTACAACATAACTTTATAGCTTTTTCTTCTATTTTAAGTTTTTCAAATTCATCCAATTGGTCATAGGTTGAAATTAAATTTTTATCAGAATTTTCTCCCACTAATTCTTTTATATTTTTTACAACTAGAGGCGCTAATGGAACTATTGATTTATTAAAAGTTTTTCCAGCTCTTTTTATTCCTGTTTTAGTAAGCTTATTTAAATTTCCATTGTCTACAGTTCCAAAAAGAGTCTTCTGTTTTACTCCACCTTTATTTTCAAACTCCATGTTATTTAAAACACCGTTTATATATTGTACTAAAGTAGCTTTTATTGGAGCATTTAAATTTTTATATATGTTAATTAATAATTTTTTTGTAAATTCTACTCCATATTCTTTTTCTATTTTATATATTTTATTTTCTGCTCTTTTATCCCATGATTTGCTTACGTATATATTTTTTTTAACTTTTATTACTTTAGATAAAACTTCATCAGAAAAATCTAAAGTTGATTTTTTTTTAATTTCTATTGCTTTACTATTAGTTTTAACAATTGTTTTAATAGGTTTTTTAACTTCCGAAAATTTTTCCTCTAATTGAGTGTTTTTATTTTTATCGAGAGTTTTTAAATTAACATTTATATTTTTTTTACCTAATTGAGTTATTGGCTTATTTTCTAGATATGTTGATATGTGGCAAGTTCCATCTTTTTCTTTATTAAATTTATATGTTATAAAATAGGTGTTAATTAATTTATCGTATTCATCTGTATAGAACTCTATATATCCAAGATTTTTTAATACATCAAAAGCTTTTTGAATTCTTCCAAGAACTTGTTTCATTCTGCAAAGTATATATTTTTTTATGATACCTTCTTTTCCTGATCGTTCTGTTATTTGTTCTGTTTTTAATGGAATTATTGCAGCTAGAGTCCTAATATTAATCCTATTCATATTTTGTTCAAATCTCATTTGACTTATATATTTATAGATTCTAGAGGCTATTGGGTCTAAATTCATTATTTCCACAAGAGTTTTGGAATTATATTTTACATATCTTTTTTCTTTTATTTTTTTTCTAATATTTTTATTTAGTGTCACTCGATAGTAAACTTTTTTACCAGTTTTTAATTTTTGATATGTTAAAAGTTTAAACTCTTCGTCTTCAAATTTATATTTACCTAACTTTGAGTGGTTAGACACAGTGAATTGATACTCTGTATTTTTTAAATTCTTTAAAGCTTGTTCAACTTTTGTATAATAAGTTCTATTCATTTTATTACCTAAAAAATTTTCAATAAAATTAGAAATTTCAAAATCAATATATTCATCACTTTCAATATCATCTTTTTGTGCTTCATACATTGATATTAAATAAGTGTATATTTTTTCTTCAAATATTGAGGGTTGAAATACTTTATCTGTTGCATTTTTAGCAATTAAAGTACTCATCATAGTAACACCCATATCCTCAAACTTATATTGGAAGTTTATTCTCTTATTTTGTTTTTGAGGTGTAAAAAATGGAAAAATTAGCATTTCCAATGGTATATTTATAATATTATCTTTTAAATTTAAAAAATTCCCTGTTTCTTTTATTATAACTTCTCTTACTTCTATATCAGGAACTTCATTTAAAACTATTTCAAACTTTTTAACATCTTCTACTAGTGATCCCGCTGAAGATAAATCAAAAAAATCAAGAGAAGACTCATCTTTTTCTTTAGTTTTTTTTAATTTTTTATCACTTTCTAGTTCTATATAATTAGCGACTTCTTTTAAATTTTTCATAAATCTCCCTCTTTTAAAAATAAAATTAAAGTAGAAATAAAAACTAAAAAAACAGCTCTTATTTAAATGTATACGCTCAATAATAATCAACAAAAATATTATACCTTTTTTTATGTATATAAGCAATAATAAGTTTTTTGTTTTTTTCCACTATCTATCATATTATTCTATTGTAATTACTAGTAATATATAATAAGATATTACTAATTCATTATGTAAAAAACATCATCAAAATACACTTTTTTTTATTTGTCTATAAACAATAATATTTTTTTATTTTATT
>JBOFUX010000028.1:0-13048 GCA_051652785.1 Fusobacteriaceae bacterium | reverse complement strand
TCAACTTTAACGTGAGACTTTAAATGAGATACTAAAATTTCATCTATAGGATAGTTTTCTAAAAAATAACGATATATAGTTGCCCCACCACAAATAAAAACATCTTTTCCAGTATTTTTATAATCTTTTAAAAGCTGAGGAATATCAGTATCTCTATTAAGAATTATAACTTCTCTAGTTTTTCTCATAAGCTCTATTGGAACGCAAGAAGCAGTGGATTTTCCAAAAAGAGTAACATGACCTTGAGTACTTTCTTTATAGTAATTCAGCTCTTCTTTAGAATTCCAAAGTAAGCCATTTCCAGTGGGATTTTTGTCTCCAATAAGATTATTTTCACCAACACAAACAATAAGTTTTAACAAATTAACACCTCTCTTAAAAATTTAAATAGCTATTTCATAGGATATTTTTTCACCATATCTGTAGTCTTCAATTATAATATCATCAGGTTTAAAATCAAAAATAGAATTAAAATTATCAATTTTAATTTTCGCACCTGGATGAACTTCACGGTTAACTTGTTCTAAAAGATTAGCCATATGTCTATCATAGATATGAACATTATGAATATTCCAAATAATATCAGCAGGGATAAGTCCACATTCCAAGGCTACAAGTTTATGTAGTACAGAATATTGATAGACATTGGCCACAAGCCCAAGAGCAACATCACAACTTCTTTGTCTAACTTCTAAATAGAGTTTATCTCCTATGACACTCCATTGAGTTAGATGTACACAAGGAGTAAGTGCCATTTTATCCAAATCTTCTGGTATCCAAATTTCTGTCATAATTCTACGAGAGTTAGGATTTTTTTTAATTTCATTAATAATATAATGAAGTTGATTTTCATATCCAAAAGTTTTTTTAGAAAGTTGGGCACCATAAGCAGGACCTATAGTCCCATCTTGAAATTTCCATTCGTTCCAAAATTTACATCCTATTTTATTTAGTTCATCTACATTATTAGATTGCATTATCCAAATCCAGTAAAGTTCTCTTACAGGTGCTTTATTGGGGCAAAATCGAGTGGTTAATAAATGAGCTTCCTCTGTTGAGTTATCTAATCTAAACTGATACCCTATATAACTTTTGTAATGTGCAGGAACACCATCAATATATTTAGTTCTAACATTTCCTGTACTCCAAATACCATCCTCGTGTATTTTTTTTACAATATCTTTATAAATAATGTCAAATTTAGACATAAAAACCTCCTAATAAAGTATTAATTTTACGAATCTAGTAAAATATTAATTCTTTATATTTTACTAGAATTAAATGATTATTGCAAGGATAAATTAAAAAAAGATAGAGAATTAAAACTAAAAAAAACTAAAAAAGAAGTAAAGGTTTTTTTAGATAAATTTATGGTATAATAATTTGGTAGGAAAAAACAAAAAACAAAATATATAATAATAAAAGGAGGAGCGTAAAATGAGTAATACATATTCGAGAGTAGAAGAGTGGATTAGCTCAATGACTCATTATGTAGGAGCAATATTAGGATTGATTGGATTGGGAGCACTTATTGTTCATTCAGTAAGAACAAATAATATAGGTTATTTAGTAGGGTGTATGATATTTTCTTTTTCTATTATTTTACTATATTCTATGTCTGGGACTTATCATATTTTGAAGAATGGAAAAGCAAAGAAAGTGTTTCAAATTTTGGACCATTCTGCTATTTATATATTAATATCAGGATCGTATACACCATATTTATTAGGGGTATTTCAAGGTAATACAAAGTGGATTTTTTTTGGAATTCAGTGGGGGTTAACTCTAATAGGAATACTTTTTAAAGTTTTTTTTACAGGAAAATTTAAATTTTTATCAACAGTAATTTATTTAGTAATGGGGTGGATGATAATGTTTGTATATAAAGATTTAAAAGCTCTTACAAATAGTACTTCAATTAATTTTTTAATTATTGGAGGAATAAGCTACAGTGGAGGAGTAATATTTTATATGTGGAAAAACTTGAAATTTACCCATGCAATATGGCATTTATTTGTCTTACTAGGAAGTATTTTTGTATATTTGTCTGTATATTCAATTTATTAATAACACAATAAATAAAGACTAATTTTAAGTTAATTAAAGATAAAAATTTATTTTTATTAACTAAATTAGTCTTTTTATGTGTTATTAATTATAAGTGATCAGTATTGGAAAAATCTTCAATGAAAAATTTATTATCTTTATAAACAACAGTAGTGATGCTGGTGTTGTCAGGAACTGGATTATCAATAAAGTTATTTAGATCGATTCCTTGATTTTCTATAAAATTAAAAATAGCTTTTAAAGTAATACCGTGAGTTACTACTAAAATGGAAGTTTCTTTTTCACATAAAATTGATTCTTTATGAAAATTAGCTAATTTCTCTAATCCTTCTTGTACTCTTTCTAAAAGAACTAAAAAATTTTCACCGTTAATAGGAGTAGGATCATAATTTTGAGGATTGTTGAAAAAATTGAAATAAGTTTTAGGATGTAAAGCTTCAAATTCAGAATAAAGAGCGCCTTCCATATCTCCAAGAGAAATTTCCTTAAATTCTTGAATAAGATGAACGGGATAATTATTTTTTGTTATTAATTCAGCTGTTAATACAGCTCTCTTTAAAGGTGAGGAGTAAATTTTATCAAATTTAAAATTGTCATTGAAGAGTTTTTCACCTAATTTTTTAGCTTGTTCAATTCCTAAAGTAGTTAAGTTAGAATCACTATTTCCTTGAAACTTATTTAATTTATTCCATTCAGTTTGTCCGTGTCTTACAAAATAGATTTTTAACATTTCTCACCTCGTTTATTTTAATTAAAAGTAATTAATTTTATCATAAAAAGAAGGAAAAGGAAATAATAAACTAAAAAATCGTTCTAAAAATAGATTTTGAATTTAATAAAATAAAAAAACTGTTCGGAAAAAAGAAAAAATCTTGAAAAAAAACAAAATATCTATTATACTACATAGTAGGAATAAAAAGTAGAAAAATGGAAATGAGGAGGAATATAATGGCGAAAAGCGCTATTTTAGCGATTGCTGAGAGAAAAGAAACTTTGAAGCAAATTAGAAAAGAATTGTCTGAACACTATGAAATAATAACGTTTAATAATTTATTAGACGGATTAGATATGTTAAGAGAAAGTGATTTTGATGTTGTTTTAATTGACGAACATCTAGCTTGGTTTAATTTTTCAGAGGCTAAAAAGAAACTTAACGGAGTAGGAAAAGATTTTGTAGTTATCGGGCTTTTAGATGAAGAGAAAGATGAGTTAGTTGAAGAATTAAAAAATGCTGAAATATATAATTATATAGTGAAGCCACTTGAATATAAAGAAGTTAATAAGGTGATAGTTCCAGCACTTAAAAGTTTAGAGATAGTTAAAGAAAAAAGAAAGTTAGAAGAAAAACTTCAAGAAATAACAGAAGAAAACGATATAATAGGTCAGTCACCTAAAATAAAAGAAGTAAAGAATCTAGTTGAAAAGGTTGCTGAAAGCGATTTAACAGTATTAATTACCGGAGAGAATGGTGCAGGAAAAGAATTAATAGCAAAGGAAATATTTAAAAAAAGTGATAGAAGAAAAGAAGCTTTTATTACAGTAAGCTGCGCTTCATTTTCTGATGAAACTATTGAAAGAGAGTTATTTGGTTATGAAAAAGGAGCTTTTCAAGGTGCAATTTCAAGCAAAAAAGGAGTATTAGAAGAAGCTGATGGTGGAACTGTACTATTAGATGAAATTTCAGCAATGGATCTAAAAGTTCAATCTAAATTACTAAGAACTATAGAGTACGGTGAATTTAAAAGAGTCGGAGGAACAAAAGCTAGAAGAATAGATGTAAGATTTATTGTGTCAACAAAAAAAGATCTCAAAGATGAAACTGAAAAAGGCAGATTTAGAAAGGATTTATATCATAGATTAACAGCTTTCTCAATAGAAGCTCCTTCCCTTAGAGAGAGAAGAGAGGATATTCCTTTGTTAGCTAACTATTTTTTAAATAAAATAGTTAGGGAACTACACAAAGAAATGCCAGTAATATCAGGAGAAGCAATGAAATATATGCTAGAGTATGCATATCCTGGTAATATAAGGGAATTAAAAAATATGATCGAAAGAATGGTTATCTTATCTAGTGAGAAAATAATAGATGTTCATGAGCTACCACTAGAGATAAAAATGAAATCAGACACTGTTGAAAATAAAATAGTTATAGGTGTAGGTCCATTAAAAGATATATTAGAGCAGGAAATTTATGCACTAGATGATGTTGAAAGAGTTGTAATTGCTATTGCTCTTCAAAAGACTAGATGGAACAAGCAAGAAACATCAAAACTATTAGGGATAGGAAGAACAACTCTTTATGAAAAAATAAGAAAATACGGATTAGATTTTAAATAGGATAAAATAAAAAGAGTAATTTAAAGTTGCTCTTTTTACTTAGTTATATTGAAAAAAATATGTTAGAATTTTAATATTTAAAATATGAGGAGGATTATCAAACAATGGCAATTAGAAAATTTAGAAAAAAATTAAAACCATTTATATGGACAATAACAATTGCATTTCTTTTATCTTTAGGAGCTGGATTTTTTACAGAATTATCTAGAGGATTTAAAGGAACAAAATCTTATGCTTTTAAACTTAATGATAAAAAAATAGATAAACTTGAAGTTGAAAGAGCAAAATCAAGACTATCAAATATGTATTCTCAAAATCTAGGTGCTCAAATAGATGAAGATATTGCAGAAGTCATAGGAATAGATGATACGATTACTATAAATTTAGTGTTAGAGATAGCAAAAAAATTAAAAATAAATGTTTCTAATAGTGATGTTGAAAAAGAATATAAAAATATAGAGCAATCAATTCCTGATAAAGATCAATTTAAAAAAACACTAATAGCTCAAGGTTTAACAAAAGCAACTTTAAAAAAAGGTATAAAACAAAATTTAATAATTAATACTACTATGGAATATTTTAAAAATTCTATAATACCAAAAGAAGATGAAATAGAGGCGTATTACAAGGAAAATAAAGATACTAAATTCTTAAATAAAGATATAAAAGATTCAAAAGAAGAGATAATAACTGAAATTAAAAATTCTCAAGGTATGGAAAATTTTGAATTTGCTATGAATGATATGAAAAAAAATATGAAAATATTAGATGTTCAAGAAGAATATAAAGAGAGTGTTCCAAAAATGTATTTAATAAAAGATGGTTTTTCAGTAAGTAATTCAGATTATTTTAGAAGAGTTGTAGGTGTGCTATTTCAAAAAAAAGGAGATAGAGAAAATGCTAATAAATTAGCAACAGAACAATTAAATGTAGACATTAAAATTGCTAAGATAGCAATGGATAAAGAAATCAAAGTAGATGATAGATTTCCTCTTGAGAAAAAATTATTTTTTTATAAAAGTCAACTTTTTGATGCTATAAAAAAAGAAGTTAAAGTATCAGAAAAAGGTATAAAAGAGTTGTTTGAGAAAACTAAAAAAACTTATAATATAGATGAAAGTCTAAGTGCTAATATAGCAATTGTAGATATCTCACCTTCAGAAAAAGACAAAATAGAGAATAGTGAAAAAGCAGAAAAATTGTTAAAGACATTGACAAAGGAAAACTTTGAAGAAAATGCTAAAAAATATTCAAAAGATTTAGGTTCTGCGTCTAAAGGTGGAGAACTAGGGTGGTTTAGGAAGGGAGATTTTATTCCTGCTTTTGAAAATGCAGTTTTCGAAGGAGTGGTAGGAGAAATTTATCCTAAAGTTGTTTCTTCAGAAATTGGAGAACATTTGATTTATGTAAAAGATAAAAGAACTTTAGAAGGAAAAGAAGAGGTAAATGCTTCACACATTCTTTTAAAAGCAACTCCATCTAAAGAAAGTGAAAATATAGTTAAAGAAAAAGCTGAAGATATATTAAAAAAATTAAATTCGAAAGAATTGACATTTGCTAATTTAATTGAGAAAGAAAAAGCTGTTTCTTTTTCTAGAAATCTTTCAAATATTACTAAAAATGGGTATATAAATGAAATTGGAAAAGAAGAAGATCTCGTTAAAAATTTGTTTGCTAGTGATTTGAATAAAATTATAATAAGTGAAACTGAAAATAAAATATTTATAGCTGAAAAAGTTTCAGAAAAACCTTTTGTAGAAGCAAAATTAAGTGATTCTATAATTTATGAAAAAGTGAAAGAGGAATATGTGACTACAGCAGCATATAAAGAAATTGAGGAATTAATTAAAAAATAAAAATTATATAAGAATAATTTATAAGGATAATTAATTTTATAAATTATGAACAATAAAAAACAACTAAAAATATTTATAAGAAGTGAGTATTTTCTGAAAAAAGAAATACTCACTTTTCATTTTATAATAAAAAAGAAAAAATAAGAAAAAAAAGGAATAAAAAATTTGATTATTTGTGAAAAATATATTATACTAGAGAGTAAAAGATTTTAAAAATAAAATTATTGGGTGAACTATGAAATATAAAGATGATGATGTTGAAAAATTAAATCAAAGTTTAAAAATTGAAGAAGTTGTAGGTCAATATGTAGAGTTAAAAAGAGCAGGTTCTAATTACAAAGGATTATGCCCATTTCATTCTGACACGACGCCCTCTTTTATGGTGAGTCCAAGTAAAAACATATGTAAATGTTTCGTATGCGGTGCTGGAGGAAGTCCTTTAAAATTTTATTCAAATTATAAAAAAATATCTTTTAATCAAGCTGTAAAAGAATTATCCGATACTTATCAAATTCCTGTCAGAGAAAATTATGCAACTAAAGAAATAACCGAGGAATACAAAGAATATTATGAGATTATGAGGTTAGCTAATGATTTTTTTGGGGGAAAAATTTTTGAGAATACAGGAAGAGAATCTCTTGAGTATTTAACTAAAAGAGGAATTACCCCTGCTAACATAAAAAAATCTAAATTGGGCTATGCTCTAAATTCCAAAAGTGCATTAACAGATTATTTGTTAGAAAAAGGATATGGATTATCAGAACTTATAACTTTAGGACTATCTAAAGAGAATGAAAATGGTGTGTATGATAACTTCAGAAATAGAATAATATTTCCTATTTATTCTTTAGAAAATAAAGTTATTGCTTTTGGTGCTAGAAGTTTAGAAGACAATAAAAATATACCCAAATATATAAATTCTCCAGATACACCAATTTTTAAAAAAGGGAATATATTATATGGAATAGGAGATAAAAATTCTATAATAAGAAAAAAAAAATATTCCATTTTGATGGAAGGATATATGGATGTTCTAATGTCTACTATTCATGGATTTGATGTAACTTTAGCTCCCCTTGGAACTGCTCTTACCGAGGAGCAAGGAAAGCTTTTAAAAAGATTTACAAATAATGTAATTTTATCATTTGATATGGATGGACCAGGTCAAAAAGCTACTGAAAAAGCTATTCTTACATTAAAGAAGCTTGGATTTTCTATAAGGGTAGTAGAAGTTGAGGGTGCTAAAGATCCTGATGAATATATAAAGAAATTTGGAAAAGAATCTTTTTTAAAACAAGTTAAAAATTCCATAGAAAGTTTTGATTTTTTATATAAATTTTATGCAAAAGATTATAACCTAGATGATATTTTTGCTAAGCAAAATTTTATAAAAGGGTTTAAAGAGTTTTTTTTATCTGTCGAGGATAAAATAGAGCAATCTTTATATATAGACAAGTTAGCTATGAATATAGGGGTTTCTAAAGAAATTCTATGGGAAACACTAGTTGTGGAAAATAAAACAAATAAAAAAGAAAAAAGTAGACAAGAAGACATAAGAAAAAAAATAGATGAAGAAGATAAAGAATACGAAGTAGAGAATTTAACAGCAAGTCTAATTTTGATGAATAATAGTTATTATAAATATTTTAAAAATAAGGATTTCAAAAGTGAATTTTTAAAAAAAATAATGCTATATTTTGAAAAAAAAATAGAAACTGAAGAAAAAATAATAACTATTAGTACCTTAATCAAATCTGAGGAATTTAATGAAAATGAACAAGAAAAACTTTTAGATTTTTCTTTAATAAAATACACAAGATACTCAGGAAAAGAGGAACAAGAAAAACTTTTCATAACAATAATGTCAGATTGGCTAAGAAACGACGTCTTAGAATTTCAAAAAAAAAGAATTAATATTGAAATATCTTTGGAATTGAAAAGAATTGATGCACAATTAAAATTAGTGACTAATCTAGAGGAAGTTTTACATCTTTGTAGTAGATTTAATAAAATTTTAGAAAATAGGTTCTTTGATATTTAAGGAGGAATTTTAAAATGAAGCGTTTTATAAAAAATGAAAAAGTGTTATTGTTATTAAGAAAAGCTATGGAAAAAAAAGTTATAACATATGAAGAGATAAATGAAGAGCTTAAAGATGAGTTTGATCTTGAAAATATTGAATTTTTAATAAATGGAATGATAGAGCAAGGGATAGAGATACAAAAGAAAAGTAAGGTTGAGAAAAAATCGAAAAAGAAAAATGAAATCAAAGAAGAAGAGAATATAAAAACCAAAAAAATAAAAGTTGAATCTAAAAAAACAAAAAAAATTGAGTTAGAGGAAGAAGAAGATGAGGAAGAAGAAGATGAGGAAGAAGAAGAAGGATATGTAAAAACAAAAAAAAACTCTGACTTATATGATGAAAGTAGAAAAAGATTAGGAAATAATTTTGATGGATTTGGAGAATTTAATCCTAATGAAGTTGAACAAATACCAGATGAAGAACTTGTAAGCGAAGATTTATTTAATATAACAGGTGAAATGAAAGTTGACGAACCTATAAAAATGTATTTGAGAGAAATTGGTCAAATACCTTTACTCAGTCATGCAGATGAACTTAAATATGCAAAAGCAGCCTATGAAAAAGAACAATACGCTATTGATCAACTAGTTGAAGCAAATTTGAGACTAGTTGTAAGTATAGCTAAAAAACATACGAATAGAGGATTGAAACTTCTAGATTTGATTCAAGAAGGAAATATAGGTCTCATGAAAGCTGTAGAAAAATTTGAATATACTAAAGGGTATAAATTTTCAACTTATGCAACTTGGTGGATAAGACAAGCAATAACAAGAGCGATAGCAGATCAAGGCAGAACGATAAGAATACCTGTTCATATGATAGAAACGATAAATAAAATAAAAAAAGAAGCTAGAATATATCTTCAAGAAACAGGGAAAGATGCAACGCCTGAGGTATTAGCGGAAAGATTGGGGATGGAAACAGCTAGAGTAAAAGCAATACAAGAGATGAATCAAGATCCCATATCACTTCAAACTGCTGTAGGAAGCGAGGAAGATAGTGAATTAGGGGACTTTGTGGAAGATAATAAGGCACTTAATCCATATGAGCAAACGAATAGAATTTTACTAAGAGAGCAGTTAAATGAAGTATTAGAAACACTAAGTGAAAGAGAAAGAAAGGTATTGAGATACAGATACGGATTAGATGATGGTTCTCCTAAAACTTTGGAAGAAGTTGGGAAAATATTTAAAGTTACAAGAGAAAGAATAAGACAAATAGAGGTAAAAGCATTGAGAAAACTAAAACACCCTAGTCGTAGAAAAAAATTAGAGGATTTTAAAGTTTAAAAATAATTAAAGTGAGTTTTACAAAACTCACTTTTGTTTTGGTATTGTAAAAAAAAATGATATAATTATTTTTGATAGATTAATTGCAGAAAAAAATTAAAATAATAAGGAAATGATAAAATATGAAATTAAGAGAATATGAAATAGTGGTTGTAGAGGAATTAAAAGAAGATGAGGAATTTCAAGAGTTTTTAGAAAAAAATATAATTCAATTGGAAGAAAATTTAAAAGATCATTTATTTTCTAATAATAAAGAGTTTCAAAATATAGAAACGAGTACCTTGGAATACCTAGAAGAAGTTTCAATTGTACCAATTCTTTCCCCAAAAGAGGAAAAAGAAAAATTTGAAATTGGAGGAATAGAAGAAAGAGATGAAATTATAACAAAAAAGTTATATCTTTCAATTAGAATGGGAATGTATCAACTAAAAGATGGCATAGACTATATGGACTTGATACAAGAAGGTACTATTGCATTAATAAAAGCAGTGGAAAAATATAAAAATAGTGGGTATAAAGATTTTGATACTTATGCAAAATTATATATAGTAAGAGCTATGGTCTTATTTATTTATAGAAAAATGGAAGAGATAAGAACAGAGTTTATAGTGTATTTTGAAGAAAAAAAGAAAGAGTACATAGATTCATTGGACCTTGTGGAAGGATTTGAAAAAAGAATTGTAGAAATAAAAAATATCACATATTTATCACTAAAAAACAGCTTAAATGAGAAAGAGATAGAAATACTTATAGGATACTATGGTTTAGATAGTAAAAAAAGCTTATCCATATATGAGTTAGAAGAAAGCTTAAAATTGGAAAAAGGTACAGGAGAAAAATTATTTCAAATAGCAATAAATAAACTTTCAAGATTTGGAGGAGAGATGATAGCAATATGATTAATTTGAAAGAAATAATTATAAATTTTGAGAAAAAATTTCCTAAAAAATTAGCTGAAGATTGGGATAATGTAGGGTTAATAATAGGTAATGAAGAAAGTGTTATAAAAAAAATAGTTATAGGCCTAGATGCAGATATAGAAACAATAAAATTTGCCATAGAAAATAATGCAGATTTATTGATAACTCATCATCCAATGATATTTTCATCAATAAAAAAAATTAATTTTAACACAGTTCTTGGGAAAAAAATAATGGATATAATTGTAAATAAAATTAATTTATATACTTTACATACAAATATTGATTCAGGAAAAAATGGACTAAATGATTACATTTTAGAAAAAATAGGGATTTTTGATTCTAAAATATTAGATCCGAATCACTTGGAAAAAGAGGCAGGTATAGGGAGATATTTCAAACTTGAAAATGAAGTGAGTTTGAATGAGTATGTAAAAGAGATAAAAAAAAAATTGAATATAAAAAATATTCTTTGTTATTCTAAAGATTTAGATAAAAAGATAAAAAAAGTGTCGTTGGTTAATGGTGCAGGAGCAAATTTTTGGAAAAAATCTAAATTTTATGGTTCGGACTTGCTAATAACTGGAGATGTAAAATATCATGATGCACTAGAAGGAATGGAAAATGGAATTTCTTTTTTAGATATAGGGCATTACGAAAGTGAAAAATTATTTTTACACTTAATAGAAAAAGAATTAAAAGAAAAATATCCAAAGGTAGAGATAAAAACTTTTGAAAAAGAATCAATTATAAAAATATTATAAAAAAATTAATATTAGGAGTAAGTAAAGATGAGAAAATTCATAATCATAATTATGTGTTATTTATCAATTCAATCTTTTGCAGAAATTAGAGATGAAATTAAAATTTTTTCCAAAGAAAAAATAGAATATCTTAATTCAAAGATAAAAGAATTTGAAGATAAAAATGAAATAAGAGTTTATTTGATTACAAATGCATTTGGAGAAGATTTTTCCATAGAAAATCCAGAAAAAGCTCTTATTATAAGTATAAAAAAAAATAATCTAGGAAGTATTAGCGTTGAACAGAGTTTTACAAGAGATATAAAAATAGAGGAACATGAAGAGGAAGTTAATTTACTTGTTGATAATATAGTGGGATTTTTAAAAAATGGGGAAATAGATAGATACGTAGAAGAGTTTATTATAGGTGTAGAAAGTATCTTACAAAATGATAGTGAAAAAGAAAATTCAGGCTTTGATTTTTCAGAAAATAAATGGAAAATAATAAAATGGATTGTTGTTATCTTGACTTTTTTAAATATTATAGGTAGAATAAGAGCAATCTCTAAAAAAAAGAGAGAAAAAAAGATTTAAAAATAATTAAATAAGGTATCAGGTCTAATCGCTGCTTAATAAATATTAAGGAGAGGAAAGTCCGGGCTCCGTAGAGCAAAGAGGGCAGTTAATGGCTGCTAAAGGAAACTTTAAGGAAAGTGCCACAGAAAATAGACCGCCTTCGGGTAAGGGTGAAAAGGTGGTGTAAGAGACCACCAGTGTTTTAGGAAACTAAAATAGCTTGGTAAACCCCCTTTGGAGCAAGACAAAATAGGAAAGGTTAAGGGCTGCTCGTCCAACTTTCAGGGTAAGTTGCTAAAAGTTATAAGTGATTATAATTTTAGAAAAATGATTAGTTAACACAGAACCCGGCTTATTTGGTGCCTTATTTTAATTATATATATTTGTTTCAAATATTATTTTTTAAAAAAATTGTAAAAAAACAAAAAAAGTATTGACCAAAAGTAATAATTGTGATATTATTTATCTTGTCCACAACGAAAAGGTTGTAGGGCAAACAAAAGGACATTAACAACAGAATAGAGAAGAAAAAAAGTTCTTGAAAAAGAACAATGTCAAAACTCAGTAAGTTTCTAAAAACTTACGACTGGGTAACGAACCCAGTATAAATAAGGTGTAAATAATCAGTAATTTAAAAAGCTGAGCAAATAAAGATTGAATGAAGAGTTTGATCCTGGCTCAGGATGAACGCTGACAGAATGCTTAACACATGCAAGTCTACTTGATTTTTAACTTCGGTTTTAATGATGGTGGCGGACGGGTGAGTAACGCGTAAAGAATCTGCCCTTTAGTCTGGGATAACAGTTGGAAACGACTGCTAATACCGGATATTATGTATTAATCGCATGATTAATTTATGAAAGCTATATGCGCTAGAGGAGGACTTTGCGTCCCATTAGCTAGTTGGTGAGGTAACGGCTCACCAAGGCGACGATGGGTAGCCGGCCTGAGAGGGTGATCGGCCACAAGGGGACTGAGACACGGCCCTTACTCCTACGGGAGGCAGCAGTGGGGAATATTGGACAATGGACCAAAAGTCTGATCCAGCAATTCTGTGTGCACGACGAAGGTCTTAGGATTGTAAAGTGCTTTCAGTGGGGAAGAAGTCAGTGACGGTACCCACAGAAGAAGCGACGGCTAAATATGTGCCAGCAGCCGCGGTAATACATATGTCGCA
>JBOFUX010000027.1:0-1912 GCA_051652785.1 Fusobacteriaceae bacterium | reverse complement strand
TGATAAAATTAAAGCTGACGCTGAAAAAACTACTAGATTTTATTTAAATGATCATTCAAGTTTTAATAGAGGTTTTATGCCAAGTTTAAAATTTAAATATAAAGATAACAGAGTAAGAATAGGAAGATTTAGTGTAGATACTGTTTATGGAGGATGGGATTATGAAATTCCAATGATAAGTAGTGGTTCTATAAGAACTTTACCTAATATGAAAGAAGGGATATTTTACTCTGGGAAATTAGCCGAGGATTGGAATATTTATTCTATGGTAACTACTAAAAATTCCAACTCTTTTAGTGTTGAAAAATGGGATAAAGCAGGAGTTATGACTCCTATGACGTTAGAGCTAATAGATAAAGAACCACATTATGCTTTAGCTACAATTTATGATAGAGATAGTTGGACATATAAATTAGGAGTAGGTTTTCAAGATGAAGTTAGAAAAGAGGTTGCCGGTAATATAGTTAAAAAAATAAAAAGTCCAAACACTAGTGGTTTATATATAGTGAATTTATTGGGGTACTACACAAGATTAGAAGGGGAAACTAAAAAAATGGCTCATTTATTAAAAGGACATGATGCTGAAAATCTTCATATTCTTACAGGTTCTTTGAGCTATATAGAAGGAAAGTTCAATAATTGGATAGCTATTGGATATGTCAGTGGAAAAATTCCACCAAATTCAGGAATTGATACTGATATGGTTTATACAGGCGATCAATCGATAGATAGAAATCATGCTGATATGTATTCTTATCAATTTGGAAGTGTATATAGTTTTACAAATAACTTTGCTGGAGGAGGATACGTTACATTAACTGATGGATATGAAGATAATACAAAAATGACAAAGGTAGAAGGGATAGGATTCAACTTATTAGCTAATTATAACTTTAAAGGAACAACACTAGATGGGTTAAGTGTGACTGCTCTAATAAATAAGGCAAAAGAGGAAAGAAGTCCAAAAAGTGGAGGTTCTAAGTCTTTAGATTATTATGATATTAAACTTATAGCCCAGTATAAATTTGATGTAAATCCTTATTTTTATAAAAATAAATTTTAAATATTATATTAAAAAACTCAAAAAAATATTATGGTAAATTACCCCTAAAAATTAGTTATAATTTTTAGGGGTAATTTTAACTATTTTTTTTGAGTGGAATCAAAAATATTACAACAAGAATACATATTAAATATAAAACGAGTTTTAACATATCTAAAAACAACAAAAAAGACTTAAAAAGAACAATTTACACTTAATCAGAATATAAAAAAATAAAAAAACTTGAAAATCACAGTATGATGTGTTATCATATAAAAAAAGTTAAGTATACTAGTGTACATACATTTTAATCAGCAGATTTTTTAATTAAGAAAAACAATAAGGGAGGAAATAAAAATGAAAATTTTAAATAAATATTAGTAATTACTATGATCTTAGGTTAATTTAATACTTTTATTACAAAAGGGGGAAGTATGAAAAATAAGAAAATAATTATGGGTGTTTTAATGTCATTTTTAGTTTGTAACAGTTATGGTTCTGATTATTTGTATAATGGAAATAATTTTATACTTGATAAAATATTTAGTGGTAGTGATGAAGAAATGGAAAAAGACGATTCTTTAGGAAATTTAAGTGTGAGATTAAGAAATGAATTTAGAAATGCGAAAAGATCTTCTAGTTCAACTCCATTTATAGATGCTTGGGTTCAAGGTACTCATTTAGATTATGAAAGTCCATATTTTTATGATTTTGTAGGAGTTGATTTTGGCTATCACCGTGTTGATAAAATTAAAGCTGACGCTGAAAAAACTACTAGATTTTATTTAAATGATCATTCAAGTTTTAATAGAGGTTTTATGCCAAGTTTAAAATTTAAATATAAAGATAACAGAGTAAGAATAGGAAGAT
>JBOFUX010000026.1:0-85579 GCA_051652785.1 Fusobacteriaceae bacterium | reverse complement strand
ATTATGTTAAAAAAATTCAAAACTACAGTTATTGATGACATAAACGATAAAATTATCTTTACTATACTTAAATAAACTATATCTATCATTGGTTTTCAATGGTTGAGTAGTTACCGTAAAAGATTCCCCACTTTTATATTTTTTTGTCACAAAGTAATTTTCTTGAAATTGCTAATATTCTTATTAATTCTAATATTTATATGGACTTAAAATAATATGTTTTAATTTAAATCATATTTTTCTTTTAATTTTTTTATAGTTCCCTCTTTAATCACTTCCATTAAAGCATTATTAATTTCATCATAACTTTCATCATTTTTTCTAAGAGCAATAGCTTTTTCTACTCCTTCTGAAATTCCAACTATTTTTAATTCTGAATTATTATTAATATATCCTGTAGCAACACTTTCGTCAAAAAGAACTCCATCAACCTGTAAGGTTTTTAATGCTAATAATGCTGACGTATTACTTGGATATGAGATTACCGTAGCCTCTTTAATATTTTTAGCTTTTTGCTCTTGAGTTGTTCCTAATGCCACACCGAATTTTTTATTTGCTAAATCATCCATTCCCATAATAGGATTATTTTTATTTGTAAGAAAAGCTGTATTAGACACTAAATAGGGTGCTGTAAAATCTACAGTTTTCATTCTTTCTTCTGTAATACTCATTCCTGCAATTATTAAGTCGATTTTTCCCGTTTGTAACGCTGAAATTAAACCTCCAAATTCCATATTCACCCATTTGTACTGATATCCCAATTTTTTAAAAACTTCTTCAATAATATCAGGATCTAAGCCCTTAATTTTTTCATTTTCTAAATATTCAAAAGGAGGATATTCAGCATTTGTTCCTACTATAAAAACTTTATCCCTATGCAATTTATCCTCTTTTTTTTCACAACCAAATAAAATTAAAGCTATTGCTACAAAAAAAATTTTTTTAAATAAATTATTCATAAAGACCTCCTCAAATATATTTAGGATTTTATAAAAAATTTCCCTACTTTTCTTAAAAAATAAATAAAATTGAAAATATCAATATTAAATATATATCTAAAATTTAAAATATCACAAATTTTCTTTAACTTAATTAATTATATATTATCAAGTTTTTTAAGAGTTTTTAACATATATAAATTTAATTTTGATATAATTTAGAGTAATTCTATATTATATCTTTCAATTTGTCAATATTTTTTTTATAAATATTTGTTTACAATAAAATAAAATTATACTATAATCTATAAAAAAATTATAGGAGGTTTTATGAAAAAGTTTATTTTAACAGAAGTTTTTATGGAAAATAGTATTTGGAGTGATTTGATAAGAGAAATTAAAAATTATAACAATATTCTTGTTATTCATGGTATAGAATCTCTATTTTATATTAAAAATGACTTATTTAAAATTTTAGAAAAAAAACAATTTCAATTAATTAATTATGAAAATGAATGTTCTTATTTTAATATTAATTCCATTTTAAAAACTTGTGAAATGACATCTTATGATTTAATCATTGGTATTGGCGGCGGAAAATCCATTGATCTTTCAAAAATTATTATGGATAAATTAAATATTCCTCTTTTTACAATTCCAACAATAGCTTCGACTTGTGCTTGTATTTCAAATATTTCTGTTGTATATAAAGAAAATCATAATTTTGAAGAGATATACAATTTAAAAAATCCTCCTCACAAAACATTCATAAATTTAAATACTCTAATTTCAGCTCCTAAAAAATATCTATTAGCTGGAATAGGAGATACTTTAGCTAAATATTATGAAATGAGATTAAAGACAAAAGAAAAAAAATTAAATTTCCTTACATTGATGGGAAGTAAACTTAGTGTTCTCTGCAAAGAATCAATGCTTAATTTTGGAAATAAAGCACTTATAACTTCAGTTATAGATAAAGAATTTACTGAGGTCATAGGAGTTATCTTAGTAACTACTGGTATAATTTCAAATCTTATTGATTTTAAATATAATGGTGCTCTCGCCCATGATATTTTTGATGCTCTAACTAAAATAAAGGGAGTGAATAAAAAATTCTTACATGGAGAAGTGGTAGCCTTTGGAATTTTGGTTCAATTAAAACTTGAAAACAAATTAGAAGAATTTAATGAACTTTTAGAATTTTATAAAAAAGTAAAATTTCCAATTCTTCTTAAAGAGATAGTGGGAAAAGATGAATATATGGAAAAAAGAAAAGAAGTTTTAAATAAAATTATTCAATTAAGCACTAAAAGTGAAATTCCTTTTATTTTTAACAAAGATATTTTTATCAAAATTTTTGAAGAAGGCATAGAGGAGGATAAATGAATGGAAATAAATTTTTAGCGAAAAGATTTCAGGAGAATATAGAAATTATTCCTAAATTTATTCATAATAAGAATAGATTTATTGATTTGAGTATTGGAGATTTAGACGTTCATACTGATAAAAATATAATACACTCTGCTTTTGAAGATGCTTTAAAAGGACATACTCATTATAAGGAAACTCTTGGTGATTTTGAACTTCGTCAAGAGATTCTTAAATATCATAAAAATGAGTTCATTAATTATAATTTAAACTTGAACCAAATTATGGTTACATCTGGAGGTTGCCATGGAATGTACTTAGCTCTGCGTACTACTTTAAATCCTTTAGATGAAGTCATTATTTTAGCTCCTTTTTTTCCAGTTTATGAAGAGCAAATAAAAGAGGCTATGGGAGTTCCTATAATTGTTAATACATTTATTGAAAATAACTATCAAATAATAAAAAATGATTTAGAAAAAGTTATAACAAAGCGTACTAAAGGAATTATAGTAAACACACCCTGTAATCCTACGGGAGTATGCTATACAATAGAGAGTTTAAAAATAATTTGTGAAATAAGTAAAAAATATGATTTACTTGTCTATGCAGATGATATTTATGATTTTTATGATTTCTCTAAAACTTTTATACCAATATATACTTTAGAAGATATGAGTGAAAGGACTATTTCTATTTGTAGCTTTTCTAAAAACTTTGCTATGACAGGTTGGAGAATAGGATATAATATTGCTCCTGAAGCTATTACTAATAGTAACAGAAAATTAAATGAACTTATTATATATAGTGCTTGTTCTATTTCCCAAAGAGCTGCAATCTATGCTTTAAAAAATGTAAAACATACAAAGGAGACTCTTGCTCCTTTGTATAAATCAAGGATTGAATACTGCTTAGAAAGAGTCAATAAAATCGATTTTTTTAAAACTTTTCATCCTCAAGGAGGAATTTATCTTTTTGTTAACATTAGTAAAACTGGTTTAAAGTCTGTTGAATATTCTAATTATCTTTTTGAAAATTTAGGTATTAAGGTAATTCCTGGAAAAATATTTGGAGATGATAATGCAATTAGAATATCTTGCTCTAAATCATTGAATGATTTAAAAGAAGCTTTTGATAGAATAGAAAAAGATTTATCTTCAATGTCTAAAAGAGATAATTGTTGAAATAATACGCCTATTGAATCATTTTTTAGCCATTTAAAAAGTGAATCTATTTATTTGAATAAAGTTTTAGATACTTATATTACTATAGAATTAATAAAAAATTATATAGATTTTTAAAATATAAAAAGAATACAAAAAAATTAAACGGTTTAAGTCCTGTAAAATACAGAATAAAAACCGCTTAAATATCTTTTTATTAAATTATAATATTACTAAACATTTATTTTTTAAGAACCCAAAATGGTTTTCCAAGAGGAAATAATTCTACTCCTAAATGTTTATTCAAAATATTTCCAGCAAAACCATAAAATCCTACTATTGAAATTGAAAGTTCAGAATAAGCGGCTAACAGATGTGTTTCATGTTTCATTATTCCAAAAGTTGAAAGAGTCAATCCTATAAATAATAAATCTATTAATACAAAAATTATAAATAACATTTTATTAGTTTTAATTGCGCCAATTGTCATAACAATAGTAAAAATTAAATAACCTAAATAACCAAAAGCATAAACTTTAGGATCTGATGCTGCTTTCATTGCAGGTCCAAAAACTCCAAGGTCTATCATCCAGCTAAAAGCTATTGCTAACCAAAATAATCCGTATCCACCAAAAGCAGTAGCTCCAAATATATTATTATGTTTCACATCATTTATACAAGCCATAAACTGAGCTATACATCCTAATACTATTGCCCAAGGTACTAGTAAAGACACCCCTGATAAAAATCCTAACTTATAAGCTGATGCTATTAAAGTTATCATAGCTAACCCAAATAGACCTAAACCTGATAAGTCAGCTACTACTATTCTTACATATCTGTTCCCGTCGTTCATTTAATCCTCCGTTTTATATCATAATTTTTTTTAGACATTATTATGCTTTTACACAAGGATTACTTTACCACATATTACTCTTTTCGTCTAGTATTTTTTCTTTACTGTAATATAATATTTATTTCATTAATAGCTATAAAAATAACTTCCCCCTATAAATTCTTTTAATAGTGACATATCAGGAACATGTTTATCGTCTATATCTACAAAACAATATAAAAATCTTAATAATCTTTTTGCTTCCTCATAATATTCACTGTCTATCTTTATTTTTATAAGTTCTTTCATAGCATGTTTTTTTAATACCCCTAGTTCATATACCAAGTTTGAATCAAACATAACATCAGCTTCTTCTTGAAATTTAAAAATATACTTTTCTTCTCCTCTCCTAACAGAATCCCACATAGCGAGTGTTTCTTCAACTTTTGTTCCTCTTGAGAGACTATCTCTTACAATTCTTCTAATTTTTCTTACTTCATTTGTAGGTATTCTATTATGCATATCTATATTTAATTGAGTTAAACAACTTATATAAATTTTAAATTTTTCATTTCTTGGTATATCCCTTGTAAGTTCTTCATTAAGTCCATGTATCCCTTCGATTATTAATATTCCATTTTCAGGAATTGCCATCCAAGTTCCATGTTCTTTTCTTTTTCCAGTAACAAAGTCATATTCTGGTATCTCTACTTTTTTTCCTTCTATTAAATCTTTTATATTGTTATTTAATAATTCTAAATCTAACGCAGTTATACTTTCAAAATCTTTTTTTCCATACTCATCTAATGGAACATTTTCTCGACCGACATAATAGCTATCCAGAGAAATAAGGATTGGAAATACTCTATTAGCTTTTAAATAAAGCATTAATCTTTTGCTAAAAGTTGTTTTTCCAGAAGATGATGGCCCTGCAATTGTAACTAACTTTATTTTTTTATTTGTAATTATTTTATTTGTTAGTTTAACAAGTTTTACTTCATGTAAAGTTTCACTTATTCTTATTAACTCTTCCACTGTTCCACTCATAGTTTTTTCATTTAAACTTCCTATATATGAAACATCCATCATCTCATCCCAAATTCCACATTCTCGTTGAGTTAAGGATAGTTTTGGAGTTTCTATATATAGTGGTAATTCTTTAGAATTTTTAGATAATGGAAACCTTAATATAAAACCATCAGAATAAGAGACTAAATCGTATAAATAAATATTCCCTGTACTTGAATAAGTTTTTTCATAAAAAAAATCATGATAACCATCTAATTCATATTCTTTTATTGGTAACCACCCTGCTGTATTAACTGCTCTTACTATATCTTTCCTTTTTATAGTTTTTAATCTTTTCCTTATATCCTCTATATCAGCAGTGACTAAATTAATAGATAAATTGCTTTTTATAACTTCATCCATTCTTTTTTTTATAAGAATTATTTCATCTCGTGATATTTTATTTTTATTTTTTAGTTCTCCATACAAACCTTTGCTTAGTGTATGTTGAATTTGAACTTCTTCTTCTGGAAATATTTCAGAAATTGATTTTAGTAAAATCAATTTTAGAGTTGTACTATACATTTTTTCATTAAATTCCATGCTATTCCTCCTTGAATGTTTTACTAATTTATAAAGAGAATTAACAACTAAATTTAATTTAGTCATTAATTCTCTTTTTTACACTTATAGCTCTAAAGCTCTATGACATGCATAAAAGTGATTTTCATCTTGTACTTTTAATTCTTGAGGTTCAGAACATTTAGGTGCAACATATGGACATCTTTTAGCAAATCTACAACCTGGTTCAGGATTAACAGGAGATGTTATTTCTCCTGTTAACATTACTCTTTGCATCTTATGTTTTAAACTGGGCACTGGTATCGCTGATAAAAGTGCTTTTGTATAGGGATGTGTAGGATTTTTAAATAATTTATGAGAAGGAGCTTTTTCTACTAACTGTCCTAAATACATAACAGCAATGTCATCTGAAAAATGTTTTACTACTGATAAATCATGTGTTATAAATAAATAAGTTAATCCCATTTTTTTTTGTAAATCTTGCATTAAATTTAAAACTTGAGCTTGGATAGAAACATCAAGAGCTGATACAGGTTCATCACAAACTATAAATTTTGGATTTAAAGCTAATGCTCTTGCAATTCCTATTCTTTGCCTTCTTCCACCATCTAATTCATGAGGATAAGTATTTAAAAGTCTTTGACTTAACCCAACTGTATCCATAAGTTCCCTAACTCTATCAGTTAGCTCTTGTTTTGTTGAACATTTTTTATGGATTACTAAAGGTTCTGCTATTATCTCACTCACTGTCATTCTAGGATTTAACGAAGCAAAAGGGTCTTGAAATATTATTTGCATCTCTTGTCTCAACTGATTCATTTGATTTCTTGAATATTCTCTTATATTTTTACCTTGAAAAATTATCTCTCCATCCGTTGCTTCTAAAAGTCTTAAAATAACTCTACCAGTTGTGGATTTCCCGCATCCTGACTCACCTACTACACCTAAAGTTTTTCCTTTTTCTATTGAAAAATTTACTCCATCTACAGCATGTAGTAGTCCCTTAGGGACATTAAATAATTTTTTTAAATTTTTAACTTCTAATATAACTTCTGACATTTCTCCCTCCTTATCCCACTGTAATTATTGGACCATTTTCTAATTTTTCATAGACCAAGCATTTTACTTTATGTTTATCAGATATAACTGATGTTTTTGGTATTGATGTAGAGCACATTTCATTTGCACTTGGACATCTTGGATGGAATTTGCACCCTTTAGGTAAATTAGTTGGGTCTGGCATAAGTCCCTTTATAGGATTTAGTCTCTCACACTCTATATCTAAATTAGGGATAGAGCCAAATAATCCATGAGTATAAGGATGCTTAGGATTATTAAATATATCTTCTAGAGTACCACTTTCTATAATTTCACCAGCATACATTATTGCCACTTTCTCACAAACTTGAGCTACTACCCCTAAATCATGAGTAATCAAAATCATAGATGTTTTAAATTTGTTTTTTAAATTATTCATCATATCTAAAACTTGAGCTTGAATAGTCACGTCTAAAGCTGTTGTCGGTTCATCTGCAATTAGTAATTTAGGATTACATGAAAGAGATATAGCAATTACAACTCTTTGTTTCATTCCACCTGAAAATTGGTGTGGAAAATCATTTAATCTTGCTGCAGGAATACCTACTAATTCTAGCATTTCTCCAGCTTTAATCATAGCTTCTACTTTATTTTTTTTCTCATGTATTTCAATAACTTCTGCTATTTGCCGTCCAACTGTCATAACAGGATTAAGAGATGTCATTGGATCTTGAAATATCATAGATATTTTACTTCCTCTTATCTCTCTTAGCTCCTCTTCTGAAGATTTTAAAAGATCTTTTCCTTCAAAATAAATTTCTCCATCTATTATTTTTCCTGGAGGATTTGGTATGAGTTTCATTATTCCAAGAGCTGTAGTTGTTTTCCCAGCCCCAGTTTCTCCAACTAAACCTAAAGTTTCTCCTTCCTCTAATTCTATATTAATTCCATTAACAGCATCAACTGTTTCATCTTCAGTTATATATTTTATAGTTAAATTTTTTATTTCTAAAAGTTTAGAGCTCATTAGTTTTATCACCTCATATTTTATTTTAAATTTCTATTATTAATTTTTCAATCTAGGATCTAATGCATCTCTTAATCCATCACCTAATAGATTAAGAGAAAGAATTGTTATAACTATTGCTATTCCTGGGAATGTCGTGACCCACCACGCATATCTTAGATATTGTCTCCCTCCTGATAACATAGAACCCCATTCGGGTGCTGGAGGTTGAATTCCTAATCCTATGAAACTAAGCCCTGCAGTTGAGAGTATCGCTCCTGCTACACCTAATGTTCCTTGAACTATTACTGGTGCCAATGAATTAGGAATTATATGTCTAAAGATAATTCTAGTATCACTAGCTCCTATAGCCTTTGCTGCTTCCACAAATTCTTGATCTTTAATCGAAAGAACTGAAGCTCTTACTATTCTAGCATAACTAGGCACTGATGATATACTTATGGATATCATCAGGTTAACAAGATTTGGTCCCAGTGCTGAGACTATTGCTATAGCTAATAAAATACTTGGTACAGCTAAAAAAATATCCATTATTCTCATGATAATATTATCTAGTTTTCCTCCATAAAATCCTGCTACAGCTCCTAATGAGCCTCCTACTATTATAGAAACTCCCACAGCTAAAACTCCTACTTGCAATGAAACTCTAGCCCCGTGAATTAACCTTGCAAAAATATCTCTTCCAAACTCATCTGTTCCTAGTAAATGATTTAATGAAGGTGATTGCAGTCTTGAAGATAAATTTTGTTTTATCACAACAGTTTCATAATCTGCTATTTGATTGGCAAAAATTGCAACTATAATCATCAATAAAATTATAATTAATCCCGTCATTGCCATTTTATTTTTTTTTAAGCTTCTCCAAACTTCAGCCCATTGACTTCTTTTTTTTCCAGCAACTTCTGTATTTACATTTATATTAGTTGGCATTGTTTCCTCCTATTTGTATTGTGATTTTATTCTTGGATCTACATAAGCATATAAAATATCCACTAGTAAATTTACAATGCTAAAAACTACTGCTAAAAAAACTACTGCTGCTAAAACTGTAGGAGTATCTTTTTGTCTTATTGCATCTACCATCATTCTTCCCACTCCTGGCCATGAATAAACAGATTCTGTGAGTACAGCACCACCAAGTAGTCCTCCGAATTGAAGACCGATTACAGTTATTACCGGAATAAGTGCATTTTTTAGAGCGTGCTTGTAAATTACTTTTTTTTCTGCTACTCCTTTAGCTCTCGCAGTTCTTATATAATCTTGGCGTATAACTTCTAGCATAGATGAACGAGTCATACGGGTCACTATGGCTGCTGCCCCTGTTCCTAATGTCAACGCAGGAAGAATTACACTCTTTATACCTTCAAATCCTCCTGAAGGTAATACTCCTAATTTTACTGCAAAAGTTAAAATCAACATTAATCCTAACCAGAAATTTGGCATAGCTACTCCTAATAGAGCAAATATCATACTAAAATTATCTACAAATGTATATTGTTTTGTAGCGGAAATTATTCCTATTGGAATTCCTATTGCTACAGAAATAAGCACTCCTAATGAAGCTAATAAAAGAGTATTAGGAAAACGTGAGAATATTTCTCCAAAAACTTCCCGTCCAGTGGTATAAGATCTTCCAAAATCACCAACTAATGCTCTTTTTATAAAATTCACATACTGAATTAAAAAATGTTTATTTAGACCCATTTCTTCTCTAAGTTGTAATATTGCATCTTTAGGAGCATTCTCTCCTAGTATAAGTTGTGCTGGATCTCCTGGCGTCAAAGATAGAATTGTGAATACTAAAAATGAAACTCCTAATAATACAGGAATAAGTAATAGTACTCTCCTTAATATGTATTTGTGCATGCCTTCCTCCATTAACACTATTTAGTGTCCTTTTTTTTTATTTTTATATTACATTTATAATACAATAAATATCTTTATCTGTCAATTATTCTGTTATTAATAAAGAACATATTCTTTATATATACTATATTTCTTTATCACTTTAAAATATAAATATAATAAAAAAAAGCTAATCTTATAAGATTAGCTTTTCAATATTTTTAATTATTTTCTGATACCTAATTTAACTATTAATGCTCTATACCCATCAAGGTCTTTCTTAGTTAAGTAGTTAAGAAGTCTCTTTCTTTGTCCTACCATTTTAAGTAATCCTAATCTTGAGTGAAAATCTTTTTTGTGTATTCTTAAATGCTGTGTTAGGTGATTGATTGTTTCTGTTAACAATGCAATTTGAACCTCTGTTGAACCTGTATCTTGTTCATTTTTTCCAAATAATTTTACTAATTCTGCTTTTGATCTCATAGCCTTATTACCTCCTAAATTTATTATTTAAGCCAAGTAATTAGGAGGCTAACCCTAAATCCTAGCTTAAATTATTATCTTATTTTATCATATTTTATAAATAAAATCAATTTTTTATTTTTTAAAACTGTTCTCTTCTTCTTTTATTTCATTTTCAGCCATAATTTCTGTCGACTCAGCCTTTAACTCTTCGTCTAATTCTTCTAGTGATGTTCCAATTTCTTCTTTCTTTTCACTTGTTATATCTTCAGTTTTTTCTTCTATCACTTCTTTTTCATTTTCTTCTTTTTCCAAATCTTTTTCTTCAGTTTTTTTATTTTCTTTAGGTTGTTTTGGCATTAATTCTGGTAATGTTTCGCCCTGATTAAGAAGTTTTAGTTCTTCCCCTGTTATTGTTTCTCTTTCTAGAAGAGTTTTTGTTATATAAATTAATTTATCATGATTTTCAGTTAGTAAAGTTATAACAGAAGAATAAGCATCAGTGATTATTTTTCTTATTTCATCATCAATTTCTTTTCCTGTTATTTCGCTATAGTGCTTTTGAGCAAACATATCCCCTTCACTTGTACTATCTAAAAGTATAGGTCCAAACTTTTCATTCATACCAAATTTTGTAACCATTGCATGAGCAATAGCAGTTGCTCTTTGAATATCATTTCCTGCTCCTGTTGTTATATCGTTAAATATAACTTGCTCTGCTGCTCTTCCAGCTAACAATACTTTTATTTCTGATATATATTCTTTTTTTGATTTTAAATACTTATCCTCAGTAGGTAAGCTCATAGTATATCCAAGAGCAGCACTTCCCCTTGGTATTATAGTAACTTTATGAACTGGGTCAGTGTGCTCTATCATAATTTGAGTTAGAGCGTGTCCTACTTCGTGATAAGCCACTATCTCTCTTTCTTTTACAATAGTAACTCTTGATTTTCTTTCAGGTCCTATCATTACTTTTTCTGAGGCTTCTTCTAAATCAGACATATTTATAGTATCTCTGCTATCTCTAGCTGCTAATATCGCTGCTTCATTTAGTAAATTTGCTAAATCCGCTCCTACAAATCCAGGAGTTTTTCTAGCAACAACATCTAAATCCACATCTTCTGCTAATTTCTTATTTCTCATATGCACTCTTAAAATAGCTTCTCTACCTTTTATATCAGGAGCATCTACAACTACTTGTCTATCAAATCGACCTGGTCTCATAAGGGCTCTATCTAGTACTTCTGGTCTATTCGTTGCAGCTAAAATTATAATAGTTTCATCATTTCCAAATCCGTCCATCTCAACTAGAAGTTGATTAAGAGTTTGTTCTCTCTCATCATTTCCTCCACCTTGACCGCTTCCTCTTTTTCTTCCTACAGCATCTATCTCATCTATAAAAATTATACAAGGGGCAACTTTTCTTGCCTTTGCAAATAAATCTCTAACTCTAGAGGCTCCTACTCCTACAAACATCTCTACAAATTCAGAACCTGACATACTTAAAAATGGAACTCCTGCTTCTCCTGCAACAGCTTTAGCTAAAAGAGTTTTTCCTGTACCTGGACTTCCTAAAAGTAAAACTCCTTTAGGTATTTTAGCACCTATTTTTTTAAATTTGTCTGACTCTTTTAAAAATTGAACAACTTCTTCTAATTCCAACTTAGCTTCGTCTATTCCAGCAACATCATCAAATGTAACTTTTACTAAATCATCACCAGTTTCTTTTACTTTAGATTTTCCCACATTAAATATACTAGAACCACTTCCGCCCCCTTTATTCATTCTAGTTAGCATAAATATCCATACTCCAATAAGAAGTAGCATAGGAAACCATGAAACTAAAAGATTTATTAAAAATGGAAGCTCGGTTGGAGGAATAGATTTTATTGAAACATTATTACTCTCTACCAATCCAACAAGAGACGTGTCTCCTCCTAATCTATCAGTTATCATTCTAGCTTTATAAATATCTTCTTTATCTGCTATAATAGTTGTATAACCATATAAATATCCTTCTTTTTCTTCTAGTTTTATAATACTTTTATTTTTTACTAAATTTAAAAATTCAGAATAAGCAACATCTTTTGTGTTATTTTCTTTTTTATTACTCATAAATGAAGGTAAGCTCATAAACAATGTAATAATGAATAATAACATTATTAATCCTTTTAAATTAAATTTTCCTTTTCTTTTTTCAGGCTTCTTACCATTGTTAAATATTGATTTTAATTTTTCTTTGGAATCCTCTTTTTTATTTTCTTTCTTATTTTCTTTCTTTTCAAGCTTCTTTTTTTCTTCTTCTTCAATTAATATTATTTTTTTTTGCAACCTTATTCCTCCCTATGGATAATACTATTATCTTTTTATTTTTTTCTTTATCTAAATATTTAAAATTATCACTGCCCCTTACTCCACCTATCCAAACAATATCTTCGTTATGAAGAAAAATAGGTATAAATTTCCTTATTTCAATTGGGATTTTACTATTTATTAAAATATCTTTCACTTTTTTTCCCATGTTAAGACCAGTAGGAATAATTCTATCCCCAGCTTCTCTAGTTCTTATCACTAGTTTATCTCCCAATTTTAAGTTTGTATTAAAACTATTTTTTCCTTCTATTGGTAAATCCTCTAAAGTTGCTTTTACTTGATAATTTCCAAAAATTAAACTTCCTGGAATTTTCAATTCACATTTTAAACATTCATTTTTAGAATTATTTCTCTCTGAAGATTTTTTTTTTTCAATAAAAATATATTCATAATTTTTTACTAAAAAATTATCTTTATCTATAGATATTTTTTTTGTTCCACCCTTTTGTAATAATTCTATCACACTACTGATTTTATATCTATCGCTTTTTAATTTATTTATGTTTAAGTAATTATTTATTATTTTTTTTTGTATAATTTTAGAATATTTTATAAGGTCTTCTATTAAAATTTTATTGTCTTTTATAATTTTATCATTTTCTATTTTTAACTCTTC
This sequence comes from Fusobacteriaceae bacterium, assembly GCA_051652785.1. Lineage (GTDB taxonomy): Bacteria > Fusobacteriota > Fusobacteriia > Fusobacteriales > Fusobacteriaceae > JAGNZR01. The sequence continues at coordinate 72,327 of JBOFUX010000026.1, read as the reverse complement.
GTTAACTTCTCTTATATCTTCTATTAAATTAAATAATTTATCTTTAAATTTAGGATTATATCTTTTCTCTATAAAAGGTATCAAATCAAGTCTTATACTATTTCTTGTAAACTCATTTTCAAAGTTAGTTTCATCAACTCTATATTCTATTTTATTAGAATTTAAATAACCAATTATTTCACTTTTATAAATATTAATAATTGGACGTCTGTATATGCCTTTTTTTAACGATATTCCTTCTAAACCCTCTAAACTACTTCCTCTCATCATTCTAAACATAAAAGTCTCTAATTGATCATCTTTATTGTGAGCGGAAACAATTTTATTTCCTTTTACTTCTTTTAATATTTCTTCAAAAAATTTATATCTCACTTCTCTTCCAATCTCTTCTAAACCTTTTTTTTCTTTTAAACTTATTTTTTCAATATCAATTTTTTTAGAAAAAACTTTTATAGAATATTTCTTTCCAATTTTATTTACAAATTCTTCGTCACCATCTGAGGCTTCCCCTCTTAGACCATGATTTATATGAACCAAATAAAGTTCTAAAGTTTCATCTTTTATTTTTTTATATTCCATAAGAAGTTCTAATAAAAAAACTGAATCTGGTCCTCCAGAGAATCCAATTATTATTTTATCTCCCTTTTCAAACATTTTATAGTTGTCGATAAATTTAATAGCTTCTTTTAAAAATTTCAAACTATTTCACGTCCTTTATTTTATATCATATTTTATTTTTTCAACTGTATTATTTTTATAATTAAAAAATAATATTACATCTTTTTCTGTATCATTTAAAATATCTATTGAAAAATTTTCAAGTTCGGTATTTTTGTGCGCTTCTCTTGTGGATATAAAATTTTTAGTCTTTATAATGTCATTATACATATCACCATTTTTTTTACTTTGAAACCACTGTGGATAGTTGCCCGGTTTCCCCAACATTAAAAAATCATACTTTAAATACTCTATAAATTTTTCTATTTTTTTAAATTTTTTATATTTATAAAAATCTAAAAGATAATTAAATAGTGAACTTTCCTTATGCCCAATATCTAAAAGTAATAATTTTTTGAAGTAATAACTTAAATCTTCATAAAACTTAAAAGAAGAAATATAATTATTCTTTATAATATAATCTATAGATTTGATTGCTTTCCCTGAATTATAATATAAATTTAACAATCTTTCAACCTCTTTTAATTTTGAAATTTCTTGGAAACTTATAGAATTATTTGATATAACCTCATAAGGTGTAAAATCAGTATATTTATAATTATATTTTTCAATTTCTTTGGATATTTTAGTTCCTTGAAGAACTTTTAGAAATCCTAATTGAACCATTTCTGGTTTTAAATTATATACATAATTAAAGGAATTTTCAAATAATTCGTAAGTTTCATAGGGTAATCCTGCTATTAAGTCTAGATGTAAGTGGATTGCTTTAGGAATTTTTTTTATGTTTTCAGTTAATTTACTAATTAAATTTCTTCTATTGATGCTTTCCATAGTTTCTAAATTTATACTTTGAATACCTATTTCAAATTGAAAATAATTTTCTGGAACTTTTTTTAATAAATCTAATGTTTCATCATCAAAAATATTAGCATTTATTTCAAAATGAAAGGTTATCCCCTCCCTATAATTATCAATTAAATAATTCCATATTTCAAAATATCTGCCCTTATTTATATTGAAAGTTCTATCTACAAATTTTAATAATTTAATATTTGATTTTAAAATTATATCTAAATCTTCTTTAACTCTTTTTAAAGAAAGATATTTTATCCCTCTTTCAATTGATGATAGGCAGTATGAACAGCTGAAAGGACAACCTCTTGTACTTTCATAATAAAGTATTTTTCTTTCAATCATTAATTCTTCTACAGTATATGGAAAAGGAATTTCATCTAAATTATTAGGCCCTTCAACTTCGTATATTCCCTTTAATTTATTTACATTTTCTGACACTATCTTTAGTAAAGAATTTTCTCCTTCCCCTTTTATTAAAAAATCAACCTCTTGATAACTCTTTAATATATCTATTGAGTCATAAGTTACTTCAGGACCCCCCATTCCTACTTTACTATTAGGAAGTATCTTTTTTAACTCTTTAATAATTTTAAAAACGTAATCTCGATTCCAAATATATGTTGAAAATATAATTATTTCTGATTTTTTTTCAAATATATCTTTAATTATATTTGGAAGATGATTGTTTATATTCGTTTCATAAATTTCTAATTTTTTATCACTATATTTCTCAACATATTTTTTTAAATATCTTACAGCTAAATTTGTATGTATATATTGACTATTTATTGCTACTAATAAATATTTATTCATTTTTCCGTCCTTATTGATTAACTTTATTTTTTCGTTGAAATTCTAAATGTTCTTTGTATGTTTTACTAAAATAATGTTCTCCATTTCCTCTTGCTACAAAGAATAAAAAATCTGTAGTTGCCGGATTATAAGCAGCCTCTATTGAGTTCTTATCTGGACTAGCTATAGGTGCTGGAGGTAATCCTTTATATATATAAGTATTATATGGAGAATCAATTTTTAAATCTTTATAATACATTCTCTTTTTTTTATAATTATATACATAATTTACTGTTGCGTCTGAAGATAGAGTCATTCCTTTTTTTATTCTATTATAAAAAACAGAAGCCATAATCTTTTTTTCACTTTTTACCATAGCTTCTCTTTCCAATATGGAAGCCATTATTAATTTTTTGTAAAATTCATCTTTCTCGGGATATTCTTTCTCGGGAAATTTTTTTAAAAATTCATTCAAAATTACATTTAAAATCTGTTTTTTACTATAATTAATAGGAATAAAATATGTTTCTGGATAAAAATATCCTTCAAAATTTCCATTGGGAGTAGGATATGGGAATTCTATTGTTTTTAAAACTTCTTCATATTCTTTTTCAAGTTCTAAATTATTTTTACTCAAAATTTTTAAAACACTCTTATAATCAGATCCTTCAGGAATAGTTAATTTAAATATCGCAGATTTTCCTTCTTCTAATATTTTTATTAACTCAACTATGGAGTATTTATTATTTATTTGATAGTACCCAGCTTTTATTTTTTTCCCATTATTTTGTGTCTTTAAATAATACTTAAAATATGTTTTTTTTGAAAAATCTAAATTTTCTAAAGATTTACTTAACAATTGATTTTCTTTTATTTCTAAAACTATTTTTATATCTCTTTTTTTTTCTATTTGATAATAATATACAGATATAATACTAGATATTATTATAATTACTAAGGCTATTATAATACTTATAACTTTTTTCATATTTTCTCCTGATTCTGTTTTTTTAGTATTTTTTCTTTTTTATATTTTACCACGAAATACAAATACTTCTCTATAATTTATTATCAATCTATAAAAAAAGATTATAAACAAATTTCTTTGCTTATAATCTTTCTCTTCTTTATTTTTTTTCTTTAGCTTTTTCTACTAATGGTTTTCTTCCAGTTCTTTCTTTATCAAAAGCTTCTATAATTGTTTCAGCTTCTTTAAAAGGTACAGATACAAATGAGAAATTTTCATAAAGTTCAACATTTCTTATTTTATTTTCTGGAACATTAGCTTTTGAGCTTATAGTATCTAAAAGAGTTTTTAAAGTTGTTCCATCTTTTTTTCCAAGAGCTATAAACAATCTTACTTTCCCTGTATTATCTAAGCTTCCTTCACTTGAAGAATCTCTTGAATCTCTTGAGCCTCTTGAATCACTTCTATCTCTTGAACTATTTCTATCTCTTGATCCTCTTGAATCATTTCTATCTCTTGAGTCATTTCTGCTTCTTGAATCTCTATCACCAATTGCAGATATTTCTGAATAATTACTTTCATCTAACTCTTGATCATAAGCATTTTTTAAAAGAGCAGAGATTATAATATGAGGTTCTGAATTAGACATTAACTCAGCTGTCATTTTTTCGAAATTTTTAAATTCTCCAGTTTCAATAACTCTTTCGATATCTGAAAATATTCTTACTTTTTTTGCTTCTATTACATCTTTTACTCTTGGTAATTTTTCTTTTCTTATTTCTGTTTTAACAGTCTTTTGAATATACATCAATTTTCTATATTCAGATGGTGTTATAAATGTTATGGCTGTTCCTTGTTTTCCAGCTCTTCCAGTTCTTCCTATTCTATGAACATAAGATTCTGCTTCTTGAGGTATAGCAAAATTAATAACGTGTGATAAATCATTTACATCAATTCCTCTTGCTGCAACGTCAGTTGCTACAAGTACATTTAGTTTTTTAGCTTTAAATCTTTTAAGAGTTACCTCTCTATGATTTTGACTAATATCTCCATGAAGCCCCTCTGCGTCATAACCTCTATCATTTAGTTTTCCAACTAATTCATTAACATCATTCTTTGTTCGACAAAATACTATTCCATAAAAATCTGTCGCAAGATCCATTATTCTACAAAGAGCTTCAAATTTATCTCTATCTTTAACCTCAAAATATATTTGATCAGTTAAATCAGTTGTTATTTCTCTAGCCTTAACAGCTAAAACTTCATGGTCTCTCATGTGGGCTTTCGCTATTTTAAGAATTACTGCTGGCATTGTTGCTGAGAAAAACAACATTTTTTTATCTTCATTTGTAGATTTCAATATTTTTTCTATATCCTCAACAAATCCCATATTTAACATTTCATCTGCTTCATCTAATACAAAAAATTTAAGATTATTTATTTTAAGGATTCCTCTATTCATTAAATCCATTACTCTTCCTGGAGTTCCAACTACTATATCCACACCTTTTCTAAGCTGTTTAATTTGAAAATCCATTGATTGCCCACCATAAACTGGAGTAATTCTTATTTTTCTTCCAAATGATAACGCATGCATCTCTTCAGATACTTGTACTGCAAGTTCTCTTGTTGGAGTCAATACAATCGCCTGTATATCTTTTGAATTTTCATCTAATTGCTCTAATATTGGCAATGAAAACGCGGCTGTCTTTCCTGTTCCTGTTTGAGCTTGACCTATTATATCTTTTGTCCCTGACAATAATGCTGGAATTGTTAATTCCTGTATTGGACTTGGTTTCTCATATCCTTTTTTTGCTAATGCTTTTAATGTTTTTTCTGTTAATCCTAAATTTTTAAATTCTACTAATTTCTCTAACTTATCCATTCGTCACTTCCTCTTCATTCAATCATATAAAATATCTAATATTACTCGGCCAAATAAATGTAAAATATCTAGTTGGCTTATTTAAAAATGACAGAATAGCTGACTAGATAAGTTTTCACATATCATATTAGTATAACATACTTTTTACAAAATGTGTACTTTTTTTTTCTTTGTTCTTCTTATATTTAAATCTCTAACTTTATATATTTCATAAATCAAACACTTTTACAAAAAAAAATAACTAAAATATATAGTTATTTTTTTCAATATAAAAAATTACATTAAATTTAATTTTTTTCAAATTATACAAAAAGATTTTTTATTTCTTTTATCCAAATTGATATTCTTAAAGGAGTCTCATCAGCTTGGTTTTCTTCATCTAAAGCGAGCCCTACAAATTTCCCATCTATAGTTGCTTCTGTTTCTTTATAACAATATCCCTCAGTAGATGTAAATCCTATAACATTAGCTCCACGTTCAATAACAGCATCATAAATAATTTTCATAGCCCCAACATATGTTTCTCCAAATGCAAGTTGATTCCCTAATCCTACTATACCTACATTTTTCCCTTTAAAATTTACTGCTTTTAGCTCGGGAAGTATATCCTCCCAATCTTCCTGCAGTTCTCCTACTCCATATGATGGCGAGACTAGTATAATATTTTTAAATTCTTCTATTCCTCCCAATCCATCAACTACATTTTTTACCTCATAAACGTTATTCTTTAAATTGAATTCTATCTCTTCAACAATATATATTGTTTTTTCACTTGTTGTTCCATAATATATTCCAATTTTTTCCATTCTATTCTCCTTATTCTTTATTTTTTTATCTTCATTATTTAAAGTCAATTATTCTTTTAAAACCTTTACTTTATACAAAATAATTGTATTCTTATTTCACTTTTTATGCAAGTTTTTTATTCTATTTCTTGATTTTTTTCATTTTAAGTCCTATACTAGTAAGTGAGATATTAAGTTTTAAAGGAGATAATGATTATGGTTAATAGAGTACAAGCGTTAGGTCAATTTTTAATTTTAAAAAAAGGAAAAAACTTTGATTTTAAACAAATTAAAATGGATTCTTTTTTTAAAGGTGTCCTTTTTTTAGTTGGAACTGAATACTTTGTTGTTTCTGATAAAGAGTCAGAAATTTTAGAAACTGTATTCAAAATGTCTACTACTCGTTTTTGCGACTATCCTGCTAAATTTGCAAAAAAATATACTCATATGAGATTTGTCAAAGCTAATCAAAAGTCATCAGAAATATTAAATTTAAAAGGAAAAAAATATTATATAGTAACTTTATAAGTTTGTGATTAATATAAAAATCATGATAAAATATTTTATTACTGTTGCTTCTCTTTAAGCTATCACAGTAATCTATTTTATCATGATTTTTTTGATTAACTTCTATAAATATATCCCTTATCGGCTTAAAGTTTTTTACTAAATCGTAACATACTATTTATAAAAATATCTATATCTCCATCCATTACTGCTTTTATATTTCCACTTTCTGTGGAAGTTCTATGATCTTTAACAAGAGTATAAGGTTGAAAAACATAAGATCTAATTTGATTTCCCCAACCTATTTCTGATTGTTCTCCTTGTATTTTTTTCATTTCTTCTTCTTGCCTTTTTATTTCAACTTCTATTAATTTAGATTTTAATAATTTCATAGCTGTTTCTCTATTTGCAATTTGTGATCTTTCTTTTTGACATGTCACTACTATTCCAGTTGGAAGATGAGTCATTCTCACTGCTGAGTCAGTTGTATTAACGTGTTGTCCTCCTGCTCCACCGGATCTATAAACATCCACTTTTATATCATTTGTATCTAAAATTATATCTATACTCTCGTCTACTTCTGGTAAAACATCAATAGAAGCAAATGAGGTATGTCTTTTTTTAGCTGAATCAAAAGGAGAAATTCTAACTAATCTATGCACACCTTTTTCATTTTTTAAATATCCATAAGCTCTTGGACCTTCAACTAAAAATGTAACTGATTTTATCCCCACTGTGTCACCAGACATAATATCTAGCTCCGTTATTTTATTTTTTTTCACGCCACTCCATCTAAGGTGCATTCTATAAAGCATTTCCGCCCAATCACAAGATTCTGTTCCCCCTGCTCCTGCATGAATAGTTACAATTGCATTATTAAAATCATACTCTCCATCTAATAAAAGCTGAGTATCAAAACTATCTATATTTTCCACTAAATTTCCATAACTACTTTCTAATTCTTTAGCAGAATCTTCATCTCCAGCTTCAGTAAATTCTATCAATAACTCCACATCATGATATTCATTTTCTATTTTTTTATAGGTATTTGTCCACTCCTTTAATTCATTAGCTTCTTTTATTAATTTTTGACTTCTTTTTTTATCGTTCCAAAATCCCTCCACAAAAGATAATTTTTCAATTTCATCTATTCTTTTTATTTTTTTTTCTAAGTCAAAGAGACCCCTTAATTTCTTTTAATTTATTTGAAATATCTAAAAACGCTCTTTTTATTTCTAATATATCCATATTTTACTCTCCTAAACAATTTATATTTTTAAACCCAATTTTAATTTTTTTATATTTATTTTATTATACAAAAGTCCATTAATTTCTATATTAGGACCTATATTACATTGACCAAAACATCTTTTTTCTAAAAGTTTAAATTTTCCATTTAAGGATATTCCATTTTTATTAAATTTAATAATTTCTTTTAATTCATCTATTATTTTTTCTGTTTTTTCTTTGCAATTTCTTCCATTACAATAAACTATTTCTGTTAATTTAGAATAATTTTTTTTTTGATATTTAGGATAAAAATTTATTGTATTTTTTATTGTTAAATCCCAAATTCCTGTTTTTTCAGCTATTATTTTTATAGCTTCATCAGTTATTTCACCTTGTTCTTCCAACATAAAATTCAGAATTTGAATCTCATTTTTTTTATCTGATTGTTCTGAAATAAATTTGTCTAATTTTTCTAAAAATTCTTTTTCCATTTTCACCCCTATAATTTAACTAATATAGCTATAGCTGTTGCATATTCTTTACAATGAGAAATAGATATATTTATTTCAAAGTTTAAATATTTTTCCTTTAATTTATTTTTTAAAAAAACTATAGGTTTCCCTAAGTCATTATTTAGTATTTCTATGTCTTTTAAATTAAACTCTCGAACTCCTGTTCCAAAAGCTTTAGCTATGGCCTCTTTAGCAGAAAATTTACCTGCATATGATTCTGCTTTATTTCCTTTTTTTTCAATTGAAGCAATTTCATTTTCAGTATATACTTTTTTTATAAATTTTATATTTTTTATAGCTTTTTCTATTCTAGATATTTCTACAATATCATTTCCCAACCCATAAATCATATATCCCTCACTTTTATTTTGAGATTTTATATATTCTCTTTGCATTTTCAGTTGTTATTTTTAAAACTATCTCTTCTGATATTTCTTTTATTTCTGCTATTTTTTTCACTATGTACTGAACATATTCTGGAATATTTCTTTTTCCTCTAAAAGGTTCTGGAGTTAAGTAAGGAGAGTCTGTTTCTATTACTAATTTTGATAAAGGAATTTTTTTTACAACTTCTATCATTTTTTTTGAATTTTTAAAAGTTAAAACTCCTCCAATTCCAAAATAATAATTCTCCATAACCTCTAGTGCAGATTCATAAGAACCTGGGTAACAGTGTAAAATCCCATATACATCTGGAAACTCTTTTAATATTTCAATAGTATCCTCTATTGCTTCTCTTGTATGAATTACTACTGGCTTATTAAGTTCTTTAGCTAATTTCATTTGTTTTCTAAACCAATATTTTTGTACCTCTTTAGATTTGGTCAACCAGTGATAGTCTAAACCAATTTCTCCAACTGCTACTACTTTTTCTTCTTTTCCAAGTTCTAAAAGATTTTTATACAACTCATCACTAAATTCATCCTCTATATCTGTTGGATGAATCCCTACTGTAGCATAAATATTACTATATTCTTTAGAGAAAGTTATTCCAATTTTTGAGCTTTCTAAATCACAACCAATATTCACTACAAAATCCATTTTTTTCTCTATTTCTTTTAATACTTTCATTCTATCTTCATCATATTGATAAGAGTTTATATGACAATGAGTATCTACATATCTCATATTTACCACCTTATTTTTTTATTTGAAATCCTCTTTAAAATCTATTTTTTCAAAGGAATAGTTTTTTCCACAAAAATGACATTCTACATTTATTACTCCTTTTTCGGATATGATCTCATCTATTTCTTTTTCTCCTATTGCTATTATACCATCATGCATTTTTTCCTTGCTACAATTACAGGTATACACAATTTTTTTTTCTTCTAATATTTTATATGATTCTATTTTTTTTTTTCCAGATTCATCATCTATATCTTCATAAATAAGATTTATTATTCTTTCTAAATCCATTCCTCCACGACGTAGCGCTGTAAAATTTTTCATAATAGAAATTTTATTTTCTAATTTTTCAATAAATTCTTCCGCTGCATTAGGTAATATTTGAATCATATATCCACCAGCATTAATTATATTTCCTTCTTTATCAAAGCTTACGCCTAGAGAAATTACAGTTGGAATCTGTTCGGAAGTATAATAGTAATATGCTATATCTTGTGCAATATCTCCATTATTCATTTCTGAAATTCCTATATATGGCTTTTTTAGTCCCATATCTTTTATTACTCTCAAAATTCCTTTTCCTATAAACGTAGAAAGATTACTCTCTCTTTCAGCTGAAAGGGTCGCTCCTGGATTTTCTAAATACCCTTTTATCTCTCCCTTAGAGTTTACGGTTAACAACATCTGTCCCAGCAATCCTTCTGTCTCAGTTCTTAATGATAAAATATCTTCCCCTTTTAAAGTTGCTCCCATTAAAATTCCAGCTGTTAAAAATCTTCCAAAACCTGCTACTGCTCCAGGTGTACAACTATGAATTTCAGATGATTTTTTTACTATTTCTGTTGTATCTGCTACTATAAAACGTGCATTTTCACTTATTCCCCTTATCATTCTATCCATTTTTTCTCCTTGGTTACATAATAAGTTTTAGTAATCTATTTTATCTTTAAATATGTCATACCTTTTTTTAGACAATACTTCCATTAAATCTAAATTACTAAAAAATTTATTATTTTTATCTTTAAATATTTTTATATCTTTAATTTCTTCTTTTGTCATTCCAAAATATCCTAATATTTTACTATCTGCTAGATTAATTTTTAAATTCTTTTTATTGATTTTTTCTTTTATTTTAAAATTTTTTTTTAATTTTTCATATGTTTTTTCTCCAATACCTGAAATTCTTTTAAGTTCAGTTATCTCTAAAAACCCACCAGTTATTTCTTTGTATTCATCTATTTTATTCGTATAGGTTTTTGAAATTCCTAAAGCTAACATTTTCTCTTTAGATGTTTTATTTATTTCTATTCTTACATCTTGTGATTCCTTTGTATTCATTCCAAAATTAAATTTTCCTACCTCTTCTTTTTTTTCCGAACCAAAAGATAAATAAAAAGAAAGTAAAAATATATATAATATCACAATATTTTTCATAAGCCCCTCTTTAATCTTTTAAATAATATTATTATAAATAATTACTCAGAAAAAAGTTTTATTTTTTCCAAAAACCGTTCTTTCATTTCTCTTATGTATGTTGCAGGTTCTTTTGGATTTATTACTCTTATTATATTATCTCTTTCATGATTTATTTTTATTATTTTTTTTGTTATCGCTCCTCCACCAAGACCTATAGTTGATTGATTTTCTTCTATCATTTCGACATTAAAAATAGATTCAAATCCTAGTTTAGAATATCCAATATTTTCTCCCCAATCAGCACTATTCTTTTGTCGATACAAATAATATGGTTCCATTTTTTTCTCTTTTAACACTTCTCTAACTTTAGCTTCTACTTTCTCTCTATTTAAATTATTTACTTTCCTATTTAAATTTTTAAATAAAACTGAAGCTTTTTTTAGTGCTAAGCTATGAATTGTTAAATTTTCAATATCATAATTTTTTATAGTTTCCAATGTATAAAGTATCTCTTTTTCACTTTCATCTGGAAGCCCTAATATTAAATCCATATTAATGATAAAACCTAATTCTTTCATTTTATTATAGCATCTATCAAAATTTTTTTTATCAAAATTTCTATTTAATTTTTTTAAAACTTCTAAGTTAAATGTTTGAGGATTTAAACTTACTCTGTCTATTCCGTATTTTTTAGCTATTTCTAACTTTCTATCTGTGATACTATCTTCTCTTCCTGCTTCAAAAGTAAACTCTTTTAAATTACTTTTATCAATATATATATCTATATTTTTTAATACTTTTTCTAAATCGTCCTCTGTTAGTATACTAGGAGTTCCACCACCAATATAAATAGATTCAATTTTACTGTTATTCTTCTTTATTAATTCCCCTGTAAGTTTGATCTCTTCTAAAAGTGTAAGTACAAATTTTTTATAAAATCTTTCTCCCACAGGACTACCAATTTCAAAAGAAGCAAATGAACAATAACTACATTTTGTTGGACAAAATGGTATTCCTATATAGATACTATAAGCTTTTTCATTTAAAATTTCTATTTCCTTTTTATAAACAGAAACTAATAGTTCTCTTTTTTCCTTAGATACTAAATATAAGTTTTCTAAAATTTCATCTATTTTATCATAAGAATATCCACAAATTAAAAGTCTTTTTACAACTTTTGTAGGTCTAACACCTATTAAACCTCCCCATGGATATATTTTTTCAAAAAGAGATAAGAGAGATGTTTTCAAAAATATTATTTTTAGATCTTCTATTTTATCTTCAAGATTTTCATAAGAAAAAACTGCTGTTTTTCCCTTTACTTTTAATTCTAGTATTATATATTTGCTCTCATTTTTAAAATTTACTTCTATATCTATATCTATTATTTCTGGAATTAAAACCCTTACAAATTCTTTTATACTATTTTCCGCTATTTCTACATTTGAAATGATCAATATTATCCACCTTTCAATTTTTATATTTAATTATTACTTAGTACATAAATTCTATATTATAAATATTCCCATACTCTCTTTAAGAAAGATATGGGAATATTATATTTTTTATATTAAAAGTAAAACTATAACACCTAATATAACTCTATAAATACCAAAGAAAACAAAATCTTTAGATTTTATATACGACATAAACCATTTAATTACAATATAAGCAACTATAAAAGAGATAAGTGTTCCTACAAACATCAGTATCCACTCATAGTTAGTAAAATTCAAGCCATTTTTTAGTAGTTTTAAGAGCGTTGCCCCTGCCATTGTTGGAATTGCTAAAAAAAATGAAAATTCTGCTGCTACTGACCTTGAAAGCCCAAACAGTAACGCTCCTATTATAGTTGCACCAGAACGAGATGTCCCGGGAATCATTGCCAAACATTGAAAAAAACCAATTATAACCGCTACTTTATACGTTAATTGTGTAAAATTTGTTATTTCTGCTTTTTTTGTTATTCTTTTTTCTATAAATATTAATATTACCCCGTAAAATATAAGTGTTCCTGCTATAATTGTAATATTATCCATGAATACTTCTGAAATATAATCATCAGCTAAAACCCCTATTATTCCTGCTGGAATAACTCCCACAATTATTTTACTCCACAAAGATATTCTTTCTTTAAAAATAGTTTTATCTTTTATAAAAGGATTAATATCCTTCCAAAAACAAATTATTACTGCTAGAATAGCTCCAAATTGTACTACTATTAAAAAAGTATCCATAAAGTTCTTATTTAGCTCACTTGATAGCATAAAATAAGCCAAAAGTTTTTTTACAAGTATCATATGACCTGTACTACTAATAGGTATAAATTCTGTTATTCCTTCCACTATGGAAAGGATAATAATTTCAATAAATTCCATCATTTATAATTCTCCAATTATTTTATTTATAAGTAAGGATCTTCTTTAGAAAGATAATTTTCCACATAATCTTTTATTCCCTCTTCTAATGTATAAAACTCTTTTTTATAACCTGATTTTTTTAATTTATTCATAGAAGCCTCAGTAAAATATTGATACCTTCCTCTTAAATCCTCTGGCATAGGAATAAATTCTATTACATCTTCACCTTTTACATCAGATTTTATTGCTCTCATTGTAGTTAAAGATAAATCATAAAAACTTCTAGCTTTTCCTGTTCCCAAATTATAAACTCCTGATTCTACTTTTTCCATTAAAAAATAATACATTACATCTAAAACATCTTTAATATAGATAAAATCTCTTAGTTGTTCTCCATCTTTATATTCTTTTTTATGAGATTTAAATAACTTTACCTTGCCTGATTCATTGAATTGATTATATGTATGAAACACCATAGAAGCCATTCTCTCTTTATGATATTCTTGAGGTCCGTATACATTAAAATATTTTATTCCCTGCCACTGTTTAGGTTTTTTTTCTTGTTTAAAAGCCCAATCATCAAAATATTTTTTTGAATATCCATATTTATTTAAAGGCATTAATTTTTGAAATTCTTCCTCTGTCATTTCATCATTATAACCTAATTCTCCAAGTCCATAAGTCGCTGCTGATGATGCATAAACAAAATTAATATTATTTTCTGCACAAAAATTCCATAACTTTTTTGTATAATCATAGTTGTTATTCATCAAAAAATCTCCATCTGTTTCTGTAGTAGCAGAACAAGCCCCCACATGAACAACTCCAGTTATTTTTTTAGCATTTTCATTACAAGCTAGCCATGAGAACAACTCATCTTTATCAACCCAATCACTATATTCTCTTTTTCTTAAGTTTAACCATTTTTCTCCATTTCTCATTTTATCAACAGCAATAATATCCTTTATTCCCATTGTATTTAATTTCCAAATAAATGTACTTCCTATAAATCCTGCAGCTCCTGTCACAATTATCATTTTTTCCTCCTAAGTATCTCGTTTTCTATGTTTTGTATATCTAAAAATTCTGAATAAGTTAAACCCTCACATCCTAAATTTATTCCATCTCTATTTATCCCATGAAAATCTGAGCCCCCTGTTATCTTTAAGTCGTATTTATCAGCTAATTCTTTATACATATTTTTTTCCATTTTAGTAAAATTTGGATATTCTATTTCTATTCCATCTAAACCTAGTATTTTTAGCTCTTTCACTAATGTTTCTAGTTCCAACATTTTAGAAGAAAAAAATTTAGGGTGAGCAAGAGAAACAAAAGCACCATTTTTTTTTAATATTTCTACTGCCATATGAGGTGTAAAATTTTCTTTTTCTTCATAAGCAACTCCTGTTTTTCCTAAATAATTAATAAAGGCTTCATTTTTAGAATAAACATATCCTTTATTTATTAAAAGGTTTGCTATGTGAAGTCTGCTAATTATAGGACCTTTCGCCTCTTCTTTTAGCTCTTTTTCTGTTATATAAATTTTATATTTTTCTAATTTATTTATAATTCTTGTATTTCTTTCTTCTCTTAATTTCTTTAATTTTTCAAGACTTTCTAAAAATAAATTATCTTTCAAATTTAAAAAATAACCTAATATATGGACATCTCTCCCCATTATATTAGTAGATAGTTCTATTCCATTTATAAATTCTATTCCTATTTCTTCAGCTTTTTCTTTTCCTTCTTTTAAACCATAGATAGTGTCGTGATCTGTTATTGCTATTCCTTTAAGAGCATTTTTTTTTGCTCTTATTACTAACTCGCTAGGAGTATAGCTCCCATCAGATGCTGTTGTGTGAGAATGTAAGTCATATTTTTTGCATATTTTTTTTTCTTTATTATAGCTTAAATTACACTTTTCACAAATACAGGACACATCTCTCATTTTTTTAGGGATACGTTCTAATATATCTCTTTCAATAGGAAGTATCATGCACCAACAACTATTAGGGTCTTCTCCTAAAACTATATGACATTTATTTTCTTCACCACAAATTGGACAAATACCTTTTTCCATATTTATATCTCCTATTTAATTTTAAAATTTAATATGGTACCTGCTTAAACAAGTACCATACTTAATTTAAAACTATTAATTGTCCCATCTCTCCATTTTTGAAAAATACTCTTCATAAGCTATATATAGAGCCTTTGCATTAACGTTATTTTTTTCAATATTAGTTTTTGTTTCTTTAGTAAATATTCCCACTATATTAGTTGTTCTTTCTGATACTTCTTTATTATACCAACTTTTACTATCAAAAAATTCTTCTCTTTTTATAAATTTATTCAAAATTTTTCTTAATTTTTTAGTATCATCTTCTGTTAAATCTTGTTTTTTAGATAATTCTACTATTTTTTTCCATTCTTTTTCAGTTGCAACCTCATTAAATATATGATTTGAAGGATTACTCATTCTTTGATATGACTCACTTACCATTTTTTCAACTAATCCTTTTCCATACTTTATGTTCTCATCTTTTAAGAAAAACTTTCTAGAGATTTTTTTATTATATTTTTTTACCAAATCATTAAAATTTTCTATATCTTCATCTGTAATTTCTTTTTTTTCAAGTGAAGTTAAAAATAAAAAATCCTTTTCTGACATTTTCCCTGTTTTTCTTAAATAAAATATTGGATTTTCTTCTCCATACCATTCAGGCATAGAGGCATTTTCTATAATTGAATTTTCCAATGTTATGTTCCAAACTTTTACATCTTCTTTTGTAAACTTCTTTTCTTCTTTCGAATTTTTATTAAATAGTGAAGAACACCCTACAAATATAACTAAGGCTAATATCACGAATATGTTTAATATTTTTTTCATTTCCTTCTCCTTATACCAATTTTCTGCCACAACATTTTGAATATAATTTTCTGCTTCCACAACTACAAATATCGTTCATTTCTAATGTTTCTCTTTCAGGAACGTGTTCATCTTTTTCATTTTTAATAACAACTTTAAATATGAAAGATGTTGTTTCTTCTTTTATCGTCTCTATCATTCTTCCATACATTTCCCCAGATAGTATTTTATACTCAATAACAGGATCTTTTTGACCATAAGAACGAAGGTAGATCCCTTCTCTTAGAGCATCTAAATTCTTCAAATGCTCTCGCCATCTTGAATCAACAATTTCTAGAAGAATATACTTCTCTATTCTTCTCATTAATTCATTCCCATATTTAGCTTCTTTTTCTTTATATTTAAAAACAAGCTCTGAAGAAATTTTTTCTATATAAGCACCAATAGTGTGAGATTTATAGTCATTTAAATCTGGAATTTCAAATTCAAATTTTTCATATAAATAATTAGCTAATCCCTCTATGTCCCAAAGTTCTTTATTTTCTCCTACAAATCTTGAAATTATAGCACTTTCCACAGTTCCTCTTAACATTTTTTCAACACTTCCACTTAAATTTTTACTTTCTAATGTAGCATTTCTACTTTCATAAATAACTGTTCGCTGTTGATTCATTACATCATCAAATTCAAGAAGATTTTTTCTAATTCCAAAGTTTCTTGATTCTATTTTTGTCTGTGCATTAGCGATAGCATTGTTTATCATTCTATGAGTTATCGGTTCTCCTTTTGGAAGCCCCAATTTATCCATAACCATTACTACTCTATCAGAACCAAAAAGTCTCATTAAGTCATCTTCAAGGGATAGATAGAATAAAGATTCTCCCTGATCTCCTTGTCTTCCAGATCTTCCTCTCAATTGGTTATCGATTCTTCTAGATTCATGTCTTTCTGTTCCTAATATAAATAGTCCTCCTGCAGATTTAACCAGTTCTTTTTCTTTAGAACATTGTTCTTTATATTTTTCATAGGTTACCTTATATAATTTCTCATTTGAACTCCCAACTTCTTCAATAGCTAAAAATTCAGGGTTACCTCCCAACATTATATCAGTTCCTCTTCCTGCCATGTTTGTTGCAATAGTAACAGCTTTATATCTTCCAGCTTGAGAAACAATTTCTGCTTCTCTATCATGTTGCTTAGCATTTAGCACATTATGAGGAATATTTTTAATTTTTAAAATATCTGATAATTCCTCTGAACTTGTAATCGATATTGTTCCAACTAATACAGGCTGTCCTTTCTCATATAATTCAATTATTTTTTCTATAATCGCATTTATTTTTTCTTCTTGAGATTTGAAAACTAAATCTGCCTGATCTATTCTTTGAATAGGTAAATTTGTTGGAATTATAACGACATCTAAATTATAAATGTGAACAAATTCTGCAGCTTCTGTTTCTGCTGTACCTGTCATTCCTGCAAGTTTTTTATACATTCTAAAATAATTTTGAAGTGTTATACTCGCCAAAGTCTGATTTTCTCCTGCTATATTTACCCCTTCTTTAGCTTCCAAAGCTTGATGTAACCCATCCGAATATCTTCTTCCGTCCATGGCTCTACCTGTAAATTCATCTATTATAAGAATTTTTTCTTCTTTTATTAAATAGTCAGTATCTCTTCTAAATAACTCTTTAGCTTTTAAAGCTTGATTTAAATAATGAGTTAACTCTACATATTCTGGTGAATAAAGATTTTCTATTTTCAATGCTTTTTCTACTGCTATTATCCCTTTTTTAGTTAATACAATATTTTTAGCTTTTTCATCTACTTCGTAATCTTCCCAATCAGAATCGGGAATATTCATTTCTTTTTTTAATTTTATATCTTTTATTCCTTCTGTTTTATAACTTCTTTTTAATGTAGACACTATTTGAAAAAATATTTTATACCATTTTGTGGCATCTGCTGCCGCTCCTGAAATTATCAGTGGAGTTCTTGCTTCATCTATTAAAATAGAATCTACTTCATCTACTATACAAAAATTAAGTTTTCTTTGAACTTTATCTTCTAATTGTCCAACCATATTATCTCTTAAATAATCAAAACCAAACTCTGAGTTAGTACCATAAGTAATATCACAGTTGTATGCGGCTTTTCTTTCTTCAGTGGAAATACTATTTAGTATAACACCAGATGTAAGTCCTAAAAAGCTATAAATTTTGTTCATTGTATCTCTATCTCTTTTAGCTAAGTAATCATTTACAGTTATTAGGTGAACCCCATCACCTGTTAATGCATTTAAATAAACAGGGCAAGTTGCAACTAAAGTTTTTCCTTCTCCTGTTTTCATCTCAGTTATTTTTCCTTCGTGTAAAACTATTCCACCTATCATTTGTACATCATAATGTCTCAAACCTAAAACTCTTTTTGAGGCTTCCCTTACAGTTGCAAATGCCTCTGGTAAAAAATCATCTAATTTTTCTCCTTTAGATACTCTTTCTCTAAATATAACGGTGTTATTTTGTAACTCTTCGTCAGTATATTTTTGAAATATAGGTTCAAATGTGTTAATTTTTTCAACTATTAATTGAATTCTTTTTATTTCTCTGTCATTCTTTGTTCCAAATATTTTTCTCATTATTGATTGAATCATTTTTTAATTCCTCTCTTAAAATGTGATTTTTATGTTTATTTATTTCAATATAATTCTACCATAAATATATTATCTAGTCAAATTAACTCCCATGAATATATTTACTTCTTAATTTTTTATTATATATTTTTTTCCATATATTTATTTTTCACTTATCATTAATAGAAATTCTTCTTCTGTCATTATTTTTATTGTTTCAATTTTTTTTGATTTTTCTAATTTACTTCCGGCATCTTCCCCGACAACTAAATAATTTAATTTTTTATTTATTCCACTACTTATTATTCCACCTAATTTTTTCACTATCTCTTCAGCTTTTATTCTAGATAAGACATTTAATTTACCAGTAAATAAAAATGTTTTATCTATAAATTCAATCTTATAATTCTTACTAGCTTCTTGTTTTTCTTTATTTTTAAAATTTACACCATTTTTTTGTAATTTTTTTATTATCTCTATATTTTTATTATTATTTAAAAATTCAAAGATAGCATTTGCACCTTTTTCTCCTATTCCTTCTATTTCTAGAAATTTTTCTCTCGCTGTCTCCATTAAGCTCTCTATATCTTTTGAATGTTCTGCCAATATTTTTGCAACTACTTTTCCTATATAAGGAATTCCCAATGAATATAAAGATTTCTCATAGTCGTTTTTTTTACTTTTTTCTATATTACTCAAAAGTTTCTCTATACTTTTTTTTCCCATTTTTTCTATTAATTCTAATTCTTCTTTATGGAAATGGAGTTTGTAAATATCAGAAATATCATTTAAAAATCCTTTTTCAATAAATTTATCAATTATTTTCTCACCAAAACCTAAAATGTTCATTCCATTTCTTGAAACAAAGTATTCAATCCCACTTTTAATTTTTTCAGGACAATTCAAATTTAAGCATTTAAAATCTACATTTTTTTCTTCTTTTACAAGTTTACTCTTACATGATGGACAAAATTCTGGTTTAGTAATTTTAATCTCTTCACCTGTCCTAACCTCTTTTACTACTTTTACTATTTGTGGAATTATTTCTGCTGCTTTTTCCACAAAAACAGTATCACCTATTCTTATATCCTTTCTCAATATTTCATCATAATTATGTAAACTAGCTCTTTTTACACTACTTCCTGAAAGATTTACTTCTTCTAATTCTGCCACAGGTGTTACTTTTCCAGTCCTTCCAACCTGCCAAGTTATCCCTAGTAATTTTGTTGTAGTTTGTTTTGCTGGAAATTTATAGGCGATTGCCCATCTTGGTGATTTAGATTTTTCTCCTATTTCTTCCCAGATAGCGATGTCATCTACTTTTATTACGAGACCATCAGTTTCATAATCTAAGTTTTCTTTATTTTTATTCCAATATTCTATCCTTTTTTCTAATTCAGATATATTTTTTAAATTTTCACAAATTCCTGTAGTTTTTATTCCCAACATTTCTATATATTTTAAACTTTCTCTATGAGTTTTTATCTCTTTTCCATTAAATTTATATTTATTTGAATCAATTAAAAAATAAAAATAGGCATCTAATTCTCTCTCTTCAACTATTTTGGAATCCAATTGTCTCAATGTTCCAGCTGCCGCATTTCTTGGATTTGCAAATACCTCTTCACCTTTTTCTAATCTTTCCTTGTTTATTTTATTAAATCTAGAAAGAGGCAAAATTATCTCTCCTCTAATTTCCATAGAAATTCTTTCTTTTAAATATTTAGGAATAGATTTAATCATATAAATGTTGTCTGTGACATCCTCTCCTATTTTTCCATCTCCGCGAGTTATTCCCTGTATTAACTTTCCATTTTCATAAATAATACTAATTGAAAGACCATCTAATTTCAATTCTAAATCATACGAAAAAGGGTATAAATCTTTATTTACAGCTTTTTCTATTTTTTCTATAAATATTTTTATATCCTCAGTATCATAGGAATTATCCAAACTCAACATAGGTTTTTTATGTTCAACTTTTTTAAATTTTGTATCTTTTATTTCACTACCGATTTTATTTGTAATAGTTATTTTTTCTTTATATTCTGGATTTTTTTTTTCAAACTCTTCAATTTTTTTAACTAATTTATCATATTCAACATCAGATATTAAACTTTCATTTTTAATATAATAATTATAATTATGTATTTCTACTTCTTCTATTATTTTTTTTATCTCTTCAAATTCTATTGTTTTTTTTGACATTTTTCCTTCCTTATAAATTAAATATATTCTTTATTGTCAAAGTATAACATAATTTTTATTTTTTAAAAATTTTTTTATTTATTGTTTTAATTTAAAATCATGTTATACTTTATAATAAAATTTTTTTAAAAAGGAAAATTATGAAAGAGATAGATTTACACCATATGAATTCAGATGATGCTTTAAAAATTTTTATAATAAAATATAATAATTTTTTTAAAAGTGGTTATAGAGATGAAATTAGAATTATTCATGGCTACGGCTCTGGTACACTTTTAAGCACTGATATTATAAGAACAAAATTAAGAATTTTTTTAAAAAAAAATTCTTCTAAACTTAATTTTAGGCTAGATTTAAATCCAGGAGTTACTTATGTCAAACCTCTTCAAATTATAGAAATTAAAATAATAAAAAAAAAATGATGTACTCAATTATTAGCTCTCAGTTTAAAAGCAACTTTACTGTTGTTCGTTTTCTAAAAAAATGATATAATACTAAGTAATATTTAAATACACTTTGGAGGCTACATTATGAACCACATTTTAGCTTTTGGGCATAAAAACCCTGACACAGATTCTATCTGTTCTTCTCTAGCTTTTGCTGCTTTACAAACAGCTCTAGGCGAAAAAATTAAAGCATATAGCTTAGGAGACATAAATAAAGAAACTACTTTTGTTTTAAACTACTTTAATGTTAAAACACCTCCTTTATTGAAAACTGTAAGTGCTCAAATATCGGATTTAACAAGAATTGAAAAAAAAATTATAAAACAATCAGACTCTTTAAAAGTTGCTCTTGATATTTTAACACAGGAAAATTTTTCTAGTTTACCTGTTGTAGATGAAAGAAAACGTTTAAAAGGAATGGTTCATGTTTCCGATATTGCAAATGCATATTTAAATTTAGATCACGAAGATCTTTTCAAAAAATATGGAACAACTTATGAAAATTTAAAAACAGTTATTAACGGAATATTAGTTAGCGGTAATTATCCCACAGGAGTTATTAAAGGAACTCTAAGAGCTGTCTCTGAACTAGAGTTAGTTGTGCACGGTGATATTATTGTTACTACCAGCATGGTTGATGCCATTGATAAGTCTATCCAAGCTGGAGCTTCTGTTATTATTGTTTGTTGTGATAAAAATGATTTTATTAGTCCTCGTGTTGGTTGTGATTGTGCTATTATTCGTGTGCATGCTCCTCTTTTTAAAACAGTAAGACTAATAAGTCAATCTATCTCTATCTCTTCAATAATTAGTCAAAGTAATTTTTACAGTTTTAAAACTGACGATTTTTTACATGACATAAAAGATATAATGAAAGAAGCTAGCCAAACTAACTTCCCTGTTATTCATCAAAATGGTGAAGTTTACGGAACTATTAGAACAAAAGATCTAATTAATTTTACTAGAAAAAAAGTTGCTCTTTTAGACCATAATGAGATGACTCAATCGGTAGATGGACTGCAAGATGCAAAAATTTTACAAGTTGTGGATCATCATAAATTTGCCAATTTTGAAACTCTTGAACCTGTTAAAATTAATGCAGAAGCTGTTGGTTGTACTTGCACTATAGTTTATAGCTTATATAAAGAAGCTCATATAGTTCCTAATAAAAACATAGCTGGACTCTTAATGAGTGCTATTTTATCAGATACTTTGATTTTTAAATCTCCCACTTGTACGTCAAAAGATAAAGAGGCAGTTTTGGAGCTTTCAAAAATTTGTGGAATAGAAAATTTTGAAGAGTACGCTATGAAAATGCTCATTGCTGGTACTTCTTTTGATGATATGAAAGCTCATGACGTTCTTCATGCAGATATGAAAGAATTTAACATGAGTGGTTTTACAGTGGCAATAGCACAAATAAATACAGTGGATATGGTTGGAGCTTTAAATCGAAAAGATGAACTTCTCTCAGCTTTATTATCTGAAGCTAAAAAGCAAAATTACAACCTTTCACTTTTAGTAATTACTGATATTATAAATTCAGGTTCAAAGGTTTTGGTTGTTGGTGATTATCCTCAAATTCTTGAAAAAGCTTTTAATATTTCAATTGAAGATAATACTGCTTGGTTACCTGATGTAGTCTCTAGAAAAAAACAAATAGTTCCTTTTCTTATGGCTGCAACACAAAGTATGGAAGGATAATAGGTGATTAAATAAATGTTTTTACCTACAACTAAAGATGAAATGACAAATTTAAAATGGGAACAACTTGATATTATTTTAATTTCAGGTGATACCTATATTGACTCCTCCTATAATGGAACTGCTGTTATAGGAAAATGGCTAGTTAAACACGGTTTTAAAGTTGGAGTAATTGCTCAACCTGATATTAATAGTCCTAGTGATATAACTAGATTAGGTGAACCTAAGTTATACTGGGCTATTTCTGCTGGATGTGTTGATTCTATGGTTGCTAATTACACGGCAACTAAAAAAAAAAGGCATAAAGATGATTTTACTCCAGGTGGTGAAAATAATAAAAGACCTGATCGTGCTTCTATTGTCTATACTAATCTTATTAAAAGATGCTTTAAAAACTCAACTGTACCAGTTGTTCTTGGAGGAATAGAAGCCAGTTTAAGAAGAGTTGTCCACTACGATTTTTGGAGTAATTCTTTACGACGTTCTATTCTCTTTGATGCAAAAGCAGATATACTTTCTTACGGGATGGGAGAAAAATCTATGCTAGCTTTAGCTCAAAATTTAAAAAATGGGACAGATTGGCATAATATAAAAGGACTTTCTTATATCGCTAAGGAAAAAAACGATTCATATATTACACTTCCATCCTATGAAGACTGTATTCAGGATAAAAATATATTTTCTAAATCTTTTGAACTTTTTTATTTAAATTGTGATCCTCTCACTGCTAAGGGATTGAACCAACTTCATAAAGACAGATACCTTATTCAAAATCCTCCAAGTGATATTTTTACTGAGCAAGAAATGGACGATATATATGATATGCCCTTTGAAAGAGCTGTTCATCCTTATTATGCAAAAGATGGTGAAACAAGATCCTTAGATACTATAAAAACTTCTGTTACTACCCATCGTGGTTGCTACGGTGAGTGTAACTTCTGTGCAATAGCTGTTCATCAAGGGAGAACCATAACCTCTCGAAGTGAAAAATCCATTATAAAAGAAGTTGAAACTATTTCAAGTATTAAAGGTTTTAAAGGATATATTGCTGATGTAGGAGGACCTACCGCTAATATGTACGGTATTGAATGTGATAAAAAAATTACTAAAGGGGCTTGTGTAAAAAAACAATGTCTTTACCCTAAAACGTGTCCTGTTTTGAAATTAGATCATTCTAAACAAATTACTCTTCTAGAGAAGTTAAGAGGTATTTCCAATATAAAAAAAATTTTTATTGCATCTGGTATAAGATATGATCTTATTTTGGATGATAAAAAATATGGAAACCTCTATTTGGAAAATCTTATTCAAGAACATGTTTCAGGTCAAATGAAAATTGCTCCAGAACATACAGAAGATAAAGTACTTTCTCTCATGGGGAAAAAAGGAAAAGATTATTTAGTGGAATTTAAAAATAGATTTTATGCAATTAATAAAAAGCTTGATAAAAAACAATTTTTGACATACTATTTAATAGCTGCTCATCCAGGTTGTGATAATAAAGAGATGAGTAATCTTAAAAAATTTGCCTCTGAAGAACTAAGACTTAATCCTGAGCAAGTACAAATTTTTACTCCTACTCCCTCTACATACTCTACACTTATGTACTACACTGAATTAGACCCCTTTACTGGAGAAAAACTTTTTGTAGAAAAGGAAACTAGTAGAAAACAAAAACAAAAAGATTTAGTTGTAGAACAACCTTTTAAATCTAAGATTTTAAAAAAATATACTAAAAAATAAACTTAATGTAAAATGGAGGTAGTAAATTTGAAACCAATCGTAGCTATTGTAGGAAGACCTAATGTTGGAAAATCTACTCTATTCAATAAATTAGTTGGAGATAGAGTTGCCATTGTAGATGACCAACCAGGCGTTACTAGAGATAGACTTTATAGAGAAACAGAATGGAACGGAACAGAATTTGTTTTAGTTGATACAGGGGGATTAGAACCTCGAAATAATGAATTTATGATGTCTAAAATAAAACAACAAGCTGAAGTTGCCATGAACGAAGCAGATGTTATTTTATTTATAGTAGATGGAAAAGCAGGTGTTAATCCTTTAGATGAAGAAATTGCTTATCTGCTTAGAAAAAAAAATAAACCTGTTGTACTTTGTGTTAATAAAATTGATAATTATCTTGCCCAAATGGATGATGTTTATGATTTTTGGGGACTTGGTTTTGATAACTTAATTGCTGTTTCTGGAGAACATAAAATTAATCTAGGAGATATGCTAGATATGATAATAGGACTTGTAGAAAAAGTTGAAATTGAAGAAGAATTTGATGACTCATTAAAGCTTGCAATTATTGGAAGACCTAATGCTGGAAAATCCTCTTTAGTTAATCGATTGTCAGGAGAAGAAAGAACCATTGTTAGTGAAGTTGCAGGAACTACTAGAGACGCAATTGATACTCTTATTGAGTTTGAAGATAATAAGTATACTCTTATTGATACTGCTGGTATTAGAAGAAAGTCCAAAATTGAAGAGGATCTTGAGTACTATTCAGTGCTTAGAGCCATTAAAACTATAAAAAGAGCTGATGTTTGTCTTTGGATTTTAGATGGAATTGAAGGACTTACTGAACAAGATAAAAGGATTGCAGGAATTGCATACGAGGAAAGAAAACCAATTATAATTGTTGTTAATAAATGGGATGCTATGGATAAAAATACTTATACTATGCAAAAAATGAAAGAATATTTGCTTTCTGAATTACCATTTTTAAGCTATGCTCCTATCGAATTTATTTCTGCTCTAACTGGTCAAAGAACTTCTAAACTTTTAGAACTTTCTGATACTGTTTTTGCTGAATATACAAAAAGAATCTCCACTGGACTTCTTAACACAGTTATTAAAGATGCTGTTATGATGAATACCCCTCCTACAAGAAAAGGACGGCTAATCAAAATTAACTATGCTACGCAAATTTCATCTGCACCACCTAGATTTATTTTATTTTGTAATTATCCTGATCTTGTTCATTTTTCATATTCCAGATACATTGAAAATAAACTAAGGGAAGCTTTTGGTTTTGAAGGTTCTCCTATTGATATAAAATTTGAAAGAAAAAATGATAAAGCTCACGATTAATTTTAGCCCCTTACTACTAAGTATAGGGGCTATTTTTAAAATAAAATTAACTTACATAAAGGAGAAATTAAAAATGAAAAAATTATTTTTATATCTATTTATATTGACCTTTATTTCTAGTTTAGCAGTAACTCTTCCTACTAAAGAAGAATTAGAGCATATTGGAAATCTAATATATAAAAACGAAACCGGTCTTAAAAGAGAACTACTTATTCACTGGAATAAAGGAGAAGAATTCCCCTCTCTAGGAATAGGGCATTTTATATGGTATCCTGAGAATTTTAAAAATGGACCATTTAATGAAAGCTTTCCTGGTTTAATTGCGTTTTATAAAAAAAAAAATATTTCTGTACCTAGTATTTTTTCAACTCGATATTCTCCTTGGACAAATATTGATGATTTTAATTTAGCTAAAAAAAATGGTTCTATGAATGAAGCAATAATTTTTTTAGAAAGTACAAAACATATTCAAATTCAATATATTTATAAAAGACTAGAGAGTTCATTGGATAAATTAATTTCTATTTCTGCAAATCCTGAACATATAAAAAAACAATTTAATAGAATTGCTAAATCTAAAAATGGTTTATATCCTCTTATAGATTATGTTAATTTTAAAGGGGAAGGTATTAAGGAAAGTGAAAAATATCAAAATAAAGGTTGGGGATTACTTCAAGTTTTAGAACTTATGAAAGGGCAAGAAATAGGAGAAAAAGCGTTAAATGAATTTGCTGATTCTGCAATTTTTGTTTTAAATAGAAGAATTCAAAACTCCCCTAAAGAAAGAGGGGAAAAGCGTTGGAAAAAAAACTGGACAAAGCGTTGTAATTCTTATAGAGGACATAATTAAATATAAATAATTAATATATTTTTAAAAATCATATATACTTAAAAATCTAAACTATTATTAAACAAATATAAAAAAAGAACAATCCTGAAAATTTTAAAATATCAATTGAATTTTTTATTTTAACTTTTTTTCTAAAAAAAAGCCACTAATTTAATTTAGTAGCTTTTTTTTATATCATATATTTTTATTATTATACTAATAATTTTTCACTAATTCTTTATTTATAGTTCTAAAAGTTCCAGTAAAAAATCTTAATACTTTAGGTTCATAGTTCCATTTTAATCCACTTATCTCATTTTTCCTTCTGTATAAATCAATAACAGCATCAGCAACAAAATCTAAATGTGCATAAGTATAAACTCTTCTAGGAATTGTAAGTCTTATTGTTTCTAGTTTTGGATGATGATTTTTTCCAGTTTTTACATCTCTTCCTGCCGATATAATTCCTCTTTCCATAGTTCTTACCCCTGAAAATTCATATAGAGCAGCAGCGAGAGATTGAGCAGGAAATTCTTCTTGAGATAAATGACTTAAAAATTTTTTAGCATCAATAAATATTGCATGGCCACCAAAAGGTCTAACCATTGGTACATCAGCCATCGCTAACTTTTCACCTAAATATCTTATTTGATTTACTCTATGACTAATGTATTCAAATTGGACTGCTTCAGTTATTCCAATAGCCATAGCTTCCATATCCCTTCCAGCTAATCCCCCATATGATGGCATTCCTTCAAATTGAACTACCATTCCTGTTGCTTGTATATATAGTTCGTCATCATTCATACACAAAAATCCACCTATATTTGTTATACAATCTTTTTTTCCAGACATAGTGCAACCATCTCCATAGGAAAACATTTCAAATAAAATTTCTTTTATAGTCTTTGTTTGATACCCCTCTTCTCTTTCTTTAATGAAATAAGCATTTTCTACACAACGAGTGGCATCATACATAACTTTAATATTATATTTATGAGCTAATTCAGAAACAGCTTTAATATTTCCCATAGAAACAGGTTGTCCACCAGCTAAATTTACTGTAACAGCAAGGCAAATATATGGAATTTTATCTCCACCAACTTCCTCAATTAGAGTCTGAAATTTCTTTAGGTCTACATTTCCTTTAAAAGGAAGATTAGCATTCGGATCATGAGCCTCATCTATTATAACATCTCTAAAAGTAGCTCCATTTCTTTCTTGGTGAAATCTTGTAGTTGTAAAATACATATTACCAGGAATATAATCTCCAGGGTTTATCATAAGAGAAGATAAAATATTTTCAGCACCTCTTCCTTGATGAGTAGGAACTATATGCTTAAACCCAAAATATTCTCTTACAACACTTTGTAGATGATAAAAATTTCTACTTCCTGCATAAGCCTCGTCTCCTAATAACATTCCTGCCCATTGACGATCACTCATTGCATTAGTTCCTGAATCTGTTAAAAGATCAATATAGCAATCATCTGATTTCAATAAAAAAGTGTTAAATCCAGCCTTTTCTATAGCTATTTTTCTTTCTTCCTTGTCTAAAATTCCCATGTGTTCCACCATTTTAATTTTAAATGGTTCTGGCATAAATTTTTCGTTTTTCATGATAATTCCTCCTTTTTATAATTTAATTTAAAAAATTATTTTTTCATATAATTTAATTCATAATCTTTTAGCGATGCTATTACTTGCCCAGAAAGTGGTATTATAGCAATAATATTAAATACAGTCATAAGACCAACCCCTAAATCTCCAAGTTCCCAAACAAACGTATATTGTGCAAGTCCACCAACAAAAAGCATTCCCAAAGCAAATATTTTATAAAGATTTTGTGATTTTAAATTATCTCCAAAAACATACGCTACATTTCCTCTCGCATAGAACATTATTCCTAAAAAAGTGCTTAGACTGAAAAGAAATAGTACAATAGCAATAAAAACAACTCCTGTTCTACCTAAATGATGATTCATTGCAGCTTGAAGTAAATTCATTCCCATTAGTCCCTTAGTCACAGTGACTGGAGCAAGAAGCATAATAAATGCTGAACAACTACAAATAATTAGTGTATCAATAAAAACACCTAAAGCTTGAATTAATCCTTGCTTTACAGGATGTAATACATCTGCCGCTGCCGCCGCGCAAGGAGCACTTCCTGAGCCTGCTTCATTTGAAAAAAGTCCTCTTTTAACCCCTTGCATTAGAATAGCTCCAAATCCTCCAGCCACTGCTTGACGAAATCCAAATGCTTGTACAAAAATATTTTTAAACATTTCTGGTAAAATAGTTATATTTTTAATTATTATAAATAGAGTGACAGTAAAATAAAATATCGCCATTATTGGAACTACTTTATTAAGAACATTTACTATCCCTTCTTTTCTTAATAGAATTATTCCAGCTATAAGAACTAAACCTATTGTTGTATACAGAGGTGGAAAATTAAAAGCATTATCAAAAGATTGACTTACAGAATTTGCTATAATTTGACTTATTCCAGCCCAACACAATAAGCCAGATAATGCAAATAATATACCTAAAAGCCTAAATCTAGTCCCTCTTGTGTAATATTTTTTTTTATCTATCGATACATATTTTGCTTCTTTATGAATATCAGATACATATTCATCTTCATTTTTAATCCAAGTTACCAATCTTATTCGGTCCATAAAATATGCTGGACCTCCTCTAAAACCACCGTATAGGGGATCTTTTTCTTTATATATTTGAGCTAACGTTGATTCTATAAAAGCTGTTGCTGCACCAATAAGAGATGCTAACCACATCCAAAAGATAGCTCCTGGTCCCCCAAAGGAAATAGCTGCTACAACACCTGCTAGATTTCCCATTCCAACTCGAGAAGCTGTTGCAATAAAAAGAGCTTGTGTACCTGAAATAGAATCTTTATTTTTTGTATTTTTAGGTTCTAGAACACATCTGAACATTTCAGAAAATAAACGAAATGGAAGAAACCTAGTTTTAATAGTGAAATATATCCCAGTAGGAATAAGTATTAGAACTAAAAGACTTATATCTACTGTATTTTCTCCCATATTCATTGTTAGTAATTTTCCCCATAAGAGTCCATTTAAAAAAATAACAAAATTTTCAATAGATTCAAAAATTTTTTCTAGCATCTATTTGTACCTCCTAAAATTTTATTAAAAAACAATTTATCTCTTTATAGTATAAACTATACCATCTAATTGTTTTAAATATCAATATTTTCAAGCAATAAGTGTCTCTATACACTGTCTATAGTCTTAAAACTCTTTGTTAAGTGAATTCAACACTCTTTTTTCATATAATAACAATTAATTTAGTTAATAATTGAGGAATTAAGTTGATTTTTTTTCTTATAAATATATAATATAAATAAGAAAAACAATATTACCTATATTAGGGAGGAATATGCCAATAATAAAAAAAAATGAATTGAATAAAAGCTTATATCTACAGTTATATGAAAAACTTAAATTGGAAATAATTAAAAAAAAAGTAAACTCTAAATTTTATTCTATTCGACAAGTAGTAATAAAATATACAACAAATATTAATGCTACCTTAAAAGTATTCAAAATGTTAGAGAATAATGGATATATATATTTGAAAATGGGGGTTGGATACTTTATAAAAGAAAACTTCAATTTTTCTATTGAAAATGAAATTCTCCCTATAATGAAAAATCTTCATTATAGGGAGAATGAAATTAAAATAATCAATTTCTCTAATGGAAGCCCTTCTAGCGATCATTTTCCTTTTGAAATTTATAAAAAATTAATCGAAAAAACTTTAAAAAATTATGGTGCATCTCTCTTAGGTTATCAAGATATACAAGGATTAAAAAGCTTACGAAAAATTTTAGCTGATAATTTTGAAAAAAAAGGTTTATTTATTAATGAAAATAATATACTTATAACAACAGGAACTCAGCAGTCTTTAAGTATTATTATAAATACTTTTAAAGATTCTTCGACAAAAACAATTGCTATTTCTAACCCTACCTATCCTAACGCTTTAAATCTTTTTGAAAATATGCTAAAAATAAAAACTTTTAATCTTTTAAAAAATGGTTGGGATTTATTGGAATTTGAAAAAGAACTAAAAAAAGAAATCATTCATCTTGTTTATATTATGACTAATTTTCAAAATCCAACTGGTATAAGCTGGTCTTTAGAAAAAAAACAAAAACTTTTATTACTTGCACATAAATATAATTTTTATATTATAGAAGATGATTGTTTTTCAGAATTTTATTACACTAAAAAACCTGAATCATTAAAAGCATTAGATAAAACAGGAGAAGAAAAAGTAATATATCTAAAAACATTTTCTAAAATACTCATGCCTGGAATAAATATTTCTATTATAATTATGCCACCAAATATAATGAGAAAAGCTGTCTTAATAAAATATACTCTTGATCATGGACCATCTGGTCTTAATCAAAAAGTATTAGAATATTTTATAAAAGATAAATACTATGATAAACATTTAAAAAAATTAAATATAATTTTTAAAGAAAA
This sequence comes from Fusobacteriaceae bacterium, assembly GCA_051652785.1. Lineage (GTDB taxonomy): Bacteria > Fusobacteriota > Fusobacteriia > Fusobacteriales > Fusobacteriaceae > JAGNZR01. Next base: position 40,887 of record JBOFUX010000026.1, on the reverse strand, counting down.
ATATCATCTTATCTATAAATTGCTCTCAACTATTCAACATATTAAAGTATTAAACAAACCTAAAGGTGGATTTTTTATTTGGTTACAACTAGAAGAATACATCAATGAAGAGATATTTTATGAAAAATGTAAAATTAATGGTGTTTCTCTTTTACCAGGAAATATTTTTTATAGTGACAGACGTGATTCAGGAAAAATAAGATTAAGCTTCATTTATCCTTCTTTAGATAAAATTAAAGAAGGGATAATAATAATAAATAATATTTTACAAAACTATAATTCTTAAAAAAGTTTATAAAAAAAATGGATAAAATTTTATCCATTTTTTTAGTAAATTTATATTTTATTATATAAAACTTTTTAAGAAAAATATTTTTTTAATTCCTCAACTTTATCTAGTCTTTCCCAAGGTAAATCTAAATCTGTTCTTCCAATATGACCAAAAGCAGCTAAATCTTGATACTTAAATTTACAATCTCTAAGTTCTAAATGCTTTTCTATACCTCTTGGAGATAGATCAAATAATTTTTTTACTGCTTTTCCTATTTCAATTTCATCTATTTTACTAGTTCCAAAAGTATCCACTTTTACTGATGTTGGATAAGCTACTCCTATTGCATAAGATAGTTGAACCTCACATTTTGTTGCTAAGTTTGCTCCTACAATATTTTTAGCAACCCATCTTGCTGCATAAGCTGCAGAACGATCTACTTTAGAAGGATCTTTCCCTGAAAAAGCTCCTCCTCCATGTCTAAAAAATCCTCCATAAGTATCTACTATAATCTTTCTTCCTGTTAATCCTGTATCTCCGTGTGGACCGCCTATAACAAATCTTCCTGTTGGGTTTATGTGGAAATTTTTCACATCATCTAATGACATATTATGTTTTTTCATAACTGGTTTTATTACTAATTCTTTTATTTCATCATGAATAGTTTTCTGAGCTACATTTGGATCATGCTGAATAGATACAACTATAGTATCAACATAAACTATTTTTCCTTTTTGATCATATGCTAAGGTAACCTGAGATTTAGCATCTGGTCTTGCCCATTTAAGTTTATTTTCTCTCGTTAATTTTGTTGATAATACCATTATATCCCTAGATAATACTAAGGCTAGTGGCATTAATTCTGGAGTTTCATTAACTGCTCCACCGAACATAATTCCTTGATCTCCAGCTCCTCCAGTATCAACTCCCATAGAAATATCTGGTGATTGTGAATGAATAGCATTTAATACACCGCAATCTGAATCAAATCCCATTCCATTTTTATAACCTATTTCATCTATTTTCTTTCTTACGATTTCTTGAATATCAATGTATGTTTCGGTGGTTATCTCTCCACCAACGACTACTTGACCTGTTGTACAAAATACCTCACAAGCCACTCTTGAGTTTCTATCTTTTAAAAGACAAGCATCTAATACTGCGTCAGATATTTGATCAGATATTTTATCTGGATGTCCCGGGGATACGCATTCTGAAGTGAAATAAACTAAATTTTCCATAACAAACCTCCTAAAATTTTTAATATAAAAAACCCTTCCATACAATGAAAGGGTTAATTTTTTAACTTTTATCCTTCCATCTATCAGGAGTTAGCACCACGCTACATAATAGCAGGTTGCTGAGATGTCATCAGGCCTATCCCTCGATCTCTCTTGATGGTATTAAATTTATATATATAATAATAACCTATATTTTATTTAATGTCAATCTAAATAATCCAAATCTTGAATTTTTTTGGTAAAAAAATTATATTTATATTTTTGTTTTTAGGCTCATATTTTTGTTATAATATATTTATTTTTTATATCATTATATTAATTTTTTTTAGTATATTAAATGCATTTTATGTGGTAAACTTATAAAGTAAGTTTTATTTTTACAAGAAAAATATTTATATTTATGTAATTTTAAGGAGGAAAAATGTCTTCAAAATCTTTAATTAATAAAAAGTTAACTCTTATTCCTTTAATTCTAATGATTTTCACTTCTGTTTTTGGTTTTAATAATATACCAAGATCGTTTTATTTAATGGGATATGCTGCTATTCCTTGGTATATTATTTCTGGAATTTTATTTTTTATCCCTTATGCTTTTATGATGGCAGAATATGGAGCTGCTTTCAAAAAAGAGACTGGTGGAATTTATTCTTGGATGGAAAAATCAATAGGTCCTAAATATGCTTTTGTTACTACATTTATGTGGTATTCTTCATATATTATTTGGATGGTTAATATATCTTCTGGAATTTGGATTGTTGCTTCAACAGCTATTTTTGGAACTGACCTAACTAAAAATCTTAACTTTATAGGATTAAACTCAACTCAAACAATGGGACTTTTAGGAACACTATTAATGATTTCTTTTACCTTGGTAGCTAGTAAAGGGCTTAATAAAATATCTAAAGTTACATCTCTTGGTGGTATTGCAGTAACTCTCTTAAATCTTGTTTTATTAGTAGGAGCTCTCGTTATTTTTGCCCTGAATGGTTTTGAACTTGCTGAACCTTTAGTTTCAGGTAAAAGCGATTTTATTACATCACCTAATACAAATTATCATTCTATTATCTCTACTCTTTCATTTATGGTTTTTGCTATTTTTGCTTATGGTGGAATCGAAGTTGTAGGTGGTTTAGTTGACCAAACAGAAAAAGCAGAAGCCACATTTCCGAAAGGAGTTACTATTGCTGCAATAACAATTGCTATAGGTTATGCTCTTGGTATTTTTTTAGTAGGAATGTTTACTAATTGGTCCTTTGTTGCTAGTAAAGCTGGAGTTCATATAGGAAATTTTTCTTACGTAACAATGGAGAATTTAGGGTATCAATTAGGGATCAGTTTTGGTGCTACTCAAAATACTGCTATTATGGTCGGAAAAATTATGTCACGATATATGGGAATTTCAATGGTTTTAGCTTTAACAGGTGCTTTCTTTACACTTATTTATGCACCATTAAAACAATTAATCGAAGGAACTCCTTCTAAGATGTGGCCTTATAAATCTGCTATTCTTGAAGATGGAATGCCTAAAAATGCAATGTGGCTTCAATGCGGTATCGTTGTTATTTTTATTATTGGAGTTGCTTTTGGTGGTGAAGGTGCTTCTAAATTTTTTATGAAGCTTACTCTTATGACAAATGTTGCCATGACTATTCCTTATCTTTTAATAGCTTTTGCTTTCCCAGCCTTTAAAGCAAAAAAAGAAATTATTAAACCATTTGTTATTTATAAAAATCTAACTATCATAAAAATTGCAACTTATGCAACTGTAATTACAGTTAGTTTTGCCAATATAATGACTATTATTGAACCAGCAACAAAAGGTGATTTCTCTTCTACAATATGGATGATAACTGGACCTATTTTTTTTAGTATACTAGCTCTTGTTATTTATCATAAATATGAAAAGAACATAAAGACAAAATAATGGTTGTTAAATAAAATATAAAAAAGATTTTCTAATTTTTTCATAGAAAATCTTTTTTTAATTTATATTAAAACTTAAAAATGCTATACTTAAATATAATTAAATTAAAATGGAGTATTAATCTTATGAAAAATTTCAAGAAAATATATATAGAAATAACTAATATTTGCAATCTTAAATGTAGTTTTTGTCCCACTACAAAACGTAAATTAAGTTCTATTAGTTTAGAAAATTTTTCCCTTATATTAGATCAGATAAAGCCCTATTCCAAATATATATATCTTCATGTAAAAGGAGAGCCTTTATTCCATTGTGATTTTGAAAATATATTAAAAACTGCTAAAGAGAAAGATTTTTTTGTAAATATTACTACTAACGGTACTCTTATTGAGGAAAAAAAATATATACTATTAAATAATTTACCTAGACAAATAAATTTTTCCCTTCACAGTTTTGACAAAGACTTATCTTCTATTGATAATAATAATTATCTTGAAAATATTCTTGATTTTGTTGAAGAAATACTAAAAAAAAACAAAACTTATATTTCTTTACGTCTTTGGAACTTTGATTCGCTGGATTCTACATCTACAAAACAAAAAGGAAATAGACTTATTTTAAAAAAAATTGAAGAAAAATTTAATTTAAATTTTTCCATTGCAGAAAATTTAATTTCAGGAAAAGGATTAAAAATAAAAGAAAAATTATATTTAAATTCTGATGTAGAATTCAAATGGCCAGAATTAAAAAACACTTATCATGAGGTAAATGGCTTTTGCTATGGTCTTAGAAATCAAATTGCTATTTTAGTTGATGGAACTGTTGTTCCTTGCTGCTTAGACGGTGAGGGTGTTATAAACCTTGGTAACATCTTTACAACCTCTTTTAAAGAGATTATAAACTCATCTAGAGCTGTGAACCTTTACAAGGGATTTAATGATAACAGAGCTGTTGAAGAGCTTTGTATTAAATGTCAATTTAAAGAAAAATTTATCTAGAAAAATTTCTTAAATTTTAATCTCTTGCTATTTATATAATTGAATGGTAGTATTAAAACAATATTTATATTATATATATTCAATTTTATAATTTAGGAGGAAGTACTATGAATTTTAATAATACAATAACAAAAATAGGAGCTGTAATTGTAGGTCTTTTAGTTCTACTTATAATATTTTTTTCTACAACTTTAAAAAAAATAAAACCTGGTTATGTTGGTGTTGTTTATACTCCCTCTTCTGGAGTTTCCGAAAAAACACTTACTCAAGGATGGCATTTAGTTAATCCTATTGCTACAATTACATCTTATACTGTGTCTACTGAACAATCTTATATGAGTTCAGATAGAAGAGAGGGTTCTGAATCTGATGACAGTTTTATGATACCAACATCAGATGGAAAAACAGTAAGAGTTTCTCTTGAGTATTCTTATAGATTTGACGATACTAAAGTAACTGAAATTTTCACACGTTTTAGAGGTCGTTCTGGAGAAGAAATAAATAGAATTTATATGAGAGGAAAAATTAAATCTTATGTAGCTGAAGTTACAAGTACCTTTAATGTTATTGATGTCTATGGCTCAAGAAGAACTGAACTTAATAGCTTTGCTTTTAAAAATGTAAGAGATAAATTTGATGCTGATGGAATTATCATTGAAAGTTTGAATTTCTCTGAAATTGTTTTAGATCCTCAAACAGAAAAAGCTATTCAAGAAAGAGTAAATGCACAACAAGCTTTAGAAAGACAAAAAGTTGAAGCTGAAAGAGCTAAAATCGAAGCTGAAAAAAATATAATTATAGCTGAAGGTAATGCAGCGGTTGCTATTGCCAATGCCGAAGGTCAAGCTAAATCTACAAAAATAGCAGCTGAAGCTGAAGCTTTTGCTATTCTTGCTAAGCAAAAAGTAATTACAAAAGAATTAATCGAGTATGAAAAAATGTTAAAATGGAACGGAATTCTTCCTACTTTTCAAGGTGGAAATGCAACCCCTATCATAGATTTTAGAACACAAAAATCTAATTAATTATTTTTTATAAAATATAGGAGATTTATATGAGTAAAATTAAAAAAAAAATTTTTATATTCATTATTTTAATTTTAATATTTGTTTTTCTTAAAATTAAAGTATTTCCTGGTAAACTTGATGTTGATACAATAAAAATATTTCTTTTTACTTTAAAAAATAATGAATATTCTCAATTTATTTTTATTATTTTATATCTTCTTTTTTCAATATTATTTTTGCCAGCTACCCCATTAACTCTAAGTAGTGGTATAATTTTTGGTCCTGTTAAAGGTTCTTTTTTTACTTTAATAGGAGCAAGTTTAGGGCTTGGAAGTTCATTTTTACTAGGTAGATATTTTTTTAAAGACAATATGAAAAAATATGAATCCCTTCCTATATTTAAATTGATTAATGAGGGAATTAAAAAAAACGACTCTCTTATACTACTTACAACAAGGCTAGTTCCAATTTTTCCATTTACTTTACAAAATTATGTCTATGGACTTACTAACATATCTTTTTTTAAATATTGGTTTTTATCTACAATTTTTATTATTCCCGGAGTTATTAGTTATGTTTTAATAGGTAGTTCTCTTTTAGCTAGTTCTTCTAAAGAGTTTTTCTTTATAATTGGAATTAGCGCTACTTTACTCTTATTAATAACTCTTTTGATAAAAAAATTTAATTTGAAGAAGTAATATATTTAAAATGGATATTACATACGGAAAATCAAGTTGATAATAATTATCAATAAAAAAAGGTAGTATTAAAGAGTTTTTATTCTCTTCAATTATACCTTTTTTTTTAAATATTTTAGTATCTAATTTTTTTTACCACATCTATTGTACTTCCATCTCTATACTGGACTAATGCCACTATTTTATCATCAAATTCTATTGGAGAAGGTTCTCCTATTAATTTATCAGCAATCGATTTTAGTTCTTCCATTGTTTTTATTGGAAGGTTTGAATTTTTAAATTTTTCGATTAAATCTTCTCTTAAAGGATTTATAGCAATTCCTCTTTCTGTTACTAATACGTCCACTGTTTCTCCAGGAGTTGTTACTGTTGATATTTTATCTTTTATTACTGAGATTCTTGCATTAACTAACTGAGAAACAATAATACAACATTTTGACCCTGCTGCTGTATCTGAATGTCCACCTGAACCGCCAATTATATAACCGTCTGAACCTGTAGTTACATTTACATTAAAATTTGTATCTATTTCAGTTGCACCTAATATAACTATATCTAACATATTAACTAAACAACCTTTATTATTACTGTTCGCATACATTGAAGCTGACATGGTCATGTGTGCTTTATTTTCTTTTATGGATTTCACCGCTTCTAAATCAAAACATTGAACATCAAAAATACTTTTAAATAATCCATCTTTATACATATCAACAATGTATCCGGTTATTCCTCCAGAGGCAAAACTACCTACTATCCCTCTATTCTTCATCATATTTTTCATTTCCACTGCTACAGCTAGAGAAGTTCCTCCTGCCCCCGTTTGAAAACTTATTCCATCTTTTAAATAACCTGATTCTCCTATAAACTTAGAAGTTAAATTTGCTATTTTAAGTCCTATTGGATTTTTAGTTATTTGAGTTGTACCTGAAACAATTCCTTTGGGGTCTCCAATTTCATCTACAACTAAAACATAGTCAACATGAGTTTGATTTATTTCAATTGTTTGATTTGGAAACTCAACTAAATTATCAGTTATTACTATAACAGTTTCAGCCCATTCTACATCTGTATGAGCATAACCTAGAGCACCACAAGCTGATTTTCCATCAACTCCATTTATATTTCCATATTCATCTGAAGTTGGAGCAGCAACAAAAGCAAAATCTATTGTAAGTTCCCCTGCTTCAAATATTCTTGCTCTTCCACCATGTGTGTGCATAACAGCAGGTTTCTCTAGTTTACCCTGAGAGATAGCTTTTGCTACAGGACCAGATATATATGCTGAATAAATTCCTGTTATAACTCCTTTTTCTATCATGGGAACCAAATCTTTATGACAAGGAAAAATAGAACTGGCTACTAAAGTTATATTTTTATATCCCCTTTTTTCAATTTCTTTCATTATCATATTTAAAACAAAATCACCATTTCTTAAATGATGATGAAACGAAACTACCATTTCATTTCTTAATTTTAAAGAGTTCATAAGTTGATTTAGTTCTGTAAAAAGTTTTTTTTCTCCAGGTAAAATAATTTTAAACGTTGATTCCTTTTTTATATTTCCAAATTTCTTATTTAATATACCTTTATATTGTAATACTTCCCCATATCCTTCAATTAATTCGGGGACCTCTCTTCCTAACATATTTTTCATTCTACACCCCACATTTAATTAAGCTTATAATCCTAAAATTTTAACAATTTTTAATACATTTAAAGCTCGATTTATTATTGGTAAATCCACCATTTTTCCATCTAGTGTAAAAACTCCAATTCCTAATTTATCTGCATTTTTTTTTCCTTCCACAACTCTCATGGCATGTTTTATTTCATCATTTGTAGGAGCATAAATTTCATGAATTATTTCTATTTGTCTTGGATTTATAGCTAACTTTCCTGAAAATCCTAATTTTTTAGCTTTTTTAGTATCTATTACTAAGCCTTCAATATCATTCACATCTGTGAATGGAGTATCTATCGCATCTATTTTTAAAGCTTTACAGATATTTATTATTTTTGTTCTCGCATAAAAAAGTTCCTCAGAATCATGAGTCCGTTTAACTCCTAAATCCGTTGCTAAATCTTCCCCTCCTAAGACAATAGAAACACATCTCGTGGTTGCACTTGCAGTTTCATAAGCAAGTTCAACTCCCATAGCTGTTTCCACTAAAGCATGAATTTTTATACTCCCTAATTCAAAACCTTCTTCTTCTTCTATTTTCAATAAAGTTTTATCTAAAAATTTTATGTCTTCAGGAACAGCTTTGGGAAGCATAATTGAATTTGGTTTCATTCTTCCTATTATATCTATATCTTCCATAGCAAATGAAGTAGACAATGGATTTATTCTTATAACTATTTCTATCTCTTCATAGTTAAAATTTTTCATTGCTTCTTTAATTAAAATTCTAGCTGAATCTTTTTCCGTTATTGATACAGCATCCTCTAAATCAAAAATAATAGAATCTGATCCAAATATATCAGCTGTTTGAAGCATTCCAGGATTATTTCCTGGCATAAACAACATAGTTCTCCTAAGTTCCATTATTTTTTACACCCCCTGGCTACAGCAACTTCTATTCTAGCTCTTATTGTAAAATCTAAAGCTCCATTATCCTTTGCGTTTATTTTTACGGATTTTATTCCTAACTCATTTAATTTTTTTTCTATTGTTTTTTTTATTTCTTTTCCAAATTGTTTTTCAACACTACTCTCAACCTCTATCTCAATTCCATTATCAGATGGAGATAAAACAATATATATATCATTAGATTCCAATGTTCCACATTTAGAGATTTTATTTATTATCATATTTTCCCCTTATAATCTTTTTAAATTTTAATTAAAAAGAGGTTAATCTAAAAAGTCAACCTCTTTTTAAGCTATTTAAAGTTATTATGCTTTATAGAGCTATCATTATTTTTTTCGTTTCTTTATTAGAGCCATTACTCTGTTCATCTCATTATTTTTTTCGTTTCTTTATTAGAGCCATTACTCTGTTCATCTCATTATTTACAATCATATATCCTTCATCTACGCCCATCCCTGGCTTAGCTAAAACTTGAAGAGCTCCACAAGCCATAGCTATATTAGTGGTTATCTCTGCTGATCTATTTGTCTCATTACAAGTCCCACCAGAATAAGAACCTATTCCTACTTTATTACAATAAAGAATTGCATCTGCTATATTGTTTACACCACCTAAATCAGGTGTTTTTATCTGTACTACATGACCAGCTTTTCTATCTGCAAATGCTTTTATGTCGGATAATGTATTGCACCACTCATCAGCAACTAACTCAATATCCATTCCTCTTCTATCCACTTCTGCTGTTAAAGCTGATAGGGAATCTATTTGTCCCTCCAAACTTCCAACATCCATAGGTCCTTCAATTCGTAATTTAAATGGTTTTGCTGCATCAACTAATGTTTGTAAGTAATCGGCCATTTTGCTTACATTACAATCAAATGCCATTCCAATAGTACCATAAACATCTATATGTAAAATTGGAGAATATGAAACATCTGCTCTTAATGATTTTATTCTATCTCTTAACCATACTACATATTCAAGTAGGATTTCACCATTTTTACCAAGCTTAGTTTCCATATGATTTATAAGTGCATGGGGTAAAACATCTGCAGTTTTTATTATCATTTTTTCTGCATTTTCATATCTATTATCTCCTGATTGAGTAAATATTGGTCTTCTTGAAATTTCAACTTTAGTATCATATTCTTTTTGAACTATTTCAGCCATAGTCACTTTATGTGTTTTAGCTACTGCATCTAATATAGTTTGAGTAATTCCATATCTTATAGCTGTATGTAATCTTTTTCCGTTTACTAGCATAGAATCAAACTCTTCAGCTAAAGATCTAAAACTTGATAAATCTCTTCCAATTAATTTAGGTGCAATTTCTTTTTCTATAAGTGGAATAAATTCTGATGCTAAAAATAATGGATCTCTCCCCCCTGTTCCAGAATATTGAACAGCAGCACATTCACCACAAGAAACTTGTCCATCCTCTAATATTAACATTATAGCTATAGATTCTCCAGCCTGTCTTATAGTTTTAAATCCAGATGTTACTGGCTCTCCGACATAAGCAAAACCCTCATGCTCAGCTCCTGCTTTTATAGCTACTTGATCATCAAAATAAAACCCTGTTTTTCCTGCAGAACAAACTACATCAATTATTTTCATTTTTTTCTCCTTTGTATATTTAGGTTTATTTTAAATTTTTTTATTTGTTATATTTTAGAATTATTTATTAAAATTTTCTGGTCTTCCTATTAAATTCCCTTTTCCCACTGCAAAAATATCATCTACAGTCATTTGAAATCCCACTTTTCTACCTTCAGTTTCCCCTCTTTCTTCTAATTTTTTCATATTGAATTTTTTTATTTTATCAGTGAAAGGAACATTCCCCACTGCTAGATATCTAATTTTTCCTTCATTATCTCTAGCAGGTAACATCTTTCCTGCATTAAATTTTGATGGTGCAAATGGAATATCCAATATTCCCTGTTCAAAAGCTTTAACTGTTCCTATAGCTAAATCTCCATTTCCTAGCTCTTTAACTTTATCGAGTATTTGTTTTACTTCTTCTCTTATTATATTCATTTCTTCAGAAAGTTCATCACACATAGGGAACTTTTGTCCTTTTAACAAATTTAGAACCATTTTTGTTGTTCTTATTCCCTGAGCATTTGCTTCTTTTGTTGGAACTCCTATTGCTTCATGAGGTGTTTTTACAATAACCTTTGTTGCTCCTGCCAAAGCTGCCGCTGATGCACCATTAGAAATTACTCCAAATGCTTTTGCCTCATCCTCTGGAAAACCTCCCATCCACTGATGAAATACTGTTGTTATCAATATATCTTTGTATCCATATTCATTACAATATTCTATAGCTTGTTTTTCTAACATTCTGATAGCAGCTATATCCTGAATTAAATTTCCACATTGCCCATAACCTAAAGTTAAATTTTTAACTCCTTGTTCTGCCGCTAATAAACACTCTAAAATTTGAACTGCATTAGACATAGAAGCTGGGACTAACGTTCCTGTTAAAGGACCAAAAGGTTCTCTATTTATTGTTACACCTTGCTCTTCATACCATCCTACTAATCTATCTATATACTGCCAATCAATTATTGTTTGCTCTAAAGATACAGATTTTGCATATGGAATATTATATGATATTCCTCCCCCTTCATTTGAAGTAAAACCTGCTGCTATCATAATTTCAGAAAGAAGTCTAGCATCTGGTGTCCCATGTCTAAGTTGTAATGGTAAATTTACAGCTTCAACAACTTCTCTACACCCTTTAACTCCATGATTTACACCTGGAAATCCATTGAGCATAGATCGACCAGTTTTTTTAGACTCATTTATTCCATGCTGGCAATTTTCATATTTATTTTGTCTCGTGTAAGAATCTATTGTAGAAGGTAACAAATCTGCTCCTCCTTCTTTATCTAAGAAATTAAGAAGTTCTATATGTTGTTCTACCAAAGCTACTCCAGCTCTTGGTTGTGCTAAAGTTACTCCTTCTTTTTTTGCTTTTGCTAATTTTTTAGAGAAATTTTTATGCTCTGGAATATTTTTGTGATATTTTACAGCCTCTTCTAAATCTACATCTTTTCCTGTTGGCCACTGTTTAAGAACTTCTTCTCTAACTTTAAAAAATTCTTCTTCTGTCCATTTTTTGAATTTTAATTTCATTTTATTAAAATCGCCTCCCTAAATCTTTTTATTATTCTATCAAATATTTTTTCATAATTCTTAACGCTATATTTGGGTAGTCTTGAGCTAAAAGTCCTACAGATGATAGTATATATGTTTTATCTATTAAAAATTTAGGTGCTTTTGGTTTTAAACTAACAGGATTTTCTTCTGTAAAATTTCCCGCTTTTAATATTTCATCAGGATTTTTACTATGTATAATTACACCACCAGTTCCAATTACATAAGGAGTTTCTAATAAATCTTTCCCCATTTGTTGAAACATTGTCCCCATAGGTGTATAAATACACTCTATTTTTCCACAATGTCTTTCCATAGAAATTTCAACTGCTACTTTTGCCATGGCCTCATCAAAATCAATTTCCTCTTTTCTTTCTGGAATCATTTTTACATCTTCATATCTAGTTTTACAATTTTTTTTTACATTTATATCCTTATATTTCTCGCCTAAATAATATTTTATTCTTTTAGTACTACTAGCTTCTAATAAAGCAACAGCAGAATATCTCATCCCTAAATCTCCCTCTACAGTTCGCTTAGAAAAAGGTTCTTCTAATCCTTTAAGAATAACAGAGTGTTGAGTTGGTTCACCTTTTCCTATCGAGTGAATATCGGTTGTTGCTCCTCCTATGTCCACAACAATTATATCACCTATCCCCTCCTCTTCGTCTGTTCCTTTTGAAAAAATTTCTGCTGCTTTTAATACTGCAGCAGGTGTAGGCATTAAAATTCCAGCTATAAACTCTTCAGCTTTTTTCATTCCTTTAGCTTCTATTATTTTATTCATAAACACTTGTCTTATAACTTCTCTAGCTGGTTCTACATTAAGTTTATTTAAAATTGGCATAACATTTTCAGTTATTTTATAATAATTATTGAAACTATTAAATATAATTTTAATATCATCAATTGCACTTTTATTTCCAGCTACAATAATTGGAACCTCTATTTTGTGTTTAACTATCATTTTAGCATTATGAATAATACACTCTTTATTTCCACCATCTGTTCCACCTGCTAAAAGAATTATATCTAAGTCTAATTTTTTTATTTCTGATAATTCTTCGTTATTAAGTTCATAAGCATAAGTTTTTATAACTCTAGCCCCTGCTCCTAAAGCTGCCTTTTTAGCAGCCTCTGCAGTTAATTCCGGAACAAGTCCGATAGCTACCATTTTTAATCCACCTGCTGCTGATGAACAAGCTATTTTTTTAATAAAATTAACTTCATTAAAATCTATTTGTTTAGAGATTTTTTTTTTTAAAATTTCGTAAGCTTTATTAAATCCAATCATAATATCATTTTCTACCGTAGTTACGGATTTCGAGGTTGCTAATATCTCTTCATTTTTTATATCAATTGCTGTTAATTTTGTATAAGTACTCCCAAAATCTATTGCTAAGTATATGTTTTTCATAATTTTATAGCCCTAAATCTTTTTTTAGGTCCTCAGTAGTAAGTTCAATCGGAGTTCCAGGTTTATATACTCGATTAAATCCCATTAATTTAAATCTTCCCTCTACCTCTACCCAATCTTGTTTTCCCACAACTATATTTCCACCAACGTAGAGAAGAATATTTTTAAGTCCTGCCTCATTACAGTTCTCTCTCATTCCACTACAATCTAATTCTCCATGACCATAAAGTGAAGATATTATTATAGCATCAGCATTAGTTTCTTTAGCTGCATTTATAAAATCTGCTTGAGGAGATAAAACGCCTATATTTACTACATCAAATCCACTTGTCTCTAGTACATGATTAATAATTTTATTGCCCACAGCATGACAATCAGATCCTATTACTCCAATTACAATTTTTTTTCCATTTTTATTCATTTTATCCCCCTTCACTTATTTTTTTAAATAATTTTTTATTTTAATGTTTTTGTTTTATACTTTTTGTTTTATATTTATATTTTATATTCTTAATATTACCTTTTATTTTTTGAAAAATCAATAATTATATAATTTTTATATACTTTTTAAGTTGTTGCTTTACTTATTAAATACATGATTTTTTTAGCTTTATTTCAAACTTTTTTATAATCGAGTCTTAATTAATTAAAATTTTTATTTTATACCGTATTTTTTTAAATTTTTGGAATATAATTTATCATTGTTCCAGGACCAATTGGAAGTCCCGCACTCATCCAAATCGCTAAAAAAATACTCCAACCTATTAAAAAAATCATAGAATATGGAAGCATTGTTGAAATCAATGTTCCTATGGAAGCTTTTTTATCATATTTTTGCATGAATACTATTATCATTGCAAAGTATGTCATTAGAGGGGATATTATATTAGTTGCTGAATCTCCTATTCTATACGCTAACTGTGTAAACTCAGGAGTATACCCAACTCTCATTAACATTGGAATAAATACCGGAGCTAGAATAGCCCATTTCGCTGAAGCGGAACCCATAAATAAGTTTAAAAATCCTACTATTAGTATAAATCCAACAATTAAAGGAACACCTGTAATGCCCGTTAATTGTAAGAAATTTGCTCCTTTTACTGCTAAAATTGTTCCTAAGTTAGTATAGTTGAAATACGCTATAAACTGAGAAGCAAAGAAAACCAATACTATATACCCTGCCATTCCTGAAAATGACTTTGTTAACATATCCATTACGTCTCTATCACTTTTTATTGTTCCAATAGATTTTCCAAATGCTAAACCTGGAATTGCAAAGAATAAAACTATAATTGGAACTAATCCCGCCCCTAAAAAGTTCTTATCTAGAACAATGTATAAAGGAATGAAAAATAAAATCATAACAATTGCTGATATTCCTGATATTTTCAAGGCTTTATTTTCTTCATCTGTAACGTCATGAAACTTCAATGTTTCAGTTCCAGTATATTTTCCTAATCTAGGCTCAACTATTTTGTTGTTAACTAAGGTCCCTAGTCCTGTTATTAAAAATGTTGAAGCAATCATAAAAAACCAGTTCGCTGTCGGTAATACTTCATATATTGGAGCAAGTATTCTCGCTGCTTCTGTAGATATACCACCTAATAACGGGTCTATTGTTCCTATTAATAAATTAGCAGAAAATCCCCCTGAAACTCCAGCAAAGGCAGCTGCTAGTCCTGCAATTGGATGTCTTCCAAAAGATAAAAATATAAGTGCTGCTAAAGGAGGTAAAATTACATAACCAGCATCTGAAGCTACATTTGACATTATTCCTAGGAAAATAACCATTATAGTTACTAAGTTCTTCGGCGTAGACAAAGCTACTTTCTTTAAAAGTACTCCTATTAATCCTGATTTCTCTGCAATGCCTATTCCCATTATCGCTACTAAAACTGTCCCTAGCGGTGCAAAACCAGTAAAATTTCCTACCATAGATGTAAAGATATAATTAATACCTTCTTTTGTCATTAAAGATTTCGTAGAAATTATCATTTCTTCCATTTTCATACTTTTTCTATTTATCCCTACAAAGTCTACTGACCACCCTAATGCGTGCCCAATTCCCGAAATAATTATAACTACCACAGCTAAAATTCCAAATAATGTACCTGGATGAGGTAAGGCATTTCCACCTTTCTCAATTATATTCAAAAACTTATCTACAAAACTTTTCTTCTCTTGCTTCACGTTTCCTCCCTAATAAATTTTTTTTTAGCCCATTATATTACTTAAAAAGTTTTTTTGTTTTCTCTTTTGTATTTTTTATCTTTGAATAACAGCTTTAAAATAAACACAGTGAAAGGATAATCTTTAAATGTAGTGATATTGTACATGAGATTAAAATAGAAATATCATATACAATATCACTATATAATTAAACTTTTTATTTTAGTTCAAAAGGGGCTTTTTTAGAACAATACTTTTGTTGTATTGTATAGTTTTTTTTTTGAAATTACAAGTTTTATTAAAAAAAAACAATCATTTCATTACATTAATTTTCAACGTAATAAAATGATTGGATAATTTCATTTTTTTATTTTAGCTATTTTTATTATTTTTCTAGAGAATTTATTATTTAATTTAGTATTTTTTTGAACTATAGAAAAATTTTTTTTATATTCAATATTTTCATTTTTAAAATTTTTTCAGCTACACTTTTAAAGTTTTCTAGTTCCCCATTTATATAAAACTCAATTGTTCCCAATTCTTGTGACTTATTCAATATTTCCTTTTTATTTAAGATTTCTAATAATTCCATTGCAGTTTCTTTCGCTGTATCAACAATATTCCCTTTATATAACTCCTCTATATCTTCTCTTATTATAGGGTAGTGAGTACAAGCTAAAATTAACGTATCTATATCCTTATTAAAAACATTTAAATATTCATATAGTACCTGCTTTCTATTCTTAAATTTCTCCCACCCTGTTTCTATCATAGGACATAATTTTTTACAAGGTGATTGCTGAATCTCTATTTTTCTCTTTTTTTCAAATTCTTTTACATAGGCCATGCTACTTACTGTGAAGGGAGTCGCTAATATTCCTATTTTCCCATTTTGAGTAACTTTAAGAGCTGCCTTAACTCCACCTGATATAACACCAATAACAGGAATACCACTTTTTTTTGTTAATATGTCTATTGCTGCTGCAGTGGCAGTATTACATGCAATAACTACAACTTTACAATTTTTTTCTAATAAAAATTTAAAAGTTCTTAAACAATGTTCCTGTATTTTTTCTGCAGTTTTTTCTCCATAAGGAGAATTTTTATTATCTCCAAAGTATATTATATTTTCTTTAGGCAACAATTTAATTATCTCTTTTAACACTGTTGTTCCCCCAACGCCAGAATCAAAAATACCTATACTCCCATTACTAGACATAATACCTCCTCTATAGTTTATTTATCCGTCACTTTAATTTCCATCATTAAACATTATATTTTTCCATTTATTCTTTTAATATTTTATTGCTTTAATCATTATTTATAATTATACATCATTTTTTTATTTTCTGTTTTTTATTTTTTATTTTTTATATATTTTTTCCTTTCTTTAGTTTTTGGATATCTGTTAATTAAATTGATTTTTCTTTATTTATATGCTATAATTTAAAAGAAAAATATGTATCGTTAGAGAGAGTGGGTAAATATCCACTCTCTCTTTTATAAACTATTATTGAAATATTTAAGTGAGGTGAACTATTTATTATGGAAAAGCAATTTATTATTGACAAAGTAGAAAAATTAATTCTTCCTGTTATTAAAGAATTAGGATTAGAACTTGTTGATATTGAATATTTACAAGATGGAGGATATTGGTATCTTAGAGTTTTCATTGAAAAACTTGATGATGATATAAGCCTTGGAGATTGTGCCACTCTTAGTAATCGTATTGATGAAGATATTGATAAACTTATTTCTGAAAAATTCTTTTTAGAAGTTTCTTCACCAGGAATAGAAAGACCTTTAAAAAAAATAGAAGATTTTATTAGATTTAAAGGAGAAAATATAAAAATATCTTTAAAACATAAATTAAATAATCATAAAAATTATTCAGGAATTTTATTAAACATTACAAATGAAGATACTGTCCTACTAAAAAAAGATGATGATATTTTAGAAATTCCATTTAAAGAGATTCAAAAAGCAAACTTACTTTTTGATTTTTCTAAAATTAACGAACTAGATTAAAATTAATTTTTAATCTGTACAATTTAAATTATATAATAAAAATTAATATATAAAATTAATTAATATAGGAGGTTGAGTTTTTTGAAAAGTAAAGATGCTAAGATATTTTTAGAAGCATTGGGAGAATTAGAAAGAGAAAAAGGGATTAGTAAAGAAAATTTACTTGTTGCTGTTGAGCAAGCTCTGCTTGCTGCCTACAAAAAAAACTTTGGAGACGAAGAAAATGTTGAGGTAGAAATTAATAGAGAAACAGGTGATGTTAAAATTTATGAAATAAAACTAGTTGTTAATAACGAAGTTGTTAACGACGCTGCCCTTGAAATTTCGTTAACTGATGCTTATGAAATAAAAAAGAGAGTTAAGGCGGGTGATACAGTTAAAATTGAAGTTAACTGTGAAGAATTTAAAAGAAATGCTATCCAAAATGGAAAACAAATAGTAATTCAAAAAGTTCGTGAAGCTGAAAGAGAAAATGTTTTTAATAAATTTAAAGTTAAAGAACATGATATAATAAACGGAACTATAAGAAGAATAGATGAAAAAAGAAATATACATATAGATTTTGATGGGCTTGAAGCTTCTCTTCCGACTTCGGAACAGTCTCCAGTTGATTTATATCGAGTTGGTGAAAGAATAAAAGTTTATCTTTCTGAAGTTGAAAAAACTAATAAGTTTCCTAGAATTCTTATTTCTAGAAAACATGAAGGACTTTTAAAAAAATTATTTGAAATTGAAATTCCTGAAATTGAAAGTGGAATTATTGAAATTAAAGCTGTTGCTAGAGAAGCTGGTTCTAGAGCTAAAGTCGCTGTTTTTTCTCATGATGAAAATATTGATACTGTGGGAGCTTGTATAGGACAAAAAGGACTGAGAATTAGAAATATTGTAAATGAGTTAAATGGTGAAAAAATAGATATCGTAGTTTGGAAAGATTCCATAGAAGAATTTGTCTCTGCTGTTTTAAGTCCTGCTAAAGTTTCATCTGTTGAAATTTTAGATAATGGTATGACTGCCAGAGTAATAGTAGATCCCACTCAACTGTCTTTAGCAATTGGTAAAAATGGTCAAAATGCCAGACTCGCTGCTAAACTTACAGGTATGAGAGTAGATATTAAAGTTGAAGAAGTAGGAGAAGATACAAGTGAATAACTTATCCTATCCTGAAAGAACTTGTTGTATTTGTAGAGAAAAAAAAGAAAAAAAAGAGTTTTTCCGTATAGTTGAAAAAAATGAAAATTATATTTTTGATAACGATCAAAAAGAACAATCTAGAGGTACTTATCTTTGTAAAACTCAAGAATGTTTACATAAATTATCAAAACATAAAAAAATAAAAATAACTATGGAAGAGCTTTTGAAAATGGCTAATCTTTTAAAACAATGCGAAAAAAAAGATTATTTAAATATATTAAAAGCTATGAGAAACTCACAGGCATTATCTTTTGGTATAAATATGGTATTAGAAGATATTCAACATATTCATTTTATAGTGATGGCAGAAGATATCGGCGAAAAAAATAATAAGAAAATAGTTATGAAAGCTGAAGAATTAGGTATTCCATATGTTTATTCTGGAACTAAGGAACAGCTTGGAGAGGTTTTTTCTAAAGATGAGATAACTGTTATCGCCGTTAAAAATAAAAAAATAGCCCGTGGACTCATAAACTAAGTTTATGGAGGTATGATTAATGAAAATAAGAGTACATGAATTAGCAAAAAAATATAGTAGAGAAAACAAAGAATTTTTAGCAATACTTCACGAAATAGGTGTAGTTGTTTCTTCTCACCTTTCTGGTGTTGAACCGAAAGATATATTAACGATAGAAGATTTTTTTTCTAAAAAAGAAAATCTTTTAGATATAGATAAAGAAAAAAATCTTGAAATTGTTCAAGAAAAAATTTCTGGAAAAAATAAAAAAACGACAAAAAATAAAATAGAAACAGATATTTTAACTAATGTTCCAGATAAAAATAACTCAAAAAAGAAAAAAGGTAGAAGAACTGATTTCACAGTGAAAAAATTAGAAACTCCTGTTGACTCTGTTATTATAGAAGATGGTACAAAAATTGTTAAGATGAGAGAAGAAATTACTCTTGGAAATTTTGCTAGTCTTTTAAAAATAAATAGTGCTGAACTTATTAAAAATCTTTTTTTAAAAGGGCAAATGCTTACTATCAATAGTCAAATTTCATTTGAATTAGCTGAAGAAATAGCAATGGAATATGATGCTTTAGTTGAAAAAGAAGAAGAAATTATTATTGATTTTGGAGACAAATTTTCTCTTGAAATTGAAGATAAACCTCAAGAATTAGAGGAAAGAGCCGCTGTTATCACTATCATGGGACACGTTGACCATGGTAAAACTTCTCTTTTAGATGCTATAAGATCTACTCATGTTGTAGAGGGGGAGCATGGAGGGATTACACAAAAAATTGGTGCATACCAAATTTTAAAAAATGGTAAAAAAATAACTTTTGTTGATACTCCAGGACATGAAGCTTTTACTGATATGAGAGCAAGAGGAGCACAAGTTACAGACATTGCTATCTTAGTTGTTGCTTCTGATGATGGTGTCATGCCACAAACAATAGAAGCATTAGC
Source organism: Fusobacteriaceae bacterium (assembly GCA_051652785.1). GTDB lineage: Bacteria > Fusobacteriota > Fusobacteriia > Fusobacteriales > Fusobacteriaceae > JAGNZR01. The sequence continues at coordinate 20,777 of JBOFUX010000026.1, read as the reverse complement.
ACATATTAAATCTGCTAATGTACCTATTATAGTTGCTATTAATAAAATCGATAAAGAAGGATCTAATCCATTAAAAGTTAAACAAGAATTAATGAATCATGGTCTTGTTTCTGTTGAATGGGGAGGAGATGTTGAATTTGTTGAAGTTTCTGCTAAAAGTAGATTAAACCTTGACGATCTTCTTGAAACTATTCTTCTTACCGCTGAAATTTTAGAACTTAAAGCTAACTATAACAAAAGAGCTAAAGGTGTTATTTTAGAATCTAGACTTGATCCTAAAGTTGGTCCTATTGCTGATTTATTAGTGCAAGAAGGGAAACTTAAAGTTGGAGATGTTATTGTTGCAGGAGAAGCTTATGGTAAAGTTAGGGCTCTTATTAATGATGTTGGTAATAAAATTAATTGTGTTGAAGTTTCGCAACCCGCTGAAATAATTGGATTTACTAGTGTTCCACAGGCTGGAGATGTTTTATATGTTATTCAAAATGAACAGCATGCTAAAAGAATTGTTGGAGAAGTAGCAAAAGAGAGAAGACTTGCTGAGACTTCGAGAAAAACTCTTAGCCTTGAATCTTTATCTTTACAATTTGAAAATCAAAAAATTAAAGAACTTAATCTAATATTAAGAGCAGATTCTAGAGGTTCTGCAGATGCTCTTAGAGATACTTTAATGAAATTAAATACTGATGAAGTTGCCGTTAATGTTATCCAATGTGCATCTGGAGCTATTACTGAAAGTGATGTTAAGCTTGCTGAAGCAGCTAAGGCTATTATACTTGGATTCCATGTCAGACCTACTACTAAAGCAATGAAAGAAGCTGATACTTGCGGTGTTGAAATTAGAACATCTAACATTATCTATCACATTGTAGAAGATATTGAAAAAGCTTTAACAGGTATGCTTGATCCTGAATTCAAAGAAATTTATTTAGGTAGAATTGAAATAAAGAAAGTCTTTAAAGTTACAAATGCAGGAAATGTTGCAGGGTGTATCGTAATTGATGGAAAAGTTAAAAACGATTCAAATATAAGAATACTTAGAGATGGGGTTGTTATGTACGAAGGTAAACTTTCTACATTAAAAAGATATAAAGATGATGTTAAAGAAGTGGTTGCTGGTCAAGAGTGTGGACTTAATGTTGAAGGATTTAATGATATTAAAGACGGAGACTTAGTTGAAGCTTTCCATATCCAAGAAATTAAAAGAAAACTTAAATAGGATAAGGGTGATATTAAAATGAATAAACAAAGACTTGCTGGAATTGAAAAAGAAATGACAAGAGTCCTTTCTTCTCTTCTTATGACAGAAATAAAAAATCCTAAATTAAAAAAAGCTCTTATATCTATAAACAATATAAGAGTGACTGAAGACCTTAAATTTGCAGATGTTTTTTTTACAGTTTCCCCTCTTCATAATGAAGAAACTGTAAATATTAAATCTATTGAAGAAGCTCTTAATGAAATTAAAGGATTTATGAGAAAGAAAATTTCAGTGGAATTAGCTCTTAGGTTCACTCCTGAAATTAGAATTAAAATAGATGATAGTATTGAACATGCAATGAAATTAACTAACCTTTTGAATAAAATAAAAGGTTAGTGGTTTTATGAAATGGGAGTATAGTCCAAAATTAGATTTAGATATTAATTTTTTATGTAAAAAAACTAACATCTCTCCTTTTCTTATGACTTTACTTCTCAATAGAGGAATTAAAACTAGTGAAGACATAAAACAGTTTCTTTTTCCAGAATTATCTAGTTTTAGAAATCCTTTTGATTTTGAAAACATGGAAGAAGTTGTGAAAAAAATTATTCATATAAAAAATAAAAAAAGTAAAATTTTTATCTATGGTGATTATGATGTAGATGGAATAACTTCCGCTGTATTTCTTACTAAAGTTTTTCAAGAAATTGGAATTGATACAGACTACTATATTCCAAATAGAATGGAAGAAGATTACGGACTTGATAGAAAAAATTTAGATTATATGAAATCTGAGGGAGCAGAACTTGTTATTACAGTTGATACAAGTATTAGTTCTTTAGAAGATATTAGATATGGAAAAAATATAGGAATAGATGTTATTATTACAGATCATCATAAAAGTGCAAAAGCAACTGAAGATGATGAAGTTCTTTATATTAATCCCAAACTTAGTGGAAATTATAAATTTAAATTTTTAGCTGGTGCTGGTGTCGCTTTTAAAGTTGCTCAGGCAGTTTATATGAACTTAGGGATTGAACTTAATCACCTCTATAAATATTTAGACATAGTTATGATTGGTACCGTTGCTGATGTAGTTCCTATTGTTGATGAAAATAGAATTATTATTAAAGAGGGATTAAAAAGATTAAAAAATACTAAAAATAAAGGTTTAATATCTTTAATCAGGTATCTAAAATTTCAAAATAAAAATATAAATACGACAGATATAAGTTATTTTATATCTCCACTCATTAATTCTTTAGGCAGAATTGGAATTTCGAGAATTGGAGCTAATTTTTTTACAGAAACTGATGAGAGTAAAATTTATGAAATAATAGAAGAAATGAAAAAATCTAACAAAAAAAGAAGAGAGCTAGAGCACAATATTTATGAAGAGGCTTCCTCTATGATAGAAGATATTTTAAAAAAAACTTCTTCTATCAAATGTCTTTTTCTTTCATCTCACAACTGGCACTCTGGAGTTATAGGGATTGTATCATCTCGATTATGCATTAAGTATAACTTACCTGTTGTTTTAGTTTCTCTTCATGAGGGGTTAGGAAAAGCTTCTTCTAGAAGTATACAAGGAATTAATGTTTTTAATATATTTAAAGATATGTCCCCTCTTTTAATTCGCTTTGGTGGTCATGATTTAGCTGCAGGATTTATTGCTAAAGAATCTAATTTAAAAGAAATAAAAAAATTTTTTCTTTCATCTATAGAAAAAACTGATATAATTAAAGAGGAAAAATTATTGAAAATTGATATGGAATTTCCTTTAGAAAAAATAACAGAAAAAACTCTTAGAGATATAGAGTTATTATCCCCTTTTGGAGGTACTAATAATCATCCAATATTTACTGATAAAAATCTTATATTTGAAGATATTAAAAAATTCGGTATTAACAATAAACATTTTTCTGGTTATATTATTAAACATAAAAAAAAATATTCTGTAGTTGGTTTTGATATGTCGAAATATATAAACGATAATGGATATTTAATTCAAAAATTTGATATTGCTTACTACCCTGAAAAAAATCACCACAAAGGTGAGGATAGCATTCAAATAAAGATAAAAGATATAAAAATTATAGATGAATTTTGCAATGTTTTTTTAACTTAGTATGAGCTATTATAATAACTAATTTTTAGTTTTTAAAATAAATATAAAAAATTTAGGAGGAAATTAATGAAACATTTAGTAACAAGAAAAGAAAATTCTGCAGTTGAAATAGTTATAACTTTAACTAAGGAAGAGTTAACACCCATTAAAGCTGGGATTTTAAAAGAATTAGCTAAAAAGGTAGAAGTTCCTGGTTTTAGAAAAGGACACGCTCCTCTTGATAAAGTTGAAACTAACTTTGCTGATGCTATTAGAGAAGAATTAACTGAAACTGTTTTGAAATCTCATTATGAAGAGGTTCTAAAAGTTGAAAATGTTAACCCTGTAAGCTATATATACAATGTTAAAACTGAAAATCTTAATAATGAATTTCAATTAACTTTTATGCTTGATGAGTTCCCAACCGTAACTTTAGGAACGTATGTAGGTCTAGAAGTTGAAAAAAGAACTTTTGAGTTTAAAGAAGAAGCTTTAACTCATGAAATAGATAGTTTAATTGCTAGTAAAACTACTCTAGTTGATGCTGAAACTGGATATAAAGCTGCTATGGGAGATACTGTTAATCTTGCTTTTGATGGTTCTATTGATGGGGTGCCTTTCCAAGGTGGAAAAGCTGATTCACACGAGTTAAAATTAGGAAGCAAAATGTTCATTGATAATTTTGAAGAGCAAATAGTCGGATACGTGGTTGGACAAGAAGGAGAGGTTAATGTTACTTTCCCTGCTGAATATAATCATAAGCCATTAGCAGGAAAAGCGGCAATATTTAAAATTAAAATAAACGCTATTAAAAAAACTGTTAAACCTGAATTCAATGATGAATTGGCAAAGGAATTAGGGTTTGAATCTGTTGCAGATTTAACTGCTAAGAAAAAAGAAGATGTTATAAAAAAAGAAAAAATGACCATTGAAAACGAAATTATTGGAAAATTAATGGCTAAAATATCTGAGTCATCAAAAGTAGAACTTCCTCATTCTATGATTATGAGAGAAGTTGAAAATAAAGTAAAAGAAATGGAGCAACACTTATCTATGCAAGGTGCTAATATGGAGATGTATCTTAAAATGATGGGAAAAACAATGGAACAAATGACTAACGAAATGATGCCAATGTCTGCTTCTAAAGTTAAGGCTGATATTATTCTTGAAGCTATTGCTAAAAAAGAAAATTTACTAGTTACTGAAGAAGAAATGACAGGTAAAATGGTTGAAATTGCTAAGATGTATGGAATGGATATTCCTAAACTTGAAGCTGAATTAAAGAAGAATAATAATTTAGAGAACTTTAAAGCTAATTTAAATATAGATATTACTTTGGAAAAAGCTATTAAATTTTTATTAGCTAATAACTCTAAGTAATTTTAAGTATAACTAGGTAGAAATATTCTCTACCTAGTTATACTATTATTTAAATTACTAATAAAATAGTTAATTTATACAATAATTTTAGCTGTTTTATTTAAAATTTAATTGAATTTAGGAGGGAAAAATATCATGTATAATCCTACAGTTATAGAAAATACAGGCAAAGGTGAAAGAGTCTATGATGTCTATTCAAGACTATTAAAAGATAGAATAATTTTTTTAGGAACAGAAATAAATGATCAAGTTGCCAATGCTGTTGTTGCTCAGCTTTTATTTCTTGAAGCTGAAAACCCAGAAAAAGATATAACAATGTACATCAATAGTCCAGGAGGAGTTATTAGTTCTGGAATGGCTATTTTTGATACTATGAATTATATCAAACCTGATATTCAAACAGTTTGTATTGGACAAGCTGCTAGTATGGGCGCTTTTTTACTTTCAGCTGGAGCTAAAGGAAAAAGATATGCTCTTGAAAATTCAAGAATAATGATTCATCAACCTCTAGGTGGAGCACGAGGTCAAGCTACAGATATAGAGATTCAAGCTCGTGAAATTTTAAGATTAAAAAATTCACTGGCTGAAATTATGGCTAAAAATACTGGACAAACAATTAAAAAAATTCATAAAGATACTGAAAGAGATAATTTTATGTCTGCTGAAGAAGCTGTTGCGTATGGTCTTATTGATAAAGTTTTTGTGAGATAAGGAGATAATAAATGTCTAAAACAACAAAATTAAAAATATGCTCATTTTGCGGTAAAAATGAAACACAAGTTGAAAAATTAATTACTGGAAATGGAGGTATCGCTATTTGCGATATCTGTGTTGAAAGTTGTTTTGAATTAATGGGATTAGAAGAAGATTATGAATTTAATAATTCAGAAATTACTGAGTCAACTCATGCTCTCCCAGCACTAAATTTCAAACTTCTTATTCCTAAAGAAATAAAAGATAAGTTAGATCAATATGTTATTGGTCAAGAAGAATCTAAAAAAGTATTATCCGTAGCTGTATATAATCATTATAAGAGACTTCAACATAATGAACTACACAAAAATTCAGAAGCAGAAGTTGAAATTCAAAAATCCAATGTTCTTCTTGCTGGACCTACAGGTTCTGGAAAAACTCTTTTGGCTCAAACTTTAGCTAAAATATTAAATGTTCCTTTTGCTATCGCTGATGCTACCACTTTAACTGAGGCAGGATATGTTGGTGATGATGTAGAAAATGTCCTTGTAAGACTTTTACAAGCAGCTAATTATGATGTTACTGCTACTGAAAGAGGAATTATCTATATTGATGAAATTGATAAGATTGCTAGAAAATCAGAAAACACATCTATTACTCGTGATGTTTCAGGTGAAGGTGTCCAACAAGCTCTTCTTAAAATTGTTGAAGGAACTAACGCTACTGTTCCACCGCAAGGAGGAAGAAAGCATCCCAATCAAGAACTTATAGAGATAAACACTTCAAATATTTTATTTATTGTAGGTGGTGCTTTTGAAGGTCTTGAAAAACTTATTCAATCGAGAACTAACAAAAAAGTACTAGGATTCGGTTCTGAATCTCATAAAAAAGAATTTGAAAATGAAAATAATATATTTAAAAATATTCTTCCTGAAGATTTAGTAAAAAACGGACTTATACCTGAACTTGTAGGTAGATTTCCCGTTATTACAACTCTTGAGAAACTAAATGAAGAAGCACTTATTAAGATACTTACTGAACCTAAAAACTCAATTGTTAAACAATACACTAAATATCTTGAAATGGACGGTGTTTGTTTAGAGTTTGAGGAATTGGCCCTAAAAAAGATTGCTCAACTTGCTATAAAAAGAAAAATAGGTGCAAGAGGATTACGAGCAATACTTGAAAATATAATGCTTGATGTTATGTATTCTGTTCCCTCTGATAAAAAAATAAAATCAATTACAATAACAGAGGAATCTATAACAGATAGCAGTAAAGTTATTTTAAAAAAAGGAAAGGTATAAAATATGACACAATTGCCATTTATTCCAACTAGAGATATGGTTGTTTTTCCAGGTGTTGTCACTCCTCTTTATGTAGGAAGAACTCTCAGTGTTTCTACTTTAGAAAAATCAATCTCAACTAAAAGTAAAATGTTACTTGGAATGCAAAAAGACCCATTTGATGAAGATCCTAGTTTAGAATCAGGTATTCACCCTATCGGTGTTCTTGTTAATGTTCTACAAGTAGTTAAAATGCCAAATAACAATATCAAAGTTTTAGTAGAAGCAGAAGAAAGAGTTACTATATCTAAAATAAAAGTTATAGATAACGAATACACTGCTACCTATAAAGTATTCAAAACTACAAAAGAAAAAGAAAAAGAAAAAGAAATTGAAGCTCTTTTAAGAAAAATATTAAAACTTTTTGAAGTATATATTAACTCTGGAGTTAAAATTTCAGGTGATATTTTAACAACTTTAAAAGCTATAAAAGATATAGATAATGCCTTTAATATAATTTCTTCTAATTTATTTATCTCTTCAGATGAAAAACAAAAACTTCTTTCAACTATTAATTTAGAAGCTAGAGGCTTCCTTCTGCTTGATTTAATTTCTAGAGAAATTGAAATCACAACTTTAGAAAAATCTTTAGATGATAAAGTTAAAGATAAAATGAATCAAGCTCAAAAAAATTACTACTTAAAAGAAAAAATAATAGCTATAAAAGAAGAACTTGGTGAAACTAATGAAGAGGATCTTCAAGAATTAGAGGTGCTTATAAAAAAAGCTAAACTTCCTAAAAAAGCTCTTCAAAAAGTTCAAGGGGAATTAAAAAAACTTTCTAAAATGCCTGCATATTCAGCTGAATCAAGTGTTTGTAGAAACTATATCGAAACTGTTGTAGAACTTCCTTGGAGTAAAGAATCAAAAGATATTTTAGATATTAAAATAGCTAATAATATTTTAGAAAAAGATCACTATGGTTTAAAAGATATTAAAGATAGAATTCTTGATTACCTTGCAGTTAAACAGCTAAATCCTAAAATGAAAGGTGGTATTCTTTGTCTTGCTGGACCTCCTGGTGTAGGAAAAACCTCTCTTGCTAAATCTGTTGCTGAAGCTATGGGAAGAAAATTTGCTAGAGTTTCATTAGGCGGAGTTAGAGATGAATCTGAAATAAGAGGTCATAGAAGAACTTATGTTGGCTCTATGACTGGTCGAATTTTAAAAGCAATGAAAGAAGCAGGAACTAAAAATCCCGTTATTCTTTTAGATGAAATAGATAAAATGTCTAATGATTTTAAAGGGGATCCATCTTCTGCAATGCTTGAAGTTTTAGATCCAGAACAAAACCTTCACTTCGAAGACCATTATTTAGATATGAGTTTTGACCTTTCTAAGGTATTTTTTATAGCTACGGCTAATGATTTAAGAAATATTTCTGGACCTTTAAGAGATAGAATGGAGATTATTTCTTTATCTTCATATACCGAATTTGAAAAAATGCATATTTCTAAAAATTATTTAATAAATCAATCTAAAGAAGAACATGGTTTAGGTACTTTTTCTCTTGATATTCCAGATGAAGTTATATTAAAAATTATTGATGAATATACTAGAGAAGCGGGAGTTAGAAATCTTAAAAGAGAATTTAATACTATGTTTCGAAAAGTTGCACGTGAAATTATTGAAAAAAAGAAAAAGAAAATAAAAATTACTCTTTCTAATCTTGAAACATATCTTGGAAAATCACGATTTAAACCTGATAAAATGAGAGAAAAAATATATAAACAAGGTGTGGTAAATGGTCTTGCTTGGACATCCGTTGGTGGAATGACTCTCGAGGTTCAAGGTGTTGCTGTAGCAGGTAAAGGAGCTCTTTCTCTTACTGGTACCCTTGGAAACGTTATGAAAGAATCTGCAACAGTTTCTTATACATATGTGAAATCTCACTTAGATGAACTAGGAATTAAGGATATTTCATTCTTTGAAAATAAAGATATACACTTGCATTTTCCAGAAGGTGCAACGCCTAAGGATGGTCCTTCTGCTGGTATAGCTATTACAACTGCTATTTTATCAGTTATTTCTGGAAGAAAGATTAGACAAGATGTAGCTATGACTGGAGAAATTACCATTACTGGAGAAGTTCTTCCTATTGGTGGAGTAAAAGAAAAAATTATCGGTGGTCACCGAGTTGGGATAAGAACTATAATTCTTCCCGATTCAAATAAAAGTGATATTGATGAGGTTCCTAGCGAAGTAATGAAAGATATGAAGATACATTTTGTCTCTACATACAAAGAAGTAGAGGACATAGTACTTGAAAAAGTTAATATTAAATCCTCTAAATAAACACAGGAGGTTTTTATGATTATTAAACAAGCTGATTTCGTAAAATCAGCAGTCTATGAGAAAGATTATCCTGAACACCTTGAAAAATTAGAATTTGCTTTTGTTGGGCGATCTAATGTTGGAAAATCTTCTCTAATAAATAGTATTACAACACGTAGAAAACTTGCTAAAACAAGTAAAACTCCAGGTAGAACTCAACTTATTAACTATTTTTTAATAAATCATGATTTTTATATTGTAGATTTACCTGGCTATGGTTTTGCAAAAGTTCCTAAAGCAATGAAAAAAGAATGGGGCGATACAATGAATAGATACCTTGCTTCACATCGAGGAAAATTTGTTTTTGTCTTACTTGATATTAGAAGAGTTCCCAGTGAAGAAGATATGGATATGTTAAAATGGCTTGACCATTATAAGGTTCCTTTTAAAATAATTTTTACTAAAATGGATAAAGTTTCTGCTAATGAAAAATTTAAATGTATGAAAGATATTAGAAAAAAAATTGAATTCAGAAATGATGATGTTCTATTTCACTCTTCACTTACGAATAATGGAAAGGAAGATGTTTTAACTTTTATAGAAAATATGCTTTTAGAAGATTATGTAGAACTTGTTTTTCCTGAAGATGAAGAGGAAACTTTAGAAATAGATGAATTTGAAGAGAGTTTTCCAAATGAAAATCAAGGAGGAAAATAGATGAGAGAAGAACTAGCAAAAACTTACTCGCCTAATGAAATAGAAGATAAATGGTATAAGTTTTGGGAAGAACAGAAATGTTTTTCAGCAACTTTAGATGAAAATAAACCTAGTTATTCCATAGTTGCTCCACCTCCAAATGTAACTGGTATTCTTCATATGGGACATGTTCTTAATAATACCATTCAAGATGCTGTTATTAGATACAAAAGAATGAGTGGATTTAACACTTTATGGATGCCTGGAACTGACCACGCAGGTATTGCTACACAAAACATGGTTGAGAGAAAACTTGCCAAAGATGGGTTAAAAAAAGAAGACTTAGGAAGAGATAAATTTATTGAAGAAGTTTGGGATTGGAAAAATCAGTACGGTAATATAATTACTGGACAGTTAAGAAAATTAGGAGCGTCTTTAGATTGGGATAGAGAAAGATTTACTATGGACGAAGGTCTTTCTGATGCTGTTAAAGAAATTTTTATTAAACTCTATAATGATAAATTAATTTATAGAGGAGAGTATATGGTTAACTGGTGTCCTAGATGTGGCACTGCCCTTGCTGATGACGAAGTTGAACATCAAGATAAACTAGGAAAACTGTGGTTTATTAAATATCCAGTAAAAGATAGTGACGAATTTTTAATTATAGCCACAACTAGACCAGAAACTATGCTTGCTGACTCTGCTGTTGCAGTAAATCCCCATGATGACAGATTTAAACATTTAATTGGAAAAACTCTTATTCTTCCTTTAGTAGGAAGAGAAATCCCTATTATTGCTGATGATTATGTTGATATTGAATTTGGAACTGGAGCTTTAAAAATCACACCAGCTCACGACCCTAACGATTTTGCTGTAGGTCAAAGACATAATTTACCAATTCTTAATATGATGACTAAAGAAGGAACTATTGTTTCTGATTATCCTAAGTATGCTGGAATGGATAGATTTGATGCTAGAAAATTAATGATTGAAGATTTAGAAGCCCTTGGGGCAATTATTCAAATAAAAGATCATAATAATTCTGTAGGTGGATGCTATAGATGTTCTACAGTAATTGAGCCTAGAGTTTCTGAACAATGGTTTGTTAAAATGGAACCTTTAGCTAAACAGGCTATAAAAGTAGTTAAAAATCAAGATGTTTCTATAACTCCAAAACGTTGGGAAAAAGTTTACTATAACTGGTTAGACGGTATAAAAGATTGGTGTATCTCTAGACAAATTTGGTGGGGACATAGAATTCCTGCTTGGTATGGTCCAGATAGAACTATTTTTGTTGGAAGAAATCTAGAAGAAGCTTCTATACAAGCTTTTAAGCACTATGGAAAACAAGTAGAATTAATTCAAGAAAATGATGTCTTAGACACTTGGTTTTCTTCAGCTCTTTGGCCTTTTTCAACTTTTGGTTGGCCTGAAAAAACTAAAGAATTAGAAATGTTTTATCCCACTGCCACTTTAGTAACAGGAGCTGATATAATTTTCTTTTGGGTTGCTAGAATGGTTATGTTTGGTCTTTATGAAATGAAAGAAATTCCATTTCATGATGTTTATTTACATGGAATAGTGAGAGATGAACAAGGTAGAAAAATGTCTAAAACTTTGGGCAACTCTCCAGATGCTTTAAAATTAATAGATGAATACGGTGCTGATGCTATTAGATTTACTATGCTTTATAACACATCACAAGGTCAAGACGTTCATTTCTCTGAAAAACTTTTAGAAATGGGAAGAAATTTTGCCAATAAAATCTGGAATGTTTCAAGATTTGTTATGATGAATTTAGAAGGTTTTGATCCTTCCACTGTGGATAAAACAAAATTACAATATGAGCTTGTTGATAAATGGATTCTTTCTAAATACAATGCTACAGCTAAAGAAGTAGGAGAAAAATTAGATAAATTTCAATTAGATGAAGCGGCAAAATCTATCTATGAATTTTTAAGAGGTGATTTTTGTGATTGGTACGTTGAACTTACTAAGGTTAGACTGTATAACAATGAGGAAGTATCACCTGAATCAAAAATTACAGCTCAATATGTTCTATGGGGAATTTTAGAAGGTGGATTAAGACTTTTACATCCATTTATGCCTTTTATTACTGAGGAAATTTGGCAAAAAATAAAAATAGAAGGAAAGACTATTATGCTAAGAGATTTTCCTCTTTGTAATAACGATTTAATTCTTCCAAATATAGAAAAATCCTTTGGATATGTTCAAGGTTTAATTTCTTCACTTAGAAATATTAAAGCTGAAGTTGGAATTTCACCTGCTAAAGAAGTTAAAGTTTCTATTAGATCTAAAGATTTAACAGAACTTGAAATAATAAAAACAAATTATCAATTTATTACTAAGTTAGCTAAAATAGAAGAATTAAAATTTGGAGTAAATATTGAAGTTCCTGAACAAAGTGGATTTAGAGTAAATGGAAATTCTGAAATATTTATGATTCTTACTGGTCTTCTAAATATAGAAGTTGAAACTAAAAAAATTAATGATCAAATTACAAAAATATTAAGTGAAAAAGAAAGAATAGATAGAAAGCTTTCAGATGAAAAATTTACTTCTAAAGCTCCTGTTCACATTTTAGAAAGAGAACGTCGAATTCAAAAAGAGTATCAAGAAAAACTTGATAAACTTCAAGAAAATTTAAAATCCTTGTGTTAAAATAAATCCTCCAGATAAATTCTGGAGGATTTATTTATTTATTTATTTATTTATTTATTTTTATTAATTCTACCTTACTCTCTAAAATTGCTTTTTCTATTGCACCTTTTAATCCATTACTTGTATATGTGGCTCCTGCTACATTGTCTACAATAACTGATTGTGTATCTATAACATTTTTTATTATTGTTTCAAATGTAGCCTTTGCAAATTTTGACTCTGGATTTTTTAATACCTCTATATCTACTAATTTATTTTTTTCAAATAAAACTTTTACTTGAATTTCTCCATTATATCCTTTTTCTGAAGCAATGTATTCTTTTATTTCTCCAAATATATTAAAAAATGACAATAAAAAAATTAGTATTAATTTAAATAATTTAGTTTTAAAAATATTCATCCCCTCCTTTTTTTTACTAATAAAATATAAAATATGTAACTAACATCATTCCAACAATAATAATTATTATAATTGGAAATAATATTTGAAATATTGCTATACAAATAGCTATAAAATCTTTAAATTCCATGACAAGCCACAAAATGTTCTTTTTCTATTTCTCTTAATTCAGGAATTTCATTTTTACATATTTCTTTTACTACAGGGCATCTATTGTGAAATTTACACCCTTTTGGTGGATTTATATTTGAAGGAATTTCACCTTTTAAATATATTTTTTTCTTTTTTTTAGTTGGATCAATACTAGGTATTGACGATAATAAGCTTTTTGTATATGGATGAAGAGGATTATCAAATAATGATTTTTTAGATGATATTTCAACTAAATTTCCTAAGTACATAACACCAACTCTATCTGATATATGCTTAACAACCGATAAATCATGTGATATAAATAAATAGGACAAATCAAGTTCTTTTTGTAGTTTCATTAACAAATTAATAATTTGTGATTGTATAGATATATCTAAAGCTGATACTGCTTCATCACATACAATGAAAGATGGGCGTAGAGCTAAGGCTCTAGCAATCCCTATTCTTTGTCTTTGTCCTCCTGAAAATTGGTGTGGGAATCTATTCACATGATAATCTGCCAATCCACACATTTCTAATATTTTTTCAACTTCTTTTTTGTATTCTTCATTTTTTTTAGGAAATAATCCATGTTCTATCAGGGGTTCTCCTACAATTTGTCCCACCGTCATTCGTGGATTTAGTGATGAGTAAGGATCTTGAAAAATTATCTGCATATTTTTTCTATATTTTATCATTTCTTTTGTTGTTAAATTTGTTATATTAACATCATTAAATATTATTTCTCCAGAAGTTACCTCTGAAAGTTTTAAAAGAGTTCTACCTAAAGTCGACTTCCCACAGCCTGATTCACCAACTAAACCAAGCGTTTCTCCTTTTTTCAACTTAAAAGATACTCCATCATTTGCTTTTACCCATTTTTGCTCTTTTTCAAACATTTTTTTTTTTACAGGGAAATATTTTTTCAGATTTCTTATTTCTAGTAACACTTTATCATTCATAGTATTTCCCCTCCATTTTCAATATAAAAACAACTAATTTCATGCTTCTCTTTTATTTGATGTAAAGTAGGCTTTTCATTTAAACATTTTTTAAATACATATTTACATCTTGGGGCGAAAGAACATCCCTTTGGTAAATAAAGAGGATTGGGAACAGCTCCTTCTATTACTTCTAATTCTTTATTTTCATCTTTTGATATATCTGGTAATGAATTTAAAAGTCCTGCTGTATAGGGATGTCTCATAGTTGTTTTTCCAAAAATAGTCATAACTGGAGCAGTTTCAACAACCTTGCCACAGTACATAACAACAACATAATCAGCCATTTCTGCTACAACTCCTAAGTCATGAGTAATTAAAATGATAGATGTATTTTTTTCTTTTTTCAATTTATTCATAAAATAAAGAATTTGTGCTTGAATTGTCACATCCAGTGCTGTTGTTGGTTCATCTGCTATTAAAATATCTGGATTACAACAAAGAGCAATTGCAATCATTATTCTTTGACACATTCCGCCTGAAAGTTCATAGGGATAATTATTAAAAACAGTTTTTGGAGATGGAATTCCAACAATTTCTAACATTTTTATAGCTTCCTCTTCAGCTTTTTTTTTATCTAATGATGAATGTATTATAAGGGTCTCAGCTATTTGAGCTCCTACCTTGAAAACAGGATTTAATGATGTCATAGGTTCTTGAAATATCATAGAAATTTTATTTCCTCTTATTTTCATCATATCTTTTTCAGATTTTTTAATTAAATTTTCATTTTTATAAAAAATATCTCCTTCTACAATTTTTCCTGGAGAATCAATTAATTTCAAAATCGATAAAGCAGTTATGCTTTTTCCAGAACCAGATTCTCCTACAATACCAACTGTTTCTCCTTGATATAACTTAAAAGTTACACCATCTACAGCCTTGACTGTTCCCTTTTTAGTAAAAAAATGTGTTTTTAGCCCTTTAATATCTAATAATAATTTACTCATATCTTCCCCCGCTAATCAGTTTTTGGATCAATAGCGTCTCTAAGTCCATCTCCGATTAAATTAATGCTCATTACAGTTATAAAAATAGCAGCACCAGGCGGTATCCACAACCATGGTCTATTCAGTAATATATAAGCATTTTGAGCACTTTGAATCATATTCCCCCAAGTAGGTGTAGGTTCTATAACCCCTAATCCTAAAAAGGACAACCCTGATTCTGTTAATATCGCTCCCGCAATACCAAGAGTTGCACTTACTATAATATATGCAAAAGTATTTGGAATTAAATGTCTAAAAATTTGATTTTTATCCGAAATTCCAAGAGATTTTGCCGCTAACATAAATTCTTGTTCTCTAAGTGTTAATATTTGTCCCCTTATAACTCTTGCTAACCCTGGCCAACTTAATATTCCTATAATTCCCATTATTATATACATTCTCATCTCTGGAGTCACCCTTATTCCAAAAATAGCTGATAAGGTTATTGCAAAGGGTAAAAAAGGAAATGAATTAACTATTTCAGCGGTTCTCATTAAAAAAGAATCTATTTTTCCCCCATAATATCCAGAAATTCCACCTACTATTACTGCAATTATAACATTTACACCTGTTGCTAAAAATCCCACCTGAATTGAAATACGCCCACCATATAAGATTCTTGTAAAGTAATCTCTACCTAGTAAATCTGTACCTAATAAATGCTTAATTGAAGGAGATAAATTAGACTCTTTATAATTCATAAAATCTCTTTCATAGGGCGAAAGCAATGGTCCAAAAGTAATTAATAATAATATTAATAAAAAAATAAAAAGACCAATTATACTTAATGGATTTACTTTAAATTTATTCCAAATTATTTTCCAAGGTCCTATTGCTCTTTCATATTCTTCAGACTTAAATTCTTCTAAATTTTTTTTATTAAAATAATTAAACAAAATTCTTTCCTCCCACCTAATTGATTTTTACCCTTGGATCTACCAAAGCATATCCTATATCTGCCAAAAGATTTCCCATTAATGTTAAAATAGCAAAAAACATATTTAAAGCCATTACTAAATTATAATCTCTGGACATAACTCCACTATATAGTTCTTTTCCTATACCTGGCCAAACAAAAATAGTTTCAAGAATTGTTGCACCTCCAAATAGTGCTGGAATGTAAAAGCCAATTAATGTCACAATGGGTATTAATGCATTTCTAAATGCATGTTTATATATTACTACTTTTTCACTCAATCCTTTAGACCTTGCCGTTCTTATATAATCTTGTTTTATTACCTCTAGCATTGCATTTCTTATATATCTAACTAAGGAGGCTAAGGATCCCAATGTTACAGCTATTACTGGAAGAACCAAATGTTTCATAATATCTACAATCCGATCTATACCTATGGCATCTTTTCCAGGCGTTATCATTCCATTCATTGGTAAAAAATCCAATTTAACTGCAAAAATAGAAATTAGTACCAATGCAAAAAAGAATGATGGAATACATACTCCTATTAAAGAAAAAATAGTCCAAAAATTGTCAAATAGAGAATATTTTTTTATAGCGGATAATATACCGATAGGAATAGCAATAATAAAAGCCAATATAAAACCACCAATATTAAGTATAAAAGAGTTCCAAATAAAAGGAGTTACAACATCTTTAACTGGTTTTTTATAAGTACTTGATTCTCCAAAATTTCCTGTAACCATTCTTTTTGCCCATTTTAGATATTGAATTGGAAGAGCATCATTTAATCCCAACATTTTTTCCAGTTGCTGTCTCTTTTCCGCAGTTATTTCAGTCCCCTGTCCTACATAAGCATTTATAGGATCTCCAGGCATGGTTTTAACCATGCCAAAGATCACAATGGAAATAATAAATATTACTGGAATCATATGAACAAAACGTCTCAATAAAAATTTTAACATTAAATCCCCTCCATATTATTTTATTCATTTTCTAGTCTAATATTTTTTATATCTGAAGTCCAATCCCATAAAGAATCAGGATTAAAATTTTTAACTCTTCTATTGAATAAATCTGTATAAGTATTGGTATACAAAGTTATCATAGGAGCTTCATCATTCATATTTAAAGCCCATTCTTGCCATAATTCTTTATATTTTTCTCTATCTAGTTCTTTTCTCATCGCTTCTATTAATTTATCATTTTTTTCATTTCTAAACTGTGTTGTATTATTTCCACCTACTATATCAAACTTAGAATGCCATGATGAGTACGGACTTGGAAAAAATCCTTCTGAAGTCGCCATATTAAACATAGAAAATCCTGTTCTTTCTTTATATACTTTATCTATCAAAGTATTAAAATCTGTTAATGTGATTTTTATATCTACACCTAAACTTTTCCAATTTTCAAATAATATTGGCATTAATACATCAACCAATGACAAATCCTTTATACTATTCCAAATTATTGTCATCTTTTTTCCATCTTTATATCTATAGCCATCACTAGCCATTATCCATCCAGCTTCGTCTAATAGTTCCTTTGCCTTTTGAGGGTTATAATCATAAACAGTCATTTTATCTTCAAGAGATTTATCATAAGTCCACCATACCTTTGATACAGGAGCATCTATAGTAATTGCAAGACCTTTAAAATATAAATCTAAAAATGTAGCTCTATCCAATCCATAACTTAAAGCTTTTCTAACTTTTTTGTCTTTTAAAACTTCGTCTTGATTATTAAATTTTAAATATCCATATCCATGTCTTAAATATTGTGCTCTATCTACATAACCTGTTTTATTTGCTAACTCAAGATTTTCAGGTTCAAGTGCAGCTGGAAGTAAATCAATAGAACCTTTTATTAATTCTTGAATTTCTGTTGCAGAACTTACAAATTTAAGGATTATTTTATTTATTGTGGGTTTTTCTTCCCAATAATTTTCATTTTTAACCATTTCAACATATTGTCTTGGAACAAATTTATTCAGCATATATGGACCTGTTCCAGATAAATCTTGAAGTTTAGACTTTACAGGAGATAAGTCCCCTTTGGTATATGCATAATATTTAGAATCCAGAATTCCCATTCCAAATTTTGTAATATTCTCAATTAACTTTTCTTTAAAATGAAAAGTTACTGTATTATCATCTATTTTTTCAATTCCCTTAAAAATTTCACTTTTTCCTGCACTATATTCATCATATCCAATAAAATCTTCTACTGTTGATGTAAATCTACTATCATATGTAGGATCAGCTATTATTCCATAAGTGAAAACTATATCTTGTGCCGTTAACTCATTTCCTGAATGAAATTTAATTCCTTTTTTTATTTTAAAAGTATAGCTTTTTCCATCTTCTGAAATTTTAGGTAATTCTTCTGCTAGTAAAGGTATATTTTCGCCATTTTTATTTATACTAAGAAGACCTTCAAAAACTAAAGAAACAACTGGAGCATCATAAGCTGTTGAATAGTACATAGGTAAAAAATTTCCCTGTGCTTCTGATTGACCTACAATCAAAGTCTCTTCTGAGCCTGTTCTAGCTAATGCAGGGTTTTTAATAGATATATCTAGATGAGCTGGTCCCATTAACTCTTTATTAAATTCAGCTACAATCTCTGTAACTTTTTCCTTATTTTCCTCTTTCTTTTCCCCACAAGAAATAAAAACAAATGTTAATATTATAAATAATAACTTTCCTTTCAATATTTTCTCCCCCCTTACTATATAATATATTATTGTAGAGAATTCTAGCATATTTAAAATCCTAACGCAACCTTTTTTTCTATTTAAGTGCATTGAATACTAAAATAATCTAATTTATATAAAAATAATATTACAATTAAAATTATATATGTTATTGACATGAATGATTTTATAGTTTTTTTAACTAATAAAAGATTTAATAGCCTTAATTTAATTATTAAAAAATTAAGATATAATAAAAAATGGATAAATTTAAACTAAATTAAATTTTATCCATTTTTTTATAAAATTTTTAAATAATTTTTTTATTCCTTTACTATAGAGTATTCTTTCACTTCCATTTGTTTATCATTTTCCGTCGCTAGTTCATTCTCTGCTTTTCCTTTCTCTATTCCCTGTATTTTAACTTTAACCTCTACATAAGGTAAGTTATTTTTAGTCACTAACTTAGACATATGCGTGTTTAAAGTGTCTATATTTCCATATATCCAATAATCTACTCCTGTTTTTTCATCAGTAAATATCTCTACTTCATGTCCATAAGTATATTTACCTATATATTCTTTTGGAGTCTCCTGAATAATATCTTCAGTCCACACAGCATTATCTTTCATTTCTTTAATCACTGTTAGAGATTTATTTTCACCTTTAATAAAATATTGCTTAAAAATCTTTCCCACTGCATACTCATTTATTGTTGAGGAATCATATTTATTGAAAACTGTAAATTTTTCTGGAATTTTTTCTAATTTATCAGTAACTATTTTTTCTAATTTTATAATACTATTTTTATATTTTTTATAATGAACTCTATTATCACTCTGTTTTAGTATCACCCCTGATATTTTTTTATCTGTAAAAAGAGAATATGGTTTTCCTTCAACAAAATAAACTTCTGTAATTAAATATTCCTTTTCTTTAGTATAAAAATAATATCCTATTGCTGCGATCACAAGTCCAAGTGATATTGTGATGTAGCTTTTCATTTTAGCTCTCCCTTTTCCTTATAAATATAAGTAATTTATAAAAGAATTATAACATATAACAACTTAATAATTTAATACTTTTATTCTTAATTCGGCTTTGTTAATTTTAAAAAAAAACTTTTAAATATAGAACCACACTAAACTATCCTATATTTTAAAGTTTTTTTCTTTTTTTGTCTTAATTGGAAATATACTGAAATTCATATTTTTTAAATTTTATTGATAATTCATTATAATTTTTTCTTAAATATTCTATCTCATCATATAAAAAAACTGTGGGATTCTTTATTTTTATTAAATTTTTTCCTGTTTTTCTTAATTCTTTATTCATATCATCAAATAAAAAATATATAAAAGATAATGAAATTGTTTTTATTGCTGTGAAATCTAAAATTATTTCTTTTTTATTTTTCAACATTTCAACTATTACTTTTTTTACTTTTCTGGCTTTTTCAGGGGAAACTAATATACCGGTTTTCAAAAATTTATGCAATACTAATATCATTTTCTCTCCTTTGTCTATTATTAAAAATATAAAGTATGTTATGTACTTAAATAGTTTATATAATTTAGACGTACAAACTAAATAGAAAAGTTTAAAATTATTATTTGTTATTTAAAAATTTTTTATTTTTTCCCTTTGTTCCGTATTTAATATCATATTCTTTTTCTAAATTCTTATTTTTTACAACAGAAAATCCAAATTTCCCTATTGGTTTTTCATTCATTGGAAAATATTCACCGTGACAATAATTTATCAGCTGGGCTTTCTCAAAACAAATTTTACCTTTTTCATCTATTAAATTTATATTTATATGAGACTGAACTACCTCTGCTATGAATAAATCATGAGTTCCTAACTTTATTATTTGTTTTACTTTACACTCAATATTTATAGGACATTCTAATATATAATCCACATTTGTTTCACTACCTTTTCTCATAGTAAAATCCATTTCTTTTATTTTATTATTTTTTCTCCCACCTACTACTCCGCAATAGTCTGTTTCTCTAACTTGTTTTTGACTAGGAATATTTACTATAAATTCCATTGTTTCTTCTATATACTCATAAGAAAGTCTCTCAGGTCTTATGGATATAGAAAGCATAGGAGGTTTTGTACAAATAGTCCCTGTCCATGCAACTGTAAATACATTGGATTCACCTTTTAAATTTTTAGATGTTATCATAACCACAGGTACTGGATTTAAAATTACACTACCTTTAAATTGTGTTTTTTCCATTTCATTCTCCT
>JBOFUX010000025.1:0-49218 GCA_051652785.1 Fusobacteriaceae bacterium | reverse complement strand
TGGTACCCCGTAGGGGAATTGAACCCCTGTTTACAGAGTGAAAATCTGTTGTCCTCACCACTGGACGAACGGGGCACTCTGATTTGGTGCGTCATACAGGACTTGAACCTGTGGCAACACGATTAAAAGTCGTGTGCTCTACCAGCTGAGCTAATGACGCAGACAATAATAATAATAACATTTTTTACAGTTTTTGTCAATTTTTTTTTATCAATTTTTTTATTGTCTATGAAATAATTTTTAATATTTATTTATTAGCTCTAATCTTTAGAGTTAATTTCTATTATTTTATTATTTTAAATTTATTTTTTAATTTTTTATTTAAAATTTTTACAAAATCTAACTTTCTATTCATTATTAAAGGAATGATAAATTGTTTCCCATCTTTTGTTACTATATCTATAACTATTTGAAAAAGACCTTTTTTTCCTATTTTAGATTCTTTTAATATACAAGTTTCTATATTATCAAAAGGGATAACTACTTTTTCATAGTAAAGATTATTTGAAGTTTCATCTATTTTTATTTTATATTTAAAAACAGTTTTAAGATGCTTAAAACCTATATAGAAGAATATTATACCTGACAGCATATTAATTACTCTATAATCATTTAAATAGCCCTCATAAAGCTGATAAAGAGCTATGAGTAGCATAGGAATCCCTGTTCCTAACCACATCATTGTTTTTCTAAATTCTAATGAAAAATTTTCTACACTTTTAAATTGTTTTTCTGGATTTAAATTTATTTTTTTTATAAAATCTTCATAAAATATCATTATACCTCACTTGACTCAATTAATTTGCTTATATCTTCAGATTTATAATCTAAATTATGTACAGCATTTATATATCTTACAGTTTTTGTCTTCCCTCTTATTAAAAGAGTTTGAGTTCTTGCAATATTTCCTTTTCTTTTTATACCTTCTAATAAATCTCCACTTGTTATTCCGGTTGCAGAAAAAATAACTTCATCATCTTTTACCATATCATCCATTCTCAAAATATCTCCTACATTAATCCCCATCTCTTTGCATCTAGATTTTTCAAAATTTGAAATTTTATCATTCTCTAAAGAAATTCCTTTAACTTCACTTCTCAGCTTCAATCGAGCTTGCATATCTCCACCTAAAGCTTTTATTACCGCAGCTGAGATAACTCCCTCAGGTGCACCTCCTATTCCATATAACATATCCACATCTGAATCTACTATACATGTTAAAATTGATCCTGCTACATCTCCATCTGGAAGAGCATAAACTTTTATTTTTAATCCCTGAAGCTCTGTTATTATTTTTTTATGTCTTGGTTTGTCAAGTACCACTATTGTTAAATCACATAGTTCTTTTTTTACCGCTTTAGCCACAATATGAATATTTTCTATTAAAGATTTTTCTAAATCAATTAATCCTTTGGCTTCTGGACCTACCACAAGTTTTTCCATATACATATCAGGTGCTTTTAAAAAACTTCCTTTATTAGCAACAGCAAGTACTGCTATAGCATTTGCTTGTCCTTGAGCAGTCATTCTTGTTCCCTCAACAGGGTCTACAGCTATATCAACAGCCACTAATCTATCATAATTTTTATTTCCTACTTTTTCACCAATATATAGCATGGGAGCCTCATCTATTTCACCCTCACCAATTACAATTTCGCCATCTATATTAATTTCATTTAACATTCTTCTCATAGCATCTACTGCCGCTTGATCCGCTGAATCTTTATCTCCTCTTCCAACCCATTTGTGTGCGGCTAATGCTGCTGCTTCTGTTACTCTTGCAAATTCAAGTGCTAATTCTCTTTTCATCCTTTCCTCCAAATTTTTGTTGATTAAACTCTATCTTAATTTGCTAATTTATAAACTTCTTCATCTTCTTTTACCATTTGAAGTTTTTCTCTACCTATTTTTTCTCTATAATATGGTATTTTTAATTTTTCAATTTTTTCGCTATACTCTTTTATTTCTTCATTAAAAGCTAGTAATTTTATATCTATTTCCTCAATTTTCCTTTCAGTTCTTTTAATTTTTACATGACTTCTGTTTATTTGTGGAGCGAAAATAATAATATTTATTCCTAAAAAACTAACGATTACTATTGAATTAATTATTTTTTTCATATCTTCTCAACTATTCCTTTACTTTTTTAGTCATTGCTTGAAGTTTTTTTCTAATTAATCTCTTAGCTACAGGAGATACCTTATCTACAAAAAGAATTCCATCCAAATGATCGTTTTCATGCTGAAAAGCTCTAGATAATAATTCTGAAGCTTCTTCAACAATTTTTTCATTTTTTTCATTTGTATACTCTACTTTCACTGTTTCAGCTCTTTTTACATTTTTATAAATCCCTGGTATACTCAAACATCCTTCTTCATACTCTATTATTTTTTCAGAATAACTTATTTTAGGATTGATTACTTTTCTTATAATTCCATCTCCTATATCCAGAACAAACATTCTCTTATTTACTCCTATCTGTGGAGCTGCTAGACCTACCCCTTTAATTTCTTTCATTGTTTCAACCATATTATTTAAAATCTCTATTATTTCAGAATCTATTTCTTTTACTTCTTCAGATTTAATTCTTAAAGATTCTTCTCCGTATATCTTTATATCTAAAATCATTTTTTCTTATCACTCCTATTTTAAATTAAATTAATTGGATCTATATCTATTGTTATTCTATATTTTTTTTCTTTTTCATATTCTTTTAAGTTTTCTTTTAATATTTTTTTATAATTACTAATATTTTCTTTATATCCCTTTACAAAAATATTGTATCTATATCTATCTTTTACTTTATAGACTAAACTTTTCATAGGTCCATATATTTCAACTTTATCGCTTTTTATATTATTATAAACATTTTTTGAGAATTGTTCAAGTTCATTTTCATAATTTGAAGAAATTCCTATATTTATTATTTTTGAAAAAGGAGGATAAAATAATAATTCTCTTTCTTCTATCTCTTTTTCATAAAACTTTTCATAGTCTCCTTCTACAATATTTTTAAAAATATTATTCTCTGATTGAAATGTTTGTATAATAACTTTTCCTTCTTTTGTTCCTCTTCCTGCTCTTCCTGAAACTTGGGTTAAAAGTTGAAATGTTCGTTCTAAAGATCTAAAATCTGGAAAAGATAAACTCATGTCAGCACTTATAACGCCTACTAATGTAACATTAGGGAAATGTAACCCTTTCGTTATCATTTGAGTCCCTACCATGATTTCATACTTTCCTTCTAAAAAATCTTCATACATTCTAGTATGAAAATTTTTCTCTTTAGAAGCTTCAGAATCTACTCTTATTATCTCCACTGAAAAAATTTTTTTTAATTCCTCATATATTTTCTCTACACCTTTTCCACTATGAATAAGATCTTCACTTGAACAATTACTACATTTTCTTGTATAATTTTTCTCAATTCCACAGTAATTACATTTTAATTTTTTTTCATTTTGGTAATAACTATATTTTATAGAACAATGCGGACATTCTTCAACGTGTCCACAACTTTTACATTGTATATATGTTGAATATCCTTTTCTATTTAACAAAATTAAAACTTGTTCTTTTTTTATTAATTTTTCTTGAATATTTTTAAGTAATTCTCTACTAAAAAATTCATTTTCTTGATTTTTCATATCTACTATTTCAATATTAGGAAGTATTGCCCCATTATATCTATTATTCATATAAAGAAGTTTAAAAATATTTTTTTTAGCAAAATAATAAGATTCTATAGAGGGGGTAGCAGAACCTAGGACAACTTTACAACTTTCTAACTCAGCCCTTTTAAAAGCTACATATTTTGCATGATAACGTGGATTAGTATCCTGTTTATAAGTAGTTTCGTGCTCTTCGTCTATTATAATATACTCAAGATTTTTTATAGGTGCAAATATAGCTGATCTAACTCCTAATACAACCTTTTTTACTCCTCTTCCTATATCTTCCCACTCTATTCTTCTTTCGCTATCTGTCATCTTACTATGCATGATAGCAACAATTTCTTTAAATTCTTCTCTAAATCTTTTTACCATTTGAGGAGTAAGAGCGATTTCTGGAACTAAAAAAATAGAACCTTTTCCTTTTTTTAAAGCTGCTTTTATCAAAGCAATATATACTTCTGTTTTTCCAGATCCTGTAACACCTTTTATCAAAAAATATTTACTTTTATCTTTCTCTATGGCATTTTTAACAATTAATTGTTCAGAAGATAATTCTTTACTTTTTTCATTGATATTTTTATCCCCATAGTCAATTTTGGAATCTTTTTTTTCTTTTTTTACAACTATTTTTTCATAAAATAGTATTTTAGAGTTTAGAAATTCATTTAAAAGTTCTTTAGAATATTTTTTTTCAATACTACTTGCAGTTCCTGTATCTTTCTTTTTAAAATATTTTTCTAATAATTTCTCATTTTCAGAAATAGGAATATATTCCCGATTAAATCTATAAATATCTTTATAAATCATCTTTGTTTTCTTACTGTTTCCTAAATTAAAAATATGAGAAAACCCAGTCATATAATAATTTTTTACCCAGATTAGTAGCTCTATATATTCCTTAGTGTAACTTATACTATCCTCTACTATTCCTTTTATTGGCAGTACTTTAAATTCAAATTCAAGTTCTTTACACTGGGCAACTATAACTGCTATTTTTTCTTGATTTCTAAAATTTACAAGTACAAAATCTCCAATTTTATATTGAGAATTTTCATCACAGTATGTAAACAAATCATTTGTATTAGCTATATAGAGATTATAATATTTCATTTTTTCTCCTCTTCTAAGCCTAATTTAACAATCAAAGTTTCAATATCTAAAAGTTCAGTTCCTTCTTTTGGATATTGTTCTATTACTAAACCCTTACCTTGAAATTCTATTTTATATCTTGTTTTTGAAAATATGCTTAAAACTTCTCTAGTATTTAAACCAATTAAATTAGGCATTATTTCCTCACCAATCTCAGCTTGTGGAAAAATTTTGGATACTTTATTTTCTTTTTTAACCTCTGAGCTAGATAACTTATTTATATTTCTTGATAACATATTTTTATTTCTTGTTATTCTACTTACTATTTCTGAAAAAACTGGAGCCCCAACTGAACTTCCAAATCTTGTATATATAGTTTCACCTTGTGGTTTTAAAAACATTAAAAGTACTGTATATTCAGGTTTTTCAACTGGTAAAAACCCTATAAAAGATGCTAAGTATTGATTTTTAATATAACCACCTTTAGGATCAATTATTTGAGCTGTTCCTGTTTTCCCTCCTACTCTATATCCATTTACCATAGCTCTTTTTCCACTTCCTTCTAATACATTATTTTCCAATATTTCTTTTAAAGTATCAGAAATTTCAGGAGCCATTACTTTTCTTATCTCTTTTGCTAAATTTCTTCTTATTACTATTCCATCTTGATCTTCAACTCTATCTACTATATGTGGACGATATAGTGTTCCACCATTAATAACAGCTGAAAATGCTGTTATTAATTGAATAGGCGTTAAAACAATCCCCTGACCAAATGACATGGTATTTTTTTTCAGTTTATCCCATTTTTTATGCTCTTGTGCATAAGGTTTTAGTTCACTAGAAAAATCGACCCCTGTTTTTTCATATAGACCAAATTCTTTTAATGTATCTTCAAACTCCTCATCTGAAAATTTATCACTAATTAAGACCATTCCAACATTACTAGATTTTTTTATTATTTCTTCTATTGTTAATATTCCTTTAGTTGATCTTGTACTCTCTTTTATTGTATGATTATATTTTCTTATCGTACCATTTCCAACATCAAATTTATCATTTTTTCTTATTATTTTTTTTTCTAAAGCAGAAGCTACTATTATGGGCTTAAATGTAGAACCAGGTTCAAATTGATCTTGAAATATAGGATTTCTTAATGGTCTTTTATCTTTACTAAAATATGCTGTTCCTAATATTTTTCCATTTTGAGGATTCATTATTATTCCATATGCTGATTCAGCTTTAGTTTTTTTGAACTGTTTTTCAACTTCTGAGTTAAGAATATAATTAACTTCATCATCAATTGTTAAATATATATTTTTTCCATTTAATGTTTTTTCAAATTTATCATTACTTGTAGGCAATCTCATCTCTCTTTTTTTAGTGAATTCATCTTTTGTTTTTAATATTTTTTCCCTTAAATATCCCTCATATGTTTTTTCAATTCCATAAATACCATATTTTTGAATCCCCATTTTATTAGGGGAATACCCTATATTTCCTACTAAATTTTCATATATTTTTTTCCTATAATATTTTCTTTCTATTATTTTTTCAAAAAATATTGAATTATTTTTTATTTTTTTTTCATTGATTAATATCTCTATTTCATTTTTTTTATTCTCATCTATTTTTTTTTCAATAACTTTATAACGGTTTCCACGAGAAGCTAGCTTATTTATTTCTTTTTCTAAAAGTTTAATCTTACCACTTATTATTTTTCTTTTCTCCATAATTTTTAGTATTTCCATAGCATTTTCTTCATTGCAAATTCTTACAGGGTCTACAATAATATTGTAAACGTATGAATTAAAAGCTAATTTTTTACCGGTAGAATCATATATAGTTCCACGTTTTCCTTTTTTTATTAGATCTGAACTAACTTGATCGTGAGCAAGTTTTTCATAATAATCACCATTAAAAATTTGAATATTTACTGCTCTAGATAGTATAACTAATAAAAAAAAATTAAGTATTATCGAGGAAATTTTCACTCTTTTGTTAAAATATGAAATTTTTCCTAAATTTTTAATTGAGGCATAAACATATATTTGATATAGAATTGTTAAAGTGAAAAAGACTCCTAATGAGTAACTTTTTTCTGTAAAAAAATAAATGGATATTGCTCCATTTAACAATATTAAAATTAACTTTATAAGTAATAACAAATTTCCACCCCGATCTTACTTTATTTACTATCTATTATACCACATTTTTTTCATAAAAAAAACTCAGCCTATAAAAAGACTGAGTTAAAATATTTAAATTTTTTTATTATTTTTTTTCTGTTGAAAAATCCATTGAAGCTAATCTTTCGTATTGTCTCCATTTTCTCATAGATTCTTCTTTGTTTTGAGCAAATAATCTTTTTGCTCTTTCAGGATTTGATTTTTCTAGAGTAGCGTATCTTATTTCTCCCATTAAATAATCATTGTAAGCTTCCCAATTAGGAACTTTACAATCTATTTGTAGAGGATTTTTTCCTTCTAACTCTAAAGCTGGATTATATCTATATATTGGCCAGTATCCACATTCTGTTGCTAATTTCTCTTCAGTTTGTGATTTTCCCATTCCTTTTTTTAGTCCATGTGATATACAAGGAGCATAAGCTATTATTATAGATGGACCTTTGTGAGCTTCTGCTTCTTTTATTGCTTTTAAATACTGAGCTTGACTTGCTCCCATTGAAACTTGTGCTACATATATATGTCCATAAGACATTGATATTGCACCTAAATCTTTTTTCTTATTTGACATTCCATCTGCTGCAAACTTAGCTACTGCTCCAGGCTGTGTTGCTTTAGAGGCTTGTCCACCAGTATTTGAGTATATTTCTGTATCCATTACTAGAACATTTATATCTTCATTTGAAGCTAAAACATGATCTAATCCACCGTAACCGATATCATATGCCCATCCATCTCCACCAAACATCCATTGAGATTTTTTTACTAAATACTGCTTTAATCCTAATATTTCTTTACAAATTATACAACCTTTTGCTGCAAATTCCTCTAACATTGGAACTAATTTATTTTTTATTTCTTTTGTTTTTTCTCCACTAGTTCTATTAGATAACCATTCTTCCATTAATGCAACTATTTCTTTTGAAGCTTTTCCAGATTCAATAGCTTTTTCCATTAACATTGCAATATTATCTCTTAAAGATTCAACTGCTGTATGCATTCCCATTCCAAATTCTGCATTATCCTCAAATAATGAGTTAGCCCATGATGGACCTTCTCCACATGCATTTGTTGTATAAGGAGTTGCTGGTGCTGTTCCTCCATATATTGATGAACAACCTGTTGCATTAGCTATCATCATTCTATCACCAAATAATTGAGTTATTGCTTTGATATAAGGAGTTTCTCCACATCCTGCACATGCTCCGTGAAATTCAAATAATGGTTGTGCAAACTGAGAACCCTTAACTGTAAACTTATCCATTAAGTTATCTTTATAAGTTACTTCATTAAATAAGTAATTTGTATTAACATCTTCACCTTTTTCTAATTCTTGAGCTATTGGTACCATTTTTATAGCTTTTTCTTTAGCTGGACAAGCATTTACACATACTCCACATCCTGTACAATCTAAAGTTGAAACTTGAAGTTTAAATGAAAGTCCTTCTAAACCTTTCCCCATAGCTTTTAATGTTTCTAATTCATTTGGAGAAGCTGCTTTTTCTTCTTCTGTTAGTAAAAATGGTCTTATTA
This sequence comes from Fusobacteriaceae bacterium, assembly GCA_051652785.1. Classification (GTDB taxonomy): domain Bacteria; phylum Fusobacteriota; class Fusobacteriia; order Fusobacteriales; family Fusobacteriaceae; genus JAGNZR01. Next base: position 40,736 of record JBOFUX010000025.1, on the reverse strand, counting down.
CAGCATGAGGACAAACGTAAGCACACTGATTACATTGAATACAATTTTCAGACATCCACTCTGGTACATGTGTTGCTACCCCTCTCTTCTCTTTAGCTGATGTTCCATTTTCAAAAGTTCCATCTTCATAACCATTAAATGCTGAAACTGGTAATGAATCTCCTGCCATATTATTTATAGGAGTAGCTATTTTTTTAACAAAAGTATCAAGTTTAGCATTTGCTGTAGAATCTCCACATCCACATCCACAACCTGAGCAACCAGCTTCAGTTACCACTTCATCAGTAAGATTAGCCCATGCAGGATCAACAGTTACTTCGATTAATTCTGCTGCACCTTTATCAATTGCTGAATTATTCATAGATACAATTTCTGCACCTTTTTTTCCATATGTTTTTTCTACAAATTCTTTCATATATTTTTGTGCTTCTGTAAAGTCAATAATATCAGCTAATTTAAAGAATGAAGCTTGCATTATTGTATTTGTTCTTCCACCTAATCCAATTTCTCCTGCAAGTTTATTTGCGTTTAAAATATAGAATTTAGCTCCTTTTTTAGCAAGATCTCTCTTTACATTTACTGGTAAATTATTTATTACTTCATTTTTATCCCAAATACAGTTAAGTAAGAAAGTTCCACCTTTTCTTAACCCGCCGATCATATCATATTTTGTTAAATATGCTGGCACAGAACAGGCAACAAAATTAGGTGTTGTTACTAAGTATGTTGATTTAATTGGATTTTTTCCAAATCTTAAGTGAGATACAGTTACTCCACCAGATTTTTTCGAATCATATGCAAAATAAGCTTGTGCATACATAGAAGTTTTATCTCCAATTATTTTTATTGAATTTTTATTAGCTCCAACAGTTCCGTCAGCTCCTAAACCGTAGAATAAACATTCTCTTACGTCATCTTTAGTTACAACTAAATTTTCTCCTACTGTTAAAGATTTAAAAGTAACATCATCATTTATTCCAACTGTAAAGCCGTTCATAGGTTTATCTTTAGCTAAGTTCTCATAAACTGAAACTATTTGCGCTGGTGTTGTATCTTTAGAAGAAAGACCATATCTTCCACCTATTACAACTGGTGCGTCTTTCATTTCATAAAATAATGATCTTACATCAAGATATAAAGGCTCTCCTAATGCTCCAGGTTCTTTTGTTCTATCTAAAACTGATATTTTCTTTACAGTTTTTGGTAATTGATCAAAGAAGTATTTTGCTGAAAAAGGTCTATATAAATGCACAGACATTACTCCTACATTTTGTCCTTTCGCATTTAAGTAATCTACAGTTTCTTTTGCTGCCTCTATTACTGAACCCATAGCAATTATTATATTTTCAGCTGTTGGTGAACCATAATAGTTAAACGGTTTGTAATCTCTTCCTGTAACTTTTGAAATTTCGTTCATATATTCTACAACAATATCTGGTACTGCATCATAAAATTTATTTGATGATTCTCTTGTTTGGAAATATATATCTCCATTTTGTGCTGTTCCTCTTGTTACTGGATGCTCAGGATTTAAAGCTCTTGCTCTAAATTCTGCTAAAGCATTTCTATCCAATAATTTATCAAATACTGAATAATCCATTACTTCTATCTTTTGAATTTCGTGTGAAGTTCTGAATCCATCAAAGAAGTGTATAAATGGAACTCTTGATTTAATAGCTGATAAATGTGCTACTCCTGCAAGATCCATTACTTCTTGAACTGAATTTGTTGCTAACATTGCATATCCAGTCATTCTAGCTGCATATATATCTTGGTGATCTCCAAATATTGAAAGTGCTTGTGCTGCTATTGATCTTGCTGCAACGTGAATAACTGAAGGTAAAAGCTCACCAGCCATTTTATACATATTAGGTATTTTTAATAAAAGACCTTGTGAAGCTGTATATGTAGTCGTTAATGCTCCTGCTTGTAGAGAACCGTGAACTGCTCCTGCTGCTCCTCCTTCAGATTGCATTTCAACAATTTTTACAGGCATTCCAAAAAGATTTTTATGTCCTCTTGCTGCCCATTCGTCAGTGTACTCTGCTATTGGTGTAGCCGGTGTAATTGGATAAATTCCTGCAACTTCTGTAAAGGCATATGATGCCCATGCCGCTGCTTCATTTCCATCCATAGTTTTCATTTTAATTGCCATGTTTTTCCTCCTGTAAAATTGTATATTAAATTTTTTTGTGAACTATCTTATAAACTTTTTGTAAAGTATAAAAAACCTTACCTATATATTATTAAACTTTTTTTTATAATTTGTCAAGTATTTATCTCGCTATCTATAAAATAAATTATACTAATATAAGATAAACACTTGTTATTTTAGTTTATTTTTTTAGTTTATTTTTTTATAATCTCATAAGTATCTCTTGCAATTACCAATTCTTCATTAGTTGGTATTTTATAAATCAACACTTTTGAATCTTCGGTTGACAACTTTACTATACCTTTTTTTCTAGTTGAATTTATAGTTTTGTCAATTTTAACGCCCATAAATTCTAATCCTTCCACAGCTCCTTCTCTTATTGCAGCTGAGTTTTCTCCTATTCCACCTGTGAAACATATTGCATCTAATCCGCCCATAGCAGCAGCATAAGCTCCTATATATGATTTAAGTCTATATATCATCATATCTTCTGATAATATAGCTCTTTCGTCTCCAATTTTAATTGCATTTTCCATATCTCTGCAATCTGAAGATTTTCCAAAAATACCTAATATTCCAGATTGTTTATTTAATCTATCATCCATTTCTTTATCTGTTAAATTTCTTTTATGTTTTATAAATAAAACTGCTGCAGGATCTATATCTCCACATCTAGTTCCCATCATTAATCCCTGTAAAGGTGTAAGCCCCATAGAGGTATCTACAGATTTTCCATCTAAAACAGCTGTAATAGAAGCTCCATTTCCAAGATGACAAACTACAACTTTAGAATGTTTTGGATTTCCCATTATTTTACTCATTTCATTTGAAACAAATAAATGAGAAGTTCCATGGAATCCATACTTTCTAACCTTTAATTCTGTATAATCTACATAAGGTAAAGGGTACATATATGCTTTTGCAGGCATTGATTGATGAAAGGCAGTATCAAATACTCCAACATTAGGTTTTCCTGGCATTAATTCCATACAAGTTCTAATTCCCATTAAATTAGCTGGATTATGTAATGGAGCTAATTCATTATTTTCTTCTATTGCAGCCAATACAACTTCACTTAACATAACTGAGTTAGCAAATTTTTCTCCTCCATGAACAATTCTATGACCTATTGCATCTATCTCTTCTATTGAAGCTACCACACCGTGGTCTTTATTTGTTATTGTTTTAACAACTAACTCTAATGCTATTTTATGATTTGGTAAATCTTGATTTATTTCTAATTCAAAATCTGTTTCTGGAATTTCATACTCTAATTTAGAGTTAGCTATTCCAATTCTATCACAAAGACCAATGGCAAACACTTTTCCTGTTGAAGGATCTAGAAGTTGATATTTTAATGATGAACTTCCACAATTTATTACTAAAATTTTCATTTTTTCTCCTTTATTTTTGATATTTCAAATTAAATATTAAATTTCAGATTGAATAGCTGTTATTGCTGATACATTTACTATATCTTCAACAGAACAACCTCTTGATAAATCATTAATTGGCATTGCTAATCCTTGTAGTAAAGGTCCGTATGCTTTTGCATTAGCCAATCTTTGAACTAATTTGTATCCTATATTTCCTGCTGCTAAGTTAGGAAATATCATTACGTTTGCTTTTCCTGCTACTTTTGATTTTGGAGATTTCAATAGTCCTACTGATTCAACTAAAGCCGCATCTGCTTGTAATTCTTCTTCAAACTCAAAACTAACTTTTTTCTCTCTTAAGATTTTTCCTGCCTCTATTACTGTATCTACAGATTCATGTTTTGCAGAACCTTTTGTTGAGAATGAAAGTAATGCAACTTTAGGTTCTATTTTTGCAACTACTCTTGCTGTTTCTGCTGCTTCTATTGCTATATCAGCCAATTGTTCTGCTGTCGGAACTGGTATAACTGCACAATCTCCAAACACTAAAACTTCACCGTATTGATCTTGGTTTAATAACAGTTCCATTAACACAACAGAGGATACTGTTTTTATTCCTGGCTTAGTTCCTACTACTTGTAATGCCGCTCTTAATACGTTAGCTGTAGGTGATTCTGACCCTGAAACCATTCCATCTGCATCTCCCATTTTTACCATCATAGCACCAAAAAAATTTACATCTCCTAAAAGAAGTTCTTTTGCTTTTTCAAAAGTCATTCCTTTAGCAGCTCTTAATTCTGCTAATTTTATTGCATAAGCATCTAATTTATCAAAACATTTTGGATCTAAAATTACTGTTCCTTCTAAAGAAACTCTTGCTTTTTTTGCTATATATCTAATTACATCTTCATTTCCTACTATAATCGGTGTTGAAAGTTCTTCTGCTGCAATAATTGATGCCGCTCTTACTACTCTTTCATCTGTTCCTTCAGGTAATACAATTTTTTTTCCTAAAGATTTTGATTTTTCTTTAATTTTATTTATAATTCCCATTTTAAACTCCTCCTTAAGATTTGAACTAATATATTTAAACAAACTATTTTTATAATAGCTTAGTCTGTAACCTACTTATATTCTACCAATTTTTTTTTTTTTTTACAATAAAATTTAAAAAAATCACTAAAATTTGTTATTTTAATCAAATATTGCCTTTATATATTCTTGAACGTTAAACTCTCTTAAATCTTCAATTTTTTCTCCAATACCTATATATTTTATAGGTTTTTTTAACTCCTCAGAAATACTAAATAATACTCCGCCCTTAGCTGTTCCATCTAATTTTGTTACTATAAAACCTGTTAATTTTGTTACTTCATTAAATACTTTTGCTTGAGCTAGCCCATTTTGTCCTGTAGTTCCATCTATAACTAAAATAGTTTCATAAAATCTATCTCCAATTTTTCTTTTTATAATATTATTTATTTTAGAAAGCTCATCCATTAAATTATTTTTGTTATGAAGTCTTCCAGCTGTATCTATTATCACTACATCTGCTTCTATCTCTTCCGCTCTTTTAAGAGTGTCGTAAACTACAGCTCCAGGATCTCCACCATCTTTATTAGATTTTATTATTTCAGCACCTGCCCTTTTTGCCCATTCTTCCACCTGTTCAACTGCGGCAGCTCTAAAAGTATCCGCTGCACCTATAACAACTTTTTTTCCCATACTTGTATATTTTGAAGCCATTTTTCCTATAGTAGTTGTTTTTCCTACACCATTGACTCCAACAATCAAAATAACATTTATTTCTTTTTCATTTAAAATAATAGATGTTCCTTCTGTTATTAAGAACTCCTCCATAACCCCTTTTAATAAAGGAAAAACTTCTTCTGGGTTCTTCACTTTATTGAGTTTAATTTTTTCTTCTAAAGTTGTTATTATTTTTGTAGTCATACCAAGTCCTATATCTGATTGTACTAAGAGCTCTTCTAATTCTTCGTACATCTCTTGATTTATTATTGTTCTACCTACAAAAAAATTTTTTATAACTCCAAAAAATCCATTTCTAGAATTAGAAAGTTTGTTTTTTAAATTTTCAAATAAATTATTTCTTTTTTTTGAAATTATCTCTTCTTTTCTTTCATTTTCTATTGAAAATTCTATACTTGATTTTTCTATTAACTCTATTTTTTTAGTCTCATCCTTTTTTTCAAATTCTATTTTATCTTTTTCTTCTTTTTCTTCTTTTTCTTTTTTTACCACTTCTTTTTTACCAAATAATTTATTAAAAAATCCCATTTAGTGTCTCCTTTATTCGTAATACATATTAATAAATATACCATATTTGTTATTCTATTTCAACAAACTAAAATTTTTATTTCTAAAAATAGCAAAAGAGATTCTAAATATAAAATTAGAATCTCCACTATTTTTTATTTTTTTAATATATTTCTTACAGCCAATATTCCCATTACAGCAGCTATATTGAGACCAGAGCCATATCCTGACCCGTCCCCTGCTGCATAAAGTCCTTTTATATTTGTTTCCATATTTTTATCAATTTCTATTCTTGTACTTCTAAATTTTATTTCAGGAAAGTAAAGTAAAAGATCACGTGAAGCAAAACCTGGGGTTATTTTATCGTGAACTTCTATAAATTGCATAATATTATCCAATATTCTTTTAGGACAAGCGAGAGCAATATCTCCTGCTACATAATCATCAGTTGTTGGAATTATGTTTAATCTAGCTAGTGTTTGATCTGTCGATCTTTGTCCTGATTTTAAATCTCCATAAGACTGAACCATTAACTTTCCTCCAGTTAGCATTGAAGTCATTTTAGCAATTGACGTGGCATACTCAAATGGTTGATCAAAAGGATAAGTAAATGTTTTTGTACAGAGTAAAGCTAAATTTGTATTTGTAGATTTTTTATCTTTATAAGAGTGACCATTAGCTAATATAACATCATCATCATGTTTCTCAGCTGCTATAAATCCACTTGGATTACTGCAAAAAGTTCTCATTTTATCCTTATACACTGGTGTATAATAAATCATTTTTGCTTCATAAAAATTTTTATTTATATCTTTCATTATTATATCTGGAACCTCTACCCTTACTCCTACATCTATAGCTCCATTTTCAAATTTTATTTTATGTTTTACACAGATATCTTTAAGTTCTTTTGCTCCGCTTCTACCAATAGCTACTATAATATTATCTGAAGTGTAAATCTCTTCCTGTTCTTTATAACTTACTTTTACTCCTTTAATACCACCCTTTTCAATAACAAAACTTTCCAAATTTCTTTCTGTTATAAATTCAATACCATTAGCTAATAAATTTTTTAAAAGTCTCCCATAAAGTTCACGAGATCCATCTGTTCCCAAATGCATAGTAGGGGTGTCTACAAGTTGAACACCATTTTCTATACATCTTTTTTTTATTTCTTCCATTTCTAAGTTGTATATAAGTCCAGTTGGTTTTTCATTAAATCCAAATTCTTTATATATATCAACAATATAATTTATTGTTTCATTTACTATTTTTTTTCCTACAACTGTGTGAACGTCTCCACCAACTCTATAATCCATATTAAATTTAGAATCTGAGAAAGCTCCCGCTCCACTTACACCATATATTATTGAACAAATAGTGCATTTTACACAGTGACCTAATTTTTCTTTAGGACATATTCTGTGTTTTAACATTTTTCCTTTATCTAACACTAAAATTTTTGCTTTAGGATTTAATTTTATAGCTTCATAAGCACCAAAAACTCCTGCTTGTCCTCCACCTACAAAAATCATATCATATTTCATTATATTCTCCCTCATAGTTGTATTTTTACTCTTTGCTCCAAATTATATTTTGTCCATAAGCATTTTCAGGAAGATTTGCATGAATCTCTCCTGTTTTTTCTTTAAAATTGTAGTTCCAACCTCCACTCATACTCCCATCTTCAAAATTCGATACGTCATAAATTTTATTATTTCCCTCAATTTTTTTTGTAGCTTCAGTAAAATAAATTTTATTTCTTTTGTATATTTTAGCAAATGATATTTTTATTCCTGATTCAGTTTCAAAGTCTAATAAAGATAAATCATTACGTACACTATCTTCAGTTAAATCTGGATAAGTTCCTGTAATCTCATAGTATTCTTCCAATGCAACTCTTAGTTTTATTAAATTAATAGTTGTTTTTTCTGCTCTTTTAGCATCTTTTAAATCATTTATTTTATAATAAAAACCATATGATATAGCTAAAATAATAATTAAAACCACTGCTCCTGTTTCAATTAAAAATTTATAACTTTCTTTTACTTGCATATTCTACCTCTATCTCTTAGGAACAATGAAAGCTTTTCTAATTATATATTCTATAACTTCAGGCATAATAAGCTCGATATGCAACGGTCCTCTTTTTACAGTTATCCATCCTAGCCCTTTAATTGCTAATTCTTCCCCTGTTTCTATTGTTACTAGTTCCTTTTTAAATTTTTGTTCCTTATATTTATCGATACACTCTTCACAAGGTATCCCTAAAACATCTACCCTTTTATTCTCTATATATTCTTTTTGTTTTTCAATGTTTGTCTCTAAAAAAGTTACATTTTGAGAGGCATATATTGAAATAATAGGTTTAGATTCTTCTACGCTAACAACTCTAAAATTAATTAAATCACCTAAAAATATAACTCTATTTTCATTCAATTTAAATGTTTTTCTAGATATTTCTCCAGATGGTATTATTTTTAGCGTACATTCTTCACATATTAAATCTGAAACTCTACCATGGGGAATAAGACCTGGAGTATCTATCAATACTATATTTGTTTGGGGAATTGTTTGTCTATTTATTTTTAATGTTGTCCCTGGATATTTTGAAACAGTTATTGTTTTAGCTCCTATTAATCTATTTATAATACTTGATTTTCCAACATTGGTAACTCCTAACACAACAGCTACAACTCCCTTAGGAAAAAAATGATTTATTTTTTTATAAATTCCGTTTATTCCATATGAGTTTTTTGTACTTACAATAGCTATATCTAGTGGGGCAATTCCTTCTTCTGCCAATCTAAGCTTTACCCACGTTGCAACTTCTGATGGATGTTTATCATCTGGAATTAAATCTAATTTATTAATTATAACAATAGATTCTTTTTCTCTTAATACATCTAATATCTCATCATCAAAAGAACCTTCAAAATCTATTATATCAAATACAGCTAAAGCTAATTCTGCAGAGTCTGAAGCTATTGCCACTTCTTTTTTATAATCTTCTCTAGTTAGCTCTGAAGCAATATTTTTTCCATAATTTTTTATTTTAAAACATCTTTGACAATAATGATGTTCTCTTTTTGAATTTAAAACATCTGCTTGTAAATATCCATCCCTATTTGGATATTCACACTGTAATCCTATTCCACATCCTATGCAATTTTTTTTCATTTATTCTTCGTCTCCTCATCTCTTTAAATTACTTAATTACCATTTAAATATTTATTTTAATACTGTTTTTATCATTATTTCATAGTTTTTAGTGACTTCAATTGATGAATGTCCCATTAGTTCTTTCAAATAATGAATATCCATTCCTTTTTTTAACATATGAATTGCAAAGGTATGTCTAAAGGTATAAGGGGTTATATCTTTTTTTATCTCTGTTTTTTGTATATACTTATCTATAATTCTTCTAAGAGATCTATCACTTAATCTTGTGCCAGAAGAATTTATGAAAAGTATGTCTTTATTATATTTTTCTTTATATTTTTCTTTTTTAATTTTTATATATTTTTCAAAACTATCTTTTGTTCTTTTACTAAAAAAAACTGTTCTACTAGTTCTCTCATTAATAACTTTAAGTTCCCTCATTTCTAAATTAAAAACTCCTTCTCCCAATGATAAAAGTTCCTGAGAAGTTATTCCAGTGGAATAAAGAAGTTCAAAAATAAGTTTATCTCTTCGATCATTTAAAGTTAAACTAGAAATAGAGTCTCTTATAGAATTTATTTCTTCAAAACTTAGTGTATCTGGTACTTCAATTTCATAATTTGGAAAATCTACAAGTAAGGCAGGATTTTTCTCTATTTTATCCTCATCTATAAGATATTTAAAAAAAGACCTAAGAGTTGATAGTTTCCTATTTGAAGATCTTTTACTAACATTTTTTTTATGTATCCAATTTATAAAACTTCTTATTGTTAATTTTGTTATATCTTCTATCTCTTTTAGCTCTTCTCTTGTGGATAAAAATTCACCAAATTGTTTTAAGTCACTTTTAAATGATTTTATACTATTTAGATTTTTTTTTTTTTCATATTCTAAACAATAAATAAACTCTTTAAATAGCGATTCTAAACTTAACATTTTATCCCCCTAATTTATTTTTAATTCTTTATTTTTATATTTTATTCATTTCTATTTCCAAATAATTTAAAGCAATATTAGAAATTATTTTATATTTTTCTTTTTTATCTCTAATTTTTTCTTCCAATGATTTTATTATTCCAAAATTAGGACCCATGGGTTGAAAATTTTTCTTTTCTTCTGTTATATATTTTATAATTGAACCAATTGCTGACCTATCATCTAAAATAAAACTAGGTTTTCCTTCTAATTTATTAAAGATATTTATTGCTGCCATAAGACCAGTTGCTATGGCGCACACATATCCTTCTCCACCTGTTATTTGTCCTGCAAAGTATATATTTTCATTTTTTTTCATATTTAAAGTGGGATTTAATACTTTTGTTGAATTTATAAAAGTATTTCTATGCATAACTCCATATCTTACAAATTCAGCATTTTCTAATCCTGGTATCAGAGAAAACACTTTTTTTTGCTCCTTGAATTTTAAATTAGTTTGGAAACCAACTAGATTATATAGCCTTCCATCTTTATCATCTTGTCTTAGCTGAACAACTGCATGATCCCATCTATCTGTTTTTGGGTTTGTTAATCCTTTTGGTTTTAAAGGTCCAAACAATAATGTTTTTTCACCTCTACCAGCCATCCTCTCAACAGGCATACAAGCTTCAAATAGTTTTTCCTCTTCAAATACTTTCAAAGGTGCTCTTTCAGCTCCTATTAAAGCTTCGTAAAAAACTTTATACTCCTCTTTATTCATAGGACAATTAATGTATTCACCATCCCCTTTATCGTACCTTGATTGATAATAAACCTTTTCTTGATCTATCGACTCTAGAGTAACAATAGGAGCTGCTGCATCATAAAAATATAGATAATCAGAATCAGTTAGTTCTGCTATTTTTTTAGATAATTTTTCTGATGTTAATGGTCCTGAAGCTATCAATACAATTTTATCCTTGGGAATATCTATTAATTCTTCCCTTATTATTTCAATATTTTCATTTTTTTCTAAAATTTTTGTTATTTCCTCTGAAAATCCTTCTCTATCCACAGCTAGTGCTTGTCCTGCTGGAACACGATTTTTATCAGCTATTTCTATAAGTTTTGAACCTAATCGTCTAAGTTCTTCTTTCATTAGTCCTGAGGCATTACCTAAATGGTCTCCTCCTAGAGAATTACTACAAACTAGTTCTCCAAATTTTTCACTTGTATGTGCTTCGGTTGTTTTTATTGGTCGCATCTCATATAATTTTACTTTTATTCCTTTTTTAGCTAGTTGATACGCTGCTTCACTCCCTGCTAAGCCTGCTCCTATTACAATTACTTCATGTTTCATTAAAAACTCCTCAATTATTTACCTTTATTTTTTTCTTTGCTTTTTTCTACTTTAACAGTGGATTTTATATTCTTTTTTTTCACTATTTTTTTAGAAGGCTTCTCTTCTTCCACTTTATCTTTATTAGAAGATTCCACGATATTCCCAGAACTATCTAATTTTTTTATATTTTTGCACTGTGGGTATCCTGTACAGCTTAAAAACTTCCCCCATCTTCCTCTATTTATCTTAAAAGGACTTCCACATTTTTCACAAAGTCCTGCAGATTTTAATATAGTATTTTCTTCTTCTAGTATTTTATCCAACATATCTTTTATTAAAGAGATTCCATTTTTTTCTTCTAATGTTCCATTTATTATATGTTTTTTTATTTCTCCAGGTAAAGACAATCTAATTTCATCTTCTTTAAAATTTTCACTTTCTAAATAACTTCCAAATCTTCCTAACTTTAATAAACACTTACTACCAGTTTCAGTATAAACATCTGTAGGTTTTCCATTTCTTATTTTATTTCTAGCATCTATTTGTTCTTTTATTAAGAGATGTCCGTTTAAAAGTTGTTCTTTAGATAAATCAACCCCTTTTAAAGTTATTTTAGTTTTACACTCTTCATTTTCACAGATTAAATATTTTCCAAAAATTCCTGTTTTCATAACCATAGGTCCATGAGAACATTCACAGATTACATCTGAAGTTATTCTCCTTTTTTCCTCTTCATCTAAAATTGCTTGATATTTTTCTAAATATATAGATAATTCCCCATAGAACTCATCTAAAACCTCTGTCCAAACTAGTTCTCCTGAGGCTATCATATCCAGTCTATTTTCTAATTCAGCTGTAAATTTTATATTCATAACATTTGGGAAATGTGTCTGTAATTCTTTTTCAACAGAATATCCTAATTCTGTTGGAACAAAACTTTTCCCCTCTAGAGCTACGTAATCTCTTTTCTTTAGTGTTTCAACTATACTTGCATATGTAGATGGTCTACCTATTCCTTCTTGCTCTAATCTTTTTACCAGTGAGGATTCGGTTAATCTAGCTGGTGGCTTTGTATACTCTTCTTTTATATTCATTTTTTTTATTTTTTTTATATCTCCAATATTTATATCAGGAAAGTCACCTAGTGGCAACTCCTCTTCATCTTTAAATATTTTGTAATAACCATCAAATATTATTTTATTTAAGCTTCCTCTGAAATCAAATCTTTCTTTATTTAAAACAACTTCAAATTGATCATAATTCATACTTGCCATCTGAGAAATAACAAACCTATCCCATATTAATTTATAAAGTTTAAATTGGTCATTATCCAACCATTTTTTTATTTTTTCTGGTTCTAAATTTACATCTGAAGGTCTTACTGCTTCATGAGCATCTTGAATTTTTTGCTTAGTTTTAGATGTTTTTTCTGTTCCTATATACTCTATACCATAAGCATTTATTATAAATTCTTTTGCCATAGTTTTAGCTTCTTCAGAGATTCTAACAGAATCTGTTCTCATATATGTTATTAAACCTTGCTGTTCTCCATTAATTGTTAACCCTTCGTATAGTCCTTGTGCTACCCTCATTGTTTTTGTTGCTGAAAAACCTAAATAAGAGGAAGATAATTGCTGTAATGTACTTGTTTTTAATGGCTGTGGTGGGTTCTTTGTTCTTCTTGTCACTTTAGAAGTTGTTACTTTAAATTCAGAGTTTTTTTTAATTTTTTCTAATTCTAAAACTATTGATTCATCTTTTAAAAGGGTAAATTTTTCACCATCAACTTTATTTAAAGATAGTTCTAAATTATTTTGAAACTCTCCTCCAACTGTCCAATATCTTTCTGGAACAAAAATTTTTATTATATCTTCTAAATCACAAATTAATTTAAGTGCTACAGATTGGACTCTACCAGCACTTGTGTTAGCTGATATTGTTCTCCAAAGCATTGGACTTATCTTATAACCTACTATTCTATCTAGTATTCTTCTTGCTTGTTGAGCATTTACCATTTCCATATCTATTTTTCTTACATTTTTTATTGAATCTCCAACTGCTGATTGTGTAATTTCATTAAACTCAATACGATTTAATTCATTTTCATCTAGTTTAAGAGCTTTTGCTATGTGCCATGCAATTGCCTCTCCTTCTCTATCTGGATCTGAAGCTAAATAAACTTTTGACGATTTTTTAGCCATAGCTTTCAGGTTATTAACTAATTCTTTTTTATCCTTTAATATAGAATAATTAGGTTTAAAATTTTCTTCTATTTTTATACCTAAAGTTGTTTTAGGTAAATCCCTCACATGACCAAAGGAAGCAGTTACATAATATGAATCTCCTAAAATTTTTTCTATTGTTTTTGCTTTAGCAGGCGACTCTACTATTACTAATTTTTTCTTAGACAAAATATCCTCTCCTAACAAATTAATTTTTATACCTACTTTATAGTTTATTTTCCATCACTTTGTCAAGGCTTTTATAAAGGATTCTTTCTATAGTTCCCTCCAGAAATACTTAATATGAGCTTTTTTATTTCTAAATCCATAAGTATTGACAGGACATCTGGTGCTTTCATTTTCACCGTTAAAATAATTTCATCTAAATTTTTAGTAGTATTCAATGCCTCATAAACTTTTGCTTCAAGTTCGCTAAGTTTTAAACTTATTTTGGGAATATCTTCATTTACTTTAATCCCATAATCATCTAAAATATCCTCTACTTTGGTTACTAATTTCGCTTGGCTGTTCTTTATTAACTCATTACAACCAACAGAAAATATAGAAAAAATTTCCCCTGGAATAGCAAATATATCTCTCCCCTCTTCAAGGGCAATTTCTGCAGTAATTAGACTTCCGCCTTTTTCTTTACTTTCCACAATTAAAATTCCCTTTGAGAGTCCTACTATAATTCTATTTCTTTGTGGAAAATTATAAGGCATAGGTTCGGTTCCCAGGGGAAACTCTGAAATTAAAACTCCCGTTTTAGGTATTTCTTCCCATAGCCATTTGTTCTCTTTCGGATAAATAATATCTAACCCACTTCCTATTACTCCTATTGTAATACCTTTTTTTTCTATACTCTTAATGTGACAAACTGTATCTATTCCTGAGGCAACACCACTTATAGTAGTTATTCCGGCCGCTATCAATCCCTTTGTAAATTTTTCACAAGCAATTTTTCCATATCTAGTAGCATTTCTTGTCCCTACGATTCCTATAATAAAATTATTTAATATTTTTATATCACCTTTACAATATAGAAAAATAGGAGGTTGACTTATGTTTTTTAGACTTATAGGATAATCCTCATCATGAATAAAAATTAATTGAATTTTTTTTTCATTTAAATAATTTAGTTCTTTTTTTAAATCAATATTTTTAGATTTATTTAATTTTACTAAATCTTCTTGAGAAAATTTAAAATATTTTATTAACTGTTCTCTATCTAATTTAAAAATTTCATAATAGTCTTTAGTTAATTTCAAAAGTAAATTTATTTTTGAATCACTTAACCCTACACATCTAAGTCGATACCATTCCACATTTTCCTCCCTATGAAATTTTATTATTTCAAAGTTAGTTTTCAGTTTTTTTTATAGGCAGTCACTAATAATGTTTTTATTAGTGCTGAATTTGGAAATTTACTATTTCCTTTTTCTAATATTTTTTTTGCTTCCTCATTTTTATTTATTAAAAGATATAAATCTCCAAGACCAATATAAGCATACTCATTAAATTCATTTTTTTCTAAACATTGATTTAAATCTTTTATAGATTTTTCATATTCCTCTAATTTTCTATAAGCTAAGGCCCTTCCGAAATATGCCTCTTCCATTTGATTATCTTTATTAATTAATTTAGTATAATATTTAACTGCATTTTTATTATCATTTAAAAATCTAGCACTAGTCGCTGCTCCAAAAAGATTTTTTTTTTCATTAATATTTTTTTCAAAAACATTTAAAGCACTTTGATATTTTCCCATTTTAAAAAGTTTATCACCTATTATAAAATTTTCTTCTACTCCTTCTGTAATCGCAGCTTCTTTTATTAATCCACTCTCTATTTCACTTCTCTCTTCACTATTAATAGGTCCTCTTGAGTAAGTTAGTGTACTTATCCCTATCAAACTTATTATTATAAAAAAATATTTCTTAAACATCTTTTATCAACTCCTTTATTA
Source organism: Fusobacteriaceae bacterium (assembly GCA_051652785.1). GTDB lineage: Bacteria > Fusobacteriota > Fusobacteriia > Fusobacteriales > Fusobacteriaceae > JAGNZR01. The sequence continues at coordinate 25,321 of JBOFUX010000025.1, read as the reverse complement.
CACTTTTTATCTTCCCTATTTTCAATTTAGTTTCTATTAAATCACCTAATTTTAAACATTCAATATCTTTTAAAGATTTTTTATCAAAAGTTGTAATAGAGTACCCATTGGTTAGTATTTTCATAGGATTTAACCCGATAATTCTTTCTGTTCTTACCAATAATAAATTTTCTTTAAATTTTATAATTTTTGTTATTTGCTCATATAATTTTTTTTCATTATTCACAATATCTTGATTCAATCTATTTATTTCTTTTGGAAATTTTTTTAAATAATAACTATCTTTTAGTTTTTCCAATTCTTTTTTACTATTATTTATTATAACATTTATAACTCTAACTATTCTTTTTTTTCTCTCACTTAAATCTTTTAATAATATTATTTTTTCTGGAACTGAAAGTTCTACAGCTTGTGTAGGAGTTGCGGCTCTTATATCAGCAGTTAAATCTGACAATAAATTATCAGATTCATGACCTACTGCTGAAATAATTGGTTTTTTTGAATGAAAAAATTCCATTGCAACTTCTTTTTCATTAAAGCACCACAAATCTTCTATACTTCCACCACCGCGACCAGCTATTATAAAATCTAACTCTTCTATTTTATTAAGTGTTCTTATTCCGTCTACTATCTCTTCTTTGGCTCCTATTCCTTGAACCTTAGCGGGATATATATATATATTAATTCTATCATCTCTTTTTCTTATTGTTTTTATTATATCTTGAATTGCTGCTCCAGTATAAGCTGTTACAACTCCTATATTTTTAGGATATTTAGGTAGTTGTTTTTTATATTTTAATAAAAAATACCCCTGTTCTTCTAAATCTTTTTTTAATTTTTCTAGAGCTAAAAAAAGTGCCCCTATTTTGTTTTTTTTCTCTATGTTTCTTACTAAAATTTGTAGCTCTCCTCTATTTTCATAAATTCCAGCATCACAAAATATTTTTACTTCATCACCCTCTTTTAAATCTTCAGGAATTCTTTTCATTTTATAATTAAAAGCAGCACATTTTATCTGAGCATCTTTGTCTTTTAAATTAAAATATAAATGACCACTCTTATAATATGATACATTTGATAGCTCTCCTTTTAAAAAAAAATCACTAAATATTGGATTATCTTCTATATTCCTTTTTAATATTTTATTAAATTCAGTTACTGAATATATTTTTTCAATCATTTTTTAAAATACACCACCTATTGCTAATAAAAAATTTAAAAATCTAAGAGTAGTTTTTTTAGTTTAAACATCTCATCTCTTTTCTTTATAGCTAGTTCATAATTAAGTTCCTTTGCCAATACCTCTATTTCTTTATTTAACTTTAAAATAACTTTTTCAACATCTTTTTTAGATGTAAATTCTTTTTCATCTATAGTTCTTAAATCTTCTAGGGGAACTCCATAATCTAAATTCATAATATCCTCTCCTATTTCATTAATGATATTTTTAGGATCTATATTATTAAATAAATTATATTCTCTTTGTTTTTTTCTTCTTCTTTCAGTTTCTTCCATAGCTATTCTCATAGAATCTGTTATTTTATCTCCATATAGAATAACTCTTCCTTCTATATTTCTAGCTGCTCTTCCTATTGTTTGTATAAGAGAACGTCTACTTCTTAAAAATCCTTCCTTATCTGCTTCTAATATTGCAACTAAAGCAACTTCTGGAATATCTAAGCCCTCTCTTAACAAGTTTATACCTATAAGAACATCAAATTCACCCCGTCTAAGAGATTTTATAATACTGATTCTTTCTAGTGTCTCTATATCTGAATGAATATATTTTACTTTTATTCCTAAACCTGTATAGTACTCCGTTAATTCTTCAGCCATTTTTTTTGTTAAAGTTGTTACTAATATTCTATTCCCTTTTTCAATTTCTATTTTTATTTGATCAAATAAATCGTCAACTTGATTTTTAGTTGTTTTAACTTCAATTGGTGGATCTATTATTCCGGTTGGTCTTATCAATTGATCTATAATATTTGTTTTAGATGTTTCTATCTCAAAATCTCCAGGTGTTGCTGATACAAAAACTGTTTGTTTAGTTAATTTTCTAAATTCTTCAAACCTTAAAGGTCTGTTGTCCAATGCTGATTTTAATCTAAAACCATTTTCCACTAAATTTGTTTTTCTTGCTCTGTCCCCATTATACATTCCTCTTATTTGTGGTATTCCAACATGAGACTCATCAAGATATACAACAAAATCTTTAGGGAAATAGTCTATTAACGTTTCTGGTGTGGAATTTTTATCCCTGTTAGATAAATATCTAGAATAATTTTCTATCCCTTTACAATATCCAATCTCTCTTATCATCTCTATATCATACATGGTTCTTTGTTGTAATCTTTGTGCTTCTAATAATTTACCTTTTTTCAAAAAATCTTCAACTTCAATTTTCAAATCTCTTTCTATTTGAAATATAATTCTATCGGTTGAATCTTCTTCTGTTATATAGTGTGTAGCAGGATATATAACAATTCTTTCTAAATTTTTTTTTAATTTTTGTCCTGTAAGAGTATTTATTTCAGAGATATGCTCTAACTCTTCGTCAAAATACTCAAGTCTATATCCTATTTCCATATATGATGGATAAATGTCTATTACATCCCCTTTTATTCTAAACTTCCCTCTCTCAAAACTTATATCATTTCTTTCATATCTTAATGCTATTAATTTTTGAATAAGTTTCTTTCTTTCTATGCCTGTTTTTAAATCTATTGGAATTGTTGTTTTTCTATATATATCAGGTGAACCTAGTCCATAAATTGCCGATACTGATGCTACTATTATAACGTCTTTTCTATGAATAAGTGCTGCTGTTGCTGAATTTCTTAATTTATCTATCTCTTCATTTACCGAAGAATCTTTCTCTATATATGTATCTGTTGAAGCTATATAGGCTTCTGGTTGATAATAATCGTAGTAAGATACAAAATATTCCACTGCATTTTCAGGAAAAAACTTTTTATATTCTTCATAAAGTTGAGCTGCTAAAGTTTTATTTGGTGCTAGTATTAGAGCTGGTCTTTGAACTTTTTCTATAACACTTGCAATTGTAAATGTTTTTCCTGACCCTGTAACTCCTAATAAAGTCTGATTCTTCACACCATTTATAATATTTTTACTTATTTTTTCTATTGCCTCTGGTTGATCTCCCATGGGTTTATATTTTGAAAATATTTTAAACATACCTCACCTCATGTGTTAAAATACCTCCATTTTCATGGAGGTATTTTACAATATTATTTCCCCGCTAAATACAATGGTTCCTCAACTTCCAATATAATGTTTTTACCTTTATTTGCTTTTATCAACACCAAATTTGATTTTTGACCTTCACCATGGTAAACAAATTTTAATTTTTCTAAAAACATATTATTTTTATTAAGTTCAATTATTATTTCAGGAAGTCTATATGTTCTGTGAATCATATAAAAATTACCTCTTGGTTTTAATAGACGCTTTACATTTATAATTAAATCCTTTAATTCTAAACTAATCTCATGTCTAGCTATTGTTTTTTCTTCGTTTTTATTTATATTTTTTCCATCTACTTTCATATAGGGTGGATTAGAAATCACAGTATCATAAAAATTTCTATTCTCATAGTTTTTTACATCTATATTTATCACTTCTATATTAGAATCCAAATTATTTATTTCAATATTTTTTTTAGCTAAGTTAAATACAGAATTTTGGATTTCTAAAGTTGTTATTTTTTCTATTTTATTTTGAATTTTTAATAAAATAGGTATAATTCCACTTCCAGTTCCTATTTCTAAAACTTTTTTATCTTTTATTTCTTCAACAAATTCTGCTAGTAAAATTGCATCTGAAGAAAATCTAAAACCTTTTTTTTTTTGGATCAATTTATATCCTTGAAATAACTCTGTTATATCTTCCATTTTTTATTCCTTTTCAAGAGTTTTATTATTTTTTTCAACTATTGTAGGTATACTTTTTAATTTCGAGGCTTCTTTTTTATTAAATATTACTTCATCTATTTTAAGTTTTATTATTCCTTTTGCTACTGTACTAACATATAAAAATCCATTTAATGGACTGATACTCATTACTTTTGCATCTCCAAATTCCGTTTTTACACTTTGATGAACGGCTGGGTAGTTTCTAAGTGCTTCTTCGTACTGATAGTATTCATAATTAATACAACACAGTAATCTTCCACAAACCCCTGATATTTTAGCAGGATTTATTACTAAACCTTGGTCCCTTGCCATTTTTATTGACACTGAATCAAATTTATTTATAAATGTTCTACAACATAATTCTTTTCCACAAATACCTATATTTCCAAGTATTCTAGCTTCATCTCTAACACCTATTTGTCTCAACTCTATTCTTACTTTAAATATTAGTGCTAGTTCTTTTACTAACTCTCTAAAATCTATTCTTCCCTCAGCAGTAAAATAAAATATAAGTTTTGTTTTATCAAAAGTATATTCTGTTTCTATCAACTTCATAGATAATTTATGTGCAACAATTTTTTCTTTACAAATTTTATATGCTTCTTTAGATTCTAGTTTTAGTTGTTCATAAAAAATATTTTCTTCTTCATTAGCTTTCTTTAACACTGGTTTAAGAGGAAGAACTAACATTCTTTCAGGTAAGTTCATTGGTTTTCCATAAACAATTCCAATTTCTTTTCCTCTCACTGTATCTACAACTACCCTGTCTCCCTTTATATATTTTTCTTCATCAATTATCTCAAAATAATATCTTTTTTTAGTAACTTCAAACATAACACCTAAAACATTATAAAATTCTAATTTACCTTTTTCCTCTTGAGTTTCTATTTCCTTATCTATGTTTCCAATTTTCTTATCTTTTTTCTCTTTAAATTCTTCCACTTTCCCCTCCTAAACTTCAAGTAACCCCTCTTCTAAAAAACTAAAATAAGCTTCCTTGGTTACTATTATATGGTCTAATAATTTTATATCTACCATGTTTAATATTTTTTTCATATTTTTGGTAATATCTATATCTGCCTTAGATGGCATTATATTTCCACTTGGATGATTATGTGATAAAATTACTGATTTAGCCTTATACCTAAAAGCTTCTTCCATAATTTTTTTCATTCCTTTGTCTAAAATTATATTTTTATTTTCTAACTTATCTGATATTTTATTTTGAACATTTTGTTCAATAGCTTCGTATTGTTCAAATATCTTTTTTATAATTTCTCTAGGATAAATTGCACTTCTATCTAAAGTTCCTTTAAATAATACGCTGCTTTCTATGTCTTTATTATTTAGCAATTGATTCGCTGAATTTAAATATAAAACTAGAAAGTTTTCTCTGTTTTCAAATCCTATTTCATTTTTTAAATAACCTATCACCTCGTTTTTACTACTGATGGTTATTGAATTTTTTTTACTATGAGTTTTAAAAATATCGCTATTTAAATCAGCAATAAATTTTAAAAAACAAATTGAAATATCTCCTAATCCACCTATTTTTTTTAATTCTTTAGCTTCAGCTTTTAAAACACCTTCTATAGTTAAAAAGGTCTCTATAAGATTTTTTGCTATTGGTTTTACATCTTTTTGAAAAATAGTAAAAGTTAGTAAAAATTCTAACTTTTCATAATCTTGATAGAAGCCTGAAAATCCTTGATTCAGATATTTATCTCTTAACCTTTTTCGATGTCCATTATCCAATAGTCCTCCTTTAAAGAATTATCTTATATACTTCCTCTTTTGTTTTCATAGTTTTTATTATCTCCATAGCACATTTGGCCATAGAATGTACAAAAATTGCTCCAGTTCCCTCTCCTAATCTCATATTTAGGTTTAAAGGAGCTTTTAATTTTAATTCTTTTAAAATTATATTCATACCAGGTTCTTCACTTTTATGTGTCAATATAATATACTCTTTTACTTTTGGTTCTATTTTAATAGCAACCATAGCTGCTACTGAAGATATAAAGCCATCTGTTAACATAGGTTTTTTTTTGGCTGCAGCAGCTAAGTACATTCCTACCATACAAGCTATATCATAACCTCCAACTGCTGCCAGCATATCTATTGGCTCCATATTAAAAGTATTATATTTTTCACAACTTTCTTTTATAATTTTTTTCTTTTCTGTAAAAGCCAAATCTGTGAGTCCTCCACCACGACCAACTACATCTTCTAAGTTTCCCTTTGTAATCGAATATAGTATAGCTGAACTTGTTGTTGTATTCCCGATTCCCATCTCTCCATTAGAAAAAATATCATAGGAATGTGAAAATTCTTCTATTAAATCAATTCCTATTTCAATAGCTTCTATCGCCTGATTTTTAGTCATAGCAAATTCTTTGGCAAAATTTTTTGTACCATAACTTATCTTTTTTTTATATAAGTTTGAATAACTTTTTTTTATATCCCCATTTATTCCTACGTCTATAACTTTTAGGTCTACTTTTAGATTTTTTGAAAGGATACCAATTGCAGCTATTTCTTGTAACATAGCTTCTGAAACTATTGCAGTATATTCTATTGGAGAACTTGAAACGCCCTCTTCCACAACTCCATTATCACTAGCTACTACTATATGACAAGAGTTTTTTATTTTATAAAATTCATTTCCAGTTATTCCAGATATTTTTATGCCTATTTCTTCTAAAAATCCTAAACTTTCAATAGGCTTCATTCTTGAATCTAACCATTTTTTAGCTCTTTCTTTCGCTAAAATATCTATTTCATTTATTTGTACTATACAATTTTTTAATTTATTCATTATATTCCCCTATATTGAAGCCTTCTAATGTCGGAAAATTGTTATAATCAAATGAAATTATACAGATACTACCATTTTTTGAATTATACTTCCAATACCCATCTAATTGTTTTGAAAAAAAATAACTTAATAAACAACTTATAACGCCCCAATGACTAACTAAAACAGTTACTTCATTTTTTAAATCAATTTCTTTTTCTATCATTTTTACTACTCTCTTTTGCAGTTGTTTAGGACTCTCACCAGTTTCATAGGTATAGTTTTGCCAATCAGAAAATGCTATTTTTGCTTCACTTGGATATTTTCTTAATATTTCTTCATAAGTAAAACCTTCAAATATTCCAAAGTTAAGTTCTTTTAACTCTTCTTTTACTACTAACTCTATTTTTTTTACATTTATTTTTTCAGCAGTTTCATAAGCTCGCAAAAGTGGACTTGTGTATATTTTATCATAATTTATATTCAACATAATTTTTCTAGCTTTTTCAACTTGTTTTTTTCCAGTTTCATTTAATTTTATATCAGTCCAACCATAATATACTTTGTCTTTATTATGATTAGTTTCTCCATGTCTAACTAAAATTAATTTACCCATAAGCCGATCTCCCTATTTAATAAAATATATTAATAGTAAAGTTATTATTTGACTTAATTCTACTACCGCTCCTAATGTATCGCCTGTTATCCCACCTATTTTTTTAGTCATTAATCTAGCAAAATAATAACCTAATATTCCTATAATAGGTATTAATAATAGATAATTTAAAGTTAAAGAAAAATAATTTAATATAAAATAAGTATAACCTACTGTAATTAGAAGAGAGATTAGCATATCATTTATACTTGTATTGTCTACAAAAGATTTTGCCATTCCACTTGATTTTGCATATTGAGCTGTGGCACAATTTACAACGCTGCTCATTCTGCCTATAACAGGATAAATCAAAAGAATCGCTCCCATTGGGAATTCTATTGTTTCTAATTCTGATAAAAACATAATATTTGTAATGAAATAAAGTGCTATAGCTATAGCGCCATTAGCTCCTATTCTTGAATCTTTCATAATTTCTAACATCTTTTGTTTACTTCTATAGCTAAAGATTCCATCAAATGTATCTGAAAGTCCATCTAAATGAATACCTCCTGTCAATACAACATAACTTATAACAACTAATATTGCTATTAAAATTGAAGAATTTATATATAGCGACAACAAACTATGCACTGAGTACATTATTATTCCTATAATTATTCCAACCACTGGGAAAAACTTCATACTTTTTCCTAATTCTTCAGAATTAAATTCACCTTTATCATAAATTGGCAATCTTGTCATAAATTTAAATAGTTGCACGATACCTTTCATTTTCTTTTCCTCCATTTTATATAATTTTATTTTAACCTTATTTCTATGCCTGAAACTAATAGATAGGCTTCTTTTGACTTTTGTGCAACTAATTGATTCATTCTTCCCGCTATATCTCTAAAATATCTAGCTAAAGAATTTTCAGGTACAATCCCCATTCCAACTTCGTTAGATACTACAACTAATGAAAGTTTATTCTTTTTTACAAATTTCAGTAAGTTTTCCAATTGTACTTTTATATTTTCTTCAATTTTTCCTACTTCATCTTGCGTTAATTTATCCCAATCTCTTTTTATATCCATTATCATCATATTGGAAACCATATTAGTTAAACAATCTAATAAAATAATAGTATCTTGACTTTTTTTATTCCCTTTTTTTAAGTCAGTCAAAACCTTCTCTAAATGAAGATCCAAATTTTTATATTCTTCAATAGTTATCCAGTCATTTCCCCTTTGAGCTCTATGTTTTTTTACTCTTTCTTTCATTTCATTGTCAAAGGCTATTCCTGTGGCTAAATATATTTTATTTTTTCCAACTTGGTTTACTACATATTTTTCAGCATAAAGACTTTTACCACTTCTTACTCCACCTGTCACATAAATAATTTTTTCCATTTTCCCTCTCATTATTTTTGCTATATATTTTTTAATGTCTTTTTTAGATTATATCATATTTTTTTATTTTTCTCTAAATTTTCTCTCTATAAAGTATAGCGTTAAATTCTTATAGAAAAATTTACAAAAAATTAAGCCTAATTCATGATTATTTATTTTCTATATTCTAACACTTAAAAAGGGTAGCTCTTAACAGCTACCCTTTTTATTTTAACCTTTTGTTCCAGATTCTATATGTCCATAATCTCCATCTTCTCTATGATAAACTACATTCATCTCTCTTGTTTCTGCATTTATAAAAGCGTAAAAACTTCTTTTTAAACACTCAAGTTGTAGAATGGCTTCCTCTATACTCATTGGTCTAGGAGAAAGAGAAGTACTTAGTACAGTTTTTGAAATCTCTTTATTCAGTCCACCTTCTTTTGAAGCAACTTTTAATTCTTTTATAACATTACTATATTTTTCTTCATTTTTCTTTTCTTTTCTTTTCTTAACCTGAGTTTCTAATATGTCTGAAACAGCATCCATAGCTGCATATAAATCTGACTCTGTAGAACTTCCCTTAATAGTTGCCCCATTTACAAAAACTAAAGCTTCTACCGTATGTGAAGGTCCTGTTTTTGATTTTATTGCTGAAAGAGTCACGTCTATTTCTAAAATATTTTCATAATATTTTTTAATTCTTCCTATTTTTTCTTCAGCATACTCCCTCATTGCAGGTGTTATTGCTAGATGTCTTCCATGAATCACCATTTTCATACTTACCACTCCTTAACTTTTATGTATAATTATAATAACCAAGTCCATTATTTAGTGTGTTACTTCTTTATTCTATAAGATTTCTATTTTTCCTTTTTTTAAAACTAAACTTTTATCTGTTATGCTAGCAAGCTCTTTAGAATGTGTTACTACAATTATGGTTTGATTAAATTCTTTATTTATTTTTTTAAATATTTCATGAATCATTTCACTTGTTTCCTCATCTAAATTTCCTGTTGGTTCATCTGCTAAAATAATTTTAGGAGAATTTATCATAGCTCTTGCAATAGCCACTCTTTGCTTCTCACCGCCTGAGAGTTCCGTTGGTCTATGTGAGCCCCTATCTTCTAACCCTACTTCTTTTAATAAATTTAGCGCTTTTTCTCTAATTTTATCTTTATTTTTATAATTTTTTAAAAGTCCAGGTAACATAACATTTTCAAGAGCCGTAAATTCTTTTAGTAAATAATGAAATTGAAATACAAATCCTAGTTTTTCATTTTTTATAATATTTTTCTCTAAATCATTTGCTTGAATAGTGTCAATACCGTCAATAAACAATTTTCCACTATTAGGCTTATCTAAAAGCCCTATCAGATTAAGAAGCGTTGATTTTCCACTTCCTGATTTACCCATTATAGATATAAAATCACCTTCCTTTATTTCTATATTTAAGTTTCTAATAATATGAATACTCTCATTAGCCCCTTCATAAGTTTTGTTTATATTTTCTAATTTTAATACTATTTTTTTATTCATACTTTAATGCCTCCTGTGTTTCCAAACTAGCTGCTCTATAAGCTGGTAGTATACTTGAAAGAAACAATATCACAAAATTGGAAATCACTATAATAATTATTTCCTTTATAGAAATCTCAATAGGTATTTTTTGGATGTAATAAATTGAACTTATCCCTGGTATAGAATAATTTTTTATGTACCAAAGAATTCCTAAGGAAATTATTATTCCTAAAAATATTCCTATACTTCCTAAACTTAATCCTTGCATTAAGTATATTTTCATTATACTTTTTTTGGAAAATCCAATAGCTCGCAATATTCCAATATCTTTAATTTTTTCCCTTACAATCATGTTTAAAGTGGACCATACTACAAATCCTGCAATTATTATAATTAAAGAAAACACAATTATCATAACTGTTTTTTCAAGGGACAATGCAGACAATAAATTTCTATTTAATTCTCCCCAAGTCCTTGTAATAATACCATGTTTTTCAAGTAATTCTTTTGAAATTTTATCGGCATTATAGGGATTATTTAGCATGATATTAAACTCACTAATTGTATCTCCAAGGTAAGAGATATACTGAGCTGTTTTTAAATTAATCATAATAACATTTAAATCATAATCATAATAACCTGTTCTAAATATACCTGAAATTACTAGCTTAATATCTTTTCCATCTGGGGATATAACTGTTATTGTATCCCCAACAAAAGCTCCTAAATTTATAGACAACTCTTCCCCTATGAGTACTGTATTAGGTTTAGTATCTATTTTTCCCTGTAATATTTTTTTGTCTAAATCCATGGATTTTATTGTACTTTCTAAATCAAAGCCTTGTATTTTCACTCCTGATATGTACTCTTTATTTACATTTTTATATTTAACAATTCCCTGTATTGAAATATTACTTACTACACCTTTTACACCTGGAATTTTTTCTATCTCCTCTTTCAATTCCTTATAATCTTTAATAGAAGAAGATGGTTGGTAAAGTATATGACTATTTATTGAGAGAACACCTTGAATCATATTTTTATCTAAACCATTAGATATTCCAATAGATACAGTTAGCACCACTACTCCTATCAAAATTCCTAATATGGATATTAAACTTTGTTTTTTTCTGTCTAGCATTTGTTTTTTTGCAATAAAAAATTCTATCAAAATATCCTCCTTAATTTTATTTTTTTCTATTTTTTTATTATAAAAATATTTAATCTAAAATTTTAATCTAAAACCCTCTTTAAAATTCTATCTAACTCTATAAGTGAGTGATCAATTTTTAATTCTTTTTTTAGCTCCTCTAATTGTTCTTTATTATAATAGTAAATTGCTTTTACATTACCATTCATTATTTCTAAAAATCTTTCTCCATAATTTTTAAATTTTTGGTTCCCTATTCCTTTTATTTTTAACATATCCCATCTTGTTAAAGGTAATTTTTCAGCTATTTCCATAAGAGTTAAATCTGAAAAAATAATGTAAGGCGCTACTTTCTCCTCTTCTGAAATGTCTTTTCTGAGATTTAAAAGTTTTGTAAATATAGGATCTTTATAGTAGTCAAAACTCACTCTTTCCTCTTTTCTTCTTACAACTTTTTTTAAATTTCTTACAACTGTTATAGCTTTTTCAGTAAGGTGAAGAACAGGAAAACTTCCCGCACTTTGAACTAAATATTTTTCTGAAATTAAAAAGTTTATAAATTCCTCTAACCAAACTCTTTTACACTCTTTCATAATTCCAAAAGTTGAAAGAGTATGGTATCCCTTTTTTTCTAATTTAGTATCTGCTCTTCCTTGTAAAATATTGACCAAGGTTGATATTCCAATAGTTTCTTTAGTTCTTCCTATACAAGAAAATATTTTTTGAGCTTCAATTGTTGAATTTTCAATATCTTTAATTTTTGAACAATTATTACAATTACCACAATAACTTCTAATTCTTTTATCTCCAAAATATTTTAAGATATACTCTCTATAACAACTTTCCAAATAAGCATATTCTATCATCTCATCTAATTTTTCTAATTTTTTTTTCTTATATTCAAAATTAATATCTGTATTACTCTCTATAAAATATTTTTGAATACCCTCGTCCTCTTCATAAAACAAAAGTATTGCTTCTGCAGGTGCGCCATCTCGCCCTGCTCTTCCAATTTCTTGATAATAACTTTCTAAATCCTTTGGGATATTTCTATGAATTACAAACCTCACATTTGATTTGTCTATTCCCATTCCAAAAGCGTTTGTTGCCACTATTATTTTAAGCTCATCATTTACAAATTCTTCCTGTGCTCTTTTTCTTTCTTCATCACTAAGACCAGCGTGATATTTCCCCACATGAAATTTTTTTAAAGTTAAATATGAATATAAGTTATCTACTTCCTTTCTTGTGCTTGCATAAATTATTCCAGATTTATTTCTATTACTATTTAAATAATTTACAATAAAAGGTTCAGCATCTTTTCCACGCTCTACTTTAAAAAAAATATTTCCTCTATCAAAAACATCTATAAAGACGTTGGGGTCTTTTAAATTTAACTTATCAATTATATCATTTTTAACTTCATTTGTAGCAGTTGCTGTTAGTGCTAACATTTGAACTTTTCCACTACACATATCTTTAAATTTTGTTATCTCTAAATATGTTTTCCTAAAATCATGCCCCCAGTGTGAAATACAATGAGCTTCATCAACTGCAATTAAAGATATTTCAATTTTTTTCATAAACTCTATAAAATTTTTATTTTCTAATCTTTCTGGTGACACATAAAGAATTTTAATTTTTTTACTTCTAAGTCCTGAAAAAACATCTTTATATTCTTCTCTTTTTAAACTTGAATTTATAAACGCTGCTTTTATTCCTAAAATTTTTAATCCGTCAACTTGGTCCTTCATAAGAGAAATAAGCGGTGATATAACTATTGTTACTCCGTTAAATAAAAGAGCTGGAATTTGATAACATATTGATTTTCCACCTCCGGTAGCTATTATTCCTACTGTATCTTTTCCTTCTAAAATTGATTCAATTATGTTACTTTGACCATCTCGGAACTCATCATAACCATATATTGATTTTAATAATTCTTTGGCTTTTTTTAACATTTTTCTCCTATAATAAATTTTGTTTGTTTGTTTTCTTCTATTGTTTAAAGAAAGTATATCATATATTATAATAGATACCAAACTATGACTCTAAATATAAATTAATTTTTTATATTTTTTAATTTTGTTTTATATTTAATTTTAAAATACTAAAAAAAACTTTTATTTTTTTATATTTCAGTGTAAAATATACACTAATAGATATAAATTACTGTACTATCATTAATAAAAATTTTTGGAGGTTTTATGAAGACTATTCCCTACGAAGAATTAATAAAAGAGAGAAGCTATATTTTAATAGATGTTAGAACTCCTGCTGAATTTTTAGCTGAAGGGATTCCCGGCGCTATAAATATTCCTCTTCTTTTAAATGATGAAAGAGCAGTTGTAGGAACTGCCTATAAGCAAGAATCACCTGAAATAGCGAAACTTTTAGGCATTGAATCTGTTTCAAAAAGATTACCTGAAATTTTTAAAGAGATAAATAAAATTTCAAAACAAACAAAAAAAATAGTTTTTTACTGTGCTAGAGGTGGAATGAGAAGTGGATCTTTAACAGCACTTTTTTCCTCTGTTGGCTATAGAGCAGTTAAATTAGAGGGAGGGTATAAAAATTATCGTGAATTTATAGGTAAAAAACTTCCATCTCTTAATAAAGGAGTAGAATATATTATCATTCACGGTAAAACTGGTGTTGGAAAAACTAAAGTTTTAAATTCACTAGAATCAAAAGGTTATAGTATTTTAGATTTAGAAAAATTTGCAGATCATAAAGGCTCATTTTTTGGTGCACTTTGTGAAAAAAGACCTCAAAGTCAAAAGCGATTTGAATCTCTATTATACGAATTTTTTAGAAATAATAAGCCAAACTATGTTATTGCAGAAAGTGAAAGTAAAAGAATTGGTAATGTTTATATTCCAGAATGTATCTACCATTCTCTATTAAATGGTAGGCATATTTTTGTGGATACTCCTATGTCTCATAGAGTAAATATTGTATTAGATGATTACACAAACACCAGTGTTGAAGAGATTAAAGAATGTATTTTAAAAATAAAAAGATACGCTCCACACTCCTATGTAGATGAACTTTTAGTTCTCCTTGAAGAGGGAAACCTTGATTTAATTGCTGAAAAACTTATGACTAATTACTATGATTCTCTCTATCAAAAAAGTATAGACAAATATGAATTTAGAGAAGAATTATTTTATGAAACAATAGAAGAAGGAAGCGAGAAAATAATTGAACTTTTAGGGGAAAAATATTTTCCATTAAAATAGTATAAATACAATATAAAATAATGTGAGGGATAGAAAAATGGAAATTTTAAATATTGCTTTAAAAGATAAAAATTATAATATTTATATTGGTTCTAACTCTATAATTAAACTAAAAGAGTACATAGAAAAATATGACTCTATATTGTTATTAAGTAATGATAAAGTTGGTGCATTGTATAAAGAAAATATTTTGTCTTTTATACCACAGGGAAAATATTTTCAGCTTCCTGATGGAGAAGAGTATAAAAATTATAATAATATTGAAAAAATATATAATTTTATGGAAAAAAATAGCTTTTTTAGAAACTCCCTTATTATATCCCTAGGTGGTGGAGTTATTTGTGATATAGGTGGATATGTTGCCGCAACTTATATGCGAGGAATTGATTTCATTCAAATTCCAACTTCATTATTAGCTCAAGTTGATGCTAGTATTGGGGGGAAAGTTGCTATCAATCATAAAAACACTAAAAATTTAATTGGAACTTTTTATCAGCCAAAAGCTGTTATTATAGACACAAACTTTTTGAAAACTTTAGATAAAAATGAATTTATTTCTGGAATGGGTGAAGTTATAAAACACTCTTTAATTAATAACAATAGAGCTTATTTTGATTTTTTAAATATTAATGCAAATGAAATTTTAAATTTAAATAATAAATTATTAGTAAAAATGATAAAATATTCTTGTGAAATAAAAAAAAACATAGTCGAGCATGATGAAAAAGAAAATGGGATTAGATGTATTTTAAACTTAGGACATACCTATGGACATGCTCTTGAATCTATTTATCGATTTAAGAATATTCCTCATGGTGAAGGGGTTGCTAAAGGAATTCTATTTGAAATAGAGCTTGGAGAATTTATCAATAAAAATGATAAAACTATCCTTAACACTCTTTTAAAAATAAAAAAAGAAATTATAATACTATTTGAAAAATATGGAATAAACTCATTACCTATATATATAAAAAATGAAATTCTTATAACTGCTATGAAAAAAGATAAAAAAAATTCGACTTTTGGTTTAACTTTTATATCCTTTAAAAATTTTGGACAATTAAACTCCATAATACTAAAAGAAGAAGATATTATCAAATTTAATAATAAATTCAATAATAAAACTAATTCAAAAATTAAAACTGTTTTAGACATTGGAACAAATTCTGTTAGAGTCTTTATTTCTGAAACAATAGCAGACGTGAATTGTTACAACTCAATTTTCAAAAATAAAATTATTAAATCTTTATATAAAGACATTGAAATAACTTCTTTAGGTCAAGGAGTTTATTTTTCCAACTCTTTGAGTCGTGAAAGTATGGATAGAACAATAAAAGCTATAATCAAGTTTAAAAACATTGCTTTATCTTATGGAGCTACAGAAATAGAGGCCTTCGCTACTTCTGCAGTTAGAGATGCCACTAATAGAGATGATTTTATGATGCGTCTTAAGAACCTTGGTATTAATGTTAGATGTATTTCTGGAGAAACTGAAGCTACATTAAGTTTTACCGGACTTAGTAAAATTTTTTTTAGTAATAGAATCGCTGTTCTTGATATAGGAGGAGGAAGTACAGAACTTTCTATTGGTGAAAACGGTATAGTTGCATTTATAAAAAGTTTTAATGTTGGTGCTGTTAGAGTTACTGAAAAGTTTTTTCCTACTCAAGATTACAGTGAAGATAATATCCAAAATTGTTTTCAGTGGCTAGAAGAAAAGTTTTCCTCTCTTTACGAAATTCCTAACTTAAATTTTAATCTTATAGGAGTTGCTGCCACAGTAACTACTCATGTTTCCATTTTTATGAAAATGAAAATTTATAATAAGGAAAAAATTAATCTTTTTAATTTAACAAAAGAAATCATTGAAAACAATTTAACTTTACTAAAAAATAAAACTTTTGAAGAAAGAAAAAATCTTATGGGTCTTGAAAGTAAAAGAGCAGAATTTATTATTGGTGGAACATTAATTCTTTTATTTATAATGAAAATTTTAAAAAAAGATAATATTATGGTTTCTGAAGTTGATAATTTAGAAGGAGCTACAATTTTTTTCTAGAATTGAGTAACTTCTAAAATATGAAATCATACTACAAATAATAATAAAAAATATCAAATTTTACTTAGTTTATAGTGCAAAAGAGCAGGAAAACAGATATAAGCTTTAAGAATAAGTAATCGGTTTTTAGAATTAAGCAGAATTAATATATTATTATTACTATCTTCTATAACCTTATTCTAGTTTTTTTTCTATTCTTAATGTATAATATTAAAAATAAAATAATTAATTCTCAACATAATTTGGAGGAGATATGATCTTAGAACAAGAATATGTAACTTGGAATAGTGAAAAATATATATTTGAAGATGAAAACGACTTAGACAAAATATTAGCTTTTGATATAGAGTATGAAAAACATGATAAAGAATGGTTAAGTTTATCTACTGTAAGAGCCTTTAAAACAGGAAGAGAACTCTTAGAATACTATTTTCATGAAACTTTTCCTAGACAAATCTCTTGGAACTATAGTAAATATGAACTACCGCATGATATGAAAATTTCTTTGCATGATTTACTTGAAAAACTATATTTTTTATATGGATATAAAGATAAAAGCTTAGAAAAAATTCAAAATATAATAGTTTTGTTTACTGACTATATAAATAGAGAGAAATACTCTATTTATGAGCTTCAAAAATTTTTAACAGAACTTCATCAAATCGGACTGAATTTTGGAATGACTAAAATAGAAATTCCTTACATAGGCGAATACAAAGGCTTAGTTGAGATAGCTTTCGAGCAAGGAGCCCACTATGTTGATGAAGATATTGAGTCTCTTAGACCTGAGGTTGATTTAATTAAATATTTAATAGATTATGAATAAATTTAAAATAGGAGAAATATGAAATTTATATCATGGAATGTAAACGGAATAAGAGCTTGTGCGCAAAAAGGATTTCTTGAATTTTTCAAAGAGATAAATGCAGATTTTTTCTCTATTCAAGAAACAAAATGTCAAGAAGGACAAATAGTTTTAGATTTTCCCGGTTATCACCAATATTGGAATTCTGCAGAAAAAAAAGGATATTCTGGAACAGCTATTTTTACAAAAATTAAACCTCTTTCAGTTAAATATGATCTAGGTGTTGAACATCATGATAAAGAAGGAAGAGTTATCTCTTTAGAATTTGAAAAATTCTTTTTAGTTAATGTCTATACTCCTAATTCTAAGGAAGCACTAGCTAGATTAGAGGATAGAATGGATTGGGAAGATGAGTTTAGAAAACATTTATTGAAACTTAATAAATCTAAACCTGTTGTTTTATGCGGTGATTTAAATGTTGCACATCTAGAAATTGATTTAAAAAATCCTAAATCAAATAAAAGAAATCCAGGTTTTTCTGACGAAGAAAGAGAAAAAATGACCATTCTTTTAAATTCTGGTTTTACTGATAGTTTTAGATATCTTTATCCTGACTTAGAAGGAGCTTATTCTTGGTGGTCTTATAGATTTCAAGCTAGAGAAAAAAATATAGGATGGAGAATTGATTATTTTTTAGTCGCGGACTCTTTGAAAAAAAATATAGAGATATCAAAAATACATAATGAAATTCATGGTTCAGATCATTGTCCTGTTGAATTAATTTTAAAATTTTAAAGTAAAGAACGTATAATTTCTCAGTAATAGCATTAAAAATTTAGAAAAGAATCAATATTGGGACTATTTTATAAAATCTCGTATCACTTCTTTTCTTTTTTATTCTTCATTTATAATTTTTCTTACCATAAAAAAACCTCCAAATTAGTTTGTTTTATTTTACACTAATTTAAAGGTTTATCATTTTTTTAGACAGCCCCGAATAAAATTATAACACATTATCTCTCAAAAATTTATATTTCTTTTTTTAATTCTTTCATAAATGATACTATACAAAGAATCATAATAATTGCAAATGGTAAAGCTAATGTAATTGAAGCTATCTGCAACATCTGAAGACCATTTTCACTTCCTATCATTAAAGCTAAAGCAAAAGTCGATTGAAGTAAAGCCCAAATAATTTTTTTACTATTTGAAGGATTTAAATCTCCATCTGAGCTTAATATTCCAAGAACAAAAGTTGCTGAATTTGCTGATGTTATAAAAAATGTAAATAATAAAATAATTGTAAATATACTAACCGTAGTTCCCCAAGAAAATTGCTCCATTACTATAAAATATGCTGTTGGAATTGAATTAAAAGCTTTTTTTAGAATTTCATCTGAAGAGTTTATCCCTATTCTTCCAAAAATAGAAAACCAAACAAAAGAAACTAATGTTGGAGCAATTAAAACCCCTGTTATAAATTCTTTTATCGTTCTTCCTCTAGATATTCTCGCTATAAACATTCCTGTAAAAGGAGCCCAAGCTATAAACCATGCCCAATAAAATAAAGTCCAAGAACCATACCATGAGTTCTCTCCAAAAGCCCCTATAGAAAAAGTATTTGTTATAAAATTAGAAATATAAATTCCTATTCCATCAATAAAAGTATTAATTATTTCTACTGTAGGTCCAAATATAAAACAAAATAACAGAAGAATAACAGAAAAATATATATTAGAATTAGAAATTAATTTTATTCCTTTCTCTAAAGGAGTTGATACTGATATTATTACTATTATGGTTGTTATTGAAACTATTATTATTTGTGTTTTTATTGAATTTGGAATACCAAAAATATAGCTAAGTCCACTATTTATTTGATAAGTTCCAAGTCCTAAAGATGTTGCAATACCTGCTACTGTTGCAATCACAGTAATTATATCGATAGACTTCCCATAAATATTACTCCCAAAATTATTACCAAATAATGGTGCAAGTAAAGAACTCATCAAACCTTTCTTCTCTTTTCTAAATTGCATATATCCTAAAGACAGTCCAATTACTGAATATGCAGCCCAAGGATGAAGCCCCCAATGCAAAAATGATTTATTAAAAGCAAATACCGCAGCATTTTTTGTTCCTGATATTGCATTTAGTGGTTCTAAATAGTAACTTATAGGCTCTGCCACTCCCCAAAATATTAATCCCACTCCCATTCCTGCAGAAAAAAGCATTGAAAACCATGAAAATATTGAATATTCAGGTTTTTCATTATTTTTTCCTAATTTTATATTTTTAAATCTACTAAAATATGCCAACCATAATGAGAAAAAAACAAATATAGCCATTGAAAACACATATATCCAACCAAAATCTTTAGATATTACAGAAAATAACCAATCTGCAACTTTTTTAAAATTCCAAGGTAATAGCAATGCCCAAAATACTATTATTATAGAAATAATAATTGACACATAGAAAACTGTATTATTATACTTTTTTTTCATTGAGCCCTCCTTAAAAAAATCCCTCTTTAAATAAAAAAAAGAGGGATTTTTAGAATATAATTAAATTTTTACATTAAATACTGTTTGTTCTTTTATATCAGCTGTCAAAGCATTTAATGCAATTCCCACTCTATAATATCTCAATTTCCATTGTTCATTTATAGATGTATTGGGATCTCCTAAAGGATAGGGGATTGATATAGTGGGAATTATTTTATTAGCACCTACACTTTTAGCTACAGGAACTAAATTAGCCATTTGAACAACTGAAAATCCAGCTTTTTCAATTTCTTTTACCATCGTTGCACCGCAACGAGTGCAAGTTCCTCAAGTTGAAGTTAAAATAACACCATCAACGCTATGTGCTTTTAGATGAATAATTATTTCAGTTGCCATTCTGACTGCTTCAGCTTCTGTAGTTCCTGTTCCTACTGTTGTATAAAAGTAATTATCTATTGAACCGATTTTTCCTTCTTTTTCATATGCTCTAAGTGCATCTAATGGGACACACACATTTGGATTTTTGTCCACTGCTGAAGGATCATAACCAGCATGAATAGTTTTATATATTTTAGGTTCTAATTTATCTAAATTAGTTATGTCATACATACCCCATCTAGTAGCTGAAGCAGATTGTATTTTATCTGGATTAGCAAAAGGAACAATTCCTCCTGTTGTTACTAAAGCTATTTTAGCACTGGTTAAATCTTTAATAGGTTTAGCAATCTTTACTGTTTCTATTTTAGGAATTGGAAGTTCTGATACATAATCAACACCTGATATTTTATTTATTAACATTTTAACTGCTCGCACTGCTCCAGTTTCTCTATTCTTATCCTCTTCAATTTGATATCTTATTCCACGCCCAAAATAATTTTCTGCTTTTGCATCTTCCAATTTTTTATTAGATGTTAGTTTATTCACATAATTTGAAATAACTTTAATATCTTCTTTCATAGAAGCAGCACTTCTTCCACCTTTAAATATAATAAATTCTTTTCTAAACATCTCAACTCCTGGATTCTCTATATGCATAGAAGAAAAAATCGAAATATTATATTTTTCTTTTATAACTTTTCCTATAGTTCCACAGGCTACACCGTATCTTCCAGCTTGAAATGCAGGTCCTGCAAAGAAAAAGTCAAAGTCTAAATTTTTAATTAAAGAAAAAATTATTTTAATTGCTTCTTTTGTACGAGAACTCATAAAATTATCTCCACATATAATAGTATGAGTAATTTCAATATCTTTTAACATACTATTGTATGCTATTCCCGGTCCAAAAACCCCCTTTCTTATTTCTGGAGACAAATCTGCTTTTTCCTCTCCTCCTATTCCAGCGAAAAATTGATTAATATAAAGAATTCCTTTTTTCATAATTTTCCTCCTAAAATTCCTTAACTATTTTTTTAGACCAACCAATTACCATATCACCACAAAACATTGAGTTGTTTTCAATGATAATAGAACCATCTACTCTTACTGATGGTCCTAATTTTTCATCTCCTTCCCAACCACCAGCAAGACCATCTCTTCCAATAGACTCCAATTCTCCTATTATTTCTTTCATAGGAGGAAGTTCTAATAGCTGTGAAACATTTCCACAAGAAATTATAGCATTAGCTTTTTCATCCAGTGCCACTAAAGATTGTGATCGTCCGTCTCTTCCTGTACACTCATTTGTAATTCCAACTGTCTTTACACCTGCATCTTCAAGAGCTACAAAACAAGCAATGAAATCAGCGTCAGGATTTCCATATCCCTCTTCGGCTAAAATAGCGCTATCTGCACCTAATGATTTAGCTATTTGTGCCACATATAAAGCTGCTCTATTTTTTTGCTCCAAGGAAACATTCAAATTAGACATTATTATCCCTAGAAAATTAATATTTTTTCCATGCTCATTATAAAGTTCTTTTATAATCGGTGAATTTTGCATATCGTAAGTTGACCATTTAGAAGAACAAGGCATAAAAGAACCTCCAATTATTGCACCGTCAAATATTTCATTAGGATGCATAAATGTAGGTAATATTCTATTCATATCCCAACCATATAAAAGATTATTATATCCCAATTCTTCCATCTGGGACTGAGGTTGCATTACACAAACCACACTTGGTAATTTTTGAATTTCCTCATTTCTTTTTGTTATAGGGTCTAATTCAAAAATTTCTATTGTTTCAGGAGTCAATTTTTCCACAATTTTTCCTATATATTCAGAGAGTTTCATTGCTCCCCATCTTATTGCTTTATTTTTTTTCTGTTGTTCATGTCTTTCAAAATCTTCATCTGTATCTGCAACAAGACAGATATTTATAAGCTTAGAATAATATGAATAATTCGCTCCCTTTCCTTTCATATCAACTATTCCATCTCCAAAACTACCCCAATGTTTTCCAACTCCCATTACACTCATATTTTTTAAGGCATAAATTTTACCTTCTCCACACTGTCTTAATTCTCCCATAACTCCAGGAAAAATTGTTTTTCCATCAAGTCTAACTCTGGCTTCAATAGCTTCTTTTATTGGAACAATTCTTATACTTTCACCAGGACGTGCTATTATTATATCAGCCCATGTAATATGTTCATCTTCTTTAATAAGGTTTAAAGCTTCAATTTTATCAATAGTAAGTATTCCTTTCTCGTATGAGTTTTTTTCTCCAAATTTTACATCTTTAACATGAAAATTTCCAAATTCTAACTTCATAGTCCACCTCACTTTTTTATTAATCGCGATTACCTCAATATATTTATACTTCATTTAAACTTTAATGTCAATTTTTTTTCATATTATTTACTTTTTATGTATATAATGTTAGAATTTAATAAAATAATATTTGGAGTGGTATTAATGAAAGATAAAGATAATAATGTTAATGTTAAAAGAATTTTAATTGAAACTACTTCTAAAATGTTAGAAGAAGAAGGGCTCGCTGGAATTTCAATTAGAAAAGTGTCCGCTAGGGCTGGTTACACTAGTGGAACAATTTATTCTCATTTTAAAAAATTTGATCATTTAATTTTTTTATCAAGCTTAAAATTTTTAAGGTATTATAATGAAAACATAGAAGCTTATGTTGGAACACCTAAAAATAGTTTTGAAGAAAATAATTTAATTTGGAATTTTTTTTGTAGTTGTTCTTTTGAAAATCCTGAAATTTTTTATTCTATATTTTTTTCTTCCTTTGAATTTCATAAAAATAAAATGGAAGAATATTATGAAATAAAAGATTTTTATAAGTTTTTTCCTGAAAATATTAAAGAATTTTCTTCTAAATTTTATCCTATGCTTTTAAAACTTAATTTAGAAGAAAGAAATAAATATTTACTTTTAAAATTAGTAAAAGACAAATATATATCTCCATCTCATGTAACTATGCTCAATCTTACTCAAATATATATCTACAAAGGTTATTTAGAAAAAGCTATCAAAAATAAAAATAAAAAAGATAATGAGAGAATAAAAAGAAGCTGCATAAGAACACTTAAACAGTTGTATAAGGCTTATCTACTATAAAACTTATAATTTTTTAATAATAAAAATAGTAAAAAAAGAGAAACTAGATAAAATTGATCTAGTTTCTCTTTTTTTATTAATCTCAATTCTTTCTACAAAGTTTCAGCTATTTTTATGACTTTATTTTTAAATTCATTCATATTTTTTCTTGAAACTTTTTCATCATATGTTTTAAGTTTTTTATCTTCTACTATAATTTTCCCATTTACAATAACAGTTTCTACATTTGAGGCATTTGCAGAGTATACAAGTGCTGAGTATACATCATATATCGGCACCATATTAGGAGATTGAGTTTCTACAATCACAACATCTGCAAGTTTTCCTACTTCTAAACTTCCAATTCTATCTTCCATATGGAGAGCTCTTGCTCCTCCAATCGTAGCCATTTCAACTGCTTTAACTGGTGGTAACGCAGTTCTATCCTTAGTATCTAATTTATGCAGTTTAGCAACATAGCCCATTTGTCCAATTATATCTAATGTATTCCCACTCATAGGTCCATCTGTCCCTAACCCTACTCTTAACCCCTTGTCATGCATCTTTAGTGCTGGTGAAATGCCCTTAGCTGATTTTATATTAGCAACCATATTATGAGCTATTCCTACATCTCTTTTTTTTAGAATTTCTATATCTTTATCATTTACAAAAATTAAATGAGCGGCAACAAATCTTTCATCTAATACCCCAATTGAGTCTAAGTATTCAACAGGACTCATTTTGTATTTATTTTGATATATCTCACTTTCTTTTTCAGTTTCCGCTACATGCATTAGCACTGGAACATTATACTCTCTAGATAATTTATTTATAATTTGAAGATGTTTCGTATCATTAGTGTGAGGTGCATGTGGTGCAAAAGCCGGTATTATCAATTCATCATTTTTATATTTTTCTATAAACTTTTTAGCATACTCTATTCCCCCAAAAGGTTCTTTTGCATCTGCTACAGGAAATTTTATAACTGTCTCTCCAAGGACCCCTCTAATTCCAATTTTCTTCACAGCTTCAGCCACTTTATCTTCAAAATAATACATATCTGTCACTGTAGTTACTCCTGATTTTGCCATTTCAATCGACCCATGAATAGCTCCTAAATAGACCATTTCAGGTGTTACCATTTGTTTTTCAAGGGGAAATAAATATCTATTTAATCTATTAGGAACATCGTCAGCTAAACTTCTGAAAACACTCATTGATACATGGGTATGAGTATTTATCATTCCAGGCATAATAATTCCTTCATTAGCGTCTATTATTTTTTTAGAACTATATTTTTTTTCGATCCCTTTTTCCCCAACTTCCAATATTTTATTACCTTTTACTATAATTACTCCATTTTTAATTATTTCTTTTTCACTATTCATAGTCATAATTGTTCCATTAGTTATTATAATATCAACTTTCTCAATGGAAAAAGTATTTTTACTTAATGATAATCCTAACATAAAAATTCCTACTCCAAATAAAAACTTTTTCATTTCACTTCCTCCAACACTATTTTATAAAAATATATGAATATTTATATATCTAAATTATATCTATTATACTATAAAAATATATTTTTATAAAATTTATTTTTAATAAAACACAATCTAATAAAATTATAAATTCTTAAATATAAAATAACCTAAAGCTTATGAAATCATAAACTTTAGGCTATTTTTTTGTAATAAAAAAGCTTGGCAAATTCCTATTCTCCCAGGCAGCTTCCCACCAAGTACCTTCAGCGTTTACGGGCTTAACTTCTGGGTTCGAAATGTGACCAGGTGTACCTCCGTAGCTATTTTTACCAAGCT
>JBOFUX010000024.1:0-6098 GCA_051652785.1 Fusobacteriaceae bacterium | reverse complement strand
AAATATCTAAAGCATTAAATTTAACAATAGAAGAAAAAAATTTATTAGATTCCTCATTTTTAGGTAGAACTGTAGCTGGAAATAACGACCCCAGTTCCTCAAATTTAAACCTCAACAAAAGAGAAAAACTTCAATATGATGATTTTATGAGCAGTGCAACACTAATGTTTAATGACGAATCTATATCAGATGAAGATAAAGAAAAATTATTCAGGTCATTACAGGAGGTATTCTTTGAAACCAAATTATTAAATAAAAAAAAGAAACAAGAGTTGAAGTAGATGAATATAGCTTACATTCCGATTTAGAAATTGAGGTTTTTGAAGAGCTTAGGGGCTTGAAAAGTTATGTTAATAAAGAAAAATGAGTTTAATATGATTATAATTATTTGAAATATAGTAGGAGGACAAAATGGAATTAAATTTCTCATCAACTGGTAGAATGATTCTTCAATTAGGAGAGCAATTAATAAAAAATGAGATAATAGCTTTATCTGAATTAGTGAAAAATGCTTATGATGCTGATGCAACAAAATGTGAATTAATTTTTCAAGCAAACGAATCTGAGGAAATTGAGAAAATAATTATTTTGGATAACGGCGAAGGTATGACAAGAGAAACAATTATAAATTCGTGGTTTGTTATTGGTGGAGATTATAAAAAGCAAAAAATTAAATCAGGAAAAACAAGTAAAAAATACAATAGATTACCCATAGGAGAAAAAGGAATTGGAAGATTAGGCTTGAGCAAACTAGGAATATGTTGTTCAGTTTTTACAAAAAATATAGAAACAGGAATAGAATATTCGTTTAGTATGGACTGGGAAAAATTTGAAACTTCTTCAGGATTAAAAGATGTTGTTTTTGATTTAAAAGAAAATAAAACTAATGAAATTATAGCTAATTCTGGAACGAAGTTAGTCATCACAAAATTAAAAAATAATTGGTCAAAAATAAACCAAAAAAAAATCATAAGAGATTTAAGAACACTTTCCTCACCTTTTGGTGGAATAGAAAATTTTAAGATAGTAATAAAAGTTCCAGACATGACAATATTCAGTGATATAAAAGGAATAGATGATATTATAAATTTAGCTTTATACAGAGCAAAATTTGTTATCGAAAATAACTTTATAACAGAATTAGAATATAAATTTTCTCCTTATGATTATATGACAAAATTAAAGTTAAAGAAATTAAATTTTAATAATATTCCTTTAGAATTTAAAGCTAAAGATGAAGTTTTTAGATACGATTTAAGAAAAATAACAAATTTAAATAGAATAGAGGGAGAAGTTTTAATATATGATAAAGCTCCAAATATATTGAATAAGCTAAAAAGCTCTGAAAGATCTGGAATAAAAGATGTCTTAAAACATTTAGGAGGAATAAAGGTTTATAGAGATGGCAATAGAGTGTATAACTATGGAAGTGAGGGAGACGATTGGTTAAGTATGGATAGAGAAAGAATTAATACTCCAGCTTCTAAATTAGGAAATGATATTATAATAGGTAGCATTAAATTGAGAAGAGAAGAAACTTTAGCATTAGAAGAAAAAACTAATAGAGAAGGATTTTTAGAAAATGATGCATTTTATGTTTTTAAAAATGTGATAAGAGTAGCACTAAAAGAAATTGAAAAACTTAGAAATGAAGATAAAAATATAATGAGAGAAATATATGATAAGTCTCCGGTACAAGAACCTGTGATTGGAGAAATAAAAAAAATGAAAGATATAATAGAAAAGGATTCTAGAATTCAGGAAGTGACTAAAAAAAAATTAAAGATTCAATTGGTTTTGATAGAAAAAGAATATATTGAAACTACAAATTTATTGACAAGAGCATCAGGAATGGGATTAAGCTTATCAGTAGTTGTTCATGAATTGGATAAAAGAATTAGAGAGTTAAACTTAAGAATAAGTGAATCAAACATAGAACCTGGACTGAAAAATTTATCAGAGAGTTTAAGTAAAATGATTAGTGGTTACCAAGATTTAATGAGAAATAAAAAAATGAAAAATACTAAAATCAAAAACTTAATAAATGAATCATTAGAAAATGTTATGTATAGACTAAAACTCCATAATTTTATAATAGACGATAATTTTAATAAAAGAGAAGAATTAATAGTTAAAATGTCAGAATCATTAATGATTGGTAATATTATAAATATTATAGATAATTCTATGTATTGGGTAGAAAAAGTTTTTAAGATTAAAGAAAAAAAAATATTAATAGATTATTTCACTTATGGTGAGGAAGTGAATTTATTGATAGCTGATAATGGAAGAGGGTTTACAATTTCTGAATCTGATGCGATTAAGCCTTTGGTCACTGGAAAAGATGCAATAGGAATTGGATTGGGTTTATATATTGCAAATGAGACAATGAAAGAACAACGTGGCATTTTGAGTTTTCCAACATTAAAAGAATTGAGAGATATCGAATTTAATTTACCTAAGGAATACGAAGAAGGAGCTAAAATAATGTTTTCATTTAAACAAGGAGAGGTGAAATAGTGAACAAGGACATAATTAATTATTTATCCAACAGTAAAGTAGTGATTATAGATGATGAGTATGAAGAAGCACAACCGCTAATAACTGGGCTTAAAACAATAGGGATTTCTGCACTTCACATAGCAAAAATAGTAGAGATAAAAAAAACAATAAATGGAATAAGATTAATTTTTTTAGATATAGACTTGGTTGCAGGAGCAGGTAATAGCCACGATAGAGCAGGAACAATTATAAGTTTTTTAAAAAGAATATTAGACAAGGAAAATGGACCTTATCTAATACTTATTTGGAGTAAACAGTCTGATATTCATAAAGATATACTATTGGAAAGATTTGATACACTTAAGGATACAGAAGATAAATATTTGATTCCAATAGACACTTTAGTATTAGAAAAATCTAATTATCTAAATTCTTCACAAGAAAAAGATATAGAAATTGACGAAATAATTGAAAAAATGGATAATTTTTTTAAAAGCCAAGATATTAACATATTAGATAAATATTATTTAGAAATAAAACAAGACCTTATCAACTTTAAATCAGAAAAAAGAACTTCATTTATACTAAATGAAAAACAGCTTAAAAAGTTAATGGAAGAAATTTATTTTTTAGTAGAAAAAAATATTGACTTTAAAATATTTTTAGCTTGGGAGCACATGGTTAAAAATGAAGTTATAAATCAAGGAAATGAATTTTTTGAAACAAAAGTTAGAGAGAAATTTGGAAATGTTTTATATAATTTAGCTGTAGCATACTCTGGACAAAAATTGGTTGATGAAAAATTTATGTGTAGTGCTTTCAGTGTGATAAATAATTTATTATGCGACAAACTGTCAAATAATGCAATAATATCTGATGAAATAAAATTATTGGGAGATTCATTTTTAGAGAATAATGAAATAAAGGAAGAATATAAAGAGGATATTCCTTCTCAGTTAAAGGCAATTTTAAATAAAAAATTATTAATTAATGTTGTAAATTCAAAAATAAAAAATATTTTTCCTGGAGCTGTATATAAGAATAATGATGAAAAAAATGGAGATGATTTTATTAATGGATTATATAATTCCATTATAAATCATAAAAAAACAGAAAAAAATAAAAAGATAAAGTCTGATATTAAAGGAGAAATGAAAGGAAACATTATAAATTTAGAGATTTCTCCTTCATGTGATTTTTCACAAAATAAAATAAAATATCATAGAATAATAAAAGGTGTTTTGTTGTCAGAAGAAACTATGAAATTTACTAGAATAAATAAAGAAGCTCATTACTGTAGCCAGTTGGTAGAAATAAATAATAAAAACTGTTGTTTGTGGTTCTCTTTCCAACACTTGTATACAGAGGAAAAAATAGATGAAAATAATATAGAAATAATCTTAAGATTAAAAAATGATTTTTTTAAAGAAATACAAATAAAACTTTCAAATCATATAAGTCGTTTAGGAGTAACTTCGATACATTAAAAAATAATGTAACTATTCAGTTGTTAAACACCAATCACTAAAAAATCATAATTTTCATCTAAAAAAAGAGAATATAAGGAGATGAATCAATGATAAAAATAGACTTTTTAGAAGAAAATAGAAAATGGTGGTGTTCTCGAGAAAGAAAAAATTGAAATATACTTTTGATGAGTACAAAGAACTAAAAAGATGACAAAAGAAAAGAAGTAAAGCATATAATTTACTCAAAAACTAGAAAGATATTTTGAAGTTTTTTATTAATCAGTATATAACTTTTTTTGATAATAATATATGTAAACAGTATTTTTAGTACTAAAAAAATAATCCTGCCATAAAAAAGAGGGAAATCTTATTTCAGAAATCCCTCTTTTTTTATAATTTTTTTATTTTTTGAGTACAAAAGTACTGTCTCCCTTGGTAGTCATAAAATAATATAAAAAAGGGAAGCTAAAAAACTTAAATGCTACCCTTTTTTATATTTTAAATATTTTTTATTTTTTCCGCTATTATTTTAGCCATTAATGGAGGAACTGCATTTCCTATTTGAGTAAAAGCAGCTGTTCTAGAATTTTCAAAGTAATAGCTATCAGGAAAAGTTTGTATCCTAGCTGCTTCTCTTAAAGATATTGATCTAAGTTGCTTTATATCTGGATGAATATAATGGTGACCATCTTTTGCTATATGAGCAACCATAGTATGGCAAATATTATTGCCATCAACAACTTTAAATCTGTCTAAAAATGATTTTATATTTTTATGTGTTTTTAAATGCTTAGGAATAAGATTACTATTATATTTGAGAATGTTACCTTTATCTTTTTCTTCAATAGCAATTTTATAAATTTTTAAATCACGCTCATTATGAGGTCTAGAAATGTGCTGTGTTAATATATTACAATTCTCGTCATAAATATTTGTATTAATCAATGTTTCATTAGCTTTTTTAAGATGTTTAAACAAAATAGATTCCCCAGGCTTAAGTGATGGTAAATTTTCAAATAAAGAATTTATAGTAATGTTATTATTTATTTTTTCAAATTTAGGATAATTAAAATTTAATTCTTTTTTCCAACCGATAATAATTAATCTTTTTCTAGATTGAGGAACGCCAAAATTTTTAGCATCTAAAAGATTTTTTTCAACAGTATAACCAAGTTCATTCATTTCTTCAATAATTTTAGGGAGTAATTGGCTGTTTTGAGCAGTTAACAATCCTCTTACATTTTCAAAAAGAAAAATATTTGGATTATATTTTTTAATGAATTTAAGATATTGTTTATAAAGATAATTTCTTTCATCATTTTCCATCTTTTCTTTAGAACGAGCTCTTCCCACTAGTGAGTATGCTTGACAAGGAGGTCCACCGATAATAATCTCTATTTTTTTATCTCCGATTATTTTATCAAATTTATCAAATATTTCACTAATAGAGATGTCATTAATTTCCATATTTATAACAGAGTTTAAAATCTCTTTTGGAATATGAGAGTAAAGTGTTTCTCTAGTCATTTCTCCTTTAAGATATTGTTTGTATAACTCCAAATTATTATTTTTTTTTAAGTAGTGATATGACAGTCTAGTTTTAAGAGTGAGTGAGGCAGAATATTCTTTTTCCACATGTGCTAATACATCATATCCTGCCTGAATAAAACCTTCCGTTAGTCCACCAGCTCCAGAAAATAAATCTAAACAATTCATAAATCACCTCCTCAAATTAACTCTGTTTAGCAGAGTATCTATAATTATAATACTGTTAATATAAAAAAAAGTCAATGTATTATATAAGAAGATTTAAATTTTTTTATTATTAAAATTTATTATTTATAAAAAAAACTGCTCCTTATAATATAATTTATACCACCAAAAATTTTATTAACTTAAAAAAATTATATTTTTTTGTACTTATAAGATCAAACTTAAGTTAGAGATCACTCAAGAAAAAAAGCACCCCTCAGGAGTGCTTTTTCTATTTTATTATCCCCAATTCTTTTTTGATTGCTGATTGTAGTATTTGAGAAAAGTTTAAATTTTTATTTGTGGCTAATATGTCTAACCAAGATGGAATACTTAAAGTTTTTTTCTTATACATGATTTTCACTAAAGATTTTT
>JBOFUX010000023.1:0-3062 GCA_051652785.1 Fusobacteriaceae bacterium | reverse complement strand
ATCTTCAAACTAGTGAAGAAGAAAAACAAAATAAAATAAATAATATAGTAAAATCACACTTATTTGGAGATAGCCCACTACGTGTAGGTATACACATATATAGTGGGAGAAATACTCTTTTAGTAACGGGAGTTTATGGAGAAGTAGACAACAGTGATAGAGAGTGGTTAATAAAAACAAACAGAATTCTAAAAAATTATAAAGGAGTTAAAAGTATAGATGAAATTAATTTTAATGAAGAAAAATGGTAATAGGAGAAATTAAAATGGAAGAAAAATTAATTAAAAATAATAGTGTAAATGGTGTGGAGGAGGTATCGGATAAAGAATTATTAACTTTTTGTAATCTAGCTAAGCTGAAACTTGAACATGCAGATTTAGGAATAAAACGTGTTCAAGAAACTCAAGAAATTATTACGTACCACACAATTTACACATTAATAAAGGAGTTAATAAGCAGTGAAGAAAAAAGAAAAGATTTAGGAATAGAAAGATCAGATGAAATAAGAAAAGTTATACCAGTAGTAATGGAATATTACGATAGGTATCCAGGGAATAAAGAAAGTAAATTTTTAGATGAGTGGGAGTTACTCTATAGCGGTGATAGTTATGAAATAAATAAAACATTATTTTCAGATATGATATTCTCTGTGGAAGATAGTAAGATATCCAAAGAAAGAAAAGATACACTAATAGAGAATATACCCACAAGAATTTACCTAAAAAAAAAAAGAGAAAGAGAAGAGAAAATAACATCTATTATAACATTTGCAGAATATATCGATATAATGTTAAGTGTGGCTGGGCAAAATGGAGTAAGCATAGCACTGAATAAGACTAACTATAAAAGCTTTAGAAGACTGGCAAAAATAAACGATAAGGCAGGTGAATATAATAGAGGATTGACACTAGCAAATATTATAGCTTATATTTGCCAAAGATGGTTTAAAGAGGAATTCTCAGAGGATGAAAAAAAAAAAATAGAAGAAACAGAAAAGATATTAAAAAGTATGAAACTAGAAAAGAAGAATTTCTTTGAGGAATTAGGAATAAAAATAGTTTTTTTAAGAAAAGGTGATGAATACGTAATTGTAGTAGAAGATACAATTGAATTAGCAGATATAGATACAGAATTAAATGACGGTACAATCCCCAAAAAATCTGGGTACCTTTTAAAGATATATAATTATTTAATAAAAAAATATGACATAAAAAACAGAAATAAAGTGATAAAAACCGGGTTTAGAAGAGCAGGAAAATTGGTAACATTGCTAGAGGTAATGACGAGAGAAAACCCAGACGAAAAAATAATAAATGTAAGACCTTTTTATTTATCTAAACCATTAAACTTAGGAACAATAGTAGATTTTTCAGGGAAAGATATAGCAGAAGTAGTAGAGGGGTACAGTTATTTAAGTAATTGGGAATTGATTGTTAAGGAAGACATAGGAAAAGAGATTGCTATACTAGGAATGCAAGTAATGTGGGGGTTATTTAAGGTAGGGAGAGTGGTAGTGACAGGAGAATTAGCACTTCTAATACTATTTGCTCCTAAAATTGTAAATGTCCTTAAGGAAAGACACGCTAAAAAATTATTAGAAAAATATATAGATCTTCTGATAAAAGAAGGAATAATTGAAGGTAAAACTGAGGATAAATCGGAAAAAATAATTGGGAAAGTGAATATAAAAACTTTTAATAATTTATATCAAATAAATGGAATTAATTTAAATTTAGAAACTTACCTTCAAGTAAAAGCATATGAAATAATAGAGGGATATAGAATCACAGAAAATGAAAAAGAGAAAGATGAAAAATTAGAAGAGGGGAAATCAGAAATAAAATTAACAAAATTTATAAGATATGTTGGAGATTCAAATGATATATCATCTAGTAAGGGAGAGGTACTATATGGGTATATCCTTTTAGAAATTAAAAACAATGAAGTAATATCTGTAACAAAATATAACAAGACTAAAAAGATAGACTATACAGGAAGTTCTTTAAAGGAGGAGTGGAGTGAGTTAGAAATAGTTCCTGAAGATTCTATAGACTCTATGGGGAGATTTACATACGCTCTTCTACAGCTCTTTAGTCAAATACAAGCAAATTACACAGCAATAAATCAAAAGGCTTTCTATATAGAAAATGATGAAATAAAAAAATTAGATAAATTGGAGCTAGAGGTAAAAAAGGAAATTACAACAGAATATGAAATAGAGATACGACGTGGGTCTAATGTAACGTCTATACCATATGTTACTGGTAAAGAGGCAGGTCCTCATGATTATATGAAGATAAAGCCAAGAAAAACAGAGTATTACTATTTACCCTATGTTTCAGAAGGAGGAGAAATAGGAGATAATGTAAGGAAAGAATATATAGGAAGCTTTTTAAAAAGTACATATGCAACAAATACTAAGGATTATGACTTAGGTTTAGAAATTGAAAAAGCATCAGAGCTTCACTGTTTTGAAACAACGAAAAAAGGAGATGAAATAAATACACTTTTATATTCAAGAATGAAAGAAAAGGGAGAATACTTCCCCCACTACAAAAATGTACTAAAACAAGTAGGGGGAAATACAAAGATATTAGAGGATTATTACCATATAGAAGTAAAGAGGAAAGACGGAAAGGTAAAAAACTCTCAAGTGAAAATTGGTTTATTAGATTCAAATAAATTATTTGATAAAAATAAAATAGCGTATAGTTATAATTTAAGCGATAAAATAAAACCAAAATTAATTGAAAGAAAAGTATTTTATCCTACTTCTATGATAGATGAGGAAGAAGAGTTACCAATAGCAGTAATAGATAAAGCAATATTAAAATGTAGCGAAGGAAGTTGCCCGTTAGAATTAAAAGTATTATCTCAAAAATTTAAGAAAACAAATAATTTATTAGATGCAACAGTATTAGATTACATAGGAAATAAATCAATAATCCCTAAAGGAACACTATGCAACAAAAATCTAATAAATGGAGTTCCTCAAATGTGCAGTGGATATATCTCAACAAATGAATGGGAACAGGGAAGTAAAGGAATCACCTTAAATGGAA
>JBOFUX010000022.1:0-1991 GCA_051652785.1 Fusobacteriaceae bacterium | reverse complement strand
AAATTTTAGGTAATATAGATGATTTGCTACTAAGTAATTTATTCTGCTTAATTAACATAGAATTAAAAACTTCCTGCATAAATTCTACTGAATTATCATTAAATCGTTCATTTAGTGACTGTGGTGAAATTAAAGTTTCAAATTGCAATTCAAATCTCGCACACAAAGTAGATAAAGACTTTGTACACATATCCTCACTTGAAAATATATTGAAAGCCATAAAGCTATCGGCTGATAACTTGCCTTTTCTTTTAGTGAATCCTGTTTTTTTACTAAGTTTATCTATATAATCCAAACAAAATAGCTCCTTAGATACCTTTATCAAATGTTTTAAATTTTTATGCATAAAAAATAAATCTCCCTTTTGGTTTATATAATAAATATACCATAAAGGAAATTTATGTATTTATTAGCCTGATGGCTATGGGTGTCCCCCCTATAGTGGACATACTTCACTTATTAATATTTTTAAACACATTACACTCTCTTTCAAAAAAGCTAATGAATTAATTAACTCATTAGCTTTTCTTATCATATTCAAAAAATCTACTTCAACATTTCTTTTAAACTATCTAAGCTTGTCTCCATCTCTCTAACATTAGCCTTGGTTTTTGGATTTTCTGATACTTTTTCCCTATAAATCATTCTATTCAATTTATCATAATAAAATTTCCCCTGAATAGCTCCAACAACCCCATATTCACTATCTCCAATAGAAAATTTACTTACATCTAATATATTAGGTGAGTCTTTCTCTGTATTAATTTTTATTTCTGTTACATTATGTTTATCTAAAAACAATACAACAGAATCACCAACCGAATATTGCTTAATTCCATCTATATAGCTAATAACTTTATCCATTTTAACTTCCTTAGAAGCCTTAACTTCTATTCCAGATTTATTCAAAGTTTGTTCATCTAAATTCTTAACGAACTCATCGTAACCCACTTCTCCCCCAGCATTTCTTATTTTTAATATATCTCCTTCAAAGTTACCTTTTAAAACCTCATCAATATCTATTTTTAAATCAGTTACTATTTTGCCTTTTTCATTAGAAATACCTTTAGCCTCAATAACAATTCCCTTTACCACCAATGATGAATCCATTGTCATATTAACAACATTATCATACAATTTTTGATAGTAATATTTAGTAGATAAAACCAAATTAGACCCTTCATCATTTAAATCTTTACTTTCACTACTCTCTTTACTTTCACTACTCTCTTGAGCAACAATGTCATTTCCCTTTGCAACTTTATCATCAGTACTATTCATATTTCCCGCCAACAATATTGTCCCTATTCCTAAAACTAAAAACATAACAATCAATAATTTTTTTTTCATAACATCCTCCTTGCTAGTAATCATTCACTTATTTTTCAAAAATTAATCAACACCATTTAATACAATGTATTAACTTTATTAATATCATTCGCAGACGGTCTATCTGTCATATGTCCTTGACTAGAACCATACATTAAATCGTACGGATTAGATACATGATCCAAACCAAATACATGTCCTACTTCATGCATAATAACTCTTGAATCGAATTCATAAGTAGTATTCTGCATTATAGCGTTATTTATAGTTACTGTCCCATAATCCCAAGACTGTATACTGGTATTAGCGGGTTTATCAGGACCTGACTGAATAACCCACATTAGAGCATACCCCCATGGAGCATCGTTTGATGTATCACCCTCTGTTCCACAATCTATAATAGAACTATTATAATCATATGTCCTATTAAAATTTATTTTCGTAGGAGTTACATACCATAAATAAAAAGAATCATTTACCAGTGTTTGCCAATAACTACTAGTTCCATCTTTAATGTAAAAATTTTTGTTAGAAACACCTGGATTTAGTTTATTATAATTGCCATAAAAACCTTCAGCCGCGTGTACTTTAGTAGGTGCCATTCCCAATAACATACCTACTGCTAATGCTGAAACCATAAACCTTTTTAAAAACTTTGACTT
>JBOFUX010000021.1:0-2468 GCA_051652785.1 Fusobacteriaceae bacterium | reverse complement strand
CTAACATCCGGTTCATGAGAAAAGCCAGGAACTATTACTAAGCTAGGTATCATAGAATACTTTTGGAATATGCTTCCAAGCACTTCTAAGCCTTTAGCTTCTAGTGTTGCTGTATCTATTCCACCTATAATATCTTCCTTTGTTACTTTCGTTGGGTCTAAAACTTCATATGAAATATCTAATGTTGTTATAGTTTCATCTTCAACTTCTAGAGTTAGTTTTCCATTGCTTGAAAAATAGTAATCAAAACCCTTTGTTAAAATATCTGTTCCTTTTTTTATTTCTAAACTAGAAACTATAATTCCAATGTCGTCTAAAACTGTTTTTCCTTTTAATATTAAATATTCTTTTTCCAACACGGGCTTTTTATGCTTAGTTGGATCTAACACATTTATGCAAATTACGGGTTTAACTCCAAAAAGTTGAAAGAATGTATAAAGGGCAGTTGAAATTGAATATCCTTTTATATTTCCTAAACCTCCAAACTTTTCTGTAGCTTCTGTTTCTGTCATTATTAATTCTGCCTTGTTTATAGATGTCATATCCCCCATATTTATAGGAGCTATTCCCACAACCACCACTGGTGATTGTGCTACATTTACCCCTTGTAACTTAGTAGGTATCTCGCTGCTATACGTTCCATGTCTAAACATTAGTTACCTCCCTTAATTTCATAGATACTTCTTTTATTTTTTTATTTATAGGAGCATTTATTTCTTTCATTTTTTGTTTAATTGCAGAATACTTATTTATTTCTACAAATAAATCTTTCATCCCTATTATTTCAGTAAATAATTTATTATATTTTTCTAAATTATTTACTATGGAATTTTTAGTTATATTTATTTTATGATTAGCTACTGTTTCTCCTATATAAACATAAATTTTTGTTGATTTTGTTTCTGCATATTCTTTTTTTAATTGATTTGTTTTGTTTATTTTTATATCTTTGTCATCTTTAATTGTAATCATCCTCCTTAAAAAATCTTGTTTCCATTACTGGTATTGATAATTTTATGTCTATTTCATATAACCAATAATCGCCACCTGACGACTCCTGATTAATTCCACCCTCAAAATTATCTTGTTCTAACACATATCCATAATATAAACATGGATTTTCACTTAATAAATTAAGAACTTCATCTCCAAACTCTTGTATTATTTCATACCCCTCTTTTAAATCTGCTTTTATCCCTAAAATTATTTTATAAGCTTGTGTTCTTTCGCTAACACCATTTTGAATACTTTGTTTGAATTTTCCTCTTCTTAATATTAGCAATGGATAACTTTCAGTTTTCCCTTTTTTTAGTACTTCTAAATTATTTTTTAAACTTTCCTCAGCTAAATAACCTTGAATGAAATTAATATTTTTTTCATTTATCATATAATCTTTTAAACTTTCTTTTAAAAAATTAAGTAATGAATCTTCAGCTTTAATAGTTAAATTTTTCATGATTTATTTATTGCCTCCTCTAAAGTTTTTGAAAAGTTTTTATTAAATATCTCTTGTAAGTTATCATAAAGCCCTATCCTTGATAAATTAATTGATAGTGAGTGAATTGATGGAGATTTAACTTTTACTATCTCTTTACTCCCCTCTTTTCTTTTAAAAAGACCTATTTTACTTGTGTCTTTTTTGTAGAAAGCCCAGAACATGTTTTTAATCCCTTTAGGAGTTGTACTTTTATATACAGCTGCTTTTATATTCTCTTTAGAGGCTGATGGTTTTCTAAGTGATATGTAATACTCTTCTATTGACATTCTTTGCTTTGAGGCTGATAATGTTATTTCTTCTGTACTTCTTTTTATCAAAAGTGATTTAGGATTTAGTAACGCACCATTTATATGAAATTTCTTTTTAATTTCTCTAACATCATGTTTCCTTATTTCAGTCGCTGATCTAGATAGCGACTGTTTTATTATCTTTTCCATTATCTTTGGTGTTTCTTCAAATAAAAGTTGCATTTTTTTTAGTTCTTTTTCAGGTATTTCAAGGTTATACATCAGTTTTCACTTATCCTTTCAAGATGAATATCATAGTCTACATCTTTATCAATAAATTTAATTACAGTATATTTTTTATTATTTAATTTTAAAGTTGTTCCAGCTGATATTTCAAAATCAACTGGAATAATCTCCTCATCTTTAAAGAATTCAGATTTTTGTATTGATAATATTAAACCTTGTGTTATTAATCCTGTCGTTGCTTCTTTATACAGGTACTTATCATTAAAATCTATCTCTGATATAATCCCTATATATTCCTCTCCATCTAAGATAATCTTATCTGCAAATTCATTGGTATTATAAAATACATTTTTTAAGTCTTTTTCTAAAAGGTCTTTAAAAGACATTTTATTTTTCCACAACTTTTTTTAATTTATTTTCATTTTCTTTATTTATTTTTTCTAATTCTTGTATTTTATTTTCCAATTCCTTTATTTTATTTTTTAATTCTGTATTTT
>JBOFUX010000020.1:0-18157 GCA_051652785.1 Fusobacteriaceae bacterium | reverse complement strand
ATTCGATATTGAAAATATAAAAAATATCATGATCATATTAGAAAATATTATAAATTTACTTTTTTTCATAAATATAAATAAAATTAAAGTAACTATACAAATAATTTTTAATAGATTTAATCTATTTAAAAAAAATATTTCTAATCCATATTTTCTATTAAAAAAAACTAAAAATCTCATAATCCCCATTTTAACTTTACTTAAATAATAAAATAATATTGTAATTAAAAATATTGTAATTTGAAGTAATCTTGATAAATAAATAATAATTTTTATTTTTTTTCACCAACTTCTATAGGATTTTTTTTATTAAAGCCCCATTCATACCACCCATTAGAGTATAAATTCGCATTTTTTATACCTAAAATTTGAGAATAAATTAAAACTTCAGCCGCTCTCCAACCAGAGCCACAAAAAAAAGTAATATTTTTACTTGTATCTATTCCAAGTTCTTTCCACATATTTAGAATTTCACTTCCATTTCTCATAGTTCCGTCAATATTTCTATAGTCTTCTAGTGTTATAGCACTACTCCCTGCTTTGCCCCAAATTGAATTTGCAGGTCTTCCTTTGTAATCAATATCTGAATATCCTGATGTCTTTCCAATATGTTCGTCCCAAGCTCTTATATCCACTAATTGTCCATGAGAACTTTCAGATATTTTTTTAGCTTCTCCTATTTCTATTATTAAATTTTTATTTATAGGTGTTGCTGAGCCAAACCCTGTTCCTCTTATTTTAGGATTTCTTTTAGTTTCCAAAGATAAGTTTGCATTTTTCCAAGATTTTAAGCCTCCATTTAATATTTTAACCTCTTGCACACCTAAATATTCTAAAATTATACCTATTCTAAATGACGCCATTGTATCCGTTGAGTATAAAATAATTCTATCATCTTTAGTTATCCCATTATTTATTGCAAATTCAATTAGCTTTTCATCTGTATTTATACTCCACAATGGTGGAGATTCTATTTCATCAGTATCTATGTGAACTGCACTTTTTATATGACCAGCAATATAATCTTTAGCCATTTTTTCTGGTCCCCACGCAACTTCATATATTTTATATTTTTCAGGTTCTTCATCTATCATCTTTTGAACCCAAATTGCTGGAACAAGTTTTTCATAGTTTGGAAATTTATTTAATTTTAATCCTAAATTTACCCCTTCTTTTAAATCATAGAGTAATATGTTAACATAACCTTTTGAGCTCAAATAATCAGCTACTATTTTAGAATCTTTTCCGTTAGTATCATACAAAATAATTCTTTTGTCCTTTGTGATTTTTTTTTCATCTAATGCCTTAGAAAGTTTTTCCTCTTTTATATGTGGTTTTAAATCCACTTCTAACCATTTAGCAGAAAAATCACTAGCTCCTTCTATATGTCCCCCTGTTCCATTATTATCTATGTCCCAACCGTTATAAATATCATTTATTCTTGTATCTACAACTACTGTATTTTCTTCTTTCATAAAGTTTTTAATATCTTTTGTTGAAATCAAATTATATTTTATCGAAAAACTTACTATATAAGCTAAAAAATAAAATAGCAAAATTAATTTTTTTTTTTTCATATTTTTATTCTCCCTTTTTATTTTTTTGAGTTATTATAATACTCATTTATAATAATATCATATTTTTTATCTTAATAAAAATAATTTGACATTTTTGTATAAAAAAGATATAAATATATAAATATAAAATAAAAAAGGAGATATAAATGCTAAATAATACAATAACAGCAAAAGAATTATTAGAAAATAGAACTAAATATTTTGTGATTGATGTTAGAACAAATGAACAATTTTTAAAAAAACATATTGAAAATTCTGTTAATATTCCATTAAGTGAAATAAAAAAAAATATTAAGAATATTCCTAAAGATAAATCAATAGTAACTTACTGTAACGGTGGAACTAGTGGTGGAATAGCCGCAGCAATACTCAGAGAAGATAAATTTGAAGTTTTTAATTTAGAAGGTGGAATTTCTAACTATATGCTAACATATTAAAATTTTTTTTATTAATGTACTTTAATATTTATCTCTTTAAATAAAAAAAGAGAGAAAATTAATTTTTTTCTCTCTTTTTTTATTTATAATTTTTCAAAATGATCTTTACTTGCATTACACAAAGGGCATACCCATTGAAAATCCAAGTCCTTTAATTGAGTTCCTGGAGCAACATTATTTTCTTCATCTCCTACTTCACTATCGTAGACATAAGAACAAACTGTACATCTATATCTTTCTACAGACATTTTATCCTCCCAAAAATATTTTTTTTAATATTTGTGTTCTAATTGTACTATAAAAGAAAGAAAGAGTCAATTACAAAATAAAACATTTTATTAAAACTTTATTTTTTATTTAATATATTTGGATAATTGGAAAATATTTCATCTACACCTATTTTTTTTAATTTAATTACTTCTTCATTTTCATTAACTGTATAAACTGCAACTTTTAAATTATTAGAATGTGCTTCTTTAACTAAATCCTCATCTACATAATCTTTAGAAATATTTATAGAAACTGGATTTATACCACTTTTATTTATATAATCAAAAATATTTATAAAATCATATTCAAACAACATACCCATTTGAATACTTTTATCTAATTTTCTATATTCTAAAAGTGATTGATGATAAAATGATGATACTATTACTTGTTTTGAGTAATTATATTTTTCTACAATTTTATAAACTTCTTGAGCTATTTTTGCTGTATTTTTTTTATCTGGCTTAAACTCTATATTTAATTTTATATTTTTAGGTAATTTTTTTATAACTTCTTCTAAAGTTGGTATTTTTTCTTTAGAATAAATTTTACTGTACCAAAATCCAGAATCTAATTTTTTTAATTCCTCAAGAGTAAATTTTTCTAATCGTCCTTTTCCGTTTGTGGTTCTATCAAGTGTGTCATCATGCATCACCATAACCACTCCATCTTTGCTTAGTTGAACATCTAATTCTATTCCTTTTGCCCCCATCTCTATTGCTTTTTTAAATGCAACTAACGTATTCTCTGGAAACAATCCGCTAGCTCCCCTATGTGCAAAAACAAACATGCTAAGTCAACTCCTATTGTTATTGTTATTGTTGCCCCTAAAATTAAAAATACCTGCTCCTAATGTAACACCTAATGAAAAATTAATAAGTGCTATCCCTACTATAATTTCAAGTATACTTAAAAATTCTGTTATGAATATTGTAGGTGTTACATCTCCGTATCCTACAGTTGTTAGAGTAATAAAACTAAAATAAACATGTTTAAAATAAAAATATAAATCTTTTTGGGCATAATTAATTCCATTAAAAGCTGGTACATTAGACCATAAACTAATAACTGTGTATAAAGAACCAAAACTAATTGCTATAGTTATATATAATAAAAAAATAACTAGTATATCTCTACTTTTAATCTCTCTTTTTTTTAAAAAAATATCTAAAAAAGTATATTTTAAAAGTATAAAATGGCTATAAAATAATAATATTAGATTAATTATATTTACTAATTTTACAATATTAAAATTTTCTATCTCATTTAAGCTATCATCACTCAAAATTGTATTAAAAATAGGAAGAAAAATCAAATAATAAAAAATTAAAACTAAGGCTTTTACTGGACTATCTTTTAAAAAAAGATCTTTTTTTCTAACCAATACAATAGGAATCATATTAAAAAATAAAACAGGAATAAAATATAAAAAATTTAATTCTACATTTGTTTTTTCTAAAAAAAATAATTTTTTCACTTCTAAAATAATGGGAATTAAAATAGAAACAAATAAAATAAAAAAAGAATACTTATAAAAAAATATTCTGTTTTGTTTTGAAAATAGTTTTTTATTAAAAGACATAAACTCAACTCCAATTATTAATTCTTATATTATAACATATTTAGAAAATAGAATATAGTTAGAAAATCGTGTAGAATAGAGTTAGTTCCAAGAAATATAGGGCTAATTCTAAATATATTATAATTTTTACCTTTATCCAAATATTAATTTAGGTAAAAATAATGTTATTTGAGGTATAAATGTCAAAGCTATTAAAAAAAGAAATAACATTATATAAAATGGCTTTAATGTTTTAGTAAGTTTTTCTATTGAAATATTTGCAATGGAGCAGCCAACAAATAAAACAGAACCTACTGGTGGAGTTAATAATCCAATACCTAAATTAAGCATCATTACAATTCCAAATTGTATAGGATCCATTCCAATTTTTGTGATTACTGGTAATAGAATAGGAGTTGTAATTAAAATTAGAGGTGCCATATCCATTATCATTCCTAAGACTAGTAATAAAATATTTATTAAAATTAAAAGTACAAATTTATTATCCGAAAACTCTAAAAGAGAATTAGTTATTAGTTGCGGTACCTTCAAAATAGCCATCATATAACCAAATGCACTAGAAGTTGCTATAACTGCCATTACCATAGATAAGGTTTTTAATGAATTTCTTAGTACTACTAAAAAATTTTTAATTGGTACATCTCTATATACAAAATATGTTATTACAAAAGCATAAATAGCTGCAATTGCTGCAGATTCAGTAGCTGTAAATATTCCTGTAATTACTCCTACCATTATTATTACTGCAGTCATAAGCCCTAAGAAACTTTCTCTAATAATTTGTTTAGCTACTTTCCAAGGTATTTTCTTACCCTTTGGATAATTTCTTTTGATGGCAATATAATAACTTAAAACCATAAGAGTTAATCCTAGCAATATTCCAGGTAAAATTCCTGCTAAAAATAATTTCCCCACTGACAATCCTCCAGCAGCCACAGAGTATATTATCATATTATGACTCGGAGGAATTACTACTCCTTGTGTTGAACTAGTTATTGTAACATTTACAGCATAGTCTTTATCATAGCCTTCTTTTTCCATCATAGGTATCATTATTGTCCCAATTGAAGATGTATCTGCAACTGCTGAACCAGATATACCACCAAAAAACATACTTGATAGAATATTAACCATGGCAAGACCACCTCTAACTCTACCAACAAGAACATTTGAAAAATCTATAAGTCTCTTAGATATTCCACCTTGACCCATTATTTCCCCTGCTATTATGAAAAATGGTATTGCCATTAGTGAAAAACTTTTTACTCCTTCAACCATCTTTTGAGCTATAACCAGTGCAGGTATTCCCATATATAATGCTGTTGAAGCTGCTGACAATCCTAAAGCAAAAGCAATTGGGAGTTTAATAATTAAAAATAAAAATAATGTTCCTAAAAGTATTCCTATTTCCATTTATATATCCTCCTCTATTATTTTTTTCTCTTCTTTGATACCAACTAGTCTCAATAGGGAATATATAATTATCAAAGCCCCTGATATTGGCGTTACAGCATAAATAACAGTTGTTGGTAAGCCAATACTTGGCATTATTGACCACATCATCATTTCTGATAATTTATATCCATTTACAAATAAAATACCACCAAATATTATCATTAATATATCATCAAATTTGATAATCATTTTTTTTATATTATTTGGAACTCTGTCTAGAAAATATTCTATACTAATATGAATTCCTCTTTTTACTCCAATGGACATTCCAATAAAAGTAAACCATACCATTAATATTAAAGCTACTTCTTCTGACCATCTAGGTGTAAAGCCAAAGATATATCTGGATATAACTTGCATTCCGATTATTAACAACATCATTGT
Organism: Fusobacteriaceae bacterium; assembly: GCA_051652785.1. Taxonomy (GTDB): domain Bacteria; phylum Fusobacteriota; class Fusobacteriia; order Fusobacteriales; family Fusobacteriaceae; genus JAGNZR01. The sequence goes on along the minus strand of JBOFUX010000020.1, from coordinate 12,452 downwards.
TAGTAAAAACATTCCAAAATATTCCATAATAATTTCAATTTTATTGAAACATTTTTTTAAAAAAAGCATTATTCCTCCTTAATACCAATATTTACTATATAAAAAAATAATGGTTTTATTTTTATCAAACCATTATTTTAATATACTATATTAAAATATTATAATGTTTAGTTTATCTCTTTTATTTTTTTTACTATATCTAGATAGTCATTTGCAAATTTAGTGTACAAATTTTCCACCGCATTTTGAAACTCTTTCTTTTCATCTTCACTTAATTTTGTTATTTTTGCTCCACCATTTATTACTTTTTCAATTGATTTTTTCTCTCTCTCCACCCAAAATTCTCTTTGTTTAATAGCGGCTTCTTTTCCAGAATCAATAATTATTTTTTTATTTTTTTCTGAAAGAGAATTAAATTTTTTATTGTTCATTAAAATCATTTCTGGAATTCTTATATGAGCATCCTCTGTGTAAAATTTTGCAACTTCAAAATGAGAGGTGGAATCATAACTAGGGGTATTATTTTCTGCTCCATCTATTACTCCAGTTTGAAGAGCACCGTATACCTCTCCAAAAGCCATAGGAGTTGGCGAAGCTCCTAATGCAACTATTAAATCCATCATTAATTTATTATCTTGAACTCTTATTTTCATCCCTTTTAGATCTTCAACTTTTTTTATTTCTCTTTTTGTATTATAAAAATTTCTAGCCCCACTATCAAACCAAGAAATTCCAATCATGTTATTTTTTAATAATAATTTTTTAAAATCATCTCCTATTTCACTATCTAGTACTTTAAACATATGTTCAGTACTTAAATATAGATATGGCAACATTAATACATTAAATTTATCATTATATTTAGCTAATGGAGTTAAACTAGTTCTAACTAAGTCAATAGCTCCAAATTGAACCTGCTCAATCGTTGTTTCTTCGGACCCTAGCTGACCTCCATGATAAACTTCAACTTTCAATTCTCCATTTGATTTTTCCTCAACTAATCTAGCAAATTCTTTATCACCCATTACTGTAGGATAATCTTCTGCATGATTGTCCGCTAACTTTAAAACTATAGGTGCAGAAAATGACACCACTGATACAACTAACATTGTAATTAAAAATTTAAAGTATTTTTTCATAAAATCCCTCCTTTTCAATTGTATACTAGTATTAATTAATGGTTATAACATATAGTAACTTTTTACATTGATTTTGTCAAATGTTTTTTTCTATACGAAGCATATATTTTCACGTTCTAATAACAGGTTTATTGTTCTAATAATAGAACTGCAAAGTTTTTTATATGATTTTTATAAAAATATATTTTATAAATAAAACTAACTAATAATAGTTAGTTAGTTTTTTTGTTTAGTTTTTTTTAAAACAGAAATTATTGAAATTAGTGTTAATACTAAAAATACAATTGTTATAGGTCTTGTATATAAAAAAGATAGTGACCCTTCGTACATTAAGATAGATTTTCTAAAATTTTCCTCTATCATAGGACCTAGTATAATTGCTAATACTATGGGAGAATTTGGAACTTTTAATTTAGAGAAAATATAACCTAATATTCCAAAAATAAATGTTATCCTTACATCAAACATACTATTATTCATTGAAAAGGAGCCTATTGTTGAAAGGACAATTATACTAGGAATTAATACTGCTTTTGGTATCTCAACAATTTTACTAAAAAATCTTATTCCAAATAATCCCACAATCAATAGTATGATATTTCCTAAAATCATAGAACTAAATAATCCATAAACTACCTCAGGATTTTGCTCAAATAAAAGAGGACCAGGAGTTAAGCCTTGCATTATTAAAGCTCCTAATAGGATAGCAGCTACAGCATCCCCTGGAACACCTAAAGTTAGCAAAGGAACTAATGCTCCACCTGTAACACCATTATTTCCAGCTTCTGGTGCTGCAATTCCCTCTAGTGAACCTTTTCCATACTCTTCTGGATTTTTACTACCTCTTCTTGCCTCATTATAACATACAAAAGCTGCTATATCTGCTCCAGCACCTGGAATAGAACCTATAAAAGTTCCTATTACTCCTGATTTCAACATTGTAGGAAAAACTTTTTTTAATTCTTTTAAACTTAAATAATTTTTATCAATTTTTATATTTGAAACATCAACTAATTTTTCAGCAAATAAATTTTCAATTTGATTAAAGGCCTCTGAAAGAGCAAATAATCCAATTAAAACAGGAATAACAGAAAATCCATTTAATAATTCTATTCTATCAAATGTAAATCTTGGATAACTAGTTATTGAATCCATCCCAACAGTTGCAATCAAAAGACCAATTATCCCTGCAATTATCCCTTTTAAAAAATTTTCTGAAGATATACTAGCAATTATTGTTAGTCCAAAAAGAGCTAATGCAAAATACTCTGGAGCACTAAATCGCAAGGCAAACTTTGCTAATATCGGAGATATAGTTATCAGTGCTATACAACTAATCATTCCCCCGACTACTGAAGCAATAGTTGAAGTACTTAAAGCTTTTGTTGCCATTCCTCTTTTTACTAGGGCATAGCCATCAAAACAAGTCGCTGCAGAGGCTGGTGTCCCGGGAGTATTAAGTAATATAGCTGAAATTGAGCCTCCATATATAGCACCAATATATATACCCACAAGCATTATAAGTCCAGTAGTTGCTTCCATTCCAAAAGTAAAAGGCAACAATATCGCAACTCCCATAGTTGCTGTTAAACCTGGTAATGCACCTATTATAACGCCCCCTATAACGCCTAAAATTAAATATAGAAATACCATTGGGGATATAGCAGTTACAAAACCTTGAATTAAATGTTCAAACATTTTTTCTTTTCACCTCTCTTTAATAGTATATAGTTCCTATTGGAAGATTTATATTAAAAATATTATTAAATATATACCAAATTAAAATAGAAAAAATTAAAGAATAAAATAAAATAAATTTATTCGATTTTATTTTTAAAAATTTAAACATTCCTATTAAAAACAATATTGTTGCTAATAAATACCCAATTATGTTAATTAATACTATATAAACAAAAAAATAACATAATGTTATCCCTAAAATTTTACTATTTTTTGAAAATATCCCCTTTGAATATTCTTTTGTACTAAAACTTTTAAAAAATAATATTGATGATAGAATAAATAATATTATTGACACAGATTTAGGAAAAAAATCAGCACCTAATCCTGAATCAATTATAAAACCTGATTCAAAATTACTACTTAAATAAAAAATTATTATACTTATAACTCCCAATATTACTGAAAAAATTCTATCAGCCTTTAGCATAACCTACCTCCATAAAAAAGGTTGTGCAATAGTTATTTCTATTGTACAACCTTTTTTTAATTTACTTTATCATCTCTATAACTTTTTCTATATTTTCAGTATCTTCCTTTATAAATATTTTAAATTCTTCACCTGAAAGGTATTTTATACCATAGTTAGAATTTTTCATAAAACTTTTAAATTCTTCACTTTCAAGAGCATTTTTAAATGCCATTTCTAATTTATTTTTTATTTCAAATGATGTTCCCTTCGGAACCCCTATCCCTCTCCAGGTACCAGATGATATATTATATCCTAATTCTTTAAGTGTTGGAATCTCTTCCAAACCATCTATTCTTTCTTCTGACATAACTCCTAATATTTTTAATGCTCCACCTTGAACCTGACCGGCAACTTCTCCTGGTCCTACTAAAGTGAAATCGGCATGATTTCCTAGTAATGCAGGTATTGTTTCCCCAGCACCATTATATGGAATATGATTAAATTTTATTCCTAGTTCACCTTCAAGTGCTAAAGCATAAAAATTTGGTTTTGCTGTACTTGCAAATTTAATTTTCCCTGGATTATCTTTTACATCTTTTAATAGAGCATCAAAAGTTTTATATTTTGAATTTGCATTTACTACTACCACTGCAGAATCTAAATTTATTAAACTAATTAGCTCATAATCAGCTGAAGAAATTTTAGCTAACTTCATTAAAGGGAGAGATACAATTTCTCTTGTTATCATAGTTAGAGTGTATCCATCATTTTTACTTTTTGCACCGTATGTCATCCCCACGGCACCTGCTCCACCAGTTTTATTTAAAATGATAATAGGCTTTCCTAATTCTTGTTCTGCAATATTAGAAATTTTTCTAGCCACTGCATCAGTTCCACCACCTGCTGAAAATGGAACTACCAATGTTATATTTTTTTTAGGATATTCTGCTAATGAAATTGTACATAACAAACTAAAAATAAAAATAAAAATTATTTTATTTTTCATATTATTCTATCCCCCCAATTTTTTTACTCTATGAAGGTATTCATTTAAAATTATTTTTCCTGCATTCTTTTTTCATTTAATCTTATTTGTATCTCTTCCATCTTTTCTTTATCTAACACATAATATTTCATTGCGATTATTGAAGCGATATAACCTAAAATAGGTATAATACAATATGCAAACAATATTGCAGAGTTAAATTTTAAATTTATAAATGTATTAGGTACTATAATTCCTTTGCTTACTCCTGCATAAGCCAAGCAAAACCCTATAACTGTTGTTCCTAGAGAAGATACTAGTTTATCTATAAATGAAAATAATGTCCCCATCATTCCAGGAATAAATCTACCTGTTCGGTATAACTCATAGTCTGCAACATCTGCTATCATTGGTATTACAATTGACCCTGAAACAGCTTGAAATGCTCTTTGAAAAAACATTAAAACTATGAATAAGGTAGTAGAAAATGTGTCTTGTATTCCTACTAAATAAAGAGCTAAGGAGATCCCTAATCCTATCCATGTTGTCAAAACAAATGCTTTTTTTAGACCTACCTTACGTGACCACAAAAGTCCAATAATTCCAACGATAATCACTGGTATCCCTGTTATTCCTGAAAAATCACCTTGTAGTTTTTGATTTAATAATAAATTAGCAAATAAATATATTGCCACACCATTCATTGTACTTACTCCTAATTTATCAGTTGAAGCTGCTATTGTTAGCATTCGAATAGCTTTATTATTTTTTATCACTTCTACATAGTCTTTAAACTTAACTTTTGTTTTTTGGGTTGCTAATCCAAAAAATTCTTTTTTATCTTTTTCCCATATTCCACACACTGCAAGTGCTGTACATATCATTGATAAAATTGCAATTTTAAATGCCATCCATTTCCATAATTCAGGATTTAATAATCCTTTTTCATATTTTATAGATACGATTGACATTAAATAATAAATTCCACCTGTAAAAATAATAGTGTTATAAACTGAATCAAAAACTGAAAACAAAGGTCTTTGTTTAGGGTTATTAGTTAAGATTACTTGTCCACCTTTTGTACATGCAGTTTGAAACGTATAACCTATTATATAAATAATATAAAATCCTGTAGTCCAAACATATTTCATAATTTCTGAAAATTGAATAGGAGTATTGAATATCGCAATCATGCATACAACAATTATAAGATTTCCTGCTATCATAAAGGGTCTAAATTTACCGAATTTACTTTCTGTTCTATCTATAAAAAAACCTATTATAGGGTCTGTAATTCCATCAAATAATCTTATTGATGTCCCTATTATTCCAACGACAACTCCTGAAAGTCCTAAAATATTTTGAGTATAAAACATATAATACATCAATAGTAGCAGAGGTAAATTTGTAGCTGAATTATTAAGTACGAACATCCCTATTTTATAGACTTTTGAACTGTTATACTGTTCCAATAACATCACCACCATTAACTTATCTTATTTTATAAAATATAAGAATTTATAACTTTTATATTTAAATTAATTATAGTTCTTTAATGAAATTGTTTTCTAATTTTTTTATATTTATTATTATTTTATGAATTTTTACTTTTATTAAACAGTTAAAAATAGCTATTACTGCATTCTTATTTCGTTTAACTTTATTTGTATTTCCTTCATTTTTTCTTTATCTAATACATAATATTTCATTGCAAATATTGAGGCTATATAACCTATAATAGGTATAATACAGTATGCAAATAATATTGCTGAATTAAATTTATCACTTATAAATATATTTGGTTTAATAATACCTTTACTCACTCCTGCATAAGCTAAACAAAATCCTACAACTGTTGTCGCTAAAGAAGATACCAATTTATCTATAAAAGAAAATAATGTTCCCATCATTCCAGGAATAAAATTACCTGTTCGATATAACTCATAGTCTGCGACATCTGCTATCATTGGTATTACAATTGACCCTGAAACAGCTTGAAATGCTTTTTGTAAAAACATTAAACCCAAGAATAAAGTAGTTGAAAAAGTATCTTGTATTCCAACAAAATAAAGAACCAAGGATATTAGCAAACCAATCCATGTCGTGAATACAAATGCTTTCTTTAAACCAACTTTACGCGACCACAAAAGTCCAACAATACCTAATATAACTACGGGAATCCCTGTTATTGCTGAATAATCTCCTTGTAATTTTTGATTTAATAATAAATTAGCAAATAAGTATATTGCTACACCATTCATTGTATTGGAACCTAATTTATCAGTTGAAGCTGCTATTGTTAACATTTGAATAGCCTTATTGTTTTTTATAACTTCTAGATAATCTTTAAATTTTACTTTTCTTTTTTTTGTTGCTATTCCAAAAAACTCTTTTCTATCTTTATCCCATATTCCCCATACTGCAAGTGCAGTACATATCATAGACAACACAGCAATTTGATATGCTATTAATTTCCATAATTCAGGATTTAATAGTCCATTTTCATACTTTAAAGATAAAATTGACATTAAGTAATATATTCCACCTGTAAATATTATAGTATTATATGCTGAATCAAAAACTGAAAACAATGGTCTCTGACTAGGATCGTTCGTTAAGATTACTTGACCACCTTTTGTACACGCAGTTTGAAATGTATAACCTATTATATAAATAATATAAAAACCTGTAGTCCATATGTATTTCATAGTTTCTGAAAAATGAAGTGGAGTATTAAATATTGCAATCATACATAGAACAATTATTATATTACCTGTTACCATAAAAGGTCTAAATTTTCCAAAACGGCTTTCTGTTCTATCTATAAAAAAACCTATTATAGGATCTGTAATTCCATCAAATAATCTCATTGATGTTCCTATTATTCCTACTATTACTCCTGAAAGACCTAAAACATTTTGAGTATAAAACATATAATATAACAAAAGGAACAAAGGTAAATTAGTTGCTGTATTATTCAGTACAAACATTCCAATTTTATAAATTTTTGAACTATTATATAATTCCATAAATATTATCCCCCTAGAATTTCACTTATTTTACAATAAATTAAAAGTTACATCCGATAGATTTAAGATAATTATAACTACTTAAATAACAATCTTTCATATCTCTACCAAATCCTGTATCTTGTTCTACTATTGCCCACTCTAAGTTTAGTTCTTTCAATTTTTCAATAATAGGAATAAAATTTATTGTTCCTTCTCCTATAGGAGAAAATTCTTGCTTTCCTAAGTCAAAATGTGGAGTTCCTGCTGAAACTATTCTCATATCTTTTAAATGAATAATATCTATTCTATTTTTATATTTATCTATTAGTTCAATTATATTATTACCTCCATATTGTGCCCAATAAGTATCTAATAATAGTTTAAAGTTTTGGTTTTCAGAATTATTCATAATCAAATCTAAGCCAAACTCTTTTTCTTGTTTTATAAATTCAAAAGCGTGCATATGATACATGAATTGTATCCCTTCTTTTTTTAGTTTTTCCCCTATTTTATTCATTTCTTTAGAAAATTCTATATATGTCTCTTTATTTTTTTGAAATTGAGATGGCATAGCTCCTATTCCACAGTATTTACAATTCCATGATTTGTGTGCTTTTATAACTAACTCTAAATTCTCAACTAATTCTTTATATCCAATATGAGTTACCACTATCTCTAACTCTAACTCTTTACAAGTTTCCTTATAAAAGGTTATCATTTCTTCAGTTAAAGTTCCCATCCCTGATAGCTGTATACCTTTATAACCAATACTTTTCACTTCTTCTAGTGCCTGTTTTGCGAAGTCAAAAGGTACACTTTCCCCTTTCATCAGATATGGCATAAAAAATCCAACCATTTGAACACCTATTTTCATTATTTTTCCTCCTGTTCATTTTTTTTGTAAACTTCTGATATTAAATATAAACTTTTTAAAGAATCTTCCACATTAACAAAATCAAAAGTGTTATTTATAATACAATCGTAAAAACAAAGTATTTCTTTTTTATGAGAGGCACCATAATAATGTTTTGCAGTTCCTTTCTCATCACTTACAATAAATTTTTCATCATTTTTTATTATTTGAAACAATTTATTATCCCTAATTAAGTAAGCGCCGTTTTCACATTTTACTTTTAATGTAACATTAGAATTATCTATGCCAGCAACTGTCCCAGTAAAAAAACCAAATACACTATTTTCAAATTCTATTCTTATACTACTTGAATCCTCAACTTCAATATTTTTATGTTTCAAATTAAAAGTTTTACCCTCAATTTTTTTTATTTTTCCACCTATATTTTGCATCCAATCTAAAACATGGATTGCTTGATTTATTAAAAGTCCTCCACCAGACTGTTTTAATTTCCCTCTCCAAGGTGCAGCTTCATAATAAGCTTCATCTCTGCACCATAGACATGTTCCTTCTATTCCTATTATTTTCCCCATTTCTTTTTTATTTAATTTTTCTAATAAAAGTTCATATGAATTATTTCTTCTATTTTGAAAAACAACACCAATTTTTAAATTAGGATAATTTTTTATTAATTCTTTTATTTTTATTCCTTCTTCATATGTGTGTGCTGTTGGTTTTTCGATCAAAATATTTATTGATTTTTCACAGCATGCTTTTATTATCTCGTATCTCAAATTATGAGGTGTTAAAATATGAACAACATCTAATTTTTCATTGTTTAGCATATCCATAAAATTTGAATATTTCTTTATATTATTATCTTCAAATTTTTCGGTCTTCTTTGTATCAATGTCACAAATAGCCACTAAGTTATTTGTATCTTTACAAATAGGAATATGAACTTTACTTACAACACCCAAACCAACTATACCCACATTTAACCTCTTCACTTTGGCTACACCATCCATTTATCTTTGTATACTGATTTTTCACATTTTTTCATAAGTTCAGAATAATAAAAATCTTTATCTAGCGGAATTGAAACTTCTTCTCCTATAAAACTAGATAAAAGCATTGCATTTATCAATTCTAATGCTTTTATTCCTTCCTCTCCTGGAGCAATTAGTTTTGCTTTTCCATCAATACAGTCTATAAAATTTTCAATTACTAAAGCATGTTCTACACCAAAAGGAACATCTCCTAATTCTTCTTTTCCATACACAACTGTCTCTAATTTTGGAATATTATTTGGATCCATTAAATTTGCTGTTGATGTTTGATTCATTTCAACTTCTGATTTCTCAAGTTTAATATATTTAATTTTATCTCCCTCAATTACTATTTGCCCCTTATCCCCTATCATTTCTAATCGATTAGTTCCTGGAACATCATGAACAGAAGTAACAAAAACCCCACTTCCACCATCTGCATATTCTACATAAGTAGTTACATCTGTTTCTATTTCAACATTTCTATTTTTTCCAAATTTACAGTAAGATTTTACTTTTATAGGCATTCCACATAACCATTGCCATAAATCGATTTGGTGCGGTGCTTGATTCATCAAAACTCCACCACCTTCTCCACCCCAAGTTCCTCTCCATGAACCACTATCATAATATTTTTGTGGTCTATACCAGTTTGTTATGATCCAGTTCATTCTTTTCATTGTTCCAATTCCACCTTCATCTATTATTTCTTTTGCTTTAATAAATAAAGGATTTGTTCTTTGATTAAAAATAAGTCCAAATTGTAAATCAGATTTTGATTTTGAAAGTTCGATTAGTTCTTCTACATTTTTAGTATAAACTCCTATAGGTTTTTCTACTAATATATGTAAATTTTTCTTTAGAGCTTCTATTCCCATCAAAGGATGTAAATAGTGAGGTGTAGCTATTATAACAGCATCTATTTCACCAGAAGCTATCATCTCTTTATAATCTAAAAAAGTTAATACTCCTTCTACTTTTTCTGCTGCCCATTTTAATCTTTCAGGATTAATATCACACACAGCAACAAGTTTTCCATTTTTTACAGTTCCACCTTTTATCATTGGATTTTCAGTAAAAGAACAAACATGAACTCCACCCATAAATCCTATTCCTACAATTCCAATTCTTAACATATAATTTCCTCCTCTATTTCATTTAATATATCACTTAACTTTTTATGAGCAGCTTTAAAAGCTACTACTCCATCTTCATACAAACATTCTCTTTTAGATATGTTTTCAATTTCCAAACTTTGTAACGAGGAGAAATTTATTAAGTGAGGCTCTAGCGATAAAAATCCTGAATATCCTTTTTTTATAAATTTTTTTAATATTTTTTTTATCTCCCCTTCCCCTTCTCCAAACATAACATTATCACTAGAATTATATTTTGAGTCTTTAATATGAATATATTCTACGAATTCTTTTAAACATTCATAAGCTTCACAAGGGTTCTCTCCAACTTGAACAAAATTTGCAAAATCAAAGATTAATTTAAATTGCTCACTATTCAATCCTTTTACTAATTTTAAACACCGTTCCTTTGTATCACCATATATATTTTTTTCATTTTCATGTAACAAAACAATATTTTTTCCTTTAATTTTTTCTAAAAATACATTTAATCTTCTAATTATTTCAACATAATAAGCTTCGCTATTCTCCCCTTCTGAAATAAAGAAACTAAAAATTCTAATATATTTTACATCTAAAATTTCGGCGATTTTTACACATCTCATAAACTTATTTAAATGTTCTTCAAAATTATCTTTCATAAAAATTTTTCCTATTGGAGAACCTATACTTGATACTTTTATTTTTCTTTTTTCTAATTCTTTTTTTAGTTCGTACACCTCTTCATCACTTAATTCAGATATATTTTTCTTATTTATACTTCTCAGTTCTATATATTGCATATTTAATTCTTTCACTGCTTTTAACTCTTCTAAAAAATCTTTATCCATCTCATCTATAAAACCTGTTATTTCTATTTTTTTCATTTCTTTTATAACACCTCCCACAATAAAATATATTAGTATGCTAGTATTAAGTTGTTCATTTATACTATCATATTTTTTTATTAAACTCAACATTTTTTTTATATTTTGTTCTGTTTTCAATTTAAAAATATCAAAAATAATCATAAAATATTTTTTCCAGTTATAATTAATAAAGTTGTGAATATAGATTCACAACTTTTTAATTATAACTTATTTTTTATAAAAATAAGGATTTACATCAAATTTATATTGAGCTATTAATTTAATATCATAGTAATCTAAAGATTTAGATTCTCCATTTATAGGACTTCTTTCCTCTTTTGCTTTATTTAATATAGCTGTCATACTCAATCCATCTAATTGTGTTCCTTTAAATTTATAGCTAGCTAATAAATTAAATCCTATCCCTTCTACCTTTGTTGTTTTTGTATTATCTGCATATCCATCAGTTATTGCTACAAATCCACCAGCGGTAAATTGTTTTGTAAAGCTATATAAACTTCCAAATTGATAAGAATACTGATCTGTTAAATTTCTATCTATACTTTGCTCCCCTACATACGTCATATCAGTATTAATTCCTGAAGTTGGTGAAACCCTATCACTTACATAACCCATTGAAACCCAGTTGTTAAACTTTCCATTTATATAAAACATTTGAGCTGAAAGTATATGTAATTTTTCTGCATCCATTCCTTTATAATTTGATGCTTCTTTTTTAGTTTCGCCATCTAACTCAGCATAATATCCTAACAAATTAACTATATACATTTCTCCAGATTCTTTTATTATATTTCTAGTAATAACTCCTGAAATTTCATTTCTAACTTCATCTTGAACTCCTACACCTAATTTTAAAATCCAATCTTTATTATCATAGATAGAAGCTAAAGAATAGTGTGGTTGCTTATCCGTTGTTTCTCCATATCTATTTTTAAACCCAGATTTTTCCCACTTTTGTACACTAAATGAATTAGAATCTCTAAAAGTTACCATGGAATAAATATTCCATTTATCAGTTAATTTACCAGAATAAAATACTCCTTCTTTCATATTAGGTAGTGTTCTTACTGAGCCACTAGTTATTGTAGGAATTTCATAGTCCCACCCTCCATAAGCAGAATCTACACTAAATCTTCCTATTCTTACTCTGTTATCTTTATATTTAAATTTTAAACTTGGCATAAAACCTCTATTAAAACTTGAATGATCATTTAAATAAAATCTAGTAGTTTTTTCAGCGTCAGCTTTAATTTTATCA
>JBOFUX010000019.1:0-27218 GCA_051652785.1 Fusobacteriaceae bacterium | reverse complement strand
ATTCCCACTGTATCGTAATAAATATTTTCAAATCCACTAGCTACTAAAATTTCATTAGCTTTTCCTGACCTTCTATTGGTTGAGCAAAATGTTATATAAGTACCATTTTTATCTAATTCCACTATTCTAGCCTCTAATTCTTCTAAAGAGCTTTTAAATAAATTTCCTTTGCAATTTTTGGTGTTAAATCTCCAGTTTCAGAAAGAGCTATAAATTTATGTCTTATTAAACCTTCAACTACCTCTTCTAACTGTTTTTCTGTAACACCGTAATCGCTAAGTTTAGTACTTATTCCTAAATTTTGAAAAAATTCTTCTGTTTTTTCAATAGCTTTAAAAGCTTTCTCTCTTGTTGTTCCCTCTGTAATATGCCAAACTCTTTTAGCATATTGTGCTAATTTTTCCTCTTTTTTATCTATTCTAACTTTCCAGAGAGCTGGTAAAACCACTGCAAGAGTTTTAGCATGATCAATTCCAAAAACAGCTGTAAGTTCATGTCCGAGAATATGAGTACTCCAATCTTGAGGAACTCCAGCACCTATAAGCCCATTAAGTGCCATTGTAGAATTCCAAACAAGATTTGCTCTTAAATCATAATTTGTTGGATTATCAATAGTTTTACGTCCTATTTCAATCATAGTTTTAAGAATACCTTCTGAAGTTCTATCTTGAAATGTTGCATTTATAGGGTAAGTTAAATATTGTTCAATTGTATGTATAAAAGTATCTATAATTCCATTTGCTACTTGAGTAGGTGGTAATGTATAAGTTAAAGTGGGGTCTAATATTGAAAATACAGGGAATGTTAATGGATTACTAATCGCAAGTTTGTCTTTTCCCAAGGTAATAACTCCACCACTATTCATTTCTGACCCTGTAGCTGGTAAAGTAACAACAGTACCAATAGGTAATGCTGATTTTAGAGTAACTCCATTATGACCACTATAAACTAATTCTTTTTCTCTTCCTACGTATTCTTTTGCTGATACTGCTATGGATATAAATTTAGTTCCATCCATTACAGAACCACCTCCAACTGCTAAAAGAAATTCAATTTTTTCTTTTCTACATATTTCCACCGCTTTCATAAGTGTTTCAAATTTTGGATTAGGTTCAATTCCACCAAACTCAAATAGAACTCTAGGAGATTTTTTTAATTCTTCAAAAACAATATTCAAAGTTCCAAATTTTTTAACTGAGCCTCCACCATAGAGAACTAACACTTTTGAATTTTTAGGAACTAAACTATCCAGTTGCGTTAATTCACCTTTTCCAAAAATTATTTTTGTTGGATTATAAAATGTAAAATTGTTCATGAATAATACCCCCAATTATATTATATTTTGATATTTTAAATTATATCATAAAAATTATAAGAAAAAATAAATTAATATAAATTTTAGGACTTTTTATTACTTCCTATACCATTTAGTGAATTAATAAAAAAATCAGGATATTTATTATAAACGTGTTGAAAACTATGATTAAAATTTCCAATATGAAGTGTTTTAAGGGAACTAACAATATCGTAATCACTATTTTTTATACTTTTTATTATTCTAGTGTGTTGTTCTAGTGTAAAAGAAATACTTGCTTTTTCTACAATTTCTAAAACTCTAAATCGTTCATAATGTGTTCCTATAAATATGAGTGTTTCCCAAACATTTTTTCGCCCTATATATTCAAAGATATTTTCATGGAAAAGATTATCTAAATAAAAAAATTCTAATAAATTATCTGTATTTAATTCAAAATCAAGAAGTTTTTTCATTAAAATATAATTATCCTCTAATTTTTTCAGTATTATTTTTTTTTCATCTTTTTTATCTAAAACTAACTTCATAACTTCATTTTCTAATATTTTTCTCATAAAAAGACTATCATCAACTAAATTTAAATCAATTAATGAAACTCTAGTTCCTCTTTGAGGAAAAATTTCTATTAAATTTTCTTTTTCAAGTTTAACTAGAGCTTCTCTTATAGGAGAACGACTAGTTTTAAAAAAAATTTGTAATTCAGTTTCAGTAATTTTTTCTCCAGGTTTTAAAAATAAACTCATGATATTACTTTTTAAAACTCGATAAATATAATTTTTAATATTTTCATGTTCTTCTTTTTCCATTGTACAAAGTTGCATTATTTTACCTCTTAAATTTCTTTTTTTATTTCTTGTTTAATTATTATAACATAATTTTTTTTAAAGAACAATCAACTCACTTAAAACTTCATATCTTGTCAGAATTTAAGTTGGTCAGCTTTAAGCCGTTTTGTTCTTTTATAAAACTGTATAACTTAAAATCAAATAAAAAACTTGACAAATGAAAAAATATATAATATAAATATATTAACGACTAGTCGACATAAAGGAAAAAGGAGGAAATTAATGGGTGTTTTAGATGGTGTACGTGTTTTAGATTTGACTCGTGTTTTAGCAGGACCTTATTGCGGAATGCTTTTAGGAGACATGGGAGCAGAAATAATTAAAATTGAAGTTCCAAAAAAAGGAGATGATAGTAGAAGTTTTGCTCCTTTTGTTAAGGGTGAAAGTGCTTATTATATGAACCTTAATAGAAATAAAAAAGGGATGACCTTAAATCTTAAAACAGAAGAAGGAAAAAAACTTTTCATAAAATTATTAGAAAAATCAGATATTATATTGGAAAATTTCAGACCAGGAACAATGGAAAAATTAGGACTTGGGTATGAAGAATTAAAAAAAATAAATCCAGGAATTATATATGGTTGTGTATCTGGATTTGGTCACACAGGTCCTTATAAAGAAAGAGCGGGATATGATATTATTGGTCAAGCTATGGGTGGACTTATGAGTACAACAGGTTGGCCAGGTGGAGAACCAACTAGAACTGGTACTGCTATGGCTGATGTTTTAGCAGGGCTTTCTGTTTCTATTGGAGTTTTAGGAGCTTATGTGCATAAATTAAAAACAGGTATAGGACAGAAAGTTGATGTTGCTCTTGTTGATTCGGTAATATCTTCACTGGAAATAATAACTCAAATATACTTAACAACTGGTAAAAATCCAGAAAAGATAGGAAATAGATATGAATCTGTATATCCTTATGATTCTTTTAAAGCTGACGACGGAAGTTTAGTTATTGGGTGCGGAAATGATAAATTATTTAAATTATTGGCAATTTGTATGGAAAAAACAGAATTAATTAATGATGAAAAATTTAGTATTAATGCAAAAAGAGTTCAAAATCACGCTCTTCTAAAATCAATTATAGAAGAATGGTTAGTAGGAAAAACTATAGATGATACTGTAACTTTACTTTTAGAGAAAGGAATTCCTGCCGCACCTATAAATACTATTGATAGAATTGTAAAAGATCCTCAAGTTATTGCAAGAGAGATGTTTGTAGATATAGAACATCCTATAGCTGGTAAAATGAAAATAACAGGAAATCATCTGAAATTTAGTAAAAATCCTGCAGAAATAAGAACTCCTGCCCCTACATTAGGACAACATACAGAAGAAATTTGTAAAGAAATTTTAAATTTATCTGATAGTGAAATTCAAAAAATGAAAGAGAGTAATGTATTTTAATTATATATAAAATAAAGGAGGTAAAATGAACTCGAAAGAAATTCAAATAATTGAAATAGGACCAAGAGATGGTTTTCAAAATGTTAAAGGTTTTATTCCCACAGAAGAAAAAATAAAAATAATTGAAGGTATTATTGAGGCAGGAACTAATCGAATTCAACTTACTTCTTTTGTTTCTCCAAAGCATATTGAGCAAATGAAAGATGCTGAAATTATTATAAAATATTTTTTAGAAAAATATAAAGATAAAAGATTTTATGCTCTTACTCCTAATTATATTGGTGCTAAAAGAGCTTTTGACTCTGGTCTTCGTGAAATAACGTATGTGATTTCGGTTTCAGAAGGTCATAATAAAGCTAATGTGAATAGAACACTTGATGAGTCTTTTAACGAACTTGAAAAAATAATAAATGATTTTCCAGAAATGTTAGTGAACCTTGATGCTGCAACAGTTTTTGGGTGTCCTTTTGATGGAATAGTAACCTTAGAACAAGTTATCAATTATGTAGAAAGAGCTAAAACATTGGGAATAAAAATTGTTAATCTTTGTGATACTATTGGGGTAGCTTACCCTCTTCAAGTTAGCGAAGTTGTAACTACCTTATTAAAAAAATTCCCAGAAATAGAGTTTCATATCCATATTCACGATACTAGAAATATGGGAATGGTAAATTCATTAACAGCTATTCAGAGTGGAATTACTCATGTACAGTCATCTATTGGCGGAATGGGAGGTTGCCCTTTTGCACCAGGTGCTTCAGGGAATTTATCCACGGAAGATTTTATATATATGTTAGAAAAAATGAATATAAAAACTAATATTGATTTTATAAAATTATTAGAA
This sequence comes from Fusobacteriaceae bacterium, assembly GCA_051652785.1. Classification (GTDB taxonomy): domain Bacteria; phylum Fusobacteriota; class Fusobacteriia; order Fusobacteriales; family Fusobacteriaceae; genus JAGNZR01. Next base: position 22,807 of record JBOFUX010000019.1, on the reverse strand, counting down.
ATTGCCAAATATGCAAAGAAAACGATAACGGGAACTTACAGTGGACATCATATAAATATTGATACAAAGTTATCTTGTTTTTAATTATAGGAGGCTTAAAATGAAAATAGTTATTTTAGATGGTTATACTTTAAATCCAGGAGATTTGTCTTGGGAAAAATTTAATACTTTTGGAGAAGTTAAAATTTATGATAGAACTTCTAAAGAAATGATAGTAGAAAGAATTGGAAAAGCAGAAATTGTAATAGTTAATAAAACAAAAATAACGAAAGAAATTATAGATAGTTGCCCTAATATTAAGTATATTGGAGTCTTAGCTGCTGGATATGATAATGTAGATACAGATTATGCAAAAATAAAAAATATAGTTGTAACAACGACACCTGGATATAGTCAAAAATCTGTTGTTCAGTTAGTCTTTGCATTAATTCTTGAAATTGCTCATCATTCCTGGGAGCATAATCTTGCAGTAAAAAGAGGAGAATGGAAGAAAAAAAATGACTTTTGTTTCTGGAATTATCCCCTAATTGAATTAGAAGGAAAAACTTTAGGAATTATAGGTGCTGGGAAAATAGGAATGGAGAATATTCCTATAGCAAAATCTTTTGGAATGAATATTTTAGTCTTTGATGAATACAAAAATGAAAAAATAATTGAGCTTGGTGGAAAATATGTAAATTTAGATAATCTTTTACAATATTCTGACATAATTACATTGCATTGCCCTCTATTTGAATCAAATAAAGAATTTATAAATAATGAAACAATAAAGAGAATGAAAGATGGAGTAATTTTAATTAATACATCTAGAGGTGGATTAATTAAAGAAGATGATGTAGCTCAAGCTTTAAATACAGGTAAAATTGGATATTTTGCTGCTGATGTGGTTTCCAAGGAGCCAATAGAAGAAACAAATCCTCTATTTAATGCTAAAAATTGCATATTGACTCCTCATATTGCTTGGGCACCTAAAGAATCAAGAGAACGATTAATGAATATAGCTATAAAAAATATTCAAGGATTTTTAAAGGGCAAAATAATAAATAATATAAAGTAAGGAGGTTTTCATGATTGCAATTGTAGCTTTAATATTAATTATTTCAATGATGTATCTACTTTTAACAAACAAAGTTTCTCCTATTGTTGCCTTTGTTATACTTCCAATTATTGCAACGTTTATTTTGATTCTAAGTGGAGCTTTTAATAAAGTAGGAAAAGAAATAATTCCCATTAGTCAGCAAATATCCACAATGATTTCATGGTCGACTAATGGAATTGATTCTACAATGAAAAATGCAACGTTATTTATATTTTCTATTATTTATTTTGGAATTATGAGTGATGCAGGAATGTTTGATCCTTTAGTAACTTTTTTGGTCAAAATCTCAGGAAAAAATCCTGTTATGATTTATTTAGCTACTGCATTAATTGCCTTAGTTTCACAATTGGATGGAGCTACTGCAACCACGTATCTAATCACTATCCCTGCCATGTTACCTATTTTTAAAAAATTAAAATTAAATATTCTTGCCATGCTAACTATAATAGGTGTTGTTACTGGTTCTTGGAATATGATTCCTTGGGGAGGGACTATCATTAGAACAGCAACTACTGTTACTAATCTAGGCGTTCCAGTAACACCACAAGAATTATGGAAGTTAATTCTTCCCATTGAAATTTTAGGAATGTTTTTGGGATTATTACTCGCTATTATTTTTGGATATCAAGATAAAAAACGTCTAATAGGACTTTATGGTAATAGTTATTTTGAAAATATAGTTACTGAAAAACTGAAACAAACTTCAGATGAACCTTCTCTTTTAAAACGTCCAAAACTATTAATCATTAACTTAATTTTAACAGCTTCTATTATAAGTTTTATGATACTAAATTCTAAAATACCTAGCTATTTTGTTTTTTTAGTTGCCACTGCCATTGCACTAGTTATTAATTATAAAGGATTAAAATTACAAAATGAACGAATTCTAGCTCATGCATCAACAGCATTAGGAACTGCTAGTACTTTTTTGGCGGCGGGAATCTTTCTAGGGATTTTTAAAGAAACTGGTATGACAACAGCACTGGCAACTATTGTATTAGATTTTTTACCTAATAGCTTTTTACCCCAAATTGGTCGTATTTTTGGGCTTTTAGGTTCCCTTATAGGAATGGCATTTAGCCCGGATCTTTATTATTATTCTTTACTTCCAGTTGTAGGTGAAGTCACAACTAATTTAGGAGGTGATCCCTTAAAAGTAGGCTTAGCAATGTTGGTGGGGCAAAATATAGGAACTGTTATTAGCCCTTGTATTCCTACAACTTTTTTGGCTGTTGGGTTGGCAGGTGTTGAATTAAAAGATCATATTAAATTTTCATTGAAATATTTATTGGTAATCTCAATAATAATGATTATTAGTGGAATAATTATTGGAATTATGTAATTTGTTTTTTAATTAAATTTGAGGAGAAATTTATGAAAATTAAAAACTTTGATCATATTGTAATTACTACATTAAATATTAAAGAATGTTTAAATTTTTATGTTAATATTTTAGGAATGGAGCTAGATGATGCTAATAATCGATACGCAGTTAAATTTGGAAATCAAAAAATAAATATTCATTGTGGAAAGAGAGAATTTCTTCCTGCTGCTGGAAATGTAACTGTGGGAAGTGCCGATATTTGTTTGATTGCTGAAGGAAGTATAAATTCTATTTATGAAGAACTTATGAGTAAAAATATTGAAATTGAACAGGGAATAGTTCCTAGAACTGGAGCAGTGGGAAATATTGATAGTATTTATTTAAGAGATCCTGATAAAAACTTAGTAGAAATAAGTGTTTATCAAAATAATGATGAAGGAATTTTATGAATCCAGGTTTAAGAGATTTTATGATTTTATTTTTATTATAGGTATCGCCATACGGTGCTCTTTTGTTGGGTTGGAGTGTATTCTGTGCTGTATTTTGTTCTAGTTGCTTCTCTATCGGGTTTATTTAGATTGTTGTAAAATAAAATTCTCATCAAAAATAGGAGGTTAATAATATGTCATATGTTGAAAGTTTTTTTGATATACTACACGCTATTCCAGAAAGAGGATTTGAAGAATTTAAAACATCTAAAATTTTAGCAGAAGAATTAAAAAAAATAGGTTATGAAGTATTTGAAAATATTGGTAAAACTGGTGTTTTAGGAATTCTTGATTCAAAAAAAGAAGGACCTACTCTTGCTCTTCGTGCAGATATGGATGCTTTAGAATTTATTGTTGATGGAGAAGTTAAAAATATACATGCTTGTGGTCACGATTCTCATTGTGCAATAGTTTTAGCCGCTGCAAAAAATTGTAAAGAGCTAGGTATAAAAAAAGGTAAATTAAAAATTATTTTTCAACCCGCTGAAGAATTGGTAGGGGGAGCTCTTGAGATGATGAAAGATAAAAGATTAGGAAAAATAGATGAAATCGTGGGGTGTCATATAAGACCAATTGAAGATATGAAATTAGGTGAAGCTTCAGAAGCTGTTTTTCATAGTGCAACAGTTCAAATGAGATATAAAATAACTGGACTTTCTTCCCATGGTGCTAGACCTCATCTAGGTATAAGTGCATTAGACGCCGCAGTTATAGCTACAAATGCAATAAATGCTATAAGAATTAATCCTGTTGTTCCTCACTCTATAAAAGTTACTAATATTTCTGTTGAAGGAAGAACATATAATAAAATTCCTTCTGAAGCAATTTTAGCGTTAGATTTAAGAGCTGAAACTAATTTTATTATAGAAGAAATAAAAGAAAAAGTTAAAAATGCTGTTATGTATTCTGTTCAGTCAATAGGGGCCAGTGCAGAACTTGTCTCTTTTGGAGAGGTTATCGCTGCTGAATATGATGAAGAAATTATAGAAAGTTGTAAAGAAGCTATTGTAAAAGTTTTAGGAAAGAGCTCTGGAAAACTATATAATTATGGTGGTGAAGATTTTCATTATTTTAGAAAACATTTAGGTTGTAAAGCATCATATATAGGTATTGGAGCTGAAGCATATCCAGGACTCCATCATGAAAAAATGATTTTTAAAAGAGAAGCCCTTGGAATTGGAGAAAAAATAATGACAGAAATAGTAAATATAAGGCTAGGGCTAGGTGATAAATAATGTCTCAGACTAAAAAAAAAAATTATTTAGATTTTTTTTTAAATTTTGTTGAAAAAATAGGTAATATGCTGCCACATCCTGTAATTCTTTTTTTAATTTTAGGAGTAATAACTATACTTTTATCTAGTGTATTAAATTATTTTAATATAAATGTCACTTATACTGGTTTTAATAGAAATACTAATACTATAGAAGAAATGACTGTTTATGTAAAAAATCTTCTAAATCCTGAAGGAATTAGGTATTTATTTTCTTCATTTGTTAGAAATTATGTGAACTATGCACCTTTAGGATTGCTATTAGTTACAATTGTTGGAATTGGTATTGTTGAAGATAGTGGTCTTTTAGAATTAATTATAAAAAAAATAATAAGAGCAACTAATATTAAATTTATAACTGTTGTTTTAGTTTTTTTAGGAGTTATGTCAAATGTGGCTTCTGATGCTTTAGGTTATCTGGTCTTAATTCCCATAGGAGCAAAAATTTTTCAAGGGATGGGGCGTCATCCTTTAGCAGGTTTTGCTGCTACTTTCTTTGGAGTATCAGGAGGATTTGCTGCTAATTTACTGTTAGGTCCTGGAGATGCTTTACTTTCAGGAATTAGCACAGAAGCTATAAAAATTTTAAACCCTTCTTTAGAAGTTTTAGCTACTTCAAATTGGTATTTTATGATTGCTTCTACATTTTTAATAACATTTATAGGAACAATTATAACTGAAAAAATTGTAGAGCCTAGATTAGGAAAATATGATGGTGTTAATGATACAGAAAATTCTTTAAATATAAATGAATCTATCACAGCTGAAAATCAAAAAGGATTGTTTTATGCTGGTATTTCACTATTGTTATTTATAATTTTATTATTAATTTTATGTATTCCTAAAAATGGAATATTAAGGGTAAATGGAAAATTAGATTTCTATTTATCAAATGGTTTAGTTCCTACTATGATGTTGTTTTTTATGATACCTGGAACTATTTTTGGTATTATAAATAAAAAAATATCAAGTAGCAACGATATTGCTACTATGATGATAAAATCCCTAAGTGGAGTGGGTGGATTTTTGGCTTTAGCACTATTTGCTGCTCAGTTTATATCCTACTTTAATTATACTAATTTAGGAATAATTCTTGCTGTAAAAGGAGCTACATTTTTAAAATCTTTTAATATTGTCGGAATTCCACTAATTATATTATTTGTTTTATTAACTTGCTTTATTAATTTATTTATGGGATCTGCTTCAGCTAAATGGTCAATTATGGCACCAGTTTTTATTCCTATGTTCTATCAATTAGGATATTCTCCTGAGTTTACACAACTTATTTTTAGAATAGGTGATTCTAGTACAAATGTTATTTCACCCTTAATGTCTTATTTTGCAGTAATATTAATTTTTTTACAGAAATATAATAAAAAATCAGGAATTGGGAATTTAATTTCTCTTATGCTACCTTATTCTATCGCGACACTGCTTTCATGGCTTATCATGTTAATAATTTGGTTTATTTTTAATCTTCCAATTGGTCCAGGAAATTATTTGTTTATTTAAAAAAGATGTTCTAAAAAATTTAATTTTTATAGAATAATTTTTTAAAAGTTTTATAGTATTAACAGAAAAAATTTTAGCAAGAGCAGCTAAATTATAAAAACTCACTGCTTATAAAATAATTTGTTTTGATGTTGAAAAAGAAATGATGAATGATATTCTTGATTCAAAAATTAAAATTGTAGAAAAAATTAAATTTAAAAGTTTGGAATCCAGAGAAAGTAACTATTATTGCTATTCACAATTTCTTTTAGAAGTTTTTTTTCAATAAATACAATTAGACTTTAGTAATAACTTCTCTATCGGGTTTATTTAGATTGATTTAACATTATAAAAAAGGAGATGATTTATGGGAATTGCAATTACTTCTTTGGTATTTTTAATTTTTACTATTGTAGTTGGTTTTAAGAAAAAAATGAATATAGGAGTTTTAGCTTTGGGTTTCTCTTTAGTCTTAGGATATCTAGGTGGAATTTCTACAAATAATATACTAAAAGGTTTTAATACATCTCTATTTATTATGCTAGCAGGAGTGAGTATGCTCTTTGGTATAGCTCAGCATAATGGTACCTTAACATTAATTGTAAAAAAAATGACAGCTACTTGTGGAAAGCGAACTTATTTAATGCCAATTATGATGTATATTGTTATGTACTTTATTAGTTTTTTAGGAGCAGGTACAATTGCTGGTTTTGCATTATCAGCACTATTTGGAATTCCTCTAGCTAAAGAACTGGATTCAGATCCGTTTTTACTCACTACTATGGGACAACTAGGGGCAATTGGTGGAGGAATTGTTCCATGGGCTCCCACAGGAATAATAGGTTTAGAACTAGCTAGTAAAGCAGGAATAATGGGAAATATAGCTAGTACTATGACTCTCAATACCTTTTTAGCTACAGCCTTTGCAGGTTTTATTTCTTATTTTTTCCTAAAAGGATATAAGTTAAAAACTATTATAAAAGAAAAAGAAAAATTTTATTTTAATAAAGAACAAAAAATTACACTTCTTTCAATTTTTATTATGGTTATCGGCGTAGCAGCATTTAGTATAAATATAGGATTTTTATCTTTTTTAATAAGTGTATGTTTAATTTTATTAAAAATAGGAAAAGAAAAAGATGCTTTAAATTCAATACCTTGGAATACTCTACTATTAATATCTGGAATGGGGATTCTTATGAATTTGGTTGTTATTTTAGGAGGAATAAAAATTTTGGCAGACCTTCTAACACTTTTAATGTCTCCAAAAACTGCAGGACCAATTTTAGGATTAACATCTGGTGTAATGTCACTTTTTAGTTCAACATCTGGTGTTGTTATGCCTACAATGATTCCTACTATTCCTATAATTCAAGAAGGATTAGGTTTTCAAAACTTAGTTCCTGCTTCACTTTTAATATCAGCAATTATTAATGGTTCTTCTCCTGCAGGATTAAGTCCTGTTTCAACAGGTGGTGCATTTGTCATGGCTTCTTACTCAGAAAATTACAAATTAAAAGAAGATGATTTTGTAGAAAAATTTAAAAAACTTTTTATTATTTCAATGATTAATATGATTGCGGTAGTTTTGTTTATTCTTATCGGCGGGTTTAGTTTTACTTCTTATAAATAATTTGGAGGGTTTATGACATTAACAGAAAAAATTTTAGCAAAAGCAGCTAAATTAAATAAAGTAAGTGCTGGAGAAATAATTTGGGTAGATGTGGATAAAGCAATGATGGATGATATTCTTGGACCAAGAATTGAAATCGCAGAAAAAATGAAAAAATTTGATTTTAAAATTTGGAATCCAGAAAAAGTAACGATTATCTCTGATCACTATACTCCACCAGCAAATGCTCAGCAAGCAAATATAGTAAAATTTACAAGGGATTGGGCAAAAGAATATGGAGTTAAACATTATTATGAATTTTCAGGTCCTTGCCATCAAGTTATGGTGGAAAAAATGAGAGTTCTTCCTGGGGAAGTTATAGTGGGAACTGATAGCCATACTTGTACTTATGGTGCACTAGGAGCTTTTTCAACTGGGATAGGTTCTACTGAAATGCTTGGTGTTTTGACCACTGGACAAATATGGTTAAAAGTTCCAGAAACAATAAGAGTAAATTTTAATGGAAAAATGAAAAAACATATTATGGCGAAAGATTTAGTTTTAGCTGCAATAAAAAAAATAGGACACGCAGGAGCAACATATAAAGCTATAGAATTTTCAGGAGATACTATTGATAATTTAATTATGGATGAAAGATTATGTATTACAAATATGGCTGTTGAAGCTGGAGCTAAAAATGGAATTATGAAGTTTGATAAAATAACAGAAAATTATTTAAATAATTTAAATTTAGAAATAAAAAAAAATGATGTTGAATATTTAACAAAAGATAATGAGGGGAAATTTTCTGAGATTATAACAATAGATGTTGAAAAATTAGAAGCTCTTTGCTCTTGTCCACACGAAGTAGATAACGTAACTGAAGTCAAAAATATTAAAGGGATTAAGATAGATCAAGCCTATGTAGGTTCATGTACAGGTGGAAGATATAATGATTTAAAAATTGCAGCGGATTTCATAAAAGGAAAAAAAATTGCAGAGGGGATACGTCTTTTAATTTCACCTGCCTCAAAAGAAATTTGGAATAGATGTGCTAAAGATGGAATATTGGAAACATTATCAGAAGCAGGAGCAACAATTTTAGCCTCTAGTTGTGGTGCATGTTTAGGAATACACTCTGGAGCATTGGGAGAAGATGAGGTTTGCATCTCTTCAACAAATAGAAATTTCATAGGTAGAATGGGAAGTAAAAAAAGTTCTGTTTACTTAGCTTCTCCTCTTACAGTTATTGCTTCTGCCATTACTGGAGAAATTACAGATCCTGAAATATTAATGAAAGGAGGTTCGTTCATATGATGAGAATTAAAGGAAGAAGTTTGAAATATGGAGATAACATTAATACTGATATTATATCTCCACCAGTGTACATGGAACTTTCAATTAAAGAAGCCGCACAATATACTATGAGTCCTGTGGATATTAATTTTTCTACTACTTGTAAAGTAGGAGATATTTTTGTTGCTGAAGAAAATTTAGGTTCTGGCTCTAGTAGAGAAACTGCACCACTAATGCTAAAAGAATTAGGAATAAAAACTATTATAGCAAAATCTTTTGCAAGAATATTTTATAGAAATTGCATTAATCTTGGAATTTTAGCTATTCAATGCTCAGAAAGTGAAAAAATAGAGATGTTTGATATATTAGAAATAGATTATTTAAATGGAGTTATTTATAATGTGAACAAAAAAGAAGAATATATCTGTGAAAAAATACCACATCATATAATGAAACTTGTAGAACAAGATGGATTAATTAATTATTTAAAAGAAAATAAAAAGTAAATTAAGGAGAATTTCATAAAGTGAATTAAGGAGGAGTTATGAAAAAAAATAATTTTTTTAAAGGATATTTAGCTTTGTTTTTTATAATTATTTTTTTTTCAGGTATTTTTTCATCATATGAAGGAATATTAAAAGTCTTTGATTTTTCAACTTTAAGTGGAACTTTTGGAATTATGACTAAAAATACTACTAATTTTCAAGGAATAGGTGGTGACGGTGCTAAACATGGATTTTTATTTGCTTTAGGACTTGTTCCAGCAGTAATGTTTGCTCTTGGTATAGTTAATGTTGTAGAAGAATATGGGGGATTAAAAGCAGGAGAAAAACTACTATCTCCTATTTTAAAACCATTATTAGGAATATCTGGTGTTTTTTCAGTTGTATTAATTACTAGTTTGCAAAGTATGGATGCAGCTGGTGGAATTATCAATACTTTGGAAGATAAAAAATTAATCACATCAAAAGAAAAATATATTGCTGCAGCATTTGCTTTTTCTGGAGGAGGAACTATCGTTAATTATTTTGCTGTTATGTCAGCCTTATTTGAGTATATTGATGTTTCAATTGGTTTTCCTTTAATTATAATTTTTATTTTAAAGTTTTTTGGTGCTAATGTTATGAGAGTTTATGTGAATTTTATAAGAAAAGAAATCTAGCTAAAGGGGGAATATCATGAAAAAGAATATTCTTGATTACTTTATTGAAGGTTGCCGAAAAGGTTTTGATATAGGAGTCAACAACATAATTCCTAATGTTATGATGGCCTTTATAATTATAAAAATTTTAAAAGTTACAAATCTATTGTTCTATATAGGGAAAATATTTGGACCAATTATGGGGATTTTTGGATTGCCAGGTGAAACAATTACCGTACTTTTAAGTGCTTGGCTCTCTATGGCTGGAGGCGTAGGAGTACTTATTGGACTTTTTGATTTAAATATTGTCACAAGTAAAGAGATAACAATAATATTTCCTGCTATTATGTTAATGGGGGCTCAGATCCAATATATGGGACGACTTTTAGGTCCTATTAATATTAAAGCAAATGACTATGCTGTTTTTTTTATAATTTCAATTTTGAACGCTTCATTAGGAATGTTTATCATGAAAATTTTCATATAAACTTATAAGGAGGAGTAAAATGAAAGAAACTATTTATTATGGTGGAAAAATTATTATTTTTAGCAATGAAAAATATGTAGAAGCTGTGTATGTTAAGGATGGTATTATTAAAGATTTAGGAAAAACTTGTGATGTTATAGGTAAGTACAAAAATGCCTCTCTTTTTGATCTAAAAGGTAAAACTCTAATCCCAGGTTTCTTTGATGCACATAGTCATTATTTTCAAGTTGGTTTAAGGGAAGGTACAGAAATAAATTTAAATAGCTATCCTATTGGAAATATTAAAAAATTTGATGATGTATTAAAGAAAATAAAAGAAAGAACTTCGGTAGTTGAAGAAGGAAAATTGATTAAAGGGTTTGGATTTGATGATTCAAACTTAGAAAATGGTCGATTATTAACTAGAAATGATTTAGATAAAGTATCCACTTTACACCCTATAATTATTAGACATATTTCAGGACATATTCATTTTTTAAATACTATGGGACTAAAAATGTTAGGAATAGATGAATTTGAAAAAAATCCTGCTGATGGTATTTTTGTTAAAGACAAAAATGGAAGAGTGAATGGAATAATAGAAGAAGCACTAGATTTATTAAATTTATATTTAGCAAAAGTTACAGTTGAAGATGAAAAAATAGCCATTAAAACTGCAAATACGATTTATTCAAAAGCAGGTGTAACAACAGCTAGTACAGGAGCAACAAGAACAGTAAAAGAAGTTGAATTATTAAAATATGGACAATTGAATAATATCATCAAATCTAGAGTAATATTAAATAGAAATATTGCATTGATTGATAAGCTTGATAATTTCAATTTTGATAATATGCTGATGAAAGGAACAGGAAAAACCTATCAAGATGGTTCTATTCAAGGATATACAGGTTATTTAACTAAACCTTATTATAAAGTTCCAGAAGATAAAAACTCTGATTATAGAGGATATTCAATGTGGCCTTTAGAAGAATTAACAAAAACAGTTAAAACATTTCATGATAAAGGAGAACAAGTTTATATACATGGAAATGGTGATGCTGCTATTGATGATATATTAGATGCTTTTGATGAAGTTCAAAGAAAAAACCCTTTACCTGACTCACGACATGTTGTAATTCATTCTCAAATGGCTAGAGAAGACCAATTGGATAGAATGAAAAAATTAGGTGTTATTCCTTCTTTCTATATTTTACATACATTTTATTGGGGAGACAGACATACAAATATTTTTATGGGACCAGAAAGAGCCATGAGAATGAGTCCTTGTAAAAGTGCTTTAGATAAAGATATAATTTTCACTCTTCATTCAGATTCACCAGTAGTTCCTATGGATCCTTTAAAAATAATTTGGTCAGCTGTTAATAGAATTTCAACTAGTGGAAAAATAATTGGTGAAAATCAAAGGATTTCAGTTGAAGAAGCATTAAAATCCTCAACTATTCATTGTGCATATCAATATAAACTGGAAAAGATATTAGGTTCTATCGAAATCGGAAAATTTGCTGATTTTGTAGTATTATCTGAAGATATTTATCAATGTGACCCCTTATTAATTAAAGATATTCAAATTATTAATACTATTGTAAATGATAATATAATATATTCAAATGAAATAATATAAAATAAAATATTTTAAATAAAGGAGGAAATAATTATGAATAATGAGGCATTTCAAATTAAATGTTCTATCGTTAGAGGGGGAACAAGTAAAGGTATTTTTATAATGGAAAACGAACTTCCTAAGGAGCAAAAATTAAGAGATAAAATTATTTTATCAATTTTTGGAAGTCCAGATACACGACAAATTGACGGGTTAGGTGGTGCTGATACCTTAACTAGTAAACTTGCTATAGTAGGTCCTTCAACTAGAAAAGATGCAGATATAAATTATACTTTTGGTCAGGTTAGTTTAGTTGAAAATTTTGTTGATTACGGAGGAAATTGTGGAAATATATCTGCTGGAGTAGGAGTGTATGCCATTAATAATGGTCTTGTAGAAGCAATAAGTCCTATCACAAAAGTTAAAGTGCATTTAACTAATACAAATAGAATTTTAGAAGTTGAAGTTCCTGTTAAATGCGGAAAAGCACAAGTAAATGGAGATTTTTCAATAGATGGTGTTCCAGGAACTGGTGCTAAAATTACTCTTAACTGGTCTGATGTTGTTGGAGGAATAACTGGAAAGCTTCTTCCCACTGGAAATGTAAAAGATATTATAAAGATAGAAAATGAATCTTTTGAAGTATCTATTGTTGATGCAGGAAATATAGTTATTTTTATAGAAGCGGAAAAACTAGGGCTAAAAGGAACTGAAACAGCTTTGGAAATAGATAACAATAAAGAATTAATGAATAAAATAGAGCGAATTAGAGGGGAGATTTGTTTGAAATTAGGATTAGTTAATTTTTGGGAAGAAGCGGCTATTAAAACTCCTTATCAACCATTTTTTGCAATGGTTAGCAAATCGCAAAATTATAAATGTTTTAACGGTATAGAAATAAAAAAAGAAGAGATTGATATTGTATCCAGACTTACCTTCATGCTAAAAATGCATAAAACTTATCCAGTAACAGGAACAGTGGCTACAGGGGCTATCGCAAGAATAAAAGGAAGTATAGTCTATGATTTATTAAGTGAAAAAGGAAAAGAGAGTGACATACTTCATATTGGACATCCTGGTGGATCTATTCTTGTTGAATCTATTGCTGAATACAAAAATGAAATTTGTAATATCAAACGACTTGGAGTTTACAGAACTGCTAGAATTATAATGGAAGGACAAGTTTATATTACTAGTTCTGCAATAAAATATTAAAATTAAAATAGTGTATAAAAAAGATACAGAGAAAGTTAGCTCTGTATTTTTTTTTTTAATATTACAAATACTTTGACATTTGTTTGTATATATATTCTTCTTTAAAGAAGTGTATGAGAAACTAAAAAATATTTTTTAAACATAAAACATGGAGGTTATACAACTATGAAGAAAAAAGTTTTAACACTAATGAATTTACTTGGTCTATTCCTACTAGTTTTTTCTAATAATATCAGTTATGCAAAAAAAGAGAAACCACTTAAAATAGGAATTGTTTTAGCTACTGGAGGATTAGGCGATAACTCATATAATGATTCTGCTTTTAGAGGACTACAGCGTGCTAAAAAAGAACTCGGAATAACTTTTAAATATATAGAACCTTCATCTCCAGCAGAAGATGAACAATTTTTAAGGGAGTATGCAGATAATAATTTTGATTTAGTAATTGCAACGGGATTTCAAATGACGACTTCTGCTAAAAAAGTTGCAAGTGAATTTCCAAATATAAAATTTGTTATAATTGATGATATAATAAAAGAAAATAATGTTAAGAGTATCGTATTTAAAGAAGAAGAAGGGTCATTTTTAGTAGGAACACTAGCTGCTATGATGACTAAATCTCAATCTATTGCTTTTATAGGTGGATTAAAAGTTCCTGCAATAGAAAAATTTGGAATAGGTTTTAGTAAAGGCGCTAAGTACATCAATCCTGATATTATAGTATCAAATATTTATATTGGAGGGCAAAATCCATTTAATGATCCTGTAAAGGGAAAAGAAGCAGGGCTATCACTTATTAAGCAAGGAACTGATGTTCTTTTTCAAGCTGCAGGAGCTACAGGAATAGGTGTTATAGAAGCCTCTAAAGAAACGAATACTTATATGATTGGAGTGGACTCAAACCAAGATAGTTTGGCACCAGGTTTAATTTTAACATCTATGGTTAAAAATGTAGACGTTGCAATTTTTGAAACTATTAAATCTCTCACTGAAGGGAAATTTGTTTCTGGAACTCATAAATTTGGTATTAAAGAAAGTGGGGTTGGTGTCACAGATTTCAAATATACCAAAGAAATAATTGGGAAAGAGAATATGACTAAACTTGAAAAAATAAAAACGGATATTGTTTCTGGAGCATTAATAATAGAATAAATAAATTTATTTAATTCATATATAATTCAAAATTTTAGGAGGTTTACAATGATTTTAGAGACAATAAAAAGTCAAAAATTAACTTTTGAACAAAAGATAATAACTTTAGCTCGTTTAGCTGAAGGGGAAGTTAATGTTCTTAAAAAAAGTGAAAAACTTAAATATTATTTAAATGAAGGAATTATTTGTGATTTATTTGAAGGAAATACTCCCTATAGACCTAGATACATTGTTCCTGATTATGAAAAATTTATGATTCAAGGAAGTTTATTTCTAAATTTAGATAAACCAAAAGATATTTGGGAAGCAGTAAACAATCTTTTAATTTTATATAAACACGTTCCTTCTATAACAACAATGCCTGTATTTTTAGGTAATATTGATTATCTTTTAGAACCTTTTATCAAAGATGAAAACGAAGCTTATCATGGAATAAAATTATTTTTAAAACATATTGATTCCACAATTACTGACTCATTTTGTCATGCTAACATAGGTCCTTTAGAAACAAAAGCTGGACTTATTATATTAAAAGTAATGAAAGAATTACAACTACCAACACCCAATTTAACATTAAAATATACAGATGCAACTTCTCCTAAATTTGCAATTAATGCTATTGAAACTGCTTTAGAAACTGCTAAACCTAGTTTTGCCAATGATAGTATGTTTAGAGAAGATTTTAAAGGAGATTATGGAGTTGTAAGTTGTTATAATGGATTAAAAGTTGGGGGTGGAGCTAATACTCTTGTGAGAATTAGACTTGGGAAACTTTCAAAAATTTCAACTTCAAAAGATGATTTTTTAAAAAATATTTTACCTAATGTTATGAAAGAAACTCTCGATTATATAGATGAACGGTCTAAATTTATTATTGATGAAAGTGGCTTTTATGAAAGTAATTTTCTTGTAAAAGAAGGATTAATTGAAAAAGAAAAATTTACAGGATTATTAGGTTTTGTAGGTCTTGCTGAATGTGTTAATCATTTATTACAAAGTATAAAACAAGATGAAAGATTTGGTTACTCTGAAGAAGCAAATAACTTAGGTCTTGAAATAATAAAAAAAATGTCTGATATTTTAAAAAAACATAAAAGTCCTTATGCTGGATCTTTTTTTGAAAACCTACATTTACTCCACGCTCAAGTGGGAATAGACACAGATGTTAATGAAAGTCCTGGTTGCAGAGTTCCAGTAGGGGAAGAGCCAGAAATATTTGAGCACATTGTTCAATCTGCTCCTTTTCACTTATATTGCCCTAGCGGTATTGGAGATATATTTGTATTTGATGATACATATAAAAATAATCCTAAAGCAATACCTGATATAATAAAAGGGTCTTTTGAAAATAAATTACGTTTCTTTTCTTTATACAGTGACTCTAGTGATGTTATTAGGGTTACAGGATATTTAGTTAAAAAATCTGAAATGAAGAAATTAGATAACGGAGAGCTGGTATTAAGAGATACAACTATTTTAGGAAAAGGTGCTAGAGATAATGCTAAATCCCTTGAAAGAAAAAGAAGAAATTAGTATGCTATACGGTGATATAAATAAAATTATAAAATTTTCTAATGTTGATGGACCTGGAAATAGAATGGCAATTTTTTTACAAAAATGTAATTTTAATTGTAAATATTGCCATAATCCCGAAACAATAAATATATGTATAAATTGTGCTCTTTGCATAGAAAAATGTCCGACTAGCTCTTTAACTTTTCAAGATAAAAAAGTTATATGGAATGCT
This sequence comes from Fusobacteriaceae bacterium, assembly GCA_051652785.1. Lineage (GTDB taxonomy): Bacteria > Fusobacteriota > Fusobacteriia > Fusobacteriales > Fusobacteriaceae > JAGNZR01. The sequence goes on along the minus strand of JBOFUX010000019.1, from coordinate 6,879 downwards.
TCTAGTTGTATTCATTGTGATTTATGTTTAAAAGCTTGTTCTATAAATTCATCTCCAAAAATAAAAAAAATGAGTGTTTCAAATCTTATAATAGAAGTAGAAAAACTCAAACCTTTTATTACAGGGGTTACAATAAGTGGCGGAGAATGTACTTTACATTATGAATATATTACTGAATTTTTCACTGAAGTTAAAAGAAGATGGTCTCAACTAACTTGTTTTATTGATACAAATGGAGGCGTTGATTTAAGTGAAAAAAAATATGGAAAATTTATAGAAATTACTGATTATTTTATGTTAGATATTAAGGCATGGAATAGAGAAGAACATATTACTCTTACAGGCTCTGATAATAAATCTGTTCTAAAAAATTTAAATTTTTTAAAACAGATAGAAAAATTATATGAAGTTAGAACTGTGGTGATTGATAATATTTTAAATAATAAACTAACAGTAAGTAAAGTTTCAAATATAATATATGATAGCAATATTATATATAAAATTATAAAATATCGCTCTATTGGTGTGAGAGATAAAGAGAAAAAAAATTTAATTGAACCTAATGATAAAAAATTAATTACTTTAGCTGAAATATCAAAAAAAATTGGAGTAAAATGTGTTTTTATTATTTAATTTTATAAAGTCAATATTTTTACTCAATAAAAATGGATAAATTTAAAAAAATTATCCATTTTTTTATTGAGTAAACAAGTTATATATTAAATTAAAAATATTATTAGACAAAATATTAATGGAGAAAATATTTATAATATTTATTTTGTTATTTAGGAAAAGTTTCAATTTTTTTTTAGAAATCATCTCAAATCTTTGTATAGATAGAATTAAAGAAAACGATTAAATTGAAAAAATAAAAATATTTAATTTTACATTAAAATATTAAAAAAAAATTGAATTATAAGAGTGAAAAGTGTTGCAATAATTAGAAAAAAACGGTATACTGTAAAAAATATTGTCTATAATATTTTTGGAAAGTAAATAAAGAAGAGTTTATAGGGGGGGGTATGTTAGAAATATTTTCAAATATTTTTAAAACGTTATTTGCAAAAAAAGAAATAGCAAAAGTAGAAAAAACAGAAATTAAGGTAAAAAAGAAACAAAAGAAAAAAGAAGTAAAAGAAACTGTAGTGATTCAGGGGAAAGAACTGCGAGAGCGTTGTATAAAGATTAAAGACAAAGATAAAAGTGAAAAAAAATATATTTCATCTTCTAAGTTATCTAAAGAAGATATAAAAAAATGGAGTGAAATACTTCTTAAAGAGGGACAAGAAGAAGTACTACTAGGAAAAAATGGTAAAAAACTAAATGGAATAGCTTTAAGTAATCGTATTGTAAAATATTTAGAAATGAAAAAAAATTGCATACATTATAAAAATTGAGCCTATATCAATGAGGTTTAAATATGGCGTATCTTATCTTTATTTAATTAATAAAAGGAGAAATTTTTGGAAATTAAAAAAAAGTTAAAAATATTAAATAAAATAAAGAATGAGGAGTTAGGAGGTATAGAAGATATAGAATCAGAAGATTTTATTAATTTCTTAGATTTTTGTATTGAAAATAACTTTGTAAGTGGTATACGATATGAAAATAATAATTGTATAAAAATATTTATAAAAGATTTACAACTAACTTCTCTAGGAAAAGATTTTTTAAGAGAATTAGAAAATGAAAGTATAAAAATTTAGCTATCCAAAGATAGAATTAATTAATTTATTTTTTCTAATTTTCCAATCTGGCATATAAAAACTTATATAATTCCAAAAAGACTCTTGGTGATGAGGATATTTTAAATGAGCTATCTCGTGTAAAACAATATATTCTATAGAGTCCAGAGAGCTACCTAATAATAAAATATTGAAATTAAGATATTTTTTTGTAGTATTACAACTTCCCCATCTAGTTCTCATAAATTTATAACTAGAGTGCTTAATATTTAAATTAGTAAGTTTGAGATATTTTTTTATAATAGGCTCTATTATAAAAGGAGCTTCTTTTTTTAAATAAATTTCTATATCTTTTTTACTACTGTTGTGAAGAGGTATTTTTTTTCCTAAAAAATAATAAAAACAATATTCAATTGGGGGTTTTTCTCCAATTTCTTTTAATTTCTTTTTTATCCACTCATCTTTTCTTTCAATAATTTCATTTAATTTATTTTCAGATATAAAATATGGTGCAGAAATAGAAATAGTTTTATCAATATTAATTTTAAAAATTATATTTTTTATTTTTTTTCTAGTTATTATGATTTTCAATTTATATCTCCTTAATTCATAATAGATATTATATACTATTTTTAACAAAAAATATATTTTTTTTAATAAAAAATTACTTGAAAGTGCGTAAAGGACTTTTCTTTAGTTACGGGGAGATTTAGTTTGTTTTATTATTTCAAAAAAAGTTTGTCCACAGCATACGAAACACACCTATAGTGCACTTTGAGAATAAAGTGTACTATAATGAAATTTTTTAAATTGACATATATACAACTACATGATAAAATTAAAAAAATAAATTTTTTTAATTTTATTATAATTATTCTATTGTACACTCTTTTTACTCTTTTATATTCTATCTTATACCCTTTCCATATCTTAGATATATTTTCAAAAAAAATTTTCTAAATAAACTTTAGTATCTATGATGATTTAATTTATTTTAAAGAATAGAGGAGGAAACATGAAAAAAAAATTATTTTTTATAATAATAATAATAGGTATTTTAATTAGTTGTGGAAAGGGAAATAGTAAAGAAAAAGTAGTAACTATTTTAGCTTATACAGCAATGGAAAATGAGTATATTTATGAATTTACTGAAACTTTTAGCAAAAAATATCCCAGTATAAAAGTAGAGGTAATATCTTCAGCGACAGGGGAGATGTTAGCAAAGTTAATAGCGGAAAAGAAAAATCCCCAAGCTGATGTTATTTGGTCTCTTAGCGATATAATGATTTTAGAAAAAGATGATATTTTAAAAGCTTATATTCCAAAGGAGGGATTTAATGAAATACCTTTAAAGTATAAAGATCCTGAAGGATACTGGATAGGAACTTCAGTATGGATGTTAGGTCTTGGAATAAACACAGCAGAACTAAAAAAAAATAATACGAAATTACCAGAATCATATTATGATTTTCTTGATGAAAAATATAAAAATAATTTATTAATGGCAAATCCTGGTTCTTCAGGAACTGGATATATGGCTGTTAAAACTTTTATTAACCTTTTTGGAGAAGAAGAAGCTTGGAGATATATGGATGCTCTGCATAAAAATATAGCAACTTATACTTCTTCAGGAAACGCACCTACTCAAATAGTAAGTAAAGGAGAAAGAATAGGTGGATTTATTCCTGCATATCAAGGAATAATAATTGAAAAAAAAGGAGAACTTCCTTTTAAAACTATATTTCCTAAAGAAGGAGTAGGGTGGGAGTTAGAAGCTAATGCACTTGTAAATAAAGAAGAAATAAAACCTGAATCTAAAATATTTTTAGATTGGCTATTATCTGAAGAAGCAATGAAAATATCGGCTAAAACTAGAGGGTTTGTAACTAATCCCAAATATGCAATTCTAGATGATTATCCAAATAATATTAATAACAGACTAAAAATAAGAGATTTTAAATATGAGATTAAAAATAGAGATAGAGTTCTAAAAGAATGGGAGAAAAGATACGGAAAAGAAAACTAGGAGGATTTTATGGCGTACTTGAAAATCTGTAACATAGAAAAAAGTTTTGGAAAATTTAAAGTTTTAAAAAATATAAATTTAGAATTGAAAAAAGGTGAGTTTGTTTGTTTTTTAGGTCCTTCAGGATGTGGGAAAACTACACTTTTAAGAATAATATCTGGATTGGAAAAAGCTAATTCAGGAAAAATATTTTTAGAGGAAAAGGAGATAACTAATTTTCAACCTTCTAAAAGAATGTTAAGTATGGTATTTCAGACATATGCACTTTTTCCTAATATGAATGTATTTCAAAATATAGAATATGGAATAAAAAATAAAATTAATACTAAAGAAGAAAGAAAAAAAAAAATAGATAAAGTTCTTGAGTTAGTTGGTCTTTTACATATTAAAAAAAAATATCCTTTGGAGATGAGTGAAGGGCAACAACAAAGAGTTTCTTTAGCACGAGCTTTAGCTATGGAACCTAGTATTTTATTACTTGATGAACCTTTGTCAGCACTTGATGCTAAAGTAAGGGAAAAACTAAGAATGGAAATAAAAAGTATTCATGACAAACTTGGAATAACGACGATAATGGTAACTCATGATCAAGAAGAAGCTTTAACAATGGGTGATAGAATAGTTGTTATGAATGAAGGAGAAATAATTCAAGTAGGTTATCCTGAAGAGATATACAATGAACCGAAGGATATTTTTGTTGCAGATTTTATAGGAAAAGTTAATTTAATAAAAGACAAAAAAGGAAAAATTCATGCAATAAGACCTGAACAAATAGAATACTCCATGATTCCTGTTCAAGACTCAATAGAAACAATTTTGGAAAATATAGAGTTTAGAGGGGCTTTTTATAGATTAAAATTGAGATATGAAATGGAATTAATTTATTTAGATATGTTAGTAAAAGAAAAAGATAAATTAGGAATAAAAAAGAATATTAAAATCTATATAAAATTGATTTAGAAGGAGGAATAGTGAATAAAAATAAATTTTTTAAATTTCTATTACTAATAATAGGAATATTATTTTTACTAATTTCAGTTATTCTTCCTCTAGGAACTTTATTTATAAAAACCTTTCAAGATAGAGAGGAAAATTTTGTTGGAATGAGTAATTTTATTGAGTATTTAAATAACCCTGTGACCGAAAGCTCATTAAGAAATAGTTTTTTAGTATCCATAACAGTAACCATATCAGTAACAATTTTAGCTCTAATTTTCACATACGGAATGAGTAGAAGTCGGATAAAAGGTAAAAAAATATTAGAACTAATTGCTTTATTACCATTATTTTCTCCAACAATGAGTCATGGAACAGCTCTTATTTATCTCTTAGGAAGACATGGAATAATAACAAAATTATTTAATTTGAATATTGATATATATGGATTTTGGGGAATTATTATAGCGGAAATAATGTATATTTTTCCTATATTATTTATAATGTACTCTTTAAGTTTTAAATTAGAAGATTATAGAACTTATGAAGCTGCTGAAATGATGGGAATAAATAAAATAAAACAATTTTTTATAATAACAATTCCAAATATAAAGTATACTTTAATAACTGGTGGATTTGCAGCTTTTACTTTGAGTTTTTCTGATTTTGGAGCTCCTAAAGTAATTGGAGGAAATTTTAATGTAGTAGCAACTGATGTATATAAACAAGTAATAGGACAGCAAAATATGGGGATTGGTTCAGCAGTAGGAATACTTTTAATAATACCCGCTTTTTTAGCATTTTTAGTGGATATGATTTTTCAAAAAAAAGGAATAAAAATAAGTTCCAAGGCAACAAATTATAAAATAAGAAAAAATATTTATAGAGATATAGTATGTAATTTTTTTAACTACAGCGTTACGTGTGTTATACTTATTTTTTTTACTGTAGTTGTGTTAGCCTCATTAGTGAAAACATGGCCATATGATATGAGTTTAAATTTTGACGCATTTAATTTTACAGTTATGGGTGAGAATATTTGGAAAATATTTGGAAACTCAATTTTGGTAGGAATATTAACAGCATTTTTAGGAACGATATTATGTTTTTTTATAGCATATTTTATAGAACGAGAGAAAGAATTTATTGTCATTAGAAAAATAGGATATTTTTTATCAGTTTTACCAAATGCAATTCCTGGTTTAACAATTGGTTTAGCTTATATTTTCTTTTTTAACTCCCCAGTAAATCCAATAAATTTCTTGTATGGAAGTTTTGGAATTTTAATAATTGCAAATATTATTCATTTTTTTACAACACCATTTTTATCTATAACAGCAGCGTTAAAAAAATTAGATAGAGAATATGAAACAATATCTAGTTTAATGGGAGTTCCTTGGTATAAAACTGTATTTAAAGTTATAATCCCCTTATCTCTAGATTCAATTTTAGAAAGTTTTTCTTACTATTTTGTAAATTCAATGATAACTATTTCAGCAGTTGTTTTTTTATATACCACTAATACAAGAGTAGCTTCTGTTATGATGATAAGTAAAACTGATTCTGGAGAAACAAGAACAGCTTCTGCTATTGCAGTAATGATTATATGTGTAAATATTATTTTTAAATTAATAATGACAAACATAATAATAATATTAAAAAACAAAAAAAAACTTAAATATTTAAAGTATTTAGAAAATATAAATTTGAAATAAAAATTTTTTTATTTTTTTATTTCAAAATGACTGTCAAGGAAAAATGAAAATGTCAAAAAATATTTAAATTATTAGCCCTAAAAATTAGGGCTAATTTTAATTCTTTTTTAGCTAAATTCTATTAGTTGTTTTTTGTTAGAAGATTTTTTTTCATGTAGTTCTACTAGTCTTAGGCTCTTTCTACTCTTCCTTTGGCTTGTGGAATACTACTAGTTTCTATAGCTATTCCTAACTTGCTACAGGCGTATCCAAACTGTGTAGAGTAATCATTTTCAACTTATTTACTTCCCGATTTTTTATATTCAAAGACAGTTCTTCTATCTGTTAAAAATTTAGCAGGAATACCGTATTTATTTAATATTTGAGCTGTCACTAATTTTTTTTTTAGTTTTTTTATGTGATTTAGTAGAAAGAATTCCATTAGCATAAAGCAATGTTTTAACTGTTGGATAAGAGCAAAAAATATCTTCAACAGTAATTAATTTTTCATGAAAATGAAAAAAATTAAAATCAAAAT
>JBOFUX010000018.1:0-14618 GCA_051652785.1 Fusobacteriaceae bacterium | reverse complement strand
TTGTTGAGTTTTGTCTTTTTCTGATATTATTAGAGCTTCTTCAGTTAAATTATATTTTTCTAGTTCCCAGTCAATGTTTAGGTCTTTGTCATTCCATAGGATTCCTGAGTCATGTTCTGGTGCGTAGTAGTCTGTGCATAGATACTCTATTTCTGTATCTTCACTTAAGCTTAAAAAACCATGGGCAAAACCTTCTGGTACATAAAGCATTTTTCTATTTTCTTTGCTTAATAGAATTTTATACCATTGTCCAAAAGTTTCACTCATAGCTCTTAAATCAACTACAACATCTAATATTTCACCATTTAAAACTCTAATTAATTTTCCTTGAGGTTGTTTTTCTTGAAAATGTAGTCCTCTTAAAACTCCAAAATGGCTTTTAGAGTGGTTTCCTTGGAGAAATTCTTTATCTATTCCATATTCTTTTAGTTTTTTTAAGTTAAAAAATTCATAGAATAGTCCTCTGTTGTCGGGAGAGATTTTTGGTTCTAGTAGTATTAATCCTTTTATCATAAATTGCTCCTTGGTGTTTTATGTATATTATACCATGGATTAGAGGGGAGAGATTTAAATAGATTTTCCTTGTGAAAAAAAGTCACTTTATAATTAAAGTGACTTTTTTTAGGATTTTAGATTTAATCAATAAATATATTCTTAAATTTCTCTTCTTTTAAATGAATCCCATCGTAAAAATCATTGGTTTTTAATTCATCTGAAAAATAACTTCCAATAACTTCAACCTTTCTTATTTTAGCCTCTTGTATTATAAAATTTTCTACATTTCTAATCATGTTATTATAATGAACATTTTCTTTTTCTTGATACTCTATTAAAGTAGGGTTATAGCATGGTAAAAATATTTTCACTATAATATTTTTAGATTTTAAAAATATTATAGTATTTATAAATTCAGATTTCAATCTGCTATCTAATTTCTCATAATTACACAGTTGATACCCTATATTTCCTTTCCAATTACTACCGTCATTTAACTCACGATAATTCTTAGAATAAATTAATTTCATACTCCCTCTCAAATAAACATTTCCTTTTGATTCATACTTTTCTTCATCTGAAATTAGAGTATAAAATTTTTTATTCAATCCATTTCTTAAAAAAAATTTTATAGAATCTTTTAAATACATAAACTCCAACAATTTATAAAATTTTTGATTCCTTTTTATACCTTCTCTATCTTCCATGCCTAATTTTTTGCTTTTAAACTCTTTATAATCTTCTCCTATAAAATTCCAACGTGTGTCAGAATTCAAATTAAACGTCCACGGATCAATCCCAAACATCACTTCCTCTGGATAACCTACTTCTTTTAAATAAATATTTAATAATGCCAATTGATCCTCTAATCCAGCTCCACTTACTCCTGCATTAAATATATTTTTATCAAAATGCTCATCTCCTAAAAGCATAACTCTACTCGAGCCTAGTATCAATAATTCATTTTTTATATTTAAATTTTTTATGACCTCTTTTTTTAAAATTCTTTCATCTATATTATTTTTCATTTCTATATTATTACTCAAAATTTCTTTTGCTATAATAGAATATTTATTAGAAAAAATATTTGCTGGATCAACTATAAAAATAAAACTTGAAATAAATAATAACACTAGCATAATTATAAAAATTAATTTTAAAAAAAATTTTTTCATAACTCCTCCTAAAAGTTAAAATATAAAAATGTTACGACTCTTTTTAAGAAGAGAATTGAACTTGTAAAATAAATAGTAATTTCTAAATAATTTAAATTACTAAACTTCATATTTTTATTTTTATCAAAAGAATTTTTTAATAATAGTGCTATTCCAATTGATAATATCAATAATGTCAAGCTAATCTTATTACCTAAATACGGATTTGCCATTTTTAGATAATTTAAAGTTATAAAACTTCTAGCACTTTCATAGTAAAACATAGATTTTAAAACTTTTAAAGCTCCAGCGAGATCTTTTGCTCTGAAAAAAATCCAAAATATATTTACTGAAAATAATGTTATTGCCCAGCCTAATAGTGGTGGCATAGTGAATTTTTTATTTCTCCAAACTCTGTGAATTAATATAGCAACGCCATGAAGAGCTCCCCAAATTATAAAGTTCCACCCTGCTCCGTGCCAAATCCCACTTGCTAAGAAAACTATTAAAAGATTTCTTAAAGTTTTTAACTCTCCTTTTCTATTTCCACCAAGTGGAATATATAAATAATTCGTAAAAAATCTACCTAGAGTTATATGCCATTTCTTCCAAAATTCTTGAATATTTGTACTTTTATATGGAGAATTAAAGTTTAACGGTAATATTATATTGAACATTAAAGCTATTCCCATAGCCATATCACAATAACCGCTAAAATCAAAATAAATTTGCATAGTATAAGAAATAGACGTTATCCACCCTTCAGCAAAAGTTAAACTTGTCATTTTATCGAATCCTGCATCGGCAAAAGAAGAGATTGAATCAGCAATAATAACTTTTTTAGCTAATCCTATTGAAAACAAGTAAAGTCCTCTATTCATATTTTCATAATTTATTTTTTTGTTACTATGGTCTTCAAACTGTGGTAGCATCTCTTTTGGAAAAACTATTGGTCCTGCTATCAGTTGTGGAAAAAATGTAACAAATAAGCAATAACTTAAAAAATCATAGTTTTTACTTTTTCCTTTATAGGCATCAATTAAAAATGATAATTGCTGGAAAGTAAAAAAACTTATTCCTAAAGGCAATATTAATTTTAATATTGGTAAATTAGATTTAAAAATAATATTCATATTATTAATAAAAAAATCATAATACTTAAAGTAAAAAAGCATACCAACATTGAAAACTAACCCTATGATAAAACAGAACTTATTGCCCCCCGAACACTTTTTGAATTTATCAAAAAAAATCCTATTGAATAATTAATTATGATAGATAATAAAATCAAATACGTATATTGATGGTTAAAATATGAATAAAAATATAGTGAACTTAATATAAGCCAAAGCTTGGCAAGATTTTCTTTATTATAATTATTTAATAAAAAATATCCTACCAAAGTTATTGGTAAAAATAAAAATATAAACACAAATGAATTAAATAACATTGTTCTCCCTTTTGGATTCGTAATTATTGTAATTAATATAGTTTTTTTTATAAAATCTTTCACTTTTTGAATTTTTTCATTTCTTCTAGTCTGAATACTAAAAATTGAATTGTCTTGTACATAGATATCACATTTAAATTATTATTTCTTCTCTAAAATCATAAAAATCTTTGATTTTATTTTTAGGATCAGAATTTAAAAATTTCAATATTATTTCAAATCCCTCTTCCATTACATTCTTTTGATAGTAAGGATTTACAGATTCTTTCAATTTTTCCAAAAAATCTTGTGACATTGACTTTTCAATTCCTTCTATAATTGATTCTCTAGTTGCAACAACATCTATTACATTTTCACCTCTAACTCTTCCTTTTTGTCTATCCCCAATATTTATAGTTGGAATTTTAAGTGTTGGAACTTCTATTAATCCTGATGATGAATTCCCTATTAATCCTGATGAATGCTTTATTAAACTTAAATACTCTTCTGATCTAGTTGATGTTAAAAACTTAAAATTATTTTCTTTAGTATATTCTTTAAACATTTTCACTATTATATCAGATGATGTATCAGAATTAGAACCGATAAAAATAAATTCATAGTCTTTTTTATAGTTATCTATAGCACTTATAACTGCCTTTATTTGTTCTTCTACACTTACACCTGTTATTGTTTCTGGATGAAAAAGAACTACATAATATTTTTTCTCTATTTTCCCAAATCTATTTTCCAATTCTTCTTTTGATAAAAGATTTATTTTCAAACTATTTTCAGCCCCTAAAGCTCCTATATTAAATACAGAACTAGGATGTTCTCCCATCTGAATAACTCTTCTTTTATATTCAGCAGTTGACACTAAATGTAATTTACTCATTTTGGTAATAGAATGTCTTATAAATTCATCATAATTTCCTAAAGTTTTCTCTCCACCATGTAGGTGTATCAGAGGAATATTGTGCATTGCTGCAGCTATTGCAACTGACAAGATTTCATATCTGTCCCCTAAAATCATAACTGCATCAAATTTATTTTCTTGAAAATATTTCCCAAATTCACTTTGACATATAGACATAGAATCTAATATTTTAGAATTATTGCTATTGTCTATTTTTATATCTATCAGTTTATCTATTTTAAATCCATCTTCTTCTATTACTCTATATGTATTCCCATATTTTTCATCCACTTGCATACCTGTTGCAACAAGTGTCAACTCTATATGTTGAGATTCATCTATTTTTTTTAATAATCTTCTCATAATTCCATATTCAGCTCTTGAACCTGTTACACAAGCTAATTTTCTCACTTTTATAACTCCTTTTCAACAATTTTTTTTAGCTCTTTATATCCATTTTCATTAAAATGTAATCCGTCATATGTATATTCCATTTTTAAATTTCCGAACTGGTCTTGAAACCTCTCTCCTAAATGAATAAATTTTATATTTTTATTTAAATTATTCTCTAAATAAGTGTTTAACTCGATTATCACACTATTAACTCTATCCATTCTTGAAAAAATTCTAGGTATTTCAATAAAATATATCTTTGTATCTCTATTTAGATTTTTTAATATTTCAATAACTGTATTAATCCATATTAGTGAATCTTCCTTTTTCCAATCTTTAATAACTACATCATTGGTTCCTAAAAATAACATTACTTTATTTCCTATATTTTTTATTAAGTTTTTATTTAATATAAAATCAATATACTCTTTTGTGCTTATTCCTGCTATGCCTAAATTATTAACTTTTATACCTTTAAGTTCTTCTACATTCCAATAGTCAAATATAGAATGTCCTATTAAAGTAATTTCTTCACTTTTATTAAAAAATTCTTTCTTTTGAATTATTCTAGATTTTATAGTATTTTCTAATTCTATTTTTTTTCTGTTTTTAGTTTCTATTGTTATTGCAACTTCAAAATCAAACTTATCATCTATGTCTATTGAATCTTCTTTATTCATTAAATACGCCATGCTTTTTTCTCCTAAAAAATGCTTTTTTAAAAGATATTTTTCAGTTTTCCCTATAAATATAGCTCCATTTGGATGATATTCTTTAGCATCTTGCCTTCTGTAATTAGAATAATCTAAATTATATTCTTTCAGTGTCATATCGTTATAAATTTTTTTTATCAAATCTGAAGTTTTTGAACTTTCTGTCATAGAAACTAAAAAATCTAATTCATCATATTTAGCTTCATATTTTTTTATAGCTTCTAATATATGAGCCGCATTTCTAAAAGGAGAAGTTGGCTGTAATAGTACAAAATAATCATATTTTTTATCTTGAGTTTTTTTTAATATGTCCTCTATTACCATAAAAGATGTTGCTTTATCATTTGATAAATACTCATCTCTTAATACAACCTCTGCACCGTATTTTTTAGCAACTTCTTTATATTCAAGAGAATCAGTTGTGACTATTATTTTTTCAAATTGATTACTTTTTATTGCTGCTTCAATGGTATAAGCTATTAATGGTTTATCTAGTAACATCAATATATTTTTATTAGGTAATCCTTTTGAACCACTTCTTGCTGGTATTATTGCAATTTTTTTTAAAAACATCTTACACCTCTTGATTTTTATAGTTAGAATGTTCTATTAATTCATCATCTTCAAAATCTTTTTCCGCAATTTTTCCTAAAATATTATACCACTCCATTGGACTTATTCCATTTCCAGGTCTTTTAGTTGTTATATTTTCAGTTGTATAAATTTCACCTTTTAATATATTTTTTTTAGCTACTATTGATTTTCTTGCAACAATTTTATTCTTTTTTTCAGATGAGGTTACTATTTTTTCTGATGAACCTAAAGATTTTTCCACCGCTCTAACACCTTGACATAAAAGTTCTAACTCTTCAGGAGTAACAGAAGCTTTATGATCTGGACCTTCAAAATTCTTATTTAGCGTAAAATGTTTTTCTAAAAATGTTATTCCATAGGTAACTGAAGCAATTCCTGCAAAATACCCTTCTGAATGATCTGAAAATCCAATTTTATATTCAGAAAATTCTTTTTGTAAGTGCTTAATAGCATTTAAATTCACATCTTCATAAGGTGTTGGATATTCTGTATTGCAGTGAAGAATAGTAATTTTTTCTTTAGGAACACCATTTTTATCTAGTACTTTCAAAGACATTTTTATTTCATCAATTGTCGCCATTCCAGTAGAAATAACTATCTCTTTATCCTCTATAGGTAATCTTGCAATTTTTTCTAAATAAGGAAGATTCAATATTTCACCAGAAGGTATTTTCCATATTTTTTGATTTTGCTTTGCTAAAAAATCAATTGAATCAAAATCAAAAGGTGTAGAAAAAACATCTAGTCCTGATTCTTTTGCATATTCTTGAAGCTTTATAAATTCATCATATGGTAGTTCTAATTTTTTTGTCATCTCTAGTTGACTTTCTGTTGAACCTGTAACCTTTATTTGATATTCTGCTTTAGGAGCATATTTTGATATTAATTGATCCGCTTTAAAGGTTTGAAATTTTACAGCATCTACTCCACATTTTTTAGCTACATCTACCATATCTTTAGCTAATTTAAAATCGCCATTATGATTACAACCTATTTCCGCTACTATGTAAATTTCATTCATTTTAATTCCTCCTAATAATTCTTGTTGGACTTCCAGCTACAACAAGATTATTTTCAATATCTTTAATCACTACAGAACCTGAGCCAATAATAGAATTACTTCCTATTTTAAGTTGACCATTTACTACAGTGCAACTTCCTATAAATGTGCTTTTACCAACTTTTACATCTCCGTTTAATACTGAGTTAGTTGATATATTAGTGTGAGCTCCTATCTGGTTCCCATGCTCTATTAATGCTCTTGTGTTCAATACTACATTATCTTCTAAAATAACATCTGCATTAACTATAACCATTTTCCCTATAAAAACACCTTCTCCTATAGTTATATTTCTAGACAATATAGCTGTTTTATCTATTATATTCGCTAATTTTAAATTATATTTTTTTAATTTATAAAAATATTCTTCTCTCGTTTTAGGTTCCCCTATTCCGATAAAATATATATAATTATTCGGTTCTTCTATGTTTTCAATAGAATTTGATAAGATCTTATACCCTTGATGCTCTCCTTTTTTATAAGAATCTATAAATCCTACAAGTTCATATTCCTTTTCGTCTAAAGCGTCTATTATAGATTTTGAAAATCCTCCTGCTCCTAATATAATTAATTTTTTCATAATTTACCCTCTCATATTAAATGGATTAAATGATTTTAACTGTATGTAAAATTGTTCTCTATATTCTTTTATAAAAAAATCAATTATAAATATTGTAAAAATTTGAGTTATTGAAGTTGCTATTGCTGCTCCATTTATTCCATATTTTGGTATTAAGGTTAAGTTCAACAATATATTCATTATTAAACCAAAAAAAGTTTTATAAAAACTTTTTTTAGTTATTTTTTTTAGTGTCATATGACCTGTTTGTAATGCGCCGTTTGCTTTAAAAAAAATTGAAATTGTAAGTATTCCATAGCATAGTACTGCTGGAGAATATTCCACTTTATAAATATATGGAAACATATATTTTACAACTGCAATTGATGTGATTGATAAAACTAAATATATCTGAGTGAACATTGTGTTTAGCTTTAAATATAAAGCTTCATAACTATTGTCGTCTCTTTTGTATAATTCTATCATTTTAGGGTAAATTGAGTTTTGAAAGGGTGCTATCAATATTGCTAAGACTCCTGAAAGTTGAAGTGCTATTGCATATCTTCCAACCTCCGATAAGCCTAGTAGTTTTCCAATCATGATTTTATCAATTTGGGTATAAATAATCAATGCTACATAACTAATCCATAAGTAGTAGCTATTTTTAATTAACGTTTTTATAAGTTTTTTATCTAAAGTAAACTTTACTTTTTCTTTAAAAATATTATAATAAAATCTTTTTAATATAATCATTCTTAGAAAACTACCGAACACTCTTATTAGAGGTATCATAAGAATAGAATATCCCATAATCAATCCAACATATTGAATTAAATATGAAATTATTTTTACAATATTATTTGATATTACTATATTTTTAGAAAGTAGTTTATATTCAAAATAATTTTCTATTCCCATTGTTGTTGTTAATAATAAATTATCAAAACATAACAACAAAAGTATTAGGTATAAATTAATATTTCCTTTAAAAAAAGAATATGAAAAAAAAATTCCTAAAAACAAACCAAATGCTAGGATATTTCTAAATATTGTAACAGATGAGACTGTTCGGTTAAAATTCTCATCATAAAATTCTTTTATAACTCTTGCATTTATTATTTCTAAGACTATAGGAGAGAATCCCACAATAGCCATAGCATATGAATACTGTCCATATATTTCCCCGCCATAATAATTGGCTATTTTCACTCCTACGAAAAATTGTAAAAATAAAATTATAAATTTATCTACGACTAACCAACCTATATTTTTAGTTATTTTGTTCTCAAATATTTTTTTTATCATTATTCTTCCTCTAAATAAGAATTTCTTTTCATTATATTATCACAACTACCAAATCTCAAAAATATCTTCTCATTTATTTCTGTTCCATAAAAATCAACATCAACATTCTCACCTAACCCTAATGCT
Source organism: Fusobacteriaceae bacterium (assembly GCA_051652785.1). GTDB lineage: Bacteria > Fusobacteriota > Fusobacteriia > Fusobacteriales > Fusobacteriaceae > JAGNZR01. The sequence continues at coordinate 5,874 of JBOFUX010000018.1, read as the reverse complement.
GCTGTTGAAAATAGTGTTACTGCTCTTGCAAATTTTATATCTAATAAACTTAAAATTTCAAAAGGAAATGGATTATCCAACACTAAATTTTCTTTAAATAATTCTTTATAATTAGTTTTTTCTCTTGGATGAGTTTTTATTATTAATCTTTCCTGTGGGTATTTTTTAATAATTTTAGAGTATATATCTATTTTTTCTCTCTCTGTTATAACTCCATCTTCGGATAAGGGTTGGGTAAATAAGATTATATCTCTATTTTTTATTTTATCTTTAATATCTAAATCAAAAGAAAAAATATCTAGAATTTCATCTTGTTCTTCTGAACTTTTTTTATTCCATAGTTCTTTTAAATTTATGATTTCTACTTTGTGTGCTATTTCTTTAGGGATTGGGGCTAAGCCTGTTAGGTATATTTTTTTTATGTTCTTAGAATATCCAAAAATTTCCTTTCTAAAATCTAATTTTAACAATTGTTTTAATTTATTTTTATGAACTAAAATTCCCTTACTTGTGTAATTTGCCACACCATCTTCTATCACTATAGATTTACCTCTTAAAAATATAAATTCTAAAAGGTAATCAGTTATATAATTTTCTTCTAATTTAATCTTTTGGAAAAATTTAAAAGTTTTAAAATATTCAAAATAATAACCAAAAATATTTTTTTTATTTAAATATATTTTTGATATATATTTCTTTTCTGAAGGGATTTTATTTGATATTTTTTCTGATATTTTATTACAAAATATAAAAAATATATCTTTTTTATCTAAAATTAGCAACCCTATTAGTAAACTATAATTTGTACCTACTATCAAATTTTTTCTCATTAACTTGCTCCTAAATATTAATTTTTATATCTCTCCCTAAATATTAGTGTTTTATATGGTAAAAAAGTTCCACCATTTTCACCATTTTTGCTAATTAGTAAAAATGAGATTAGAAACATAAAAAAATAACAATATACTGCTATTTTATATATTTTTCTATTATTTTTATTTTTGATATAATATTGGAAATTACTTATTAATATTGGAACAAAATATAATAAATACCTTGCTACTCTGCCTGCCGCACGAGTGTCTACTAAGATATAATAAATAATACCTCCTAAATACACTAAATAACATATAAATTTATCATTTTCATCTTTTATTTTTCCTTTTATTAAAAAACAAAAAATAGAGTATAATATTATCAATATTCCTATTTTATGTCCTGTTGTGTTTGTTGAATCTAAATAATTAGAATACCCTAAAATTGTTGAAAAATAAGTCAAAATTATTTTTTTAAAAAATACTATACATATAAAACTTATTATATATATTTTTTTTATTCTATATATCTTAAATTTTTTTATTAAAAATATAACAACCATAAAAATTGCACTTTTATGAAATAAAATTGCAATAATATTTAGTAAAAAAAAATAAAATAATCTTTGTTTTATTAAGAAATAAAAAGAATATAAGGCTATTGTATTAGCTGCGGCTTGTCTTACACTACCAAACGTTGTTAAATACAACGTTGGCTCTAAATAAAATATTGCTATCGCCATCCATTTATCTTTGGATAATAGTTTTAGAGACATTCCAATCAATAATAAAACTATTATACTATAAGTCAGAAAAAATAACTCGTAACTCTCAAAAAAATATGTTATTTTTACTATAACCCTATTTAAAAGCTCCATTCTTTCTATTTGAAATTTATTATGAGTTTCTAAGATAGAATAGTAAATTTTATAATCTGAGCCTATTTCATACCTTATTGCTGAAAAAATAAATAAAATAATTACACTTAATCTATAATATTTTTTTATTATTGATGTTATTATTAATAATAATGCTATGGCTATATACGGAAACAATTCAAAAATAATCATCTAAAATACCCCCTTATCAGCCCATTTATTCTATATAAAATGAATTTTTATTAAATTAAATAAATTTTTGATTTTTTTATTCTCCTTCTTTTTTTTGAAATGAAGTGAATTATTTCTTTTTCTTCTGTAGTAGCAAGCACTTTCACCAATAGTTTTTATCGTCTTTATATTTTTTGAAATTTTAGATATAAATAAGATATCTTCTCCATTAGAGAATTGTAAATTAAATTTTATATTTCCTATTATTTTCCTAGAAATTAATTTACCATAAACAACAGAAAGTGCTCTATAAAACTTAAATTTTACAAGCTTTTTTTCTGAAATATTAGATTTATATAATCTCTATTAAAATATACTATAGCCAATACCAATCCATTCTTATTTCCTCTCTCTAGATTATTTTTTAAATGTTGCCACTATTCTGGAAATTGTTATTAGTTTATTGTTTTTACTGAACTTTAATAATTTTAAATATTCCCTAATTAATAAAAATTTCAGCTTTATATTTTTTATTTTAGTTCTTTTTTTATTTGTGGATGAATCTCTTCTTACATTCCTATAATAAAACACATCTTGAGCTGAAAACTCTATTGATTTAATTGCATTATCAGCTAAAATATTGTTCATAAAAACACTATCTTCTCCAATTTCTAAACTAGTATTAAACCTTATATCATTAATTAATTTTCGCGGTATCAATTTTCCACAAGAATTAGATATCTGCTTTCTCAAAAGAAAAATATTTTTATTTTTCTTTTGATTATATTTAAAAAAATTTTTTCCTAGATAATCAAAATACTCGTTATTCATTTCATCTCTACATTTTGTATTTGAAACAATTATTCTATTCTTGTCAAAATTAGTTTTAGAATAAAGATTTTCTAGAAAATTATCAGATATATAATCATCATCATCTATAAATAAAATATAATCAGAATAAGATTTTTCTATTCCAATATTTCGGGCATTTGAAACTCCAACTTTATTTGTATAAATTACTAGAAATTTAAAAGTAAATTTTGATAATTCATTCATTATAAAATAATAATATGGATTTTTTTCTCCATTTAAAACTATTGTTACTAAATATCTTGTTTTCTCCATTGTTTGATTTTCAATACTATTTAAACATTTCATTAAATATTTTTGTGGTTTAAATGTTGGTATAATTATATTAATCTCTTCCATATAAATCCCTTGTGTATATTTTGTTTTTAACTTCATCTAATTCAGGTGATAATCTATTAGATACTACCACATCACAAATATCCTTAAAACTTTTAAAATTTTTTATTACTTTAAAATTAAGAAAAGTTTCTTCCTTTAATGTAGGTTCATATATAACAACTTCAATTCCCTTAGTTTTTAACCTTTTCATTATCCCTTGAATAGAAGAAGCTCTAAAATTATCTGAATCTGTTTTCATCGTTAAACGGTATATCCCCACAATTTTTGGATTTCTTTTTAATATAGAGTCAGCTATATGATCCTTTCTTATTTTATTAGAATCTACTATAGCCCCTATTAACACGCTTGGAATATCTTCACAATTTGCTCTCAATTGTTTAGTATCTTTTGGTAAACAGTAACCACCATAGCCAAATGATGGATTATTATAATGTGTTCCTATTCTAGGATCTAGACCTACACCCTCTATTATATCTTTAGTATTTAGCTCTCTTAACTCCGCATAAGTATCCAGTTCATTAAAATAAGCTACACGTAAAGCTAAATATGCATTAGAAAATAATTTTATAGCTTCAGCTTCTGTTGATTTCATGAATAATTTAGGTATATTTTTTTTTAGTGCACCTTCTTCTAGTAATTCTGCAAATATTTTCGCCTCTTTTGTATCGTCGCCCATAATTATTCTAGTCGGATATAAATTATCATAAAGGGCTTTCCCTTCTCTTAAAAATTCGGGAGAAAATATTATTTTTTTTGTTTTAAATTTTTCTCTCATAGTTTCAGTATATCCTACTGGAACAGTAGATTTTATTATAATAGTAGCATTTTCATTTATTTCTCTAATATCTTTTATTACTTTTTCTACTGAAGAAGTATCAAAGTAATTTTTAGTTGTATCGTAATCAGTAGGTGTCGCTATCACTATATAATCTACATTTGAAAATGCTTCTTCTTTATTTAGTGTTGCTTTTAAATTCAGAGTATTTTTTTCTAAATATTCCTGAATTTCTTTATCTATTATAGGGGATTTTTTATTATTTATCATGTCCACTTTTTCTTTTATTATATCTAGCGCTATTACTTCATTATTTTGTGCAAGTAATATTGCATTAGATAATCCTACATATCCTGTTCCTGCTATTGCTATTTTCATATTTTTCCTCTTTATCATTTTTATTATTTTAATTTTAAAATCTTGATAAAAATATATATTATTACATGTTTTGCTGATTTTAATATATTCATTCCTTCAACTTTTCTATATAATATCCAATGCCATTTTATCATTTCTACTTTATTTGCAGACATAGAAAATCTTCTCAATCTATAATAAGCTAAATTTTCGTTTAATCCATATCCTTTTGTTTTTTTTAAAATTTTTAACCACAATCCGTAATCTTGCCTTTTCCTAATTAAGGGCATATATATTTTACCTAATTTTTCTTGGTTATATATCGCCGTTAAACACCCTATAGGATTGTATAATAAAGCTTTGTTATAGTTGATATCTTGAGGTACATTTATGTATGTATTTATTTTTGTTCCATTCTCTAACATTTGTTGGTATTTGCTAAAAGTAAAATAATAGTTATATTTTTCCATAAATTCTATCTGTTTTTCTAGTTTATTTTTTTTCCAAAGATCATCACTATCTAAAAATGCAATATATTTTCCTCTTGCTTTTTTAATTGATATATTTCTACAAACTGCTGCTCCAGAATTTTTTTTTAACTCTATGTATATTATCCGATTGTCAATTAAAGAATATCTTTTTACAATCTCAAGTCCTTTATCACTAGAATTATCATCTGTTATAATCATTTCCCAATTTTTATACGTCTGATTCAAAACAGAATTTATTGTTTCCTCAATAAATTCTTCACTATTGTATAAAGGAGTAATTATACTAACTATTGCTTCATTTTTCACTTTATACATCTCCTTTAAATATCAAACTTCCATATAAACTATCTATTATTCTAGGCTTAATTCTTCTTAAAATATTTACAACAATTTTTGGAAGTTTTATCAATATTTTTCTTTTATTTTTCTCTTTAAATATATACTCCAATATCTCCTTTATTGAAACATCTTTTTCATCTCTTGGAATATAAATTCCTTCTTTTTCATTTTTTATTAAATCATTAGTTTCTTCCAGCAATTTCTCAATATGAACTATTGTTCTTTTATTTTCATCATTACCAAAAGGTAAAACAGGTAATAAATCCACTAATTTCTCTAATCTTTTCATATTTCCTGGACAATTCTCACCGTAAACCATAGGTGGTCTTATAATAGTTATTTTAAAATTATCACTCTTTAATTCATTTAAAATTTTTTCTGCGTTATATTTACTCTTAGAATATGGCGTTATTGGGTTTATGGGTGTTTCCAGTGTAATAATTTTATTATGATCAAAGTATCCATGAGTTCCCCATACTGCCACTGTTGAATAAAACACAAAATGCTTCACACCACTCGCCTTAGCTTTAACCCCTAGTCTCCTCGTTAATTCTGTATTCACTTCATAATATTTTTCTTCTGGTGCTCCTTTCATTTGATGAACAAGAGCTGCTAAATGTAAAACTGTATCTACATTGGTAAAGTCTATCTCTTCAGGTTTTTTACTCTTAAGACTTGCTGATATTATATTATATTCACTTTCATATTTTTTTATAAAATTTGAACCTATAAATCCACTTGCTCCAGTTATTAAAAGGTTTTTCTTATTCATTAATAATCAACTCCTATTTTTTTCACCATAACATCTTTTCGCTTTAATAATTCACTATCTTTAACAA
>JBOFUX010000017.1:0-1475 GCA_051652785.1 Fusobacteriaceae bacterium | reverse complement strand
TCATATTGAAGTTTTTCTCTTTTGTTGAGGTTTAAATTTGAGGAACTGGGGTCGTTATTTCCAGCTACAGTTCTACCTAAAAATGAGGAATCTAATAAATTTTTTTCTTCTATTGTTAAATTTAATGCTTTAGATATTTTTTCTAATGTTTTTACAGTACTTTTATTTCTTCCTGTTTCTATATCTCCAACCGTCCCCTTTCCTATCCCTGCTTCTCTTGATAACTCTGTTATTTTCATATTTCTACTTTTACGCAGCTCTCTTAAAACTACTGATAATTTTTCCATTTTTCCCCTTGTTTTTTCTTTATATCTGAATTAGATTATAACTTACCTCCATTAAAGTAATGAATTGCTTTTCCCATTATTTTAACAAAATTTATTTCTGCCTCTGTCACATAAATATCCTCATAGTCTGGGTTTATACTTCTCATTATTAAAATTTTAGCTTCTTCTATAATTTCAATTTTTTTAATATAAGTTTTATCTTCAAATAAAACTACAAATATTTTATTTTTAGAATATTCAGTTTGTGTTGGGTCTACTACAACATAAGCCCCGTCTTCTAAAACTGGAGTCATACTATTTCCATCAACTTCAATCAAGTAACAATCTTTATGAAATCCATTTTTTTTAATCTGCAAAGTATACAAACATTCATTCAAATTTATTAATCCAGTTCCCGCACTGGCTTTAGCCATTACTTTCATTTCTAATGTGTTTTCTTGAGAGAGGTTTTTTACGTTTGGAACAGAAACTCTACCTTTAGATATAAAGCCTAATTTTTCAAAAGTTTCAATATATGAAATGTTATATATTTCACACAAAGCTTTTATAATTTTGGGGTCAAGTTTCTTAACTTTACCACTTTCATACCTTGATAAATTGCTAGCGTCTAATTTCAAACCTTTTTTTTCTAACATTTCAGAAACGTTCTGTTGATTATAACCTTTTTCTTTTCTTTTCTCTTTTAAAGAACATAAAATTTTCTCCATTTATTCCTCCAGAAGCATTTAATTTTTATCTATATTATCTATTTTAATAAAAAATATGCAAAAATGCAAAAATATATATTGCATTAACGCATGAATGGTGCTATAATTATTTATAAGTAAAAAAATAATGCGTAAAAGCATAAAACGGGAGGAAATATGACATCACTAGAATTGCAAAAACTAATCGCCAAATTTGGCGGAGAAACAACTTTTCAAGAATTACATGACATGGGGGGGTTGAAATGGAAAACAAATCAAACGAATTAGTAAGAATTTTTGAATCAATCAGAAGTGGTGCAACAATTTTTGGATATGTGGAAGCACAAGAAATAAGAGAAGCGACTATGTTGCATCCTGAATGTATCAGAATATTTGAAATAGAAGAGCTTGAAAAAATGGGGTTTCAAATTTATGATAACGGTAAATTGGCTTACTTCGGAGCTGTATTAACAGAACAAGGTAAAGAAAAAATAAGAGAATT
>JBOFUX010000016.1:0-7516 GCA_051652785.1 Fusobacteriaceae bacterium | reverse complement strand
CATTCTAGATTTGATAACTGTGAAAATGTTAATAGTTCTTTTTTTGTCATTAATTACCTCCGTTCAATTCTAGATAAGATTTATTTTTTATTAGCTCTACCTCATCTTTTTTATCCCATATTCTATAATATTTTTTATAGGTTCTTTCACTTTCATCTCTTTCAGGTTCTTTTGTTTTTATCATTGAAAAATATTTACTATTATAACTACTTAAAATATCGTCTCCTTTTGCTGTTAAATTTTTGGTTTTCATTTTACTAAAATTTTCAAATTTTTCTTTTGAATTAGATAGTTTTTTCAGCTCTTTTATTTTTTTTAAAAAAATATTTTTATTTTCTTCTTTTACAACATAATAACCTCCACCAAGTTGATGGTTCTTTCTTTCCTCTTCCTTTCTCAACATTTCCCTAAACATATTTACATAATTACTCAGTAATACTCTATCATTAATTATATAGACCATAACCGTCATTAATTCTGATAGCCCCTCTTTATCTAAATATTCTTTATATTTGAATATCTTTTCCTTATATTCTTCTATATTATCTAACTTTTTTTCTTCTTCAAATATGCATAGCCATTGCACTAACTCCATACTGTTTCTTGAATCACTTTTTACTTTTTCTATTCCTTTTTTAAAGCCCTCTGGATAAGCATAGTAATTTCTCAGTTCGTCTTTTTCATCATATATTTTATAACCTACTCTATGGCTTATTTTTGTCCTATCTCCAAATATTTTTTTTATCTCACCTTTAAAATATTCCTGCATCTCCTCCTCTTGTATTTTTTTTGAATAAGCTACTCCTCCTTCTTGGACTAGTCCCTTTTCTATCTCTGCTGTTGCTAAAAATGTGTATTCTCTTGCTTCCTCTGTTCCTATTTTTTCTTTTAATATTGCTTCTCCTTCATACCATGAACCACTTGGACTACTTCTTTTTCCTAAAAATAATACTTTGAATTCTTTTCCATATCTTTTTTTAGCTTCTGATTCTATTAAGTCTTTTGCATTACTTCTTGTTGCCCATAATTCGGGCTTAAAATATCTAGGGTCTTTTATATATACTATTGCTAATACTAACATTAGTGTTGTTAATAATACTGCTATTAGTAATATTTTTTTTCCATTTTTCATTTAGTTTCTCCTATTAGGTCTAAGATAGCATAAAGTACTGCAAATTTTTCATATATTTTCATTATTTTTTAATACTAAACTTTCCTCTATCTTGTAATCTGTTTTTCCACCTTTTTTAGAAACTAGTTTCACATCACTTATCACCATATTTTTGTCTATTGCTTTACACATGTCATAAATAGTTAGTGCAGCAACTGACACTCCTGTTAATGCTTCCATCTCTATCCCTGTTTGTCCTGATGTTTTAACTGTTACAGTTATTTTTATTTTATTTTCTTCAATTTGAAAAGCAATATCACTACCTGATATGAAAATATTATGGCACATAGGGATTATCTCACTTGTTTTTTTAAGTCCCATAATTCCACCTATTTGTGCAACTGAAAGAACATCACCTTTTTTTATTCCACCACTTTCTATTGTCTTAATAGTTTCAGAACTTAAGTAAATATATCCCTCAGCTATTGCCTCTCTTTCTGTTATCTTTTTTTCTGACACATCAACCATTTTTGCTCTTCCAAACTGATTAAAATGTGTAAAATCTTCTTTTAACATCTTTAACTCCTCTTTATATTATTTTCCAAAACTACAATTAGGATATTGGCAAATTTCACAACTTTGGCATAGTCCACCACTTCCTAAAATAGCTATGTCTCTAAGTGTTAATTTTTCTCCTGTTAATATTCTAGGTAACACTAAATCAAAAATAGTTTTTTTAGCATACATAACACACCCAGGTAATCCCATTACTGGAGTTTCTCCTAGATATGAAAGTAAGAACATAGCTCCAGGAAGTACAGGAGAACCATAAGTAACCAACTCTCCCCCTAGTTCCATAATAGCGGTTGGAGTTACATCATCAGGGTCTACACTCATTCCACCAGTGCAGATTATAATTTCAGCTCCCTTATCTAAAAGGTATCTTGCTTTATTTTTTATCATTTCTTTGTCATCGTCAGAATAAACTATCTCTATTATTTCACTTTGAAAAGCTTCTATTTTTTCTTTTATTACAGGTCCAAATTTATCTTCAATACGTCCTTTATAAATTTCACTTCCAGTTATTACAACTCCAACTTTATATTTTTTTATTGGAACAACATTTAAAATCTTTGTTTTTACTAAAGATTTAGCTATTTCCATTTTTTTCTTATCTATAATTAACGGTATTACTCTTGTACCACCTATTTTTTTTCCTTTCTCAACTAGATAATTATTAGATAAAGTTGCAAAACAAACTTCTCCTAACATATTTAAATTTAATAATATTTCTTCATCTACTTTTAATACTCCATTTACTTTAGAGTAAAAATCTATTTTTCCTTCTTTTATTTCTTCACCTAAAACAACATTTTCCCCTGCACCTAAGTTTCCCAAAATAACTGCTGCATCATTTTCATGAAGTTTATTTTCGTCTACTTCATAAATATACAGATTCTCTTTTCCAATTTTCAAAAGCTCTTCTATATCTTCTTCTCTCACTACATGACCTTTCTTAAAGGCTCTTCCTTTAAATTCTCCGGGAATTATTTTAGTAATATCATGGGACAAAATATGCCCTACTGCTTCAACGGTTTTTACAAGTTTCATCTTAATCTCCCCTTAATTTATCTCTCATAGAAATTCCTGTTAAATTATTTTTAACTTTTAAAATTTCACTAACTACACTTATTGCAATTTCTTTAGGGGAACCATTTGAAATATCTAGACCTATAGGAGAATAAATTTCATTTAATAACTCTTTTGAAACTCCTTCGTTTAATAACTCCTCTAGTGTTTCTTTTACCTTTTTTTTACTTCCAATCATCCCTATATATTTAGCTCCTCTTCCTATTACAGATTTTAGAGACTCTTTATCATATTTATGTCCTCTTGTTACAATAACTACATAGGATTTATTATCTAAAGAATAAGTTAAAAGTTTTTCTCTTACCTCTCCAACTAATAACTCCTTTGCATTTGGATATAGCTCTCTATTACAAAAAGCTTCTCTATCATCAACAATTACAGTGTCCATACCTAATAAATCAAGAACTTTATACAGTTCTCCTCCAACATGACCACCACCTACAATAATTACTTTATCTTTTTTATTAAAAATTTTTATAAATGCTTTTACATCTCCTCCACACTTCATGTGCAAGGCTGCCTCTTCAACTAATTTAAACTCTAACTCCTTAGAAACTCCTTCATCTATTGCTTTTAATCCTTCTTTTATTAAGGTGTATTCTAAATTTCCTCCTCCAACTGTTCCAGATATTGTCCCATCTTGAAAGACTCCCATTATACTACCTTTTTTTCCAGGAGATGACCCATCTATCCTAATTAGAGTAACTAATGCTACTCCTTCACCTTTTTCAATTTTTTTTCCTACTTCTAAAATTGTTCTTGAGTCCATAAAATTTTCACCTACTTTATTTTTATAGTTTTCTCTTTTTATAGTATAAAGACTTTATATTTTATCCCCCTATAGTATTCATATTTTTTTTCTCTTCTTTCTCTGTATTAAAAATATTTTCTTTATTTTTATTATATAAAATCTCGTGAATAATACTTAATTTTTCTTTTTCTTTTAAATCTAAACTAAGTATATCTCTTAAATTAATTTTTTCATTGGAGCTAAGACAAGTTTTTAATTCTAAATTTGAAGTTACTCTAACACGGTTACAACTTTCACAAAAACATTGACTCATTGGGTTAATTAAACCAATTCTTCCCTTTGCCCCTCTTATTTTATAATACTTACTTGTTCCCTCAAAGGAATACAAATCCTCTATGAGATATTTATCCTTTAAAATACTTATAATTTCTTCCCCTTTTAGCCCTTTTAAATTCTTTCCTTCACCTATTGGCATAAGTTCTATAAATCTTACATCTATTTCATCATTTTCAGTAAGTTTAACTAGTTCCTCAACAGAATTTTTATTTTGTAAATTTGTTATTACAGCATTTATTTTTACGTGAATTTTTAACTCTCTTGCTCGTTTTATCCCTTGCAAAACCTTTTCTAACTCTCCACCTCGTGTAATTTTTTTATATTCTTCTGAATTTAGAGTGTCTAAACTTATATTTATTCTATTTAAACCATTTTTATAAAGTTCATCTATTTTCTCAAAAAGTAAAAGTCCATTTGTAGTAATACAAATCTCTTTTATCCCTTCTATTTCTGAAATGTTTTTTATTATTCCGTCTAAATCTTTTCTTAAAAGAGGCTCTCCTCCTGTTAACCTTATTTTTTTTATTCCTAATTTAGAAAAAAGTTTCACAACCTTTGTAACTTCTTCTTCTGTTAATTCATCTTGTTTCTCTGAAAAACATTCTTTTGAATCCCAATTAGGCATACAATAAACACATCTTAAATTACAGTTTTCAGTTAAAGATATTCTCAGGTAATCCATTTCCCTTCCATATTTATCCTTCATTATCTCCCACACTCCTGAGAACCTTTTTCTATTAAATCAAGTCCGTGAGTTATTTCTCCAATTATATATTCTAGAGATTCCCTTACAGCTTTTGGACTTCCTGGTAAATTTATAATAAGAGTTTTTCCTTTAATGCCAGAAACACCTCTTGATAGCATTCCTCGCTTTGTTATAGTCATAGAATACGCTCTTATTGCTTCTGATATTCCTTGTGTCTCTCGTTCTATTACCTGCTTTGTTGCTTCTGGAGTATTATCTCTAGGAGAGAATCCTGTTCCACCTGTTGTTATAACTAAATTTAAATTCTTCTCACACATATTATTTAAATTTTTCACTATACCTTGTATATCATCAGAGATTAGTCTTTTATCATTAACAAAAAATCTATTTTTTTCTAAAATTTCTTCTATTATTTTTGTACTAAGGTCTTCTCTTTCTCCCTTTGCCCCTTTATCACTTAAACATAAAATTCCAGCTTTATACATTTTAGACCTCCTAATATTTTTATTTGAATTTTTTTATAAAAATAGCAAAAACTAACTTCTAATAATTTATGTCTAATAATATCATAAAAAATATAAAATTAAAATAATTTACAAAAATAGTTGAAATTTTCTTAATAAACATGAGATAATTAACTAATGAAATAAATTTAAACTACCAAACTTTATAAGGGGGTATTTTTAATGAAAAAATGTTTTAACAAAATTCTAATTTTTGTCTTTTTACTTAGTATTAGTACTATTCTTTTAGGAGAAAAAACACTTAAACTTCAACTATTACAGACTAGCGATATGCATGGTAAGTTTATGCCTTATGAGTATTCTACTGCATCTGAAGATAAAAAAGGTTCAACTGCTCAAATTGCTACAATAGTTAAACAACTTAGAAAAGAAAACCCCTATACATTACTTATAGATACAGGAGACACTATCCAAGATAATTCTCATGAACTTTTTTTAAAAAAAGAAGTTTCCCCTATTATCTTAGCTATGAATGAAATTAAATATGATGCTTTTATTCCAGGAAATCATGAATTTAATTTTGGTATGGAAACTTTAGACCACATTAGAAAAAGTTTTAAAGGGGACTTTCTTTTAGCTAATTTATACAAAGGAGAAAAAAGAGTTTTTATTCCTTATAAAATTTATGAAAAAAAAGGTGTTAAAATAGCCATTATAGGAGTTGTTACACCTCATATAATGAAATGGGACTCTGAAAATTTATATGGATACACTGCTACTAATCCTGTGGAAGAAGTAAAAAAATTAATTCCAGAAATTAAAAAAAATTCAGATATTATAATTGTAGCTGCTCATATGCCAGTAGATCATGAATATGGTAACGGTGATTCTGCAAGGGAAATAGCAGAAGCTAATCCTGATGTTTTAGTTGTTTTTGCTGGACACGAGCATGCTCTTAAAAATGAACGTGCTAAAACTGGAGCTGTTCTTATTGAACCAGGAAAATGGAGCGAATATATAGCTAAAATTGATGTTACATTGACTTTAGTTGATAAAAAATGGATAGTTTTAGATAGAGATAAAGATGTTGTCGCTAAAAATCTTCCTCTTAAAGATATCGAACCAGATAAAGAACTAATAAAAAAACTTACCCCTTTTCATGAAGAAGCTATTGCTGATTCTATGACTGTTATCGGAAAATTAACTGGTGGAAATTTTGTTAAAAAAGATGAGATAGAAGGTATTCCTACAACTCAAACTGAACCTACCCCTATGATTAGCTTTATAAATGAAGTTCAAGCATATTACACAAAGGCTGATATTTCTTCTGCTGCTGCATTTAGAAGTGATGCTAATATGTATGAAGGGCTTATTAAAAAATCTGATGTTTCACTAATTTATAAATATGACAATACTTTAAGAGCTTATAGGTTAACAGGAGCTCAACTAAAAAAATATATGGAATGGTCTGTGTCTTTCTATAATCAGTTTAAAGATGGGGACTTAACCATCTCGTTTAATGAAAATATTAGAGGATACAATTATGATATGTTTTCTGGAGTTACTTATGATATAAATATTTCAAAAGTTCAAGGACAACGAATTGAAAATTTGAAAAAATTAGATGGTACTCCTGTTAATGATAGTGACTCCTTTGTTGTTGCAGTTAATGACTATAGAGGAAAAACAACTTTTTTAGCTGAAAACGGCGGTCTTTTTAAACCTAATGAAATCGAGCTAGTTGTTGATTTAGCTGAAACTATGGGAGATAATGGACGGGTTAGAGAACTTATTAAAGAATATATTCAAACAGTTAAAGGGGGAATTATAACTCCTAAAATTTCTAACAATTGGAAAATTACTGGATATAAATGGGATTCTAAATTTCGAGACAAAGTAGCACAATTAGTTAGCAAAGGAAAAATCACTATTCCAAAATCCAGTGACTTAAGAACTAATAATGTTAAATCAATTACTGTTGAAGATGTTAAAAATGTGAAGTAGGGAAAATCTTTAGGGACTCTTCAAAGTTTTGTGTAAACACTAAAAAATTAATGTAACTACTCAGCCATTGAAAACTGCTGATAAATATAGTTATTTTTAATAATATTTTGTACTTTAATTAATTTTCTTTTTCAAAATATATCTCAAAAATATATCGTCGATAATTCTCACATTAAAATTAAAGGATTTAATGAAAATATAGTTAAAATTAATTCTTCTATTTTTTTAATAAATACCTTTTCAAAAAAACAATTTTTATTTTATAAAATAAAGATTACAACAGGTTGTTGTCATTGTGGTCTTATAACATTAATCAAAGATATTAAAAAAAAGTTTTATCATTCTTCTATCTCTTTCAGCTAGATTATTATCAAAAATAATTACATCCTGATTAATATTATCTTCAGTACTTTAAGGGAACAAACCTTGTAATTATTAATGCTGATGAAACTAAATATAATAAATATGCAACTCTTGTTATTAGAGATAGTTTT
>JBOFUX010000015.1:0-24771 GCA_051652785.1 Fusobacteriaceae bacterium | reverse complement strand
CTTCCATGTCCATCATTTAAGTGAACTACAACCAACTCAAAATCCTTTGACTTTTCTTTTGTTCCTACTAATGTTGTACAAGCTTGGAATGCTAAAATTATCCCTAATATTCCCAATAGTTTTGTTGTTTTTTTCATTTTCCCCCCATTAATAAATTTAAAATAAATATATTTAATTTAAATAGCAATTATATGTCTCTATTTTAATCTATTCGAACAATATTTTCAACTTTTTTTATTTTATAATATATATTTATTTTAAAAAGATACTATAAATTAATTTATAATAGATTTTCTATTTCATAATAATATTTTTTCTAAGAAAAAATAATTTAATCTATGTGCAACAATTTTTTATTAAAATAACTTGACTTTAATAAAAAAAAGTAATACAAATTAATATATAATTCTAGACTAAACACAATAAAATATAATTTTTATAAAAGGAGTAAAATGTGATTAAAGAAGCTTGTGTTGAATCTTTTTTGGAAGCAGTTAAAGCAATAGAAAAAGGTGCTACTAGGATTGAACTTTGTGAAAATTTATCTGCTGGAGGAACAACACCTTCTTATGGAACAATTAAACAAAGTGTAAATAATCTGTCAGTACCTATTTTTATAATGATAAGACCTCGTAGTGGAAATTTTTGTTACTCTAAAGCAGAACTTGATATTATGAAAGATGATATTATTCAATGTAAAAAATTAGGCGTTAAAGGGGTTGTTTTTGGAGTTTTAAATAATAATAATAAAATTGATTACTTGGCTCTTAAATCTTTAATAAAACTTTCAAAACCTATGGAAGTAACTTTTCATAAAGCTATTGATGAGATTGATTCTCCAGAGCTTGAAATTCCTAATTTAATTAATCTAGGAGTTTCTAGAATACTTAGTTCCGGAAAAGAAGATACTGCATTCAAAGGTGCTATCCTTCTTAATAAAATGATTGAGGTAGCTAATAATAATCTTATTATTGTTGTAGCCGGAAAAGTCACCCACGACAATATAAATGAAGTTTCAAAAATAATCAAAAGTTCTGAATTTCATGGAAAAAAAATAGTTTAAAATATAAAAAGACAGAAAATAACAAAACTTTCTCTGCCTTTTTATATTTTATTTTTTATATGTTTTTTATTTTATATAAAGCTTTTTCTAAATGCAATTTTAATGAAATAGTCGCACCTTCTATATCATTTTTCAATATTTTATTATAGATTTCCTCATGTTCTAAAACTCTAATAGAGCTTTCTATATAAAAATATTCTTCTTTTTTTTTATGTATTTTTAGTATTACAGATATAATTTTCATTAAATTATATAAAAGATTGTTATTAGAATATTTTGAAATTATACAATGAAATTCCATATCGTAATCAATAAATTTATTTATATTTTCTTTCATTTTTTCGATATTTTTTTTTAGTTCTTTTGTTAGCTCTAAAAAATTATTTTCCATAGAAAATTTGAGTCCTAAAGGTTCTAAAACCATTCTAACCTCTAACATTTCAATATATCCTTTCATTGTTAAGTCTATACTAGGAAAAATATTATTAAACGTTACTTTGGGAATTATTTCTTGAATATATGTCCCACTTCCTCTTTTCTTTTGCAATATACCCTGATTGGATAGTTTTTCAATTCCTTCTCTTACGGACATTCTGCTAACACCTATTTCTAAAGCTAATTTAGGTTCTGAGGGGAGTTTCTCTCCTGTACTCCATTTATTTTCTTTTATTTTTTTCTCTATATATTTAATTACAATCTCTTTTTTAGTCATCTTATAAAATAATTCCATATATTATTGTCGAAACAAGAGCTAAAACAGCTCCAATAGCAGTTTCATAAGGTATTAACTTTAACCTATCCCCAACTTTAATTTCTGTTGCTCCTGCTGTTGAATGAAAAAATGACCCATGAGGAAGATGATCTAAAACTGTTGCTCCTGCATGAATCATTGCCGCACCATAAAGAGATTTTATCCCTAATGCTAAAAGTGTTGGAGCAAAAGTTTCACTTGCTACACTTGTTCCTGCTGTAGTTGAAGCAGTTGCTGCTGACATAACAATTCCTGAAATTGGTGCAAGTAAATATGCTGGAAGCCCTGATTTTTCTAATAAACTTACAGTTACATCTTTAAGAGAAGAAGCTTTTATTATGCCGGCTACCGCTCCTGTTCCAATTAAAAGAACTGCAACTCCTGTCATTTTACTTAGTCCATAATTCATATAGCTATTCAAATTTTTAGCTTTCCCCATAGCTATTACTCCCACTACTCCACCTAATGGAAGAGCTATTAGTGGATCTATATTTATCCCTATTAAAGGTCTTAAAGATAAAAGAAAAATTGTAATTATTGGACCTAGAATAGCTGAAAAAAAACTTGGTCCCTCTACATTGTTTTCTTCTTCTGCAAAATTTATCATTTCCCCTTTTTTTGAAATGTATGTTGCTAATATTACTGTTGCTACTAGACCAAATATGGCTGGAACTAGATTAGCTAACATAAGAGATGAAAGTTCTACTTTAAATATCCCTGCTGCTGCTATCGTATTAGGATTAGGTGATATTATATTTCCTGCTTTTCCTCCTCCTATCATAGCCAATAAAACAGCACTTCTAGAAATATTTGCTTTTTTACCTATTACAAGAGCTATAGATGAAACAGTTATAACTGCAACGTCTACGAAAACACCTACACTGGTAAGCAACATTGTAGATATAGCTAAAGCTAATATTGCTCTTTTGCTCCCTAATTTTTCAATAATCGTTTCTGCTATTTTATTAGCTGCACCACTTTTTATAAGCACTCCTGCTAATATTCCCGCCGTTAAAATTCTTACAACCGAAGGCATAATATCTTTTACTCCACCGATCATGAACCCTACTGTACTAGTTAAACTAGCACCTCCAATTAATCCTCCTAACGTGGCTCCTATAAGCAAACTATAAACAGGTTGAACTTTTTTAATAATTAAAAATATAGCTATTCCTAAACCTACTAATGCTCCTAATGCTGTAATTTCTATCATAGTGAATCTCCCTTAAAAGCTTTTATAACTCTCATTATTTCCATTGCATTTTTTTCCATCATTTTTTTTGCATTATCCTTTACCATAGCCTCTTTTAATGATATAGGGGAATTCATTATTGAAAAAACCGCATCTATACCATACTTATGTACTTCTTCTGAATCACCACCAACTGAACCTGCCACTGCTATTACAGGGATTCCTAAAGACTTAGCAACTTTGGAAACACCTACTGGAGTTTTTCCCATAATTGTTTGAAAATCTATTCTTCCCTCTCCAGTTATTACTAAATCTGCATTCTTCATTTTTTCTTTTAATTTAATTGTTTCAACTATAATTTCTATTCCTGATTTTAGTTCTGCATTTAAAAATCCTAAAAATCCTGCTCCAAGACCTCCCGCTGCTCCAGAACCTGGCACAGCACCTATATCTTTTGATAAATTATTTTTTAATATATTTGAAAAATTCTTTAGTCCTAAATCTAACTCTTTTACCATTTCTTCTGTAGCTCCTTTTTGACGTGAGTAAATTTCGGCTGCTCCTTTAGGTCCATATAATGGATTATCTACATCACAGGCAATAAGAAAATTGCATTCATCTAGTTCTTTCATTTTTTTACTTGTATCTATTTTTACAATTTTTATTAAATTTTTGCCAATTGGTTTTAATTCTTCATTATTTTTATCTAAAAATTTATAGCCAAAAGCTTTTAACATTCCTATACCACCATCATTTGTAGCACTTCCTCCAATTCCAACAATAAACTCTCTACAACCTTTTTGTATAGCATCTTTAATTAATTCTCCAGTTCCAAAAGTACTTGTTTCCATAGGATTTTTTTCTTCTGAAGTAAGTAAAGGAAGTCCACTTGCTGCAGCCATTTCTATTATTGCAGTTTTTTTATTCCCTAATATTCCATAAAAAGATTTTATTTTTCTCATAAGCGGATCATTTACTTCTATTTCAACTATCTCACCACAACTATCTGTGACAAGAGCTTGAACAGTCCCTTCACCACCGTCAGCTAAAGAAACTTTTACAACTTCAGCATTCGGATATATTTTTTTTACTCCACATTCAAACGACTCTGCAGCTTCTAAAGATGTTAAACTTCCCTTAAATGAATCAATTGCTATCAATACTTTCATATAACCTCCAATTTTCAAACTTGTCTGACAACTTATATAAAAAATAATACCATTTTTTTTAATATAATGCAAAGTTTTTAAATAAAAAATAATTTCAAGTTTTTATATTTAAAGTTTTTAAAAGGTCTTTGTAATCATGTTTTATGAGTTTTATTTTAATTTATTGCTAGAATATCTCACATTGTTTAAATAAAAAATGAGAAATTTAATTTAAGTTAAATTTCTCATTTTTTTCTTAAAAATATTAATTTTATTTTAGTAAATTCATAAAGAAAGTAATTACGGCAGCATTTGTAAAATCAATAAACATTGCACCAACAATGGGCAATACAAAGAAGGCTTTTATTGAAGCGCCATTTTTACTAGTAAATGCTTCCATATTTGCCATTGCATTAGGAGTAGCTCCCAGTCCGAATCCACAATGACCTGCTGATATCACTGCTGCATCATAATTCCTTCCCATTATATTAAAAGTTATAAAATAAGCATATAATCCTGTTACTCCTGTTTGAACTAATAACATTATTAATAGAGGTCCTGCTAAAGTCGCTAAATCCCATAGTGCTAATGTCATTAATGCCATAGATAAAAAGATTGAAAGGCTTATGCTTCCAATTATATTCAGTTCTATTTTAGGAATTTCTTTTTTTTGTGAATCCATTATATTTCTAATAATTGCCGCTATTAACATAGCCCCTATATAAACAGGAAGAACGATTTTTGTTTCTTTTAGTACAATCCCTACTAAACTTCCAAGTCCCATAGAAATAGATACTAATATAATCGCTCCAAACATTGAATTTTCATTAATTTGCTCAAGCTCCTTATGATTATCATCTTTTTTAATTTTTTCAATTTCATATTTCAAATTGTATTTAACTAATAATCTCTTAGCAATTGGTCCACCAATGGCACAACCCGCCACTAATCCAAAAGTTGCTGAGGCTATTGCAACTGAAAATGCTCCTGTTGCTCCTGCAGATTCTAAAACTGGACCAAAAGCACTTGCAGTTCCGTGTCCTCCTGATAATGGAACTGAGCCTGCAGCTAATCCTATTAAAGGATTTAATCCAAAAAATTTAGCCATAAATACACCTAAAGAATTTTGTATTATGACCAATACTGTGGCTGCTACAAGGAATATAAACACCTGTACACCACCTTGTTTTAATGTTTTTAAACTTGCTGAAAATCCTATTGTTGTAAAGAAAGCTACCATTAATAAATCTTTTAATGTATTATCAAATTTAAACTCAAATAATTGCATATTATGACCAATTAAAGTTAATATAGAAAAAATTACTCCTCCAATAACTGGAGCTGGAATAAAATATCTCTGAAAAAAAATTACTTTACTTTTTATTTTTCTTCCTACCACTAATAGTATTATTGCAAAAGCTAATGTTTGTGCCATATCTAAAACTATTAACTGCATTTCCCCTCCTAAATTACTTTTTATTTTTAAATTCTCCTTACAATAAAAAAGAGCTTCAATAGTTAAAATATCATAACACAAATATATATATATTTCAATACAATGTATTTTTTTTGAGTTTAATGTTTTATTATAAAGTTAAAAACACAATTTATGAATAATCTTTATTTTATAATGCTCTATATTTTTTCAATATTAAAAAATGGTTTCAATGAAATTTTCATTAAAACCATTTTTTCTCTTATCTTTTTAATAAAGAAATTTCTTTAAATTAATTTCTTTAATTCATTTGCAACAAATTCAACAGTTGGTCCGATTATAACTTGAACTGCTGTTTTACTCGGCTTTAACATACCTGAACTTACCGATTTTACTCTTTTTTCATTAACTAAACCACTATCTTTAACTTCTAGTCTAAGTCTAGTAGCACAATAATCAAGAGAAACAATATTTTCTTTTCCACCTAATGCTTCAATTAAAACATTAGCTATTACAGAGTGTTTATTATTCCCTTTTAAACTCTCTGTAGATTCATCCTCTGTATTTTCTTCTCTTCCTGGAGTTAATAAATTAAATTTCTTTATTGCATAAGTAAATACAAAATAATATATTGCAAAGAAAACTATTCCTTGAAGAATTAACATAAAAGGTTTTATTGCTAATGGAAGTTTTGATGATAAAACTAAATCTACTAATCCAGCTGAAAATCCAAATCCTGCTATCCAAGGCATAGAAGCAGCTATAAACAAAGAAATTCCAGTTAGTAAAGCATGAACTAAATATAAACCTGGTGCTACAAACATAAATGCAAATTCTATAGGTTCCGTTACACCTGTAAAAAATGTTGCAAAACCTGCTGCTATCATTATAGATTTTATTTTTGTTTTATTTTCAGGTCGTGCTGTTTTCACAAAGGCTAGAGCTGCTCCTAATAAACCAAACATCATTATTGGAAAAAATCCAGCCTGATACATTCCAACTATTCCTTTAGTACCTTTTCCTGCCCAAAAATTACCGATATCATTTATTCCCGCTACATCAAACCAAAATACTGAATTTAGAGCATGGTGTAATCCTATTGGAATTAATATTCTATTTAAAAAACCATAAATTCCAGCTCCTATAGCCCCTAATTCAGATATTTTTATTCCAAATGATACTAATCCAGAAAATATCAACGGCCACACTATCATTAAAATAAAAGAAATCCCCATCATTACCACTGAAGTTAAAATTGGAACTAGTCTTCTTCCTGAAAAAAATGCTAATGCTGAAGGCAATTCAGTTTTACTAAATCTATTATATAATTCTGCAGAGACTACTCCACATAAAATCCCTACAAATTGATTTTGAATTTTTCCAAAAGCTGGAGAGACGCTATCTATTGAAATTCCTTTTAGCATAGCGACAGAACCTGGTGCTAAAAGTGTTGTTACTACTAACCATGCAACTAAACCTGCAAGAGCGGCTGAACCATCTTTATCTTTAGACATCCCATAAGCTACACCAACGGCAAATAACATTCCCATATTATCAATTATAGATGCCCCTGCTTTTATTAAAAAAGCTGCTAATGCACTATCTCCACCCCAACCACTGGGATCTATCCAGTATCCAATCCCCATTAAAACTGCTGCTGCTGGAAGTACTGCTACTGGGACCATTAATGCTTTTCCTATCTTTTGTAAATAACTGAACATAAATTTCCTCCTAAATTTTCTGAAATTTTAACTTCATTCTTGTTATTTTATTATAACCTACAAATAATATATTTTCAATATAATATTTATTAACTATAACATATCAAAAACCGTAAAACTGTAAAATAATTTTACGGTTTTACGGTTTTATTTTTTTTTATGCAAAGAATCCAAATATTATTGAACCTATAATAAGCATCATAGCTCCACCTATTCTTGACGATATTTGAGCATAGGAGATAAGAGACATTCTATCAGCTGCTCCTAAAACAGCAATATCCCCTGAACCGCCTCTATTTGCCATGCAAAGACCTGCAGTTATTGCTGCCTCCACTGCATAAAATTTCATTTTTTTAGCTAATAACATAATAGCACCTGCAGCTCCGCCTACTACTGCTAAAGCAATTGCCACATTTCCAAATGTAAAAGAATCTATTATTTCTTGTACATCAGTTCCAAATCCTACTGCTGCCATTAATATCCAAATTGTATGCTTTGAAAAGAATGATTGCATTTTTTTTGCTCCTGCTTTTATTTCTGCAGGTACAATATTCATTATATTTAATAAAATTGCTAAAAGTACTAAAAATGCAAGTCTATGAATTTCAAACGGCATATTTAAAGATGACCACAATACCCCTAACATATGAGCTACAGCTGCTAAAACTCCTGTAAAAAATAGAGCTGCTGCAAATTCTTTTGGACCGGATTCTACTTTTAGTTCTTTTTCTTCTTCTATATCTCTTGAATTCGCTACAACTAACTCTCCGTTTCCTGTTAGAGTTGGATATTTATTTCCTAGTTTTTTTAAAAATGCTCCAAAGAAAATAGCTATAATATTTGCTATAGTAAGTATTGAAATTGCAAATGCAAACCATTGCTTTGCATCTTTACCAGTTTTTTGAGCCCACATTTCTGACATTGGTATTGCTCCTGCTCCTGTTCCACCACCCATTATCGGTAATACATAATTTATAATTACATCTAAAGGTGCTTTTCCAAATAATAATCCTACTAATATCCCGCATATCATTGCCCCTGCTACACCAACAAGTATCAGTGGAATATAACCGGCTACTGATTTAATAAGTGACTTTCTATTTACAGTTAAAACTGAACCAACTATCAAAGCTGGAATAAAAAGTTCTAAAAAATTTACTGAAGAGCCACTATAAAAAACTTCTATTGCTTTTAATGTTTTTTCTGGTACCCATCCGTAGGTTCCCATTGCTGCTGATGCAAAGAACACTAATACTGTTCCTCCCCCTACATACTCATTCCAAAGAGGAATTCTATCTCCAATTTCTCCAAAAAGTAGTCCATAAACAGCTAATATTGACAACATTATTAAAAAATTAGATCTTAAAAATACTCCTGCTGTTTTTCCTTCAAAAGGCATATACACTATAATACTAACTACAATTAACATAATTGCAAACAAAGTTGGATTTAATCCTCCCCATTTAAACTCTTTATTGTTAAAAAGTTCCTTAAAATTCTTAGCCATTCCCTTTATTCCTCCTAAATGTTGTTTTATTGTTTTATTTGTCTCACTACATCAATAATCGTTCCATCTCTATATTCTACAACAGCTACAACTTTATCAGTAAATTCTATAGCTTTTGGTTTCCCAACTATAAATTCAGCAATTTCTCTTAATTCTTCCATTGTTTTCAATTCTATTCCATATTCTTTAAATTTATTTATTAAATCTATTCTTCTTGGGTTTACCACTACCCCATAATCAGTTACCACTACATCTACAGTGCTTCCTGGAGTAACTATTGTCGTTACTCTATCCATAAGAGTAGCCATTCTTCCTCTTACTAAGGGAACAACTATTATAGAAATTTTTGCTGCTGCTGCTGTATCAGAATGTCCCCCTGATGCTTCTCTTATTACTCCATCAGAACCCGATATTACATTTACATTGAAATTTTTATCTACCTCTAGAGCACTTAAAACAACAAAATCTAATTTATTGACCGCTGGTGAAGTATTAAAAGGGTTTGCATAAAAATCAGCACTAACTTCTTCATGTTTTTCATTTTTTCCTATTGATTCTGCTGCTCCTAAGTCAAAACTTTGAGTATCAAAAAGCTTTCCTACCAATCCCTCTTCTAGTAAATCAACAAAAGCTTTCGTTATTCCACCAAGAGCATAACTACACTTCATACCTTTTTTTATTAATTCCTCTCTTATAAATCTTGTAACTGCTAATGAGGCACCACCTGACCCTGTTTGCATTGAAAATCCATCTTGAAATAATCCAGAGGCTAACATTGTTTCTAGTACTTTTTTAGCCATTAGTAATTCCTTTGGATTAGATGTAAATCTAGTTGCCCCAGACATAATCCCAGATGAGTCTCCTATTTCATCAACCACCACTACATAATCAACATCTGTTTGTGGGATACTTATTGGGTGATTTGGATAATCCACTAAAGTGTCAGTTATAATAATAACTTTTTCTGCATGGGCAGCATCAACCTTCGCATAACCTAATGATCCGCAAATAGATTTTCCTATAACTCCATTTGAATTCCCCATACAATCTGAAGAAGGAGCTCCTAAAAAAGCTACATCTATTTTCAATTCTCCAGAAACCACAGCTCTGGCTCTTCCTCCATGCGAACGAATAACAGCTGGATAATCACCTAAAATTCCGTCAGAAATAGCAACAGCAAGTTTTCCTCTAACCCCACTAGTTTCTATTCTATTTACTACCCCATTATTTATATAATCAACTAAACAAATATGAGCTGCAGTTAGAGAGCTAGAGGCTACTCTGAGATTTTTAAAACCCATTTCATTTAATTTTTTCATCACCATAGGTAAAACTTTATCACCATTTCTAAAATGATGATGAAAAGATATTGTCATCCCATCTTTAAGTCCAGAAAGTTTTATTGCTTCTTCTAAAGTATCAGTAATTTTAGTTCTTTTAACTTTATCTTTAAGCTCTGTGCCCTCTAAAATTGTTCCTTTTGGTTGAAATTCAAAGGGAGAAACATAAGCTTTTCTCTCTTCATATCCTTTTATAGTTTTTAAAAATTCATTAGTTACTCTTTTATTTTCCATATTAGTTGTCTCCTCCTATATTTACTCCTGCTGCTTTAGCCAGTGCTAAAACATGCTTTGCTCTTTCAATTATAGGTCTATCAACCATTTTTCCATCTACAGTAAACACTCCTAATCCTGCTGCTTCTGCTTCAGATGTAGCTATTATTATTTTATTTGCTTTTTTTATCTCTATTTCTTTTGGAGTATAAACCCCATGAACAAGTTCTACCTGTCTTGGATGAATTAAAGATTTTCCATCAAACCCCATTTGTTTAATTAAGTTTGCTTCTCTTAAAAAACCTTCATCGTTATTAACATCTGAATATACAGTATCTAATGCTGCTATTCCTGCTATTCTGGCCGCCATAACTATCATTCCTCTTGCAGCTAATAATTCTATCCCATCAGGAGATCTATTTGTTTTCATATTAGTTACATAATCTTCTCCTCCAATAGCTATTCCTATTAATCTTTTTGTAGCTACAGATATTTCACGAGCATTAAATGCTCCTAATGGACTTTCTATTGCTGCCATCATTTTTGTTGTCCCTACTGCAATTCCAATCTCTGCTTCAATTCTTGCTATATGTGCTTCTACATCTAGAATATCTTGGGCTGTTTCTGTTTTGGGAAGTCTAATTACATCTGGTTGAGCTCTAACAATAAATTCTAAATCTTCTACTCCATAAGGTGTGTCTAATGCATTTATTCTAACTACAGTTTCTATATTAAACTTTTTGTAATAGTCTCTAAATTTATTTATCATATTATATACTAAAAATCTTGCTGAATCTTTTTCTGTAACCGCAATAGCATCTTCTAAATCAAACATTACTGCATCAGGTTTATAAATATGAACATCTTTTATAATTGCAGGATTATTTCCAGGGACAAAAAGCATTGAACGTCTTAATTTCATTATTTATTTCCCCCTTTTTTCCAAATATATTTATCTTGTTGAGAGGCTCTATGCAGCGCTGTTTGAACTCTGCTTTTTATAACGGCTGAAATAGCACCTTTATCATTAGCATATATTTTTGCTGATGTAACATCCATCTCACTAGCTACTTCTAATATAACTTTTCTAATATCTTCTTCATATTGACCCATAACAACACTTTCTAAATCTATCAATATTCCTGAATCAGTAGTTGGTTCTACTATAATTTGAATATCGCTAGATTCTAAAGTACCTGCAATAGACTTTACTTTTAACTCCATGTTGTAACTCCTTTTTTGATTTTTTGATCAATAAATAATGTATTAAATATTATTTAAATATTGCTAAAAGAACTCCTGCTGCCACTGCTGAGCCTATAACTCCTGCAACATTTGGCCCCATTGCATGCATAAGTAAAAAATTACTTGGATTTTCCTCTTGCCCCATTTTTTGAACTACTCGTGCTGCCATTGGAACTGCACTTACTCCTGCTGCCCCTATCATTGGATTTATTTTTCCACCACTTAATTTACACATAACTTTTCCTGAAATTACTCCTGCTGTAGTTCCAAAACAGAAAGCTAAAAGACCAAGTACTATTATTTTTATTGTTGCTATATTTAAAAAAGCTTCTGCACTTGTGGTCGCTCCTACAGTTATTCCTATAAAAATAGTTATGATATACATTAATGAACCTTTCATATGTTCGACTAAATTAGGAACAAGTCCACACTCTTTAGCTAAATTTCCAAACATTAACATTCCTATAAGAGGTGCTGAAGAAGGAATCATCAAAATTACTACTCCTGATACTATAATAGGAAACACAATTTTTTCTCTTTTAGATACAGTTCTAAGTTGAGTCATTTTTATTTGTCTTTCTTCTTTAGTTGTAAAAAATCTTATAATTGGTGGTTGAATGACTGGAACTAGAGCCATATAAGAATAAGCTGCTACTGCTATTGGTCCTAACATATGTGGAGCTAACTTTGATGTTAAGTAGATAGCGGTTGGACCATCTGCTCCTCCTATGATTCCAACAGAAGCTGCTTCTGATCCTGTCATTCCAAGTAAAGTTGCTCCAATAAAAGCTCCAAAAATCCCAAATTGAGCTGCTGCACCTAAAAGTAAGCTTTTAGGATTAGCAATAAGTGGACCAAAATCTGTGCTTGCTCCTATTGCTAGAAAAATTAAGGGAGGATAAACTCCCATTTTTACACCTTGATATAATATATATAAAAGCCCTCCGGGATCCATAAGTCCTTCATTTATTGGAGAAGGAAAATTAACTAAAAACATTCCAAAAGATATAGGAAGTAATAGATAAGGTTCATATTGTTTCTTTACTGCTAAATATATTAAAAATAATGCTACTACAATCATAATTGCTTGTTCTATTGTCATTAAAGCAAGTCCAGTTGTAGAATATAAGTTTTTCAGTAACTCCATTTGATACTCCTTTTGTTTCTTTTTTAATTTATGATAAAGTTATTAATAAATCTCCACCATCTACAGTTGTCCCTTTAGAGACTACTATTGAGGCTACTACTCCATCTTGAGAAGCAACTATTGGATTTTCCATCTTCATAGCTTCAAGCGTTGCAAGAGTATCTCCTGTTTTTACTATATCTCCAACTTTTACTAATATTTCAATTATTACCCCTTGCATTGGAGATTCTATCTTCACTCCACCATTTTGTACTACCACTTTAGGAGCTTCTATTTCTTTTTTTCCTTGAGATAGTATCGTTCCTTCTTTTTCAGTTATTGACTCTACTTCTACTTCATAAACTTTTTCTGCAACTTTAATTTTATATATTTTTATCATTTTCTTATCTCCATTTTCAGTATTTTTTTACAGTTCTCTTATTCCCTTTACTCTAATATATGCATTTTCATTTTCTGCTGCTGCCTCTATAGAGGCAACTAACATAGCTATAACCATTTTTTCTTCTTTTATTTCATCTACATTAATTTTTCTATTTTCTGCTACTAAAACAGATTCACTTTTAGTAGCTTCAATAGTATTTTTCTTCGCTATAATTTCTGCTGGTATAAATTTAAATAATGTTAAGATACCTGAAATAACTATTAAAACACTAAAAACTATTCCCATACATATAGCAGTTACTATTATAGATTCGTATATAGATATTTCTGTTCCAAATAAACTATTCATATTTCCCCTCCTTTTCTGATAATTTTCTCATTTAATCTTTATTAGAATACTATATTTATGTTCTGTATCTTTATCTCTTGGACAATATTTTTAGGTTTTCCTCTATTTTCTAAGTATCCTTTTCCTATTTGAGGAAACATTGCATAAATTAAAATATCTTCATCAGTTTTCGCCAATTTTCCTATTTCTAATTTTAAAGTTTCTAGCTCTGGTTCTAGTAAATCAGCTGGTCGACCTGTATAAGGGATTTCATCACCTATTATTTTATAAACTATTTCTGGATTCATAGGCGCTGGAGATTTTCCGTACAGTCCTTTTACAAAATCTTTTATTTCTTTTGGAACAATTTGGTATCTTTCTCCTGATAATACATTAAATACAGCTTGTGTTCCTACCATTTGACTTAGAGGAGTTACTAGGGGAGGAAAACCTAAATCTTCTCTCACTTTTGGAATTTCACGCAATACTTCTTCATATCTATGAACCGCTTTTTGAGTTGTAAGTTGTGAAACTAAATTAGATAACATCCCACCAGGAAGCTGATACTCTAAAATACTTGGTTCTGTAAATAATGCTTGTGGATTTAAAGTACCATTATCTAAATATTTTTTTCTTATTGGTTTAAAATATTCAGCTATTTCTTTTAATAAGCCTAAATTTAGTTCGGTGTCTCTTTCATTTCCTTTTAACGCTCGAACCATTGATTCAGTTGCTGGCTGAGATGTTCCCCCTGCAAAAGTTGAAATTGCTGTATCTATAATATCTATCCCTGCTTCTATTGCCTTTTGATAAAGCATCTCTGATATTCCACTAGTTGCGTGAGTGTGTAGTTCTAAAGGGAGATTTGTTACAGTTTTAATTGCTTTGATCAATTCATAGCCATATTCCGGAAGTAAAATACCTGCCATATCTTTTATTGCAATGGAATCTGCTCCCATTTCATCTATTTCTTTTGCCAATTTTTTATAATATTCAGTAGAATGAACTGGACTTATTGTATATGAAATAGCGATTTGACAGTGCCCACCATATTTTTTAGTTGCCTGTGCTGCTACTTTTATATTTCTTAAATCATTAAGTGCATCAAATATTCTTATTATATCTATTCCATTTTTTATTGATTTCTCTACAAATTTTTCAACTATATCGTCACCATAATGTCGATACCCTAATAAATTTTGACCTCTTAATAGCATTTGAAGTTTTGTATTTTTAACTCTTTTTCTTATCTCTCTTAGTCGTTCCCAGGGATCTTCATTTAAAAATCTTATACAGGCGTCAAATGTAGCACCGCCCCAAACTTCTAAGGCATGATAACCAACCTGATCCATTTTTTCTAGGATAGGTAATATTTCATTTGTTGTTAACCTAGTAGCTATAAGAGATTGGTGTCCATCTCTTAATATTGTTTCTGTTATTTTTAGCTTATTCAAAAATATCCTCCTCCTTTAACCTAATTATTAATATACTCGGTTTATTCATGATTTGATTCCCTAATTTATATTATTATTAATTCATTTGTTTTTTCGGCATACTGTATACAATGATTATATTACTAATATCAGTATTTTGTCAACAATTCTTTCTTTTATTAATTTGTTTTTATAAATTAGTTGATATAGAACTATAGTTAGAATCTGAAATAGTAGCATTCCTTCTCATTGATGGAGGATGGCACTAGAACTTATTAAATAAAAATTTATTTTTATTGTTATTTGATAGAATTTATTTTAATTTTTAAAATATCATATAATCTTTTTTATAATATATCTTTATTAAAATTTTTAATTAAAAAATCTCTTGATCCTTTTAGATGTCTTTCATTTAATTCTAAGGCAGTTTTTAAGTCATTATTTTTCAGTGACTCTACAATGGCAACATGTTCTCTGTATGCAAATAATCTTCTTGCTAAATCATCAACCGAATAACGTCTAAATATTTTCAAATACATATTTATATTTTTTATTAAATTTACAACTCTAGAATATTCAGAAATACTGTAAATAGCCTCATTTAATTGAGAGAACAGTTTAAAAACATCATTAGTTTTAGCCTCTCTTTCTATACTTTCTTTTGTTAAATTTATTATTTTTTCAAGTTTTTTTATGTTATTTTTATTATTTTTTTCAATTATTTCTTTTAATATAATACCTTCCAAAGCTATTCTTATTTCAAAAATCTCTAAAATATCTTTTTTTGTTATTTTTTTTACTGCCATTCCCCCATTTGAACTTTCTTCTAAAAGTCCTTCTAATTCTAACATTCTTAATGCTTCTCTTACAGGAGTTCTACTAGTTTTAAAATAATTAGCATATTCTAATTCAACGATTCTTTGACCTTGAGATATTTTTCCTTCCCCTATCATTTCTTTTAACTTATCGTAAACTTGCTCTCTTGCAGATTTCATTTTTATCACTTTCATTTTTCACCTTTTTTATTTATTTTTATATTTTATCAATCCTTCTCTTAAAATTTTCATAGCTTTTATTAAATCTTTTTCTTTTATAGCATAAGATATTCTCACTTCATCTAATCCTACACCTGGCGTTGAATAAAATCCCTCTACAGGAGTTAATATTATAGATTCTCCATCTATATCAAAGTCTGTCAGTAGCCATATAACAAATTCTTCTGCATTTTTTATTGGTAATTTTACAACAGCATAAAATGCCCCCTCTGGTTCTTTCGTTGTTACACCTTCCATCTTAGAAAGTTCTTCGAATATTACATTTCTTCTCTTTCCATACTCTAGTTTTGCTTTTTCTAAATAATCTTCAGGAAGGTTATATAATGCAGTTGCTCCTACCATTTCTAAAGTTGGCACAGAAAGTCTTGATTGACAAAGTTTATATATAACATCCATAAATTCTTTATTTTTACTTATTATACAGCCCACTCTTGCACCACAAGCTGAATATCTTTTTGAAATTGAATCAATAATTATAACATTTTGTTCCAATTCTTTATATGTTCCAAAACTTATTGCTTTATTCTTCCCGTAAACAAACTCTCTATAAACTTCATCACTTATTATATATAAATTGTATTTTTTAGCTAAAATTGCAATTTTTTCCATTTCTTCCATTGTATAGACAACACCAGTTGGATTTCCAGGATTTGACAACATTATAGCTTTAGTTTTCGAAGTTATTTTTGCTTCCATTTCTTCTAATGAAGGCAAGTGAAATCCATTTTCAGCATATGTTCTTACAGCATTTAACTTAATTTTTAGAGTATCAAAAAAACTATTGTAATTTGCATAATAAGGTTCAGCTATTAAAATTTCATCATCTTCATCACAAATAGACATTAAAACAAATTGAAGAGCTTCGCTCCCTCCATTTACTATTAAAATTTCCTCTAGTAAATAATTCATTTCTTTTTTTTCATAATACTTTTTTATCCCCTCTCTCAATTCTTTTAGCCCAGCTGAATGAGCATACTTTAAAACAGGTTCTCTATAATTTGCTATAGCCTCAAAAAATACTTTAGGGGTTTCTATGTCTGGTTGACCTATATTTAAATAATATAATTTTTTTCCTGCTTTTATTGCTGCCTCACTGTATGAAACAAGTTTTCTTACAGGAGAGGTTCTCAATCTCTTTATTCTGTTTGACAATTCCATTTTAAATACCTCCAATTTTTTTATTCAATTTTCTATATCTCTTAGTATACATAACTTTATTTATAAAAACAAACAGTTTTATCTTAATTTTATATTTTTTTAAAAAATATAAATATTAATTTTTAAATTTTAGTTTAATTTTTAATTTAAAAAAAATATTATAAATTTAACTTTATAATATTTTTTAATTTAACTTATTTTTTATATTTTACTTTTACTCACTATTTTTTTATTATCAATTCCAATTCAATTGGTATGTTAGCCTCTATTTTCTCTTTTTTTATTATTTTATCTGCTATTTCTACACCTACATAACCTATTTTCAATGGTTTTTGTGCTACAGTTCCTGTGAGCCCACCATTTTCCACTGATTTCATTGCATCAGATGTTGCATCAAATCCAATTATTATAATATTTTTTCTTCCTGAAGATTGTACTGCTCTTAAAGCTCCCAATGCCATTTCATCATTATGAGCAAAAATTCCATTCACTTCCGATTGAGCCTGAAGAATATTTTCCATAACAGTAAGCCCTTTAGTTCTGTCAAAATCTGCTGTTTGTCTTGATACTACCTCTAACTTTCCTGTTATAGCTTCATTAAATCCTTTCCCCCTATATCTCGCAGCAGTAGTTCCTGGAATTCCTTCTAATTCAACTATTTTTCCTTTTCCATCTAATTTTTCTACTAAAAATTCTCCTGCTAAAAAACCACCGGCAGTGTTATCTGAGGCTACATGGGAAGCTACTTTCCCACTATTAGCCCCTCTATCTAATGTTACCACTGGAACTTTCGCTCTATTTGCTGCTTTAATCGCTGCTCCCACTGCATCTGAATCAGTTGGATTAATTAATAAAACATCTATCCCTTTTACTAATAAATCTTCTACATTTCCTAGTTCTTTCGACGGGTCATTTTGAGAATCTAAAACAACTAAATCATATCCTAATTCTTTAGCTTTTTTCTCAGCACCCTCTTTCAATGTTACAAAAAATGGATTATCTTGAGTAGAAACTACTAACCCTAGCTTTCCTGCTCCTTGTGAAACTGTAAATAAACTAAATATTAATCCTAGTATCATAAAGTTTTTTTTCATAAATGTTCTCCTTATTTTTTATTATTTTTTATAAAATAAATTTAACTCTTTTAACAATCATAGAGTAGCCTAAAAATCCCCATTTATCCAATGATCCCCGTAATTCTAAAGAGTTATTATTTATATATTTTACAGAACCGTAATACATTCTTCCGTTCCACGAATCATAAATCCAACCACCAACAAGTTTATTTACTTTCAAATTTAATTTAAAACCTCCAACAACTTGTAAATCTAAAATTTTTCTCTTACTTAATGAAACTTTAGGATTATTTCTATCTGTTTGCTCTATTCCTGCCATTTTATCATTTTTAGGATAGGTAAGTTCTTTTAACCAACGAACATATCCCAAATATTCAGAGTTTTTTTTTTGAATCTCAATAACAACTTTTTTATCTGGCATTATCCAATACCCTATATATGGATCTGAGAGTGAAAAACTACTTGATGATAAAATAAAAAATATATAAATAAATAATATAATATTATTTATTTTCTTAAAATATTTATTAATTAATAATTTTAACATATTCTTCTAGTCCTCTCAGTTTAAACAATTTTTTTAACAATTGTTTAGCATCATTATGAGATATAGGAAATCCATTATCTTTTAGTATTGAAAAACCATGAAACGCAGTTTCTATAACTTCTTCTAAATAATTAATAGAAAAACTACTATCGAATTTAATAAAGTTATCTAATTTAATTTTTTTATTTTTTTCTAAAAATTTACTTAGAGCTAAATTTATCTTAGAAGAAATCAAATCTTCTTGAACATCAAATAAATCATCAATAGCCTGAAGGCTCATTCCGATCTCATATAGAGCTAAAGAATATTTATCAAGTAATGAATTTTTTTCAATAAATTTTGGAACAACTAAACTTATTTCTAAAAGTTTTCCCCCTATTCCACTATGTATTTTCTTTAAAATATAGTCTGAGCTAGGATAAGTATCGTATAAATCTGAATCTCTTAAACTTTCACTAAAAGCAATAGAATAAAGCTCTTCAAATATTAAATTACTAATATTTGAATCTCCATTGGAAATTTTTAAACATTCTTTCGTTAATAAATCTTGACATATTAAAGATAAAAAATTATTTTTAACAATAATATTATTTAAACTTTTAAACGTAATACTACCTTTTTCCTCCCTATCAATAATATTATCTGTTGAAGTTACTATTTGTCTGAGGAGAATGATTATTTTTCCATAACTCACTATTTTATCTTTAGGAAGTTTAGCCTCTATAAGTATTGAAATCATTAATAGAGTAAAAAAATTTTTCTTAAAAGTTTTTGAATAGCTATTGTTATTTTTAAAATCAAAAGAAATTTCGTCTTTAAAAGAAAACTTATAAAAATCTTGCTCTAAATTTTTATGAATTTCTTTAAGAATATAGCTAGAGGATAAAAAAAGTTTCCCAAGTTTTAAATTTTTTATTAAATGTTTCATAAAATATAATTTGCTCCTATAATTAAGAATTTTATTTTTTCTATAATATATTTTTATTCTTAAATATAATTAAAGAATATTCTAATTAGTTAGACAACTATATTTTATCTAAAGTTTAAAATATAGTTGTTATAATATAATTTTTAATATTAAGACACAAATATAGTTTGATTTAATAGCTACTTTTTTCAATTATTTTTTTGATTTTTTATCTATCGAGACTGCAATTAGTATTACCAAAGCTTTTACCATCATTTGATAATAAGATGAAACATCTAATAAATTTAAAGCATTGGCTAAAACACCTATTATTACTGCTCCTAACGCTGTTCCAGCAATTTTTCCATATCCTCCAGAAAGAGAAGTACCTCCTAAAACAACTGCTGCTATAGCATCTAATTCATATCCTGTCCCTGCAGTTGGCTGAGCTGAGCCTAATCTAGAACTCACTATTACGCCAGCTAATGCAGCAAATAATCCTCCCAAACCATAAACATAAATTTTAATTTTATCTGTATTTATTCCTGATAATTTTGTTGCTTCTTCATTTCCACCTACTGCATACACATATCTTCCAAATTTTGTATTATTTAAAATATAATTTATAATTATAAAAAAAACTAACATTATATAGATTGGAACAGGTATATTAAAAATATATCCTCCACCTATATTATCAAAAAAATTTCCACCATTTGGGATTGAAATAGGTTTTCCCTTAGTAAAAACAAGAGTAGCCCCCCTAAGCAGTGTCATTGTTACTAATGTTACTATAAACGGTTGTAACTTATATTTAGAAACTAGGACTCCATTTGCAAGTCCAAATACTCCCCCTAAAATGATTGATAAAATTATCGCAATAGCTGGATTTACCCCTGTGCCTATTAAACTTCCCATAAGAGCTCCACAAAAAGCTAATACAGAACCTACTGAAAGGTCTATTCCACCTGTTAATATGATTAACGTCATTCCGATAGCAATTACTGAATTTACAGAAGTTTGTCTCAATACATTCATTATATTAGGTATGCTTATAAATCTTGGATTTATTATTGAAACTATTATTGAAAATAAAATTAATCCTATTAGTGGTTTATTGTTCCATATTTTTTTAATCATTATTTCACCCCTACAGCGTTTCTCATTATTTTTTCTTGAGTTGCTTCTTTTATTGACAAATCATTCATTATTTTTTGTTCATGAAGTACTAATATCCTATCACTTAATCCTAATATTTCTGGCATTTCAGAAGAGATTATTATTATGCTGAGTCCTTCTTTTTTTAATTTGTTAATGACGTCATAAATTTCTTTCTTCGCTCCTACATCTACACCTCTTGTTGGTTCATCTAATATAAGTACCTTAGGATTAGTCAACAGCGCTTTTGCAATTGCAACTTTCTGCTGATTTCCACCACTTAATTTTTTTATTATTTGTTTTATATGTGGTGTTTTTATATTAAATTTTTTTATATAATCTTCAACTTCTAAAATCTCTTTTTTTTTATTTATTTTAAAATATGAGGAAATTTTATTTAAAGAGGAAAGTGTCATATTTTCCAGAACACTTAACTCAAGTATCAATCCATCTCCTTTTCTATCTTCTGAAACATAGGCAATTCCATTTTTTACTCCATCACTAGGGGAGTTTATTTTTACTTCTTTATTATTTATAAAAATTTTTCCAGAATTACTTTTATTATACCCATATATTGTTCTTGCAAGCTCAGTTCTACCTGAGCCCATAAGTCCTGAAAAACCTAGAACTTCTCCTTCTCGAATAATAAAACTACTATTTTTAACTTTTTCTCCATTTAAATTTTCTATTCTTAAAACCTCTTGTCCTAGTTTCACTTTCACATATGGGAATTGTTCACTTAAAGTTCTTCCTACCATTTTTTCAATTATAAAATTTTCATCAATGTTTTTTACTTCTGCTTCACAAACAAATTTTCCATCTCTCAATATTGTAATATCATCACAAATTTGTGAAATTTCTTTTAGTCTATGAGAAATATAAACTATACTTTTCCCTTCTTTTTTTAATTTTTTTATAACCTTAAATAAACTTTCTGTCTCTTTATCCGTTAATGCATCAGTAGGTTCGTCCATAACAATAAGTTTCGCATTTTGAGAAAGAGCTTTTGCTATTTCTACCAATTGCATAGTCCCTATTGACAATTCTTTTATTAGTTTTTTTTCACTTTCAAAAACATTTATAATCTCTAATATTTCTTTAGCTTCTTTGTGCATAAGGTTCCAATCTATTTTGCCCCATGAATTAGTCAATTCTCTTCCTAAAAAAATATTTTCTGTTATACTAAGTTCTGAAATTAAATTTAATTCTTGATGTATTATTGCTATCCCGGCAATTTGAGAATCTTTAGAATCTTTAAATACTCTTTTTTCTTTATTATATCGTATTTCGCCTGAATCTTTCTCATAAATTCCTGTCATTATTTTCATTAACGTTGATTTCCCAGCTCCATTCTCTCCCATAAGAGCCATTACTCGTCCTTTATATACGTTAAGACTTGCTCTATCTAGAGCTTTAACTCCTGGGAATGTTTTCACTATATCCTTCATCTCTAATACTAATTTTTTATCCATTTTATAAACACCCCCTAGTCTTTTAAAATACAACACCTGATTTTAATATTATATTGGCATAGGGAGAACATTCTCCTGTTCTTACAATTACTTCACTAGTGTGAGTTAGTTTTTTTAATTCCTCATGGGATACCATTGTAATTTTTACTTCTATATTATTTAATTTAAATGTACTTTTAATCTCTTCTAACATCTTAAAATTAATTTTTTCTATCTCATGGGCTAATATAATCTCTTCAATTTTCATTTCAAATAAAATTGGTTTTAAAACTTCTAAAAAACTAGGTA
Organism: Fusobacteriaceae bacterium; assembly: GCA_051652785.1. Classification (GTDB taxonomy): domain Bacteria; phylum Fusobacteriota; class Fusobacteriia; order Fusobacteriales; family Fusobacteriaceae; genus JAGNZR01. The sequence continues at coordinate 2,206 of JBOFUX010000015.1, read as the reverse complement.
ATCCCTTAACTATTGCCAAATCTATTCTTTTTACAGTTTTAGGAATAGGTAGTCCCGCATCACAAAGAGTTATGTGTTGTGTATGCCCAAGTTTTGATATTTCATAACTGAGTTCACTATTCAGCATTCCTATTTTTTTCATCTTTTTTCTCCTTTATATTCTAAAACTTCTTTTAATGTTGGTAAAGACGTTTGAGCCCCCCTTCTTGTAACTGAAATTCCTGCTACTGTAGTGCCTCTTTCCACGGCTTCTTTAAGAGATAAACCTAAAGATATTCCATTTAAAAAACCACCAATGAAACTATCTCCTGCTGCAGTTGTGTCTAAGGCAGTCACTTTATGTGCTGGAATAAATATATCTAATTCTTTATTTATTATTCTAGAGCCCTTGCTACCTAAGGTAATTATAAGATTTTTTACTCCTTTTTTTATTAAAATATTAGCTGCTATTTTTATCGAATCATCATCTGTTATCTTCACTCCCGACAATATCTCTAATTCTGTTTCATTAGGAATAATATAATCAGAATACTTTATTATTTCATCATCTAATTCTATCGCAGGAGCAGGGTTTAATATTGTTATCTTTTTTAGTTCATGAGCTTTATTAAAAACATATTTGACAGTTTCAATAGGAATTTCTAATTGTGCAACAATATAGTCTGATTTTTTTAATAGTTCTATATGTCTATTAATATATTCTATATCAACTTTCCCATTCGCTCCTGGAACAACTAATATTCTATTTTCTCCATTCTTTTCTACAATTATTTTTGCAATTCCTGAAGAACCTGAAGTTTTTTCAATATTATCTATATTAACGCCATTTTTTTTCATACTTTGTAATAGTTCTTTTCCTAATATATCATTCCCTATTTTTCCAAGCATAGTCACTTGAGAACCCAGTTTCCCCATGGCAACAGCTTGATTTGCCCCTTTCCCTCCTGGAATTTGAAAAAATTCTTTTCCAAAAAGAGTTTCTCCACCTCTCGGCACTCTTTCACACAGTGTTACTAAATCCATGTTTATACTTCCAATTACAATAATATTTTTCATTATGAGCTCCTACTTTTTTATTTTTAATATTGGTTCTATATAAATTTTTCCTTCTATTTTTTTTTCAAATATTTCAATTAAACTATCTACAATTTTCTCTATTGGTATTTCACAAGATAAAACATCATAACCTAAAACATCTAAAATATCTATATTCTCAAAACAACTTAATCTTATTTCTTTTTTTTCTTTCGCTAATATTTTTAATGCTCCTAAAAATATCTGATTGTTTATAGCATAAAAAGCTGTTATATTTTTTTTAAAAAAATATTTAATTCCTTTTTCTCCACTTTCTATATTAAATTCCCCTCTATAAATATTATTCTTTTTAACTTTTATTTGAAATTCTTTAAATGCCTCTAAGTAACCTCTTAATCTTTCTTCTGATGAGGTTATCTTTTCTTTTCCTATTATAATTCCTATATCTCTGTGCCCTTCCTTTAAAAGCTGTTTTGTTATTTCATAAGAGCCTCTAAAATTATTTAAAAATACTCCATTCACATTAATATTTTCTAAATCTCTATCTAGCAAAATACAAGATATTTTAGCTTCTATTATAGGTAACAACGGATTTACTTCATAATCACTTAAAACTGGAACTATAATTACAGTATTAACTCTTTTCCCTACTATATTTTTAATTATTTCACTTTCGATAATTATACTATCTAGTGTATTATAAAGAACAATATTATAGTTTTTATCCTTATACCTTTTACACACAGAACTAACTAAATTTGAAAAAAATACATTGGCTATGTCCGGAATAATTATAGCTATATCTCTACTCTCTTTTTTAGAAAAATTTATTGCTATTGTATTAGGAATATATCTTATCTTTTCAATATAATTTAAAATTGTTTCTTTTGTTTCTTTTTTTATTCTCCCCGTTCCATTAATTGCTCTAGATACAGTTGCTGTCGATACGTTTAAATTTTTTGCTATATCTTTTATCGTCATAAAGCCCCCTTTTTGACTTTGTGTAACCGTTTACTCTTATAGAGTACCATTTTTTATTTTTATGTCAACACAATATTTAATTACTAATTTTGATATTGACTCAAATAGAAAAAAATGTTAAAATTAATGTAAAAATTGGAGTTAAATTATGATGAAAATATATATAATTATTACAACAATCATGTTGTTT
>JBOFUX010000014.1:0-17743 GCA_051652785.1 Fusobacteriaceae bacterium | reverse complement strand
AATTATACGACACTTTATTTTTTTTGTCAATTTTTTTCACTAATGAATTATATTTTCTCAAAAATTAAAAATTTTAAATTTATATAAAACCATCAAAATATTAGATTTTAAAGTATAAATTTTTTTATACTTTTTTTTTTAATAAAAAAACATTTATAAAAATACTTTTTTAATAATTTTTATTTTTTATTTTTTATAAAATATATTCATAATATAAAAACGATTTATAATTATTTTTTATATTGTAAAGCTCTTTATAGATAGTTATTTATAAGTGTTTTATAATGACACTATGGTACCTATAATTATAGTAAAGATACCATTTAAAACTTATATATCCATTAATTTGAAAAATAAATACGAAAATAAAAAATATTATTATTAATTAACAGTAACTACTCAGGAGTAAAATTCTTCTATACTCAAAAAATAAAAAAATCATGCAAAAATAGAATAGACTTCTAAAATAATATTTTTCCATTTTTATGGCACGATTACTTTTTTTATAATAAAAATATAACTTTTGATTCTACATAAATAATCAATACTATCTTCGCGTCTAAAAATACCAAATATTTTTTATTTAAATTTTATCATTCTAATGTCTCTTTCAACTAAATTATTGTCCAAAAGTTACATTCTGGTCAATAAAAAATTTTAAAATATCAAAATATATTTCTAGTATTTTCAGTAAATTATTCGCATTTGTCTCGCTAAAGATTTATTGCTTTTTACTCTTAATAATTTAGTTTTTTTTAAGTCATTAGTTAATGGTTGCTTGTACTATTAGAGTTATTCATATTCAATTTAGCTTTTAACATTTTAATTTTAAGCATTAGTATTTTAATCTGTTATAATATCAGTAAAACAATAGAGACTCTTAAAGAAAAAATTTTTCTTTAAGAGTCTCTATATTAATTTCATATTTTATTTCTTAACAACACGAGTTGAAAAATAACTTTTTTTATTTAAAAAAATATTGTTTCTTTTTAATGAAAATTATAATTTTTTTACTGAGCAGTTATTATTAAATTAAATATATTATAAATATTTTTTTTATTACTTAATTTTTTATTTAATCTTCTATACAAATAAAGGAACTAAAACCAGTGAAACAATAGTCATCAATTTTATTAATATATTAAGAGATGGGCCTGAAGTATCCTTAAAAGGATCCCCAACTGTATCACCAACAACTGCTGCCTTATGTCTGTCGGAGCCTTTTTTATCCCCTTTATATCCTGATTCTATTTGTTTTTTAGAATTATCCCAAGCTCCTCCTGCATTTGCCATCATAATAGCCATTAAAATACCTGTAACCAGAGCTCCAGCTAAAAGACCACCTAATGCTTCAACTGACCATAATCCTACTATTACTGGTACAAGAATAGCTAGAACTCCTGGCAATACCATTTCTTTAAGAGATGATTTTGTTGAAATTTCAACACACCTTTTATAATCTGGTTTCCCTGTTCCTTCTAAAATTCCTGGAATTTCTCTAAATTGTCTTCTTACTTCTTCTACCATTTCCATTGCTGCTTTTCCTACTGCAGTCATTGTTAAAGCTGAAAATAAGAAAGTTAACATTCCACCTATAAACAATCCTACAATTACATTTGGATTAACTATATCTATTACAAAAATTTCTCCAGTTCTAATTTCTATTGCTGATTTATAAGCTGCAAATAAAGATAGTGCTGTTAATGCAGCAGACCCTATTGCAAAACCTTTTCCCACTGCTGCTGTAGAATTTCCAACCGCATCCAATTTATCTGTACATTCTCTTACTTCAGGAGGAAGTCCTGCCATTTCTGCTATTCCACCAGCATTATCTGCAACTGGACCATAAGCATCAACAGCAACTACCATTCCTGTAGTCGCTAGCATTCCTACTGCTGCTACAGCTATCCCATACAATCCTGCAAATTTATAAGATGAAATAATTGCTGCTGAAATTACTAGTATAGGAGCAACAGTTGATTCCATTCCTACTGCTAATCCTTCAATTATTGTCGTTGCTGGTCCTGTTGCAGCAGCATCTGAAATTCTATTTACAGATTTTTTTCCTATATCTGTATAAAGACCTGTAAAATAAGCAATTATTAATCCTGAAACTAATCCTGAAACTATTGCGCCAAAAATACCTAGGGGTAATTTCAAGTACTTTATTATTCCAAAAGCCCCTATTAATGTTAATATTCCAGCTATTCTTGTCCCGTACTCTAGTTTATGATAGACAGCACTTGGATCCTCTGTTCTCACTGTTAGTGTTGCTAAAATTGAAGCTAAAACTCCAAATGCTGAAATCATAAGTGGCGCTATTACTAAATTCATTCTTAGTGTTTCTGTAACTTCCACTCCTGAAATTACTCTTGTTGTAAAAGCTATTGCAATAGCTGCTATTATAGAACCTACATAAGATTCAAAAAGGTCAGCTCCCATTCCAGCTACGTCTCCTACATTATCTCCTACATTATCAGCAATTGTTGCTGGGTTTCTAGGATCATCTTCAGGTATTCCTGCCTCAACTTTTCCTACTAAATCTGCTCCTACATCTGCAGCTTTAGTATATATTCCCCCTCCAACTCTTGCAAAAAGTGCAATAGATGATGCTCCCATTCCAAATCCAGTTATAATTTGTACAGATATTGGAGTCATTCCAAATATTAAAAATAAAACTGAAAGTCCTATTATTCCAAGTCCTACCACTGTAAGTCCCATAACAGCACCACCAGCAAAAGCTACATCTAACGCTTTAGATAATCCTCCATTTTTTGCTGCAATAGCTGTCCTTCCATTTGCCTTAGTTGCTATTCTCATTCCTAAATTCCCTGCTAATGCAGAAACAAACGCTCCTAATATAAATGTAGATGCTATTTTTATATTTAAAAATATTCCTAATAAAATAGCTAATACTGCTACAAACCATATTAATATTTTATATTCTGCCGTTAAAAATGCCATAGCTCCTTCTCTTATTGCAGATGTTATTTCTGCAACTTTAGGAATGTCTATTTGATATGATTCAACCTTTCTTGAATATAAATATGCGGCTAACAGTGATATTAGCCCCCCAACTACTCCTAAATACAACAGTTGTGTTTGTGCCATGCAATACCTCCAAATTTCATTATATAAAATCCTTCTTTCGAACATTATATTCTTTTTTTTATATGTTTTCAAGTTTATTTAAATATTTTGTCCTTTTGTACTGCATTTATTAAATATTTTATTATTTTATTCTTAATTTTATTTTAGAATCTTTTATTATTTCCATATTATCAGTTACAATAAAAATTTTTAAATCTTTAGTTTTTTCAGAATACTCTATTGCATCTTCTGCTTTCATTAAGAAAAAAGCAGTAGACAATAAATCGGACTCGAAGCCATCTTTTCCTACAACTACAACCATTTTTTTTTCTTTAACAGGGTATCCAGTTGCTTTTTCAAGAATATGATGATACTTTTTCCCTTGAATTTCTACAAAGGTTTGATAATCCCCTGAAACTCCCATAGCTTCATTATTCAACTCTACAACTCCCAATATTTCTTCTAATTTTTCTGGATTTTGTATTCCTATTTTCCAATTAGAACCATCTGGTTTTCCACCAATTGTTACAACGCTTGAGATTGAAGTAATAAAAGCATTTTTAACACCTTTTTCAACAAGTTTCTCTTTTCCTTTTTCTATTGCATAACCTTTTAAAAATGAGCCTGTATCTAGTTCTTTTATCGGATCTTGTAAAATTAATTCATTTTTTTTAATCAATACTTTATCGTAACCAATATATTTTTCTACTTCTTTTATTTCCTCGGTTGTTGGCACTTGTTCTTTTTTATTTTCTATAAATCCCCAAGCACGTAAGAGTGGGTATATTGTGATATCATACTTCCCATCACTTAATTTATATACTTCATTTATTTTATTGAATAAATAAATACCTTCATTATCTAAAATTATTTTTCTATCCTTAGAATTATTTAATCTTGAAATTATACTTTCCGGTTGTTTATTATTAAACTTTTTATCTATTCGTTCAATTTCATCAAAGGCTAAATTCATATATTCTTTAGCCTTAATTTGTGAATTTTCATATAAAATAATTTTTATATAAGTAGAAAATAAAAATCGCTCCTCTTCATATCTTTTAACTTTTTTATCTGAACAACCAGAAAAAAGAAAGAGCAGCACAAAAAATATCGTAGCTGCTTTTATTCCTCTATTATTTTTCATTATTTTCCTCTAGTATCTCTATTTGATCAATATCCCCAACAACAACTTTTCCATTATAAATTTCTTTAAAACATTTCTGAATAGCCGTTTGCTTTATTTCATTAGGATTTTTTACTCCCATGATAATATCTCTTGTTCTTTTTCCCACAACTATTGTAAGCTCATATTTATTTGGTATTCTTGATATTAAATCATCAAAAGTAATTTTTTTTTCCATATTTCCTCCGAAGTCTTATTTTTTAAAGGTTATTTATCATATTTTTCAATTATTTCTATAAGAGCATTACATGCTTGCTCTACTCTTGAATTTATTATTGTTTCATCATAAAACTCTTCATATTTAAGTTCTCCTAAAGAATTTTTAAGCCTTAGTTGCACTATCTCTTCTGCATCTGTTCCTCTTCCCCTTAATCTCCTTTCTAAATCTTCAGGTACAGGAGTTTTAAAGAAAATAAGATGAGCATCTGGATATGCTTTTCTAACTTGAATTCCACCTTGAACATCTATTTCTAATATTACATTTTCTCCTCTTTCTATTCTCAAATCAGCTTCTTCTTTTAGGGTTCCGTAATAATTTCCATGAACATTAGCATATTCTAAAAATTCATTATTTTTAACCTTGTTTTCAAACTCTTCTTTAGATAAAAAATGATACTCTACACCATCTCTTTCCCCATCTCTAGGTTTTCTTGTTGTAGCAGAAATTGCTAAATTTATTCTTAGCATCTTGCGAACTAATTTACATACTGTTGATTTTCCAGCTCCACTAGGTCCTGAAACAATAAATAAATTCCCTTTCTTCATCCCAATCTCCTTCATTCTATATTTAAAGCTTGCTCTCTCATTTTTTCAATTTCATTTTTTGCTTCAACAACAATTTTTGAAATTTCATATACACCGCATTTTACACCTGTTGTATTAAACTCTCTAAACAACTCTTGAAGTAGAAAGTCTAATTTTTTCCCTAATATTAATGAACTATTTTTCACATCAATTTTCATCTGTACTAAATGGCTCTCTATTCTAGTTAATTCTTCTGAAATATCAACTTTATCTGAATATATTAAAATCTCTTTTAATATATCTTTCTCAGTGAAATTAATTTCTGTTTTTATTTTATTTAATTTATCTAAAAAATTTTCTCTAAAATTTTCAATTACTTTTTTTTTAATTTTATTTATTATTTCTACTTTTTTTTCAATTAAAAATATTTTTTCTAGAAAAAAAACTTTAAGCCTTTTCCCTTCTGAAGATCTCATTTCATTAATATTTTTTAGTAATTCTAAAAGTTTAGGAATAATAAACTGTGTATATTCTTCTTCGTTAATATCTACTTCTTTTTTTTTAATTACATTAAAATTTTTAACTAGTATCTCTAATTTATTCCCTATAGTCTCATTAAAATCTTTTTCTAATTCCTCTAAAATATTCATACAACCATAAACAGTTGTTTTATCATATTGAAATAGATTATTCTTTACTTCCTTTTCTTCAAATTCTATTCTCACCTCTACTGAACCTCTAGTTATAAAATTTGATATTTCTGTTCTTAATTTATTTTCTAAAAAATTTAAATTATAAGGAAGCTTTATTTTAAGGTTAAGGTTTTTATTATTAACACTTTTAATCTCCATAAAAATACTAAACTTATCATTTTCATAACGAAGCTTAGAATATCCAGTCATGCTACGCATAAAAACCTCCAAGATTAAAAAAAGTTATCTACTTTTATGTTGAAAATGCGGGAACTAAGTTTAACTAGATTCCCACATTTGCTTTTTTTACTATTCTCTTTACTAATCTATTATTTTTGAGGTCACTTTTTTATAAGCACTGAATCCTGTTCCTGCTGGTATTTTTTTTCCTATAATTACATTTTCTTTTAGACCCTCTAAATAATCTATTTTTCCTTCTATTGCTGCATTTGAAAGAACTTTTGTTGTTTCTTGGAATGAGGCTGCAGATATAAATGAACCTGTATTTACAGCTGCTTTAGTTATTCCTTGAATTACATAATCGTATTTAATTAATGCTTTTCCAAGTTTTTCAAGATCTATATTTTCCTGATCTATGAGTCTCTTTTCAACAACTTCATCTTCTAAAAATAGCGAAGCTCCTGATTCAGTAACCCTAACTTTTTTAAACATCTGTTTAACGATAATTTCTATATGCTTATCGTTTACTCCAACTCCTTGATCTCTATAAACTTGTTGAACTGACTCAAGTATAAATTGTTCAGCTGCAACTAAACCTTGGATATTAAGAACATCAAATGGTGATCTTGGCCCATCAGTAAGTTTATCTGCTGCTTTAACTAACATACCATCTGTTACGACTAAATGTTCTCCAGCTGGCATTAAATATTCTCTAAAATCTTTAGAGTCAGTAATAGACCTAACTATTAAAATTCTCATACCTTTTTTCTTTTTATTAGTTATTTCTATTTTTCCATCTATTTCTGTTAATATTGCTTTTCCTTTTGGATTTCTAGCCTCAAATAATTCTTGGATTCTAGGTAGACCTCCTGTTATATCCTTGGTTCCTTCCCCCTCTTTAATGATTTTAGCTATAATTTGACCTTTTCTAACTTCTTCCCCTTCTTTCACCATTAAATAAGCTCCAAATGGAATAGGATAAGATTCTTTCTTATTTCCTTCATCATCATAAATAAGTACTCTGGGAGATATATCTCCAGTTTCTACTGGTTTTATAGCCATATACTCTGTTACATCATATTTTTCATCATAATTCTCTTTTATATATAACTCTCTATATTCTATTCTTCCTTCTTGGTCAGCAATAATAGGAATATGGTATGGATCGAAAGTTACCAATATATCTCCAATCTCTATCATTTGTCCCTCTTCAACTTGAAGAACTGAACCCGAAGCTATTTCATAATCATAGTTTCCTATTATTAATTTAGCAGACTGAGTAACGATAATTCTTTCTCCAGTTTCATCATTAATAAGAATTTTTACATCTTTAAATTGAACTTTTCCTCTATTTTCAGCCTTTATCCCTTTTACTGCAGCAGATGCCATGGCAACTCCCCCGGTATGGAAGGTTCTCATTGTAAGCTGTGTTCCAGGTTCTCCAATAGATTGTGCGGCTATAACCCCAACTGCTTCACCTATTAAAATTTCCTTATGATTAGAAAGATCCATTCCATAACACTTTTGACAAACACCTTTTTCAAGTGCACAAACAAGAGGTGTTCTTATTTTTACTTTCCTAATACCTAATTCTTTTATTTTAGCAATTAATTCCTTTTTAATCATAGTATTTCTAGGAGCTATCAGTTCTTTAGTTTCATCATTATATAAATCTTCGACTAAAACTCTTCCGTTTATTCTTTCTTCTAATTTCTCAATGATTGTACCATCTGAAACTAGATCTGCAACTTCAATTCCTTGAGTTGTTCCACAATCTTCTGAGTTAACTATAACTTCATGAGAGATATCTACTAATCTTCTTGTTAAATAACCTGAATCGGCAGTTCTAAGAGCTGTATCCGCTAGTCCTTTTCTTGCACCGTGAGAAGACATAAAAAATTCCATAACTGTTAATCCTTCTCTGAAGTTAGCTTTAATTGGAACTTCAATTATTCTACCTTGAGTATCTGTCATATTTCCTCTCATAGCCGCTAACTGTCTCATTTGGGCAATAGAACCTCTTGCTCCAGAGTTTGCCATCATATAAACTGGATTAAATTGATCTAATCCATCCATCATGGCTTTGGTTACTGCTTCTGTTGTTTCTGCCCATACTGCAATTGTTTTTCTATATCTTTCTTCATTTATTATTTTTCCATCTCTATACTCTTGTTCTATCCCCGCAACTTCTTTATCTGCTGCAGCCAATATATCTTTTTTAGATTCAGGAATTTCTAAATCTTCGATTCCAACAGAAATTCCTGCAAATGTTGCATAATGATATCCAAAATCTTTAATATCATTTATTAAATCAGCTGTAACAGTAAATCCGTGCTGTTCATATAAATCTCCAATTAATTTTTTTAGAGGTCCTTTTCCAAAGGTGGTATCATATTGTCTATTCTGTATTGGAAGCATCTCATTAAATAGAATTCTTCCTGGTGTTGTTTCAATCATTTCACCATTTATTCTAACTTTAATAATAGCATGAGTATCTAGTATCCCCATATGATAAGCACTTAAACACTGAGAGATATTAGAAAAAGTTTTCCCCTCTCCTTTTGCTCCAGGTTTATCCTTTGTCATATAGAAATTACCCATAACCATATCCTGTGATGGTACAGCTATCGGTTCTCCAGAAGCTGGATGAATCAAATTATTTGGTGCTAACATTAATAGTTTTGCCTCTGCTATTGCCTCTGGTGATAACATTAAGTGAACAGCCATTTGATCACCATCAAAATCCGCATTAAATGCAGAACACACCAATGGATGAAGTCTAATTGCTTTTCCTTCTATTAATACAGGCTCAAAAGCTTGGATTGATAATCTATGTAATGTTGGTGCTCTATTTAGTAAAACTGGATGATCTTGAATTACATCTTCAATAACATCCCAAACTTTATCATCTGCTTCTTCAACTAATTTTTTAGCTACCTTTATATTTGTAGCTAGTTCTCTTCTCACTAATTCTCTCATTATGAAAGGTTTATATAGTTCAAGAGCCATTTTTTTAGGAATTCCACACTGACTCATCTTTAAAGATGGTCCAACAACAATAACTGATCTTGCTGAATAATCTACTCTTTTTCCTAATAAATTTTGTCTAAATCTACCTTGTTTTCCCTTTAACATATCAGAAAGAGATTTTAATTCCCTATTGTTCTGAGCAACAACAGGTTTTCCTCTTCTTCCATTATCAATAAGGGCATCTACAGCTTCTTGTAACATTCTTTTTTCATTTTTTACAACAATTTCAGGAGCCCCTATTTCTAAAAGCTTCTTTAATCTATTATTTCTATTTATTACTCTTCTATATAGATCATTTAAATCAGAAGTAGCAAATCTTCCTCCATCTAGCTGGACCATTGGTCGAAGATCAGCAGGGATAACTGGAATATTTCTCAAAATCATCCATCCCGGCTGATTTTTAGAAGATAAAAAATCTCTTACTATTTTTAATCTTTTTACCAATTTTTTTCTTTTTTGAGCTGAAGTAACTATTTCTAACTCCCCTTCTAGTTCAATCTTTAAAGGCTCTAAATCAACTTTTTCTAAAAGTTTTAAAATTGCTTCTGCACCCATTAAACCTTCAAAATTTTTATCTCCACTTTGATATGCATCTTGTTTACATTTTTTATATTCTTTTTCTGTTAATATTTTTCCAACTTCTAAACCTGACTCTCCTGATTCTGTTATAACATATCTAGCAAAATAAAGAACTGATTCTAATTCTTTTGGAGATAATCCTATTATAAGTGACATTTTATTAGGTGTTCCTTTTGAATACCAAATATGAGCCACTGGGGCTGCTAGATTAATATGTCCCATTCGTTCTCTTCTAACCTTAGCTCTAGTTACCTCTACACCACATTTTTCACAAACTAAACCTTTGTATCGCATTCTTTTATATTTTCCACAAGCACATTCCCAGTCTTTTGTTGGTCCAAATATTCTTTCACAAAATAGACCAGCCATCTCTGGATTTAAAGTTCTATAGTTAATCGTTTCAGGTTTTGTTACTTCTCCATAAGACCACTCTTCTATTTTTTGCGGAGATGCCAATCTGATTCTAATTTTTTCGAATTTTTTCATTCCCATACTAAATGCAAAACCTCCTTAGGTGAGATAAAGCTTTTTCACGGTTCATTATATCTATGAACCGTGGCTTTTTATCTGAATTAATTATTATTCTTGAGTTTCTTCTTCCAGGTCTTCTTCCATTGAAGTTGATAAAGAAAATTCTGTTATAGTTTCTTCATTACTAAACTCATCACTAACATTTATTAAGTTATCTTCTGCATCAAAAAGTTCAACATCTAGTGCTAATGCCTGAAACTCTTTTAATAAAACTTTAAATGATTCTGGTAAGTCAGGTTCTGGCATTTCTTCACCTTTTATTATGGCTTCATAAGTTTTTGTTCTTCCTGTTACATCATCAGATTTTACAGTTAACATTTCCTGAAGTATATTAGAAGCACCATAAGCCTCTAGTGCCCATACTTCCATCTCTCCTAATCTTTGTCCTCCAAATTGAGCCTTACCTCCAAGTGGTTGTTGTGTAACCAGTGAGTATGGTCCTATTGCTCTAGCATGCATTTTATCCTCTACAAGGTGATGAAGTTTTAGCATATACATTCTTCCAACTGTTACAGGATTATCAAATTTATCCCCTGTTCTTCCATCATATAATGTAACTTTTCCTTTTCTTGGAAAACCAGCTTTTTCCAAATATTCTTTTACTTCTTCTTCTTTCGCTCCATCAAATACTGGAGTTTCTATATACGTTCCACCATTTAAATTTCCTACTGCCATTCCCATATGTACTTCAAGTACTTGTCCTATATTCATACGAGAAGGAACCCCTAGAGGATTTATTACTACATCTAAATGTGTTCCATTTGCTAAAAACGGCATATCTTCTGCTGGTAAAACTCTAGAAACAACACCTTTATTTCCATGTCTTCCCGACATTTTATCTCCAACAGTTATTTTTCTTTTTTCAGCAATAAAGACTCTTATAACTTTATTAACACCAGCTTTAAGCTCATCACCCTTATCCTTAGAAAGTTCTAATATTTCTACCACTGTTCCTTTTGAACCATGTGGCATTTTTAATGAAGTATCTCTAACATCTCTAGCTTTTTCTCCAAATATCGCTCTTAGTAGTTTTTCCTCTGCTGGAGGTTCTGTTTCACCTTTAGGTGCTGTTTTTCCTACTAATATATCTCCAGGACCAACTTCAGAACCAACTTTTATTACTCCAGTAGCATCTAAATTTCTAAGTGCTTCATCGGAAACATTAGGTATTTCTCGCGTTATTTCTTCATCACCTAGTTTAGTCGCTCTAGCTTCAATTTCATATTCTTCAATATGAAGCGATGTAAATACGTCTTCTTTTCTTAATCGATCAGATATCAAAATAGCATCCTCGAAATTATATCCTTCCCACGGCATAAAGGCCATAAGAATATTTCTTCCCAATGCTAAATCTCCACCTTTTGTAGCAGGACCATCAGCAATAATTTGTCCTGCTTTAACCTTTTCTCCAGGTACTACTAGAGGAGTTTGGTGCAAACACATAGCCTGGTTAGAACGTTCAAAATTAAGCATTCTATACGTGTTACTTCCACCATCCGTACTGTCTATAACTATTTTAGAGGCATCTATATAAGATACTACTCCGTCATCTTTTGAAATAGCAACTGCTCCTGAATCTACTGCAACTTTTCTTTCTAAACCAGTTCCTATAAAAGGTGCTTCAGCTCTTAAAAGTGGTACTGCTTGTCTTTGCATGTTAGAACCCATCAAAGCTCTATTTGCATCATCATGCTCTAAGAAAGGTATTAATCCCGCTGAAACAGATACCACTTGCTTAGGAGAAACATCTAAATAATCAACTTTTTCTCCATTTACTCTAACAATCTCGTGTCCAAATCGGCATACAGCCTCTCCTACTATTAACCCTTTTTCTGAGATTTCTGTATCTGCTTGAGCTATGAACAAACCTTCTTCTTCATCTGCTGCAAGATATCTAATGTCATCAAAATTAGCTTTTCCATTTTCTATTACCACATATGGAGTTTCTATAAATCCGTATTTATTTACCTTAGCATAGGTTGCAAGAGAACCTATAAGACCTATATTAGGACCCTCAGGAGTTTCTATTGGACAAATTCTTCCATAGTGTGAATCATGTACATCTCTTACCTCAAATCCAGCTCTTTCTCTAGATAGTCCACCAGGTCCTAAAGCAGAAATTCTTCTTTTATGAGTTAGTTCTGCAAGAGGATTAGACTGATCCATAAATTGAGAAAGCTGTCCAGAACCAAAAAAGTCTAAAATAAGTGCATTTAATGGTCTTGTATTTAATAGTGACTGCGAAGAAATAGTTTCCGAATCTTGAACTGTCATTTTTTCCTTTACCATTTTTGCCATTTTTGTAAGTCCAGCTCTAATTTGCATTAAAAGAAGCTCGCCTACTCCTCTTACTCTTCTATTTGAAAGATTGTCAATATCATCAGTATGTCCATTTCCAGCATTTAAACTAACAACATATTTAATCGTAGCAATAATATCTTCTTTCGTTAAAAGAATTTGATCCTCAGGTAATTCAAGTTTTAATCTTTTGTTCATTTTATATCTACCTACAGGTTCTAAATCATATCTTTGTGGGTTAAAAAACATTTGTTTAATAAGAGATCTCGCTGAATCAATTGTAACTAAATCTCCAGGTCTCAATTTTTTAAATACTTCAGTTACAGCTTCGTCATTAGATTTACTAGTATCATTCACTATAGTATTTGCTAACAGTAAATCTTCAGGATTTACTTTCCAACAAATTATAGTATCTATCTGATTATTTATAATTTCTTCCACCATAGCTTTTGAAATTAAATCTCCTTTACTACCTATAACCTCTCCAGTTTCTTCATCATATATTTCTTCTTTTAAAAAACTTCCTTCAAATTCTGTAGAAAATTTTTCTAATAACTCTTCTCTTATTTTATATTTAGGATTTGAGTAAAATTCTGTTAACTGTATCTCTTTTGTTTCTAAAAAGAAGTCTCTAATTTCATCATTACTTTGAAAAAAGTCAACAGCTTTTAAAAATACAGTTGCCAAAACTTTTTTCTTTCTGTCGATTTTAACACTTAAAAAATCATTTTTATCTGTTTCAAACTCTAACCAAGTTCCTTTATAAGGTATTATTTTTCCAGAAAAAATATCCTTACCTGTTTGAATATTAACTTCTTTATTAAACGACACTCCTGGTGATCTATGTAATTGTGAAACAACTACTCTTTCAGCTCCATTTATAATGAAAGTACCTCTTTCAGTCATTTTTGGAATTTCTCCAAAATAAACTAAACTCTCTTGAATTTCATTTCCATTTTTTTTATTTATTAGTCGAAGTCTTACTTTTAGTGATGAGGAATAAGTTTTTCCTCTTTTTTTACACTCTAATTCATCACTTAAAGGTGGTGCAGGTTCAGATAATTCATAAGAAACGTATTCTAATTTAATATCACCGTTAGATGACTCAATAGAAAATACTTCTCTAAAAGCCGATTCTAGACCTCTGTTCTTTCTATTATTCGGAGCTTCTTTTTTTTGCAAAAAGTCCTCATAGGAGTCCAGTTGGAACTCAAGGAAATGTGGCATTTCTCCTCTTTCCTTAATTCTACCAAATTTTAATCTTTCAACGAGTTTCCCCATCAATTCACACTCCTTATCAATTCTTTAAAAGTCAATATTTAACCCTTTAAAAATAAATTATCAAAATATTTAACAAGCTAGAATTACAATTAAATGTCATTTAGCTACATAAATTAACCTTTTTTTTATTTTCAAAAGATTAACTATAAACATAAACGTTAGTACCAAATACAAAAATTATCCTAAAATTTATAACAAGTAATAAAAAATTACCCTATAAACTAAAAGGATTTACCTATACTCTCATCTTAATTATTATAGCATTCATACGTATACAAATACAAATAATGAAATAAATAGACACCCCTTTTTCAAGAGTGCCTATTTATTTTAAATGATAGTGAAATGAGTCAATTACTTAACTTCTATTTCAGCTCCAACTGCAGTTAACTTAGCTGCAACTTCAGTAGCTTCTTCTTTAGAAACTGCTTCTTTTATTTTTCCACCGTTATCAACTAATTCTTTAGCTTCTTTTAAACCTAATCCAGTTATTGCTCTAACTTCTTTGATTACGTTAATTTTTGCTCCACCAGCATTTTTTAATATTACGTCAAAAGCTGTTTGCTCTTCTGCTTCTACTGCTGCTACTGCTGCTACACCTACTGGTGCTGCTGCTGTTACTCCAAAATGCTCTTCTAACGCTGTTACTAATTCTTTTAATTCTAACACAGTCATAGTTTCTAACTCAGTTATAAATTTTGCTTTATCAAATGACATAATTAATTCCTCCTTAAGGTTCAGTTAATTTTTAGGACTTCTAGTCCTTTAGTTTTTTATTTTATCCAATGTTTTTCTTATCAGAGATAGCTACTGCTGCATAAGCAAGCTTTCTAATTGGTCCAAGCATTGAATTTAGCACCATAGATAAAAGTTGATCTCTTGAAGGTAAGTTAGCTAATGCTTCTATTCCTGAAGTTTCAACTCTTTTTCCAGTTAACACTCCACCTTTAATTTTAAAGATGTTTTGTTTCTTTTTAGATTTAGATAGGTCAAACATTGCCTTTGCTGGAGATACAGGATCTGTATACCCAAAAGCGAAAGATGTAGTTCCTTCTAATAATTCATCAAAAGAATCAGTTACACCAGCTTCTTTTAAAGCTATTTTAAATAATCTGTTTTTTGTAACTAAATACTCTCCACCAGCTACTTTCAAATTTCTTCTTAATGCTGTTTCATCATTAACAGTTAAACCTTGATAGTCAACTAAAACTATAGATTGAGCTTTTGAAATTTTTTCAGCTAATTGTGCTACAACGTCTTTTTTAAATTGAGTTGCCATATTGATTCACCTCCTCTTTTTTCTAAAAATTACCTCCGCATCCCAAAAGAAGCGGAGGTAGGTATGTTCTTGACTCTGAGGTTAGCGAACATTTTCTACTCCAACCTCGGTAGGAATTTTACGGCTTAGCCACCTACGGTCTTTGGTTTGGATTTATATTTAATTTTATTATCCAACTATACTAATAATATTCTAGTTTTTTCCTTCATTTTGTTTAAGAACTAGAATTGGATCCATTTTAACACCTGGTCCCATTGTTAAAGAAACAGCAACAGTTCTAAGGTATTGTCCTTTCGACGCTGAAGGTTTTAATCTTATTATTTCTCCTAGAAAAGCTTTGAAATTTTCATGTAATTTTTCAGCATCAAAATCAACTTTTCCAATTGGAACATGAATTGAACCTAATTTATCTACTCTAAAAGCTAACTTTCCTTTTTTAAATTCAGATACTGCATTTGTTATATCCGCTGAAACAGTTCCTGATTTAGGATTAGGCATTAAACCTTTTGTTCCTAACATTTTTCCTAATCTTCCTAATTTAGGCATCATATCTGGTGTTGCTATTACTAGATCAAATTCAAACCAACCTTGTTGTATTTTTTCAATATATTCTTCAGCTCCTGCATAATCTGCTCCTGCAGCTAAAGCTTTTTCTATATTCTCACCTGATGTTATCGCTAATATTTTAACAGTTTTTCCAGTTCCGTGTGGAAGCACCACTGTACCTCTTACTTGTTGATCAGCATGTCTAGGATCTACTCCTAATCTTAATGCAACTTCTACAGTTTCAACAAATTTAGCTGTTCTTGTTTTTGCAACAAGCTCTAATCCACTCTTAACGTCGTATAACTTTCCAGTTTCTATTAATTTAGCTATCTCTAGGTATTTTTTACCTCTTTTGTTTGCCATTACTGATTTCCTCCTCTATGTGGTCACAGGAAATTATCCTACCACTAAACTAAGCTTATTTGCTTTCTAAAAATTATTTAGTCTTCTATTTTGATCCCCATTGATCTTGCAGAACCAGCTATTATATTCATAGCAGCTTCAACTGAGCCAGCGTTTAAATCTGTCATTTTAGTTTCTGCTAATTCTTTTAATTTTGCTTTATTTATAGTCCCTACAGTTTCTTTCTTAGAATTTGCAGCTCCTGATTTTACACCTGCAGCTTTCTTTAATAAATCAGATGCCGGTGGTGTTTTTAGTATAAATGTGAAACTTCTATCATTGTATACAGAAATTTCTACGGGTATAATCCAACCAGATTTATCTTGAGTTTTAGCATTAAAACCTTTACAGAATTCCATTATATTAACTCCATGTTGCCCTAATGCTGGTCCTACTGGAGGAGCCGGGTTAGCTTTTCCTGCAGGTAATTGTAATTTTATTATTTTTATTATTTCTTTTGCCATTTTAAATTTACACCTCCGAGAATATGTGTATATATATATTATCTTACAATGCTTTTTTTATACTTTCGAATTCAACTTCAACAGATGTCATTCTTCCAAATATTTCAAGCATTATTTTTACTTTTCCATGTTCATAATCAATTTCATAAATTTTCCCTTCATGTCCTGCAAAACTACCATTAATTATTTCAACATAGTCTCCAACAATAAATTCAATATTTATAATTTCCTTAGCTGGTTTTTCTTCATGATAACCTATAGTTTCAAAAATATTATTTATTTCAAAATCTTCCATAGGAATTGGATCTGAGCCAACCCCGACAAAGCCTGTTACTCCATTAGTATTTCTTACTACATACCACGCATCAGAATCAACCTTATAGTTTATTCCAGTTTCACTTTCTTCTCTTGTTGCTTCCATTTCAAGCATTACATAACCAGGAAAAAGTTTTCTAGAAACTTCCTTTTTTTTTCCTCTAACAGTTTCTATAGTAACTTCTTCTGGAACAAGTATTTTAAGAACAACTTTTCTCATGTCTAATGCATCTATTTTTTGTTCAAGATCAGCTTTAACTTTCTTTTCATACCCAGAATATGTATGTATCATAAACCATTTATTTTCAATTTTTTTTTCTATATTACTACTTTCCATATATTACCCTCCGATTACAGACGTGAGCAATTTTAATAGTCTTGAAGCGATTATATCAAAAACTCCCAAGTATAAACTTAACACACCGCTCATAACAATAACCCAAATAGTTGCATGTTTTGTTTCCGATTTTTTAGGCCATTGAACCTTGGAATACTCCATTTTGATCCCTTTTAATAGATTCATTGTAAAACCACCTTTTGAATTTTATTTTTCAATAATAAAAATGGCAGGTCAAGAGGGACTCGAACCCCCAACCCTCGGTTTTGGAGACCGATGCTCTACCAATTGAGCCATTAACCTGCATGTTGTAACTTCCTTTGCTTAACTAACTATTACTTCTTTGTTTCTTTATGCACAGTAACTTTTTTATCCCATCTACAAAATTTATTCACTTCTAATCTCTCAGTAGTGTTTTTTTTGTTTTTAGACGTACTGTAATTTCTTCTTTTACACTCTGTACACTCTAATTGAATATTTACTCTCAACTCTTACACCTCCACTTGCTCTAACGGTATCTGTAACCAGATCCTCCCATACAAAAATTTCTATGGTAATAAGAGAGTTTTAAATTGATATACTTCTAAGACATTATCAATTCTATCATTAAAAACAATATTTGTCAACTTTTTTTTAAAATTTTTTATTTATAATAAATGCTAGTAAATTAATATAAAAAATAACCTAAAGATTAGTATTTCATAATCTTTAGGTTATTTTTTTGTAATAAAAAAGCTTGGCAAATTCCTATTCTCCCAGGCAGCTTCCCACCAAGTACCTTCAGCGTTTACG
>JBOFUX010000013.1:0-27017 GCA_051652785.1 Fusobacteriaceae bacterium | reverse complement strand
TAATCGTAACTATCCCCACCATCTCCACTTGTCTCAATGTAAAACACATTTTCTAAAACTCTATTTTCATTTTTTATTAGTAAATTAATTTTATTGTTTTCAATATAAATTTTATACACACTATTCTCAATCATATTTTTACTTAATTCTGACACTCTTAATTCTGTTTTTTTTCCATCCTCAAATGATAAATATTTAACAGACAACCCCTCAATTTCATCTATAACAAAGCTAACTTTCGTTTTAAATACTTTTATATCTAAAAGTTTCGCCGCAACTTGTCTATCTATAAGACCTGCATCTAAAATTTCTTGCTTTAAAATTAGATATTTTATTTCTTTTTCACCATTTAGAAGCTTAAAATCGCTTGTTCTTGTTATTAATTCGAGCTCAATTTTTTCCTTTCTCCTTTTATAAGGTAAGTAATTATAAAGAGTTACAACATTTTCATCTTTATTTTTTGCTGATAAAGATATAAGTCTCATATACAACTCTATTTGTGTGTCTAAAATCTCTTTAATTTGTGTTAGTCTTTGCTTTATATCTCTATTCACTAAATCTGAATTACACCCTCCAATGCTATCATGGGCGTGAGCTCCAAACAGTTCTTTTAAACATTTTTCAAAAATTTCATGGGGATAATCTATATTTAACTCTTTTCCTAAAATTGCAAGAGGCTCTAAAACATTATATATTTTATATTCAAGTTCTGTATTCAAAAGTTTTATATCCATTCTTGTAGAGGTTATAGTTTTATGTATTCTTGCATGTTTACTATGATTTAATTCACCTTCTACTGTTTCTAACGTTAACTTTTTCAAACTATTTACATAACTTTCAAAACTAGATACCTTAACTTTATCTTTTTTATAAAAGTCTCTAATATTATCCATTATTGAATGAATATTACTTTGAATAGGCATTTGATCATGTCCGTTCATTACCAGTCGAGCTTCTCCTGCTGAATAATTGTCTAAAACTTTCATTATTTTATCCATTCTAACTTTTAGTTCTTCTTTGTCTTTTTCAAGATACTTCGCACCTTGATAACCTGTTGCTAAATTAACACCAAATATTACACTGCCATCAATACCTTTCCAAATAAAATCAGATTTTTTTCCTTTTAACTCACTATATCCTCTCCAAAAAAAAGTACTTTCTATTCCAAATTGTGAATATATTTGTGGCATTTGAGCTGAATGACCAAAAGTATCAGGTGCATAACCTACATTCATTACATCCCCATACTCACGAGCTTTCTTTATTCCATAATAAAGATTTCTAATAATTGACTCTCCATGAACTAGTAATAAATCTGTTTGCGTGTACCAGGGTCCAACTTTAAGTGCCCCTTTTTTTACAAGTTTTTTTGTTCGTTCTTTCCACTTTGGGGCAAATTCAATAAAATCATCAAGCATTACACTTTGTCCGTCTAAAATATAGATAATATCTTCATGCTGTTCTAAAAAATCTATAACTTCAAACATGTGATTTCTTAATAGTACTTGTGTTTCTGCTTTTGTAAAATACCATTCTCTATCCCAGTGGGTATGCATTAGTAACTGTCGCTGAAAATATAAAGCTGTTATCTCTGAAGCTCCCAGTCCATATATTAAAATTTTTCTATTATTTTTTAAAATTTCAACTACATTTTTTACATCTTGAAAATTTATATTATCAAAATAAAAAAATGTATTATTTATATTTGTTTTTTTTGAATTTCTCATTTTCTCTATATCTTGTTCTATAAAATATTTAAGTTCACTAAATCCTTTAAAACCTAATTTTTTACAAATTCTATTTACACTAGCTTGGGATGTATAAGCCTCTTCACACAACCTAATCACAGAATATTCTGGAATTTCAGTAAAATTTTTCTCAATAAAATCTAAAATACTTTCCTCACTTTTAGTAAAATTAACTTTTAATTCTCTTGTTTGTAATATATTAATAACTTTATATTCCATTTCGAAGCTCCTTTTATTTTTGAGTATAAAAAAAAGTGGAATTACCACTTTTCGATTTAGTAAATTTAAAATATTTCTGTCCCCATCATTATTGCAATAATTGTAGACCATAAAACCACAACAAGTGTTGCCCATATTAACAGCATCACTAAAGATGATATTAAAAAGTTTTTTAGATTTTTATTTGTCTTATCTGATACTAACCACTTAATCCACATTATAATATTTAATATTGGTATCATCATTATCAATTGAATTTTTAGCCAATCTTTTACTGTTAATACTTTTTCATTTTCTTCTACTTCATTTCCTCTTACTTCCATTTTATTCCCCTCATTTATTATGTTTGACTAATTATACTCTAAAATATTTTTATTTTCAATAAGAATCACCTTTATTTTTTAAGAAAAATCTTTTTTTATAATTTCTGAATATTCTAACAACAATTCTTTTATTATATTTTCTTTATTTATTCCTATACTATTTTTTTCTATAATCTCTAACAATTTTTTTAAACTAATTACCTTATTTTTTTCTTTGCTAATTTCTATTAAAATTAATTGTGTTATATAATAAATTTCTTTTTCTCCTAATTTTTCAGGCAAATAGTTTTCTTCATCACTATATCGGCTAACCAATTCATAAAGTTTTTCTTTTGTTCCTATTTTTCCCATACTAAAATTATTTTTAAGCCTATATATAGCAGGAATTAAATATACCATTATTTTTTCTTTTAATTTCAAATAATCTAAAATATATTTTTTTTCTTTTAATACACTTATCAATCCCTTAACATAAAATTCTACACTAGTTTTTAGTTCTTTTATATTTTTATTTGCTCCACCACTTATGAAATATTCTGTTAAATGTCCTAATTCATATTTAAGTTTTAAAGGAATATGCTTCTTTAATTTTTCTATAATTATTTTATGATAAGTTGTTGTTACTAAATATTCATAATTTTCCTTTCTACTTATTATTTCACCAATTTTTATTCTTTCTAATGTCACCATTAAAAAGATAAGTATTAATTTTTTAAATTCTTTACTAAAATATATCAAAAACTCTTTTTCTATAGAATCTATATCTATTTTTATTTCATTTATTTTTTGCATATCAAATTCTTTTAAAAGTATTTTTTTATCTAACCAAATTGTTTTATATGAATTATCATTTAGAAGTTTTAAAAGTTTTAGTGTTTTTAAATGTCTGAATTTTTTTTCATTTCCAACTAATACATATCTATTTTTAAAAAACTCTAGTTGTAAATTCGATTCTTTTAAATTTAACAGTTCCATATCTTTTTTTAAAGTTGATCTTGTTATTTTTAATTTTTTTTCAATAAAAACCAAATTAATATCTTTTAATAATAAAAATATCAAAAGAATATACTCTATTCGTTCATTTTGAGATAATATATAATCATTTTTATAGATTTTCTCAAAAAAAATATTAATTTCTTTTGTTTTTAAATTAATTGAAAGTTTTTTCTCTTCTCTTTTTATTTTTTTATTAATTGTTTTTTTTAAGTAAAAATTTAAATTATCAATTATATATCTAACATTTCTTTCAGAAGTCTTTATTCTATTGGAAATATCATTTATTGTCATTTTTTCGTTATTTAATAAAAATAAAATATCCAATTCTTTTTTTCTTAAACTCATATTATACCATCACCTAAACTTATTATAACCTTATTGTTTTAAATTATCAATGGCCCTTTTGATCCCAATTACTCCTACTTTCAGTTTTTTTAAAGGACAGCCCACATTTAATCTCAATTTATATTTATCACCATAATTTTCTCCTGACATAATAGCAACTTTTCCAACCTCAACATGTGATTTTTTCAATTCTTCTAGAGTAATTTTAGTATTTTTGAAATCTATCCACATTAAATAGGTCCCTTCTGGAATTGAAACTTTTAATCCTTTATAACCATTTAATTCATTTACAACAAATTGACAATTAGCGGTTATATATTTATTTAACTCATCAACCCACTGTTCACACTCGTTATATGCTACCATTGTTGATATAATACCAAATATATTAGGTGAAGATAGCGAGTCTTTTTCTTTTATATGAGTTATAAATCCATTTCTAATATCTATATCTGGAATAATTACATAAGAGCCTCCAAGAGAAGGAGTATTGAATGTTTTGGAAGCAGAAGAAACTATTATACTATTTTTTTTATCTAATTTTAGAACTGGTGTTACATTTTTTCTAGCTATATCCATATGAATCTCATCAGATAAAAGAATAACATCATATTTATTACATAATTCTGTTAATTTTTTTAATTCTAAATAACTCCAAACTTTTCCTGTTGGATTTTCTGGATTACAAAGTAAAAAAACTTTTACTCCATTTTTAAATCCTTCTTCTATTTTTATAAAATCTGTTTGATAAATTCCATTTATATCTTCTAACAACTTAATTTCTACCACTTGATATCCTTTTAATATTTTTGTGAAACCATCATATCGTGGTGTATGGGTCATAATTTTTTCATTAATCTTCACTAATTTCCCTAAGATAGTAGTAATACTATATATAACTGTCGGGCTATAAACTATCCAATTTTTTTCTATTTTTGTATCATATCTTTTTTGGTACCAATTTTCTATCGCATCTTTATAATCGCTATGATTCCAACGAGAATATCCAAAAATTCCATGTTTTGCTCTTTTTATTATTGCATCAATTATCGGCTCTGGGGATTTAAAATCAGTATCTGATATTGAAAATGGAATTAGGTCTTTGGTCCCTTCTCCAAATCTATCTTCTATGTAATCCCATTGTGTACAGTAAGTTCCTTTTCTATTTATAATTTCATCAAATTTCATTGCTTTCCTCCAGCTTTATGTTAAGGATTTTTTCTCCCCCTTTAACATAAATTTATTTAAATTAATTTTTGCAGTTGCTTTTTTAAAACCTGAACTTTTGGCCCTATAATTACCTGAACATTTGTATCATTTAACTTCATAACATTTATTGCTCCTGCAATTTTTACTGCTTCTATATCAATAAGACTAGTATCTTTAACTACAAGTCTTAGTCTTGTTATACAATTATCTAGATTTACAATATTTTCTTTTCCACCTAGTGCTTTTAACATCATTTTTGCTGTATACCCTGATATATCCCCACTATCCATTGCCTCTTTAGCTTGTATAGAATTGTCTCTTCCTGGAGTTGGTATATTATATTTTATAATATACCATTTGAATATAAAATAGTATATTAAAAACCAAGCTATACCTACCGGTATAACCAAATACCATTTTGTCCAAAATCCTTGAAACACTCCAAATATGAAAAAATCAATTATATTGCCATCAGTATTTCCTATCATAACTTTTAATATACCCATAATCATAAAACCTAATCCCGTCATAAAAGCATGAAATAAATATAAAACAGGAGCTATAAATAAAAATATAAATTCTATTGGTTCTGTTATTCCGCCTATTGCTGAGGCTACCACTGCAGATATTAATAATCCTTTTATTTTTCTCCTATTTTCTAAATATGCCGATTTATAAATAGCCAAAGCTGCCCCTCCGAGACCAAATATGAACGTTGGCATTTTTCCTTGAGATAAAAATTTAGTTACTTCAGGGGAAACGTACTTTGATCCCATTGCAAATTGATTATAAAATATATTTAATGCCCCGTGAACTTGAATCTCCTGCTTCTGTTATATAGGTTCCACCTGCTTCTGTAAATCTAATTGTAGCAACTAATATGTGATGCAATCCAAATGGTAATAGCAACCTTTCTCCTGCTCCAAAAAGAAATGGTCCAAATATTCCTGCTCCTCTTATTAGTCCACCTATTTTATTGATTCCTATTGCAAAAAATGGCCAAATTATAGGAACTATTAATCCCACTGTAGACATTATTAAAACTGTTGCAATTGCAACAAATCTTGTTCCACCAAAGAAAGAAAAAGCATCAGGTAATTCTATATTTTGAAATTTTTCATGTATAAAAAATACCAATACTCCACAAATTAAAGCTCCTAAAACACCTGTGTCGATACTTTGAATTCCCATAATCATTTTAGTATTAGTTATTTTTAAAAGTCCTTTTTCTACCAAATAAAAATTTGTACCTAATTGCATAGATATAAATCCTATTAATCCTGAAAATGCAGCGATTTCTTTATTCTCTCTTGCCATTCCTAAAGGAATTGCAATAGCAAACAACAAAGGCAAAAATGAAAAAGCTACCAAACTTATTTTAATCATAAAATTAAATATTATTTTCAAAAATGAACTTCCTAAAAACGGAAACACATTTATCGTTGCTTCTCCTGTTAAACCTGCCCCTATTCCTAATAATATTCCCATTGCTGCCAGTAATGCTACAGGTAGCATAAATGTTTTTCCTAAGCTTTGAAAAAATTCCCATGCACTTATTTTATTTTTACCAGACATTTTTTCCCCCTTCTATAATTTTAATATATTGTACAATTAAATGTATTTTTGTTCAATTGTTAATCTTTTTCACTTTTTTGGAAACGAATAGATAGTTAAACACTAATAATATTCAACTTTATTTTCCTTTAAACTTTGCTAAAACTTCACTAATTATTTTAATATTTAAAAATATAATTTTTTAATTTATACTTTTTTAGTTAGTTAAAAATAATTAAAATAATTAATATTGACAAAATTATAATAAAGGTGTAATATTATCTCATAAGTGTAACTGTTACAACTTTATTTTAAATTCATTTTGAGAAACGTTAAAAGGAGGAATTACTTATGAGATCATTAACAAAGTTAAATATTCAATATTCACACCGTTTTTTAGGATTTGACGGTGAAGCCCAGTATCTTCATGGCCATACAGGAAATTTAGTTATAGAAGTTGCTGGAGAAGTAAACGAAAAAACAGGTTTTGTTTTTCCCTGTAACAGCATTAAATCTTTAACTTGGGATGTGTTAAAGAATTTTGATCACGCATTAATATTACAAGAGAACGATCCACTTCTACCTTCAATTTTAGATGTTTATGCTAAACAAGGAATAAAAGATGGTGTTCCTTCTAATAGAATGGTAGGTGTTGCATTTGAAAATGAATTAGCTAAAGCTTACCCTGAATGCCGATTAGTTGTCGTTAAAAAAGTGGCAACTTGTGAAAATTTAATTGAAGTTTTTTATTCATTACTAAAAGATAAGTTAAATATTAAAAAAATGACTTTTGCCTCTGGAGATAATTGTGCTTCAGAAAAATATTCAACAAAAAAAATATAAAGATATATTAAACATTTAATTTAAGAATAAAAAAAGAAGCCTATTAAAATAGGTTTCTTTTTCATTTACATATCTCTAGTCGTCACTATATTTATTCCTAGATTAAAAATATTTTTAATAACAATATCTCCCATTTTTACAGGAGAAGTTAATTCTACACTATTTAAAAGTTCCATACATTGATTAATCTTTTCTTTTGGAATAGCAGAATTAGTTTTTACTGGAATTCTTTCATAAAGAGCTCCTTTTATTTTAACCGTAGAGGTCACAACTCTTTTAGGAGTAAGAAGCTCCTCTTTCCCATATTTTTCACCTCGTGAACAAGTGTGTCCAGTTACCTTATAATTTTTTTCTTCATTTACACTTAAATGGCAACCAATTGGACAAACTATACAAATTAATTTTTTCATCCTATTTTAACCTCCATAAGTTGAATTGTTATATCTCCATTTATTTTTTCTAAAATTTTAGAAGGAATTATTATTCTCTCCATTTCTCCTGGAGTTAAATAATTTCTTTTAAAACTTAACAGTTCATTTTCTCCACATTTTACAACTATTTTTTTATTTTTATATACATTAGATACTCTCATAAAAACATCAATATTTTTATGACGTTCTGAAATTGTTAAACTTTGAGGAACAGTATAATTTATACCCATTCCATTAACAATAGAAACAAATTTCTGTTTTTTAACGAATTCTTTCTTTATAAATTCAGCAGCATTTTTTCCTGCTCTTTCCCCTTCAGCACTTACAAAATCCACTAAATCATGAACATGAACTACATTTCCACAGGCGAATATACCAGGAACTGATGTTTCCATTGTTTCATTTACAAGGGGTCCATTGGTTCTTTTATCTAAAGATACTCCCATTTGTCTAGAAAGTTCATTTTCAGGTATAAGTCCCACTGATAACAATAAAGTATCGCATTCATAAGTAATTTCTGTCCCTTTTATACATCTTCTATTTTCATCAACTTTAGCAATAGTTATACTTTCTAACCTCGCTTTTCCTTTAACATTAGTTACAGTATGTGATAAAAATAAAGGAATATCAAAATCTTCTAAACATTGAACTATATTTCTTGTAAGACCACCAGAAAACGGCATTAACTCCACAACAGCCTTAACTTCTGCTCCTTCTAATGTCATTCTTCTAGCCATAATAAGACCGATATCTCCGCTACCAAGAATAACTACTTTTTTCCCCACCATATACCCTTCCATATTAACAAATCTTTGAGCTGCACCTGCTGTTAAAATTCCTGCAGGTCTATCCCCAGGAATATTTATAGATCCTCTTGTTCTTTCTCTACACCCCATTGCTAAAATTATTGATTTAGCTTCTATTTCTAAGGAGCCATCAATAGGATTTATCACACTTATTATTTTATCCGTAGTTATATTTAATACCATAGTTTCTTTTTTTACTTCAATTGGTAATTTTTCAACTGACTCAATATATCTCTGTGCATATTCTGGTCCTGTTAACTCCTCTTTAAATACATGAAGTCCAAATCCATTGTGAATACATTGCTGAAGAATTCCACCAAGCTCTTTATCTCTTTCTATTATTAAAACCTTTTGTGCTCCATTTTCATATGCAGCTTTTGCTGCTGCAAGTCCTGCAGGACCCCCACCTATTACTACTACATCATATTTCATTATTTTCACACTCCAAATTTATTTTTTAGTTTTTCCAACTAATATATACGACCCTTCTTTGTCCATAAGAATGTTCTCAAGTGATTTTTTTTGTTCCTTAGCTAATATTTCTTGTACTCTTGCTCCACAAAAACCACCTTGACATCTTCCAGTTCCAGGTCTTACTCTTCTTTTTATTCCGTCTACAGTAGTTCCACCGACTTCTCTTCTTATAACATCTAATATTTCACCCTCAGTTATCATTTCACATCTGCAAACTATTTTTCCATAAGAAGGATCTTTTTTAATTAGCTCGTTTTTTTCATTAGAAGAAAGATCCATAAAAATTTTGTGTTTTTTTCTTTTTTTCAAGTTCTCTTTTACAACTAGCTCTAACCCACTTTCTTTTAGTAGTTCTACAATTCTCACAGCTATAGCTGGAGCAGCTGTAAAACCTGGAGATTTAATTCCTGCCACATCATAAAAACCTTTAGCATCAATTGCCTCTTCTATTATAAAATCACCTCTATCAGATTCGGCTCTCATTCCTGAAAACGTTCTAATACTATCTTTAAATTCAATATTTTCAATAGATTTAAGACTTTGCTCTCTCACTATGTGTAATCTCTCTGCTGTTGTTGATAAATCATCTCTATCATTAAGGTCTTCTGAATCTGGTCCTACTAAAAGATTTCCATGAACTGTTGGAGTTATCAGTACTCCTTTTCCCATTATTGTCGGGCACTGAAATATCGTTCTATTTACTTTTTCTCCTTGAGTTTTATCCATTACATAATACTGTCCTCTTCTAGGATGAATTTCAAAAGATTGCTTAGCTACCATATTATGAACTATATCACTATAAATTCCTGCACAATTCACTATTTTTTTAGTTAAATATTCTTTCTTCCCAGTGGTTACTTTATATCCTAAGTCCATTTTTTCTATTTTCAAAACTTCTTCCCCTAATTTTAACTCTACACCATTCAAAACCGCTTCTTCTAACATTGCAATAGCTAATTCCCAAGGTCCAACAATCCCTGCACTTTTTGCATATAATGCTTCAATTACATTTTCCCGCACATTAGGTTCTATTTTTTTTATTTCTGATTTATTTAATATTTCCATATCAGGTATTTTATTTACTATACCTCTTTCATAAAGTTCATGTATATGCTCCATATCTTCATTATTAAATGCTAAAACTAGAGAACCACATTTTTTAAAAGAAACGTCTAACTCTTTGCATAGCTCTTCATACATACTGTTTCCTAGAACATTATACTTTGCCATAAGTGTTCCTGGTTTTGTGTCATAACCAGCATGAACTATGGCACTGTTAGCTTTTGTTGTTCCATTTGCCACATCATTTTCTTTTTCTAAAACAACAACATTTAAACTATACTTGGATAAATTTCTAGCTATACTAGCCCCGCATATCCCTGCACCTATTATTAAAACATCATACATAAATTTTCCTCCTAAAAAATTATAAAAAAATAGAAAGCAAATGAAAAATAAATAGTTGCTACAACCATTTATTTTTTCACAGCTCTCTTTATCTCTTACTGTTTATTTTATTATTATAAACATAATAACATATTTTTGTTCTTCTTCAAACTTTATCTGACTTTAAAAGTCTTACTTATCATCTCTTGCCCAATCTCTTGCACGAGATACAGCCTTTTTCCACCCTTTATACTTATCTTTTCTTATTTCTTCATTCATTGCTGGAAAAAATTCCTGATCTATTATCCATTTCTCTTTTATTTCCTCTTTAGTTTCCCAGAAGCCCACTGCTAATCCTGCTAAATAAGCAGC
The DNA here is from genome assembly GCA_051652785.1 of Fusobacteriaceae bacterium. GTDB lineage: Bacteria > Fusobacteriota > Fusobacteriia > Fusobacteriales > Fusobacteriaceae > JAGNZR01. The sequence continues at coordinate 16,311 of JBOFUX010000013.1, read as the reverse complement.
GCCTAAAGCTGTTGTTTCAATTATTTTAGGTCTTCTAACAGTTGTTCCTATTATATCAGCTTGAAATTGCATTAAAAAATTATTTTCACAAGCACCACCATCAACTCTTAATTCTGCAAGAGTTATTCCTGACTCTTCCTGCATAACATCTAAAACATCTCTTACTTGATATGCAATAGACTCTAATGTAGCTCTTATTATATGATTCCTATTACTTCCACGAGTTAATCCCATTATAGTTCCTCTAGCATACATATCCCAATAAGGCGTTCCTAGACCTACAAAAGCTGGTACTACATAAACTCCACCACTATCTGGAACTTTAGTGGCAAAATATTCTGTGTCCCTAGCATCATTAATTATTCTTAGCTCATCTCTTAACCACTGAATACTTGCTCCTGCAACAAAAATACTTCCCTCTAATGCATACTCAATTTTTCCATCTAGTCCTATGGCAATTGTTGTTAAAAGTCCATTTTTACTAGTTATCATTTTATCACCAGTATTCATCAGCATAAAACACCCTGTTCCATATGTATTTTTAGCTTCTCCTTTATTAAAGCAAGCTTGACCAAAAAGAGCCGCTTGCTGATCTCCAGCCACACCAGATATAGTAACTCTATGTCCACCTTGTCCACCAAAATTAGCATATCCAAAAATTCCACTACTATCCTTAACTTCTGGTAGCATTGATTTAGGGATATTCAATTCTTTTAACATTTTTTCATCCCATTTTAATTCTTTAATATTATAAATCATTGTTCTTGACGCATTTGTGTAGTCGGTTGCATGAACTTTTCCATTTGTTAATTTCCACATAAGCCAAGTATCAACAGTTCCAAATAAAAGTTCTCCTTTTTCTGCTCTTTCTCTTACCCCTTCCACATTATCTAAAATCCATTTTATTTTTGTTCCTGAAAAATAAGCATCTATTACAAGTCCAGTATTTTCACGAACATAGTCTGTAAGACCTCTCTCTTTTAATTCATCACAGATTCCAGCTGTTCTTCTACACTGCCAAACTATTGCATTATACACTGGTTTCCCTGTTTTTTTATCCCAAACAATTGTGGTTTCTCTTTGATTTGTTATTCCAAGTCCTATTATATCGTGAGTTGAAATTGCTGTTTTTGCAACAACTTCTGCTAAAACACCACTTTGACTTGCCCATATTTCCATCGGATCATGTTCTACCCAACTTTCTTTTGGGTATATTTGTGCAAATTCTCTTTGAGCACTTCCCACTACATTTTGATGTTCATCAAATAAAATAGCTCTTGAGCTAGTTGTTCCTTGATCTAAAGCAATTATATATTTCATATTTTATACTCCTTTTTTAATTTAATTTAACTAAATAATCCTTTAAAAAGTAACGCTCCAATAACTCCTCCCACAACAGGACCTATTACAGGTATCCATGCATAACTCCAATCACTTCCCCCTTTATTTTTCAGTGGCAAAAAACTATGCATTATTCTAGGCCCTAAATCTCTAGCTGGATTAATTGCATAGCCTGTTGGTCCTCCTAAACTAAGACCTATTCCCCAAACTAACAGTCCTGCTAACAATGGTCCAAGTATACCTATATTTCCACTGAATTTCCCTGTTTCCCCCACAAAGGTTGTAATAGTATTATTTCCATGTCCTATTCCTAATAATCCAAAAACTAACATTACTGTTCCTATAACTTCAGTTACAAAATTCCATTTATTATTTCTTATAGCTGGAGCTGTGGAAAATGTTGCCAATATTAAATCTTTGTCTTCAGCTATATCATAGTGCAGTTTATAAACTAAAATTACCAGTAATTGCCCGAACATAGCTCCTCCTATTTGAGCTAGTATATAACCTGGAACCATACTCCAATTCATACTTCCGATTGAGGCCAGTCCTATAGTTAAAGCAGGATTTAAATGAGCTCCACTTATCCATCCTGTAACATAAGCACCTGTCATTACCGCAAATCCCCAAGCAGCTGTGATTACCATCCATCCTCCATTTTCTGCCTTACTTTTAGGTAGCAAACAACCTGCAACAACACCGTTTCCTAAAAGTATAAGTATTGTTGTTCCAATAAATTCTCCCGTATACACATTCATAAATTTCCTCCTATATTATTATATAAAAAAGCTATCAATTATCTCGTATTTCTACAAGATAATTGATAGCTCTCTCTGTTTTCTTTAGCTATATTTAATTTAAGTTTAATTAGAATTGAAAGAATATATTCACATTCTATAAAACAAGTATACTTGAAACTTTTAAATTTGTCAATTTAATCCGTTTTAATTGTTCGTTTTAATCCCAAACGTTTTGTTTATGACTCGGAATAAATTTTAACCTTATAATTTATTTTTTTTATTAATTTCACAATAACTTTCTGCTACTTTTAAATCTGTCGTTGAAACTCCCAACGCTCCATTTTTCAATCTGATCTCTATATCCTCTAAATCCATTATTAAGCCCCCTGCAATTAATGGGACATTTATCATAGATGAGATCTTCTTTATAATTTTAGGCATTCCCCCTGGTAGTATCTCTATTGCATCAGCATTCCCTTCTTTTAAAATTTTTTTCGTATTTCCAAAAGATAAAGAATCAATTAAAAAACATCTTTGAATTGTTATAAAGCCATTTTTTTTCGCATATTTTATCATAGAAGGCTTAGTACTTATAATTCCATCAGCATAGCTATTATTTTTTAAAAAATCTATACTTTTTTCTGCTCTAGAATCTAATCCTTCAATCATATCTATATGTACAAAATTTTTTTTCCCAGAAGATTTTATTTGTCGCGTTAACTCTTCAATACTTAATATATCTCCACAAAGTAAAAATATTATTTTTGATTCTAATTTTAATACTCTAGATAAATCTTTTTCATTTTTTAAAGCTATAATTAACGGACTTTCTTCTAAATTTTTTTTTAATTCGTCGCTCATCCACTAAACCTCCATAATATTTAATAATAAATCTAAAACAACACCTATAATAATTTGTGTTTTATTTTAAATTTTATTTTTTAATAAATAACTAAAATGTATTAATATACTACTTAATATCATATACTTTTATTTTAACATTATCAATATATTTTATTTTTATTTTTTATTAATTGCAAATTACAAATTTCTGATATATACTTTAATATATAACTTGAAAAAATTTAGAGGTGAACAACAATGCAGATAGTTTTAGGATTAGTAATTTTCATTACAGTTTTTTATTTAATTATTTCTGAAAAAGTTCCAGGAGCATGGGCTACTATGATCGGTGGTTTAGGGATGGCTTTAGTTGGTATTTTAAATGAAGAAAAAGCTTTAGAGGCAGTTGCAGAAAGATTAGAAATTTTATTTTTATTAATAGGAATGATGATAATAGTTCATCTTATTTCTGAAACCGGTATCTTCCAATGGTTTGCTATCAAAGCCGCTCAACTTGTGCGAGGAGAACCCTTTGCTCTTATCGTCCTTCTGGCACTGGTAACAGCTATATGCTCAGCATTTTTAGATAACGTTACAACAATTTTACTTATGGCGCCAGTTTCTATTCTTCTGGCTAACCAATTAGAACTTAATCCATTTCCATTTATTATAACTGAGGTTATGGCTGCTAATATTGGTGGCGTTGCTACTATAATTGGAGATCCTACTCAACTTATAATTGGAAACGAGTCTCATCTTACATTTAACGATTTTATTCTTAACACAGGTCCAATGTCAATCATAGCTATGATTATTTTAATAGCAAATGTTTATTTTATTTATGGAAGGAAGCTAAAAGTATCTGTTGAGTTAAAAGCTAGAATTATGGAACTTGATGCTGGTAGAACTTTAAAGGATAAAAAGTTATTAAAAGAAGCTGGAATAATTTTCTCCTTAGTTATTTTAGGTTTTATTTTGAATAACTTTATTGATAAAGGTTTAGCTATTATTTCTTTAAGTGGAGCAGTAATCTTAGTAATTATTGCTAAAAAAGATACAGTGGAAACTTTTAAACATGTGGAATGGGATACTTTATTCTTTTTTATCGGTCTTTTCATGATGGTAAAAGGTATTCAAGAAACTCATGTCATTGATTTTTTAGGAAAAAAAATGATAGAAGTTACGAAAGGGCATTTTAATATTGCTGTTTTGGGTATTTCATGGATTTCAGCTCTCTTTACTTCTGTAATTGGTAATGTAGCGAATGCTGCTACTGTTTCTAAAATTGTAGAAGTTATGATTCCTTCATTTAAAGGACAAGGAGATCCTAATGCTTTTTGGTGGGCATTATCCTTTGGTTCTTGTTTAGGAGGAAATATCTCTATTCTAGCTTCTGCTACTAATGTAGTTGCTGTTAGTGCTGCTACTAAAGCTGGAATAAGAATCAGTTTTCTTGATTTTATTAAATTTGGTTCTCTAATAGCTATTCAAACTTTAATTATTTCAAATATTTATATTTGGATTAGATATTTAAATTAATATATTAAAAATAAAAAGTCATGTAAAAAGAGGGGATTTCTAAAAAATATTCCCCTCTTTTTTAGTCCATAATATTTATTTAGATAATATATACTTACACACATTAAAAAGAGACGATATTTATTTATTATCGTCTCTTTTTATAAAAAAAATAATTTTTTATTAGTTATCATTTACTAAAAAGTATTTATATTTTTTTAAAAGTAATATTTAGCTCCTAAACCAGTCATAAGTATTACATCATTTTCAACAATTGGAGAATTCTTAATTTCGTCAGAAAATCTTTCAACACCTAAAAACATCATTATAGAAAGTTTTTCACTAAAACTATACTCTCCTGCTAAAGCCATTCCTATTGACATAGCTCCACCAGCATTATACGACTTATTAATATATTTATTTTTAGAAGCTTCACTTGAGGAAACACCAAAATAATAATCTGTATAATCAGATGTAAAATAAGATGTATAAATCGAAGGAATTATAACAAATTTATCTGCTTTAAACGCTCTATAAATACTCCACTTTCCATTTCCACCATCTTTTCCAGCTTGAAAACTAACTGCTGTTCTAATTTCATTTATTCCTGTATTTATTTCTGCCGCTGCTCCAAACATAGCTTGAGCATCTCTATCTTCTATCTTATTATAACCCTCTTTCATATCTTTAGATTTTACTGCATAACCAGTCAATGGATCAAAAAATAACGACATTGTAAAGTCATCATTTTTATATAAATTATACCCTACTGATAGTCCTTTAATATAAAAGTCATTATATTCTATATCGAATAATGGCAGTGCAAAAGCTTTACTATCATCTATTTTTTGTATTTTCGTTGAATATCCTATCCCTGTCCCGACACCAAATTTATTCCCTTCAGCCATTAACGCTGTACTAGCCGCTAAAATAGCCCCTACTAATAATATTTTTCTCTTCATTCTTTCCTCCCATTAAAAATTTCATAGATTTACTTCATAATAACATTTTTTTTAGTTATCCGTCAACTAGCTATTTTTTTACTAAGAATACTTTTTTCATTAAAAAAAAAACTGTCTATTTATAGACAGCGAAACTCTTATATTTTGGTTGGGCTGGCTGGATTCGAACCAACGCATGTCAGAGTCAAAGTCTGATGCCTTACCGCTTGGCGACAGCCCAATACCTTTAATATAATATCATATTAATCAAATAATGTCAATTTTTTTTATTTTAAAGTAACAATTTTATTCTTTTTCAAAAACGAGGTCGCTAAGGATTCAAACTAAAAATTAAAAATATATAACTTTAAAATTATTCTATCTTTCTAAAAATAAAATAACACCACCATAAAGGTGGTGTTATTTTATTCCGCTATACTTTCTTCTTTTTTTAATTCATTTAAATTTTTACACTCATTATATTTATCGATTACACTTTTGGTTATTTCTTCTCTTAATTCTAGCTTAATAGGATGTGCGACATCTTTAAATTCTCCACTAGGCATTTTTCTTGAAGGCATTGCTACAAACATTCCTTTTTGTCCGTCAATTATTTTTAAACCGTGAACAACAAAACTTTCCTCAAAAGTTATATCAGCATAAGCTCTTAACTTTAACTCATTCTCGACTTCTTTTTCAGAAGTTTTTACAACCCTTACTCTAATATCTGTAATTCTCACTATTAATCCCCCCTGATTTTTAGATAATAAAATTTTACTATAAAAATTCGCAAAGATATACTTTACAGTTTTTAAAGTAATTTTTTAATCGAACTAACTTATTCTCGCCTTCTTGCTCTTCTACAAAGCAATAGTAGGCACTTCCACTTCCGGACATAAAAAATTTTAGTTCTGAAAATTCATTTAATCTTTTTCTAAATTCAATAATATTTTTATCTGTTATTAAAAGACTTTCTTCTAATTGATTTTCTATAGCCCTTATTATAACATACAAGTCATTTTGAGAAATTCCTTTAATTATTTTCTCTATTTCAGCTTTTTTTAAATTATTTTTGTTTTTCAAAGAATCAAATTTTTTAAACGCAACCGGAGTAGAAATTCCAAAATTAGGTTTTATTACTATAATTTTAGCTTTTAAATTGTTTTCAAAATTTTCTATTTTATCTCCAATACCTCTCGCTCTACATGGTTTATTTATAATAAAAAATGGAATATCTGCTCCTATCTCCATTGATATTTCAATCATTTCTTTCTTTGATAATAAATTTCCATGAAATTTATTTAATTCCATTAAGAAAAAAGCTCCATTGGAGCTTCCCCCTCCCAATCCTGCCTGGGAAGGTATTTGTTTCTCTAAATAAACTTCAATTTCCTCTTTTTCATGTTTTATAAACTCATAAAATAGCTGGTAAATTTTATTTAAAATATTTTTTTCTCCTATTGGTACCAAAGGATTATTTGATTGAATTTTCAAATTACCTTTTCTTTTTTTAAATTCAATATGTAAATAATCTGATAATCCTATGGGTAACATAATCATATCTAATGAATGATACCCATTTTCTAAAATACCTTCTATATTTAACCCTACATTTATTTTGCTATTACTCCTTACACAAACTTTCATAAAAAAAGTTCCTCTTCATTTTCTAGATTTATTTCTTTTTCTATACCTTTCACTTCTAATATTTTAATTAAATCTCCTGTTCTTTCTTTAGAAACATTTCCAGTGGGAACTTCCAATATTTCAACTTTAAAATATTTATCATAATACTCTAATTCTAAAATATTTCCAACTTTTATCTCTGTTCCTGCTTTAATAATTTTTCCATTAATCTTTGCTTTACCACCATCTACAACTAATTTAGCAATTGGTCTTCTTTTTATAATTCTACTCACCTTTAAAAACTTATCAACTCTCATAATATCCTCCTATATTTAGCCTACTATTTTTTTTGCTTCTTGCCACTTTTTTTCCATTTTTATCCTATTTTCTTTTTTAATTTCACAATTATTTTCGACATATCTAAATCTTCTTTCAAATTTTTTATTTGTATTTTCTAAAACATCTGAACTGTTATAACCTAAATATCTTGATAAATTAATAAGTGAAAAAATTAAATCTCCTAATTCATTCTTTATTAATATATCCTTTCCATTTTCAAGCTCTTTTCTTAATTCTTCTATCTCTTCTTGAATCTTATCTAAAACCCCATTTGCATCTTCCCAATCAAATCCCACTTCTGAAACTTTTTTTATAATTTTTTCAGCTCTCATCATAGGGGGAAATGTTTTTGGAATTCCGTCTAATATAGACTTTCTATTTTCATGTTCTTTTTCTCCTTTTTTAACTTTATCCCATTGTATTTTTACCTCTTCTGCACTTAATTCTTCTCTTTTATCAAGAAATATATGTGGATGTCTTCTTATTAATTTATCAGTTAGATTTTCAATAACATTTTTTATATTAAATTCTTTTTTTTCTTCACATATTTGAGATTGAAACACTATATTTAAAAGTAAGTCTCCTAATTCCCCTTTAAGTTTATCTCCACCTTCATCCATAACCTCTAAAGTTTCATATGTTTCTTCCAAAAGATATTCTTTTAAAGTGGTTAAAGTTTGTTTTTGGTCCCAAGGACAACCATTTTCACCACGTAATTCCTTCATTATTTTTACTAAATTATCAAATTCTTTCATTTTCCCTCCCAATTTTTTAATTTTATAAATAATAAGCTAAAAATTCTTCTATTGTTCCATTAAAACATAATATTCCTTCTTTTTTTAAATATTTGGCTTTTCCATTTTCTAATAATTTCATAATTTTTTCAAGAATAATATCATCTTTATAAAATTTAAAATTAGAAGAGTTTTCTTTTTCAACTACAGATATTATTTTTTTTGACATAGCTAATATTTTTATCTTTTCCCCTCTTAAATATGAGATGGCTTCTAGGGGGAGTTTCCCAAATCGATCTTTTAACTCTTCTTTTAAATCTAAAATTTCTTGAACTTTTGACATTTCTGAAACTCTTTTATAAATTACTATTTTTTCTTCTTTAGCAATATAATAATCAGGTATATATCCAGATATTAAAAGTTTTAACTCAAAACCTTCTATTTTTTCAATATACTCCCCCTTCAATTTTCGAACTTCTTCTTGTATTAATTTTAGATATAAACTGTATCCTAAAATTTCTAAAGCACCATGTTGTTTATCTCCTAAAACTTCTCCAGCTCCTCTTATTCTCATATCTTCCAATGAAAGATGAAAACCAGTTCCTTTCCCTAAATCTGAAAGTTGCCTCAGTGATTCTTCTCTCATTTTAGATTTAGCCTTTAATGATTTTTCATTATCAACTAAAATATAGCAATAACCTCTTTCTGAACCTCGTCCTATTCTGCCTCTTAGCTGATACATTTGAGAAAGTCCTAATTTTTCTATTCCTTCTATTATTATAGTATTAGCATTCTCCACATCTATTCCATTTTCAATAATTGTTGTAGAAAGGAGAACATCTATTTCTCCGTTTTCAAAATCATGTAATCTATCTCTTATATCATTTGGAAGCATTTGTCCATGAATTGATGATATTTTTATAAATGATGGAACAATTTCTCGCAATTCTTTTAGTTTTCGCTCTATATTTTTTACTGAATTATATATATAAAAAGTTTGTCCCTCTCTTGAAAATTCTTTCATTATAGCAATTCTTATCTCTTCTTTATCATTTTCTATAAATAAATCTTGAATAGGAATTCTATTTTCTGGCAAACTTTCTATTATAGATATATCTCTTATACCTAATAATGCTAAATTTAATGTTCTAGGAATAGGGGTAGCTGTAAGAGTTAGCATATCCACATTATTTTGTAAATACTTTAATCTTTCTTTTGCTTTGACTCCAAATTTTTGTTCTTCATCTATAATGACTAACCCTAAATCATTAAAAATAATATCTTTAGATATTATTTTATGAGTTCCAATTATAATATCAACTCCACCTTTTCCTATCTTGTTTATACATTCTTTCTGTTCTTTATCACTTTTAAGTCTGCTTAATATCTCAACAACAAAAGGAAAATTTTTAAATCTTTCTTTAAATCGTTCGTAGTGTTGCTGAGCTAATATAGTAGTTGGAACCATTAAGACAACTTGCTTTCCATCTTGAATAGCTTTAAAAGCTGCTCTTATTGCTACTTCTGTTTTTCCACATCCTACATCTCCACAAATAATTCTATCCATGACTTTACTATTTTCCATATCTCTTTTTACATCATCTATCGCTTTACTTTGGTCTTTTGTTAATGTATAAGGAAAACCATCTTCAAACTCTTCCTGCCAAAGAGTGTCTCTACTAAAAGTAAATCCCTTATTTAACAGTCTTTTAGATTGTATTTCTACAATTTCTTTAGCAAATTTCAGCATATCTTCTTTTAATTTTTCTCTTTTTTTCTTAAACCCTTTTCTTCCAATTCTATATATTTCTGGTTCATTTCCAGGTTCCACTTGAAACCGCTCTATTCTATCTAGGTTACCCATGGGAACATATAACCTATCTTCATCAGCATATTTAACAATTAAATATTCATCATCATTTATTAATTTCAGTCCTATATATATTCCTACACCAAAATTTTCATGAATTATATAGTCCCCTTCTTTTATTTGAGACATATCGTGATGTTTTATTACCATCTTTTGTTTTTTCTCTCTTCTAACTCTTACACCTTTTAACTCTCTATCACTTAAATATAAAATTGAATTGTTTTCAAATCCTTCGTAAAGCGGATATTTATTTATTTTTATATTAGAATAATTTTTAAATATCTCAGTATATCTTTTTTCTTCATCACTATAAATTATTATTTCTTTTTCTTTTGAGATATCTTTTAAACTTTCATAATTTTTATACTTAACTATTTCTTCTTCTATAAATCTTTTATGATTTATTTTAATAAAATTTTGAGTTCCCAATAAAAACTGATTTTTAATCATATCTTGATTTTTATTAGCATCAAATATTATTTTTTCTAATTTATACTCTAATATCTCTTTATTCTCCATATAACAAATAGGAAAACTAGATTTTTTTATATCTTTAAAAATTTCCATAAAATTAGAAATTTCTTTTTTATTACTGTCAATATACATATCAATTTTTTCTTTTTTTTCAAGAGTTTTTTGAGTTTCAATATCGAAGTATCCAAGTCTTTCTACTACTTCATCATAAAGTTCTACTCGAATTGGATATTCTCCATTTATAGGAAAAAAGTCTAAAATATTTCCCCGTAAAGAAAAATCCATTCTTTTTTCAATAAGATAATTTCTTTCATAACCATTTTCTTCAAATTTAATTATTAAATTTTTTAAATCTATTTTTTTTTCTTTTTCCAATAAAACTCTATTACCAAAATATTTAAACTCTTTTAAAAAAAACTCAAGAGTTACAAGAACTATAAATTTTTCATTTTTATTTATAGAGTCTATTATTGAATAATTAAAATTAATATAATCCTCGTCTGTTCCATCATAAGATTTTATAATTTTCCCTTTATAGAAATCTTTTAGTATCCAATAATAGTCGTTCATATTTTTTTTTGACGAACATAGATAAACTATATTTTTTTTTGATTTTTTTAATAAGAAGGGGATTTCACCTCTGTATAAAATATCACTTTCTATTTTTACTTTTTCAAACATCTTTTCCCCCTAATATAATCTATCTTTACAGCATTATTAAAAAATAAAAATTCTCTCTAAAAAAATATTAGAGAGTTAATGATTATTTTATTTTTGCTTTCCTTAAATTTAGTCCAATTTTAAAAATATAACAATTGTCTTATTTTTATTATCCCATTTTATTTAAAAAAAAACAATACACTTTTATTCTTATTTTTATTTTTTTAATTTATTTTAACTTTCTTCACTTGATAACCTGTCTTTTTCAATATATTTATAACTCTTTCATTTTTTAAATAATCATAAAATTTTAAAACTTCTTTACTTCCTCTCCCTTTTAGCACTCCAAAAGAATACTTAGCCTCTGTTCCATAAAGTTTATTTAAAGGATATATCTCTTTTATCCCTTTTAATCTTCCTAACTCAGTTTTATAAATAAAACCATATTCTATCTCTCCTAGCTGCAAATAATTACTTATACTCCTAACATCTTTTCCATAAACAATATTTTTTTTTAACATATTAAAATAACCTGATTTTTTTAAATATTCTACAGAATAACGACCTACTGGTGCACTTTTAAGGTTAGCAATTCCCAGTTGTTTCCCCTTTATTTCCTCTAATGATTTTATATCTTTTTTTCCAGCAAGGACAAGAGTGTTGTAAATCACAATATTTTCTTGAAGATTTTCTATAAGATTTTTATCTTTTAATCTCTCTAAATTATCAGTGTCTGCAAAGAATACAATATCTACCTTTGCACCATTTTCTATTTGCTGTCTTAATACTCCTGATCCTGAAACATTAACAAAAATTTCTACTTTATTATTTTTTTTATATTCTGTAATAATTTCTTTTAATACTCCTTCCATACTTGCGGTTACAGAAAGTTTTATTTCATTTGAATAACTATTTAAATAAAAAAACATATTTAAAATTAGCAATATTAAAAATATTTTATTTTTATTTCTCATTACCTACCATTCCTTTTTTAATAAATAATTATACAAAGTCACCACTACTCCACTAATTAAAATAATCACTATAAATATTTTATTCGCTTCGCTATAATCACCACTTTCCACAGAAGAATACAGTGCCATAGGGACAGTTTGGGTTTTTCCTGGAATATTTCCCATGACCATTACTGTCGCTCCAAACTCTCCAAACCCTCGCCCAAATCCTAAAATCAAACCTGAAAATATATTTTTTTTAATCATAGGTAACTCAACATATTTTAATCTTTGTATCTTACTTATCCCTAGCTCATTAGCTACTTCTTTTAATTCAACAGGTATTTGAGTAAATCCATTTTTAAAACTTTTATACATAATTGGAAAAATAACAATTGAGGTCACAATTACCCCAGCCTCCCATGTAAAAACAAAGCGATAGTTAAATTTTTCATATAATATTTTCCCTATAAAACTATTTCTTCCAAGGGATAAAAGTGCAAAATATCCTATTGCTGAAGGAGGAAAAAACATTGGAATAAGTCCTAGCCACTCTAAGATTTTCTCTAATTTTCCAAACTTACAAGAGACTCTCCATGCAAATAATAATCCTGTTATAAATGAAATTACTATGGATACTGTTACAACTTTAAAAGAAATTAATAATGCATCAACCACTGTTTTCACCTCAATTTCATTTTTTATTTTATTTATTTTTTATTATTTCACTTTTTTTATTACTTCTACATCTTTTTGTGTGTCTATATCAAAAAAAATAATTTTATCTTTAAACATCATTTTATTAATTTTGTCATTTTCATTTAAAATAGATTTACCACCTTTATCTCCACAAATTTTTTCTAATCTATCTTTGTATTCTGGTAGGAATATATTTGGAGAAAAACTTTCATTTTCCACATATGGAATTATAATTTTCTCCTCTTTTAAATAAGATTTTATAATTTTTAAAATAGTTTCTTTATTTAAAAAAGGTTGGTCTCCTGTGAAAAACATAATACTTTCATCTTTATTTAGATTTTTTACTCCTAGTTTTACACTGCTACTTTGCCCTAATTGTGCTTCGCTATTTATTAAAATCTTCCATTTAATTTTTCCTTCTAAATCCTTTATAAATTTTAACTCTTTCTTATCTTCACGTATTACAACTTGTTTTTTTAAAAAACTAATTTCATCTATATTTTCCAAACTTTTTTCTAATAAAGTTTTATTTTCATATTTAAAAAGAAGTTTATCTTCACCAAATCTTTTTGAAAAACCTGATGCTAAGAGAGTAGAAACTATTTTTTTATAAGAATAACATTCTTTTTCTATAAAACTTCCTATTACTATTTTTTCTTCACAGTTATTTTCTCTTAAAAAATTCCCTAACTCCAAGGCAAGATTTAATTTATCTAGTCCTTCAACTCCATTTATAAAAAATATTTTTTCCATATTATTTTTATTTTTTACAAAATCAAACACTCTAAAAAAATCACCTTTTAAAAGATAATGACCAAATTTTTCTAAATCTATTTTATTATTCTCAGACCACTTATGTTGCTCACATAGTTTTGAATATCTATGGGTAACTCCTGAAATTTCTTTACCTAAGGCATCTAAATTAGTAACACCTATAACTTTAGTTGAAAACTTGCTAATTACTGGCTCATATTCATTCCAATATTTTAGAGGTTTTCCATTAGAACCGTCACCCTCTATAAGAATATAATCATATTTTTCTTTATACTCTTTTATTATTTTATCACAAATTCCTATTAATTTCCCAGTTTTAATATCTATTCTGTCTCCTAAAATAAAAATATTCTTATTACTGCCCTTTAGAGTTTTTCCCCTAACTAGGATAAGTTCTTCATATTGAAACTCTTGTGGTTCGTACATTTTAGTTGTTGTTGTAATTAACACTTTTGAACATTTACTTAATTCTCTAGCTAAATGAAAAATAAGAGAGGTCTTTCCACCTCCCCCAGTAACTGTTATAATATCTCCTTTTTTTATATTAAAACACTGACTAATATTCAAAGTTTTACCTCTCTTGTTTATTTTTAAGATATAATATTCCCTCTAAAACTCCGCCTCCTAAGGCTCTTGCTTTATCTGAAATAGTATAAGCATTTTTATATTCTTCCACTCTAGGGTCTATATCTCCAATTTTCATTCCTTTATGAGCTAAATATCCCTCTCTTATTGCTCCTCTTACTAATCCAGCAATAGTTGCTTTAACACTCGCCACTCCAACTTTAGCTACTATGTCACCTTCTTTGACTATAGAACCTATATCTTTTATTATTTCTACATTTCCTCCACAAGGTGCATATATTACTCTTAATTTAGACTCTCCGCCTATCATTCCTGGAACTCCTGTATTAGGTTCTGCTGTCCCACTAAAAATTAATCTTCCTAAGTCATGACCTCTCATGGTTTCTATAACTAAATCCACATGAATTCCTGCATTAAATCCAGGTCCTAATCCTATGGTTATTGGTGCTAAATCTTTTTTCATTCCTAAATTCTTTTTAGCAATAATTGCATCTACTAAAGCTTCCACTGTAAATCTTTTCTTTTTATCTTTTTTAATAATTTCTAAAATTTCTAAATTAGAATCTGCTATAATAGGGATTTCTCCTACAATTATACTTTTTTCTATCTTTTCTAGTATTTTATCTATTTTTTTTAATTTCTCCACTTCTTGAAACTCTTTATTTATCTCTTTATTTATCTCTTTATTTATCTCTTTATTTATATTGTCTAAGGAACCTAAATATCTAGAAGTCGCTCCTTCTAAAGTAAAATGAAAATTTTCACTAAACATTGCAGATGCGTAAGAAACTGTTCTACGAATAAAACTTGGTTTTTCTGTTTCTAACACTAATATATTAAAACCACTTCTCCAAATCTTTTGAATTACTCCAGAGGCTAAGTCTCCTCCACCTCTTATAATTATTAAGTTTCTCATAAAAGTTCTCCTTTTAAACTTAATCTATAATATTATTTGTCTAATATTTTTATACTATCACCTATTTTTGCTTCTCCGCTTTTTAAAACCCTTGTAAATATTCCTTCACGAGGCATTACACAATCTCCTACTACTTTTTTTACTCCGCAGTTATCATTGTGACAATGTTTTCCAATTTGAGTAACCTCTTGTATTGAGCTTCCTATCTCTAGTCTTGTTCCCACTGGGAGGTCACTTAAAAATATTCCACTTGTTGTTATATTTTCTGCAAATATTCCATTTGTAAGCTCAATCCCTTTCCCTCTCATTTTATCTACACTTTCAAGACCTAAAAGGGAAACTTGCCTATGCCAGTCTCCTCCATGAGCATCTCCTTCTATTCCAAATTTTTCTATAAATTTAGCGCTTTGTTGAGGAATTTTAACCTCACCTTTTTTTAAACTTATATTTATTGAGACTATTTTTCCTTCTATTTTTTTCTCCATTTTTACTCCTCGTATAATAAACTATCCTTTATTTCATGATATAATATTCCTATAGTTTTTCAAATAAGTCTATTCCCCATATTTTACTTTGGTAATCACCACCTATAATTTTATTATTCTCATTGTAATGGTAATTCAGTTCTTTTTCTTCATGTTTTCCTATTTTTATTATTCCTTTTTTAATTTCTTTTTTTTCAGTTCTTTTATCCATTTCAGGTTTTTCTACTTTTTCTGTGTATATTTTAGCATTTGATTTTTCCTCGTATTTGCAGAATTCTTTGACTAGAACCCCTCTAATTACTGATTCCATGACATAAAGATTTTTCGGCATATATTTTTCTTTTCCTGCAAATTTTTCAGCATTTTTTCTATCGTTTTCCTTATTTTTTTCCAATAAACCTAGACATTTTTTTTCCTCTATAACTTCTTTTTCTTTTTCGTAAACTATTGTCCAATACTTTACTTCTAATTCTCTTTCTTTTAACTGCTTTATTGATAAATCCTTCTCATATTTGGGTATAGTATCTTCTTTTACACTCTTTAAAATACCTATAAAAAAATTTTTATCTAATTTTTTGTCATTATTTTCCAAATTAATTCTATTGTTTTTTAAATTACCCATTCTTCCTGAAACTTCTATAAATTTATCATAATCCTTTATCATATGATTACAGTGTAATGATGAATTGATAACACTATAAATTAAACATTTTTCTTTCACACCGTTTATGTATTTTTCATTTGGTATTCCATTTAACTTTAACTCTGTTGCTATTATTGAGGATATATATTCATCTCTCAATCTATTTTGAA
>JBOFUX010000012.1:0-2506 GCA_051652785.1 Fusobacteriaceae bacterium | reverse complement strand
CTAAATAACTCATCTTTTTCTAACTCTGTTAAATTTAATCTACTATCTATTACTATATTTCCGTTTAAATTTAACATTGGTTTTATTGGTATATACGCATTTACTGTTGAAGAGAATGTCGATTTTACTTGGATTTTATTGCTTCCCATTGTAAATGATGGTTTTTTTATCGTCGGTTTTAAATTATATAATAAACCATTTGATATGTTTGAGAATATTACTTCTCCATTTTTATCCGTTGTTAACGTCTCTTGACCTATTGTTACATCTACATTTTCTATTCTTTTTTCTCCGTTATCTAATATATTATTATCATTTTCATCTATAAATGTTATTACATTTACTCTCGATACATCTATTGAATCTATTTTCTTGGTCGGATTTCTTAAATCTATTATTCTATCTAATCCTATACTATGAGCTCTTGAACCATCTTTATCAAAATTTGATTTTATACTTAACCAGTTATCATAGTTCATTGTGAAGCTAAACGTAAATTTATCTTTGTTTTCTTGCGAATATCCTAAATCTACTGTATAGTCAAATAAACCTAAGAAATTATTATTGTATACACTTAATGTTGTTTCATAATTCCCTAATGACCCTGTCCATTTATTCTCTAATTTTGTATTTATATTATTTAGTCCGGTATGGTGAATTGCTACGTTATATGTTTCTTCATCATTTGATGATATTTCTGTATCTGCTGAAAATAAGAATCTTTTATATCCTTTTGAGTAACTTGCTCTTATTCTTTCGTTATCTTCTGTTCTCTCTGAATATTTCTTTGTTCTTTCTATTTCATAACCTACTCTTAAATTACTTAATATATCATACTGAACATCAAAACTTTGTTTTTCTTTCTCATCATAAAATTCTCCATACTTTTCATCTTTTAACGTATATTTAAACTTTCCATAGGTTGTTTGAAGTGTCCAATCATATTTATGTTTGTCTTTATAATCTTTGCCTACTGTATAATCATCAAATGACTTTTCTAGGTTTAAACTTAAAACATAAGATAACCCATTAATTGAATTTCCATATACTACTGATCCTGTTCCATCATTTATATATTCATTTTTTCCATCTATTTTCTCTATCCCCTGTTTATACCCTGCTCCAAATGTTAAATGATCTGTATATCCATAAAACGCTGATACTTCCTTTCTGTACTTATCTGTTGCTGAGTCTTCGTTTAATAAGATTGCATACTCTATCTCATTTTTATTCTGTTGGTTATAGTCTTCAACTGTAGTTATTGTTTTTTTACTTACTTTTCCATCTGGTGTATACACAAATAGTTCATAGGTTCTATCTGAGGTTATTAAGGCATCTTCAAATATTACCTTTCCTTTTTCTTCATTTTTTACTGATAAAGTTGTCCCCATATATTTTAATTCTGCTCTACTTCCCAAGGGTACATTTTCGCTTATTATTACTTTATTTCCATCTGTAAAGTAACTTTTATCTTTTTGGAAACTTAAACCCCAATCTCTACTTCCACCTGCATCTCTATTTTCCAATATAAATGAGTGACCATTCCATATATCTTTATATTCTAACTTTGCATTTGTTAGTATATTCTCATCTGCATCATATTCTGCTTGAAACTGTCCATACAATAAACCACCTTGATATTCTAAACTTCCGTTCCAATCATTTGTATAGCTTCTTTCTCCTGTGGCTTTACTAAACTCTTGTTCCGCTACCACTCTTACATAACCTAAATCAAATAAACTTCTTTCTCCTGTATAAACTATATTTTCTTCTTTGGAGTTCATTAATATTTTCTTCTCTTGAGATGTTAAATATTTGTTTATTTCTTCTGGATCCATAAAGTTTAATTGCATACTTATTTTTGCTGTGGATTCATCTATATTCATATTTGATAAAAAAAGTGATACAAATATATCTTCTCTCAAATATATCTCTTCATTTTCTTGTTTATATCCTTCATTTTCAAAACTTATTTTCTTGCCACTTTCATGTATTTCTTGTTTCTCTTTGTTTATCACTATCTCTCTTAAATTACTTCCTAAGTATATTTTTAATGTCTTTTCATCCTCTTTTTTATTTCCCATATTTATACTTTCTAAAAAACTTTTTAAGGGTAAATATCTTCCTTGTTCTTCTTTTAGTAGCTTATAATTATTATTCGCCAATTTATTATTTATTCTTAAACTATAGTATTCGGTTTCTCCTACTTTTCCATTTACTTCATCTTTTAATATTAAATAATCCTCTTGAGTTATTGCATTTGTCTTCATTAGTGTTTCTAGTTCTTCTAATGTGTACGCTCTGGCTAATATATTTGAACATAAAAATATTAATAATAATTTTTTCATTCCTTTCACTTTACTCCTTTAATCAGTATTTTTTTTACTTCTTTTCCTTTTTCATCTCTTATAACTACATATTCACTTTTTTTTACTTCTCTTATTTTTTTTAGATAACTTTCACCTTTTTTTATTATGAAACTATCTATAAACTTTTCTGATTCTTC
>JBOFUX010000011.1:0-18709 GCA_051652785.1 Fusobacteriaceae bacterium | reverse complement strand
CATAATAAATTTAGACAAATTGAACTTCATCCCTCCCTTAGTTTTTATAGTGGAAAAAGATTTGTGCCTATAATTACAGTTTTATTACTACCTTTAGTTGGAATATTATTGGTTTATATATGGCCTGTTATAAATAATGGCATTATGTTCTGTGGAACATTTATTTCAAAATTAGGGATATTTGGAGTATTCTTATATGGGTTTATAGAAAAAGCAATAAATCCAACAGGGCTTCACCATATTTTAAACCAAGCTTTTAGATTTACAGCTCTTGGTGGAATAGAAAATGTGGCTGGTACAACTCAAGTTGGAGGACTAAATATATATTTCGCTCAATTAGAAAATCATTTGACATTTTCTCCTAAAGCTACATTATTTTTAGCTCAAGGAAAAATTCTTCATATGGTATTTGGTATGCCAGCAGCAATATTTGCAATGTATAAATGTTCTTTACCAGAGAAGAGAGATAAATTTTTAAAATATTTTATACCAGGATTAACAGCTGTTATATTAACAGGAATAACAGAGCCTGTTGATTTTACATTTATATTTATATCTCCATTACTATGGTTTGTTAATTCTATATTAGCAGGGTTAGCATTTATGGTTCCAGCAATATTTGGTGTAGCAATAGGTAATATCCAAGGTGGATTAATAGATTGGGTTGTTTTTGGAATGTTACAAGGAATAGAAACAAAATGGCATCTATTTATAATTCTAGGACCAATTTTTTCTCTTCTTTATTATTTTACTTATAGTATTATAATAAGAAAATTCAATGTTTTAACAATAGGAAGAAATAAAAATGATTTTGATGATGTTGGAAATGAAGAAAAAAAGATAGAAAGTTCAATGGAAAATGAGGAGAACATTGTAGAAAATTTAGTAATGGGGTTAGGAAGACTGAAAAATATAGTTGAAGTTGATAACTGTATTTCTAGACTCAGAATAGAGCTAAAAGATAGTTCTTTAATTAATCAAAATTTAATAAAAAAATCCAAACCAAATGGAATAATAATTCCAGCCATAAACAATATTCATATTGTTTATGGAGGAAAAGTTACAAAAATGAGAAATATTTTAGATAATTATATTTTTGTAAAAAGAGGCTAGTTAAAAAAAGATAAATTTAATTTAAATTTATCTTTTTTTATTTTTACGATTGTGATATTTTTTTTAGATATTAAAAAAAATATCACAAGCTTCATCTGAATATTTTAAACTATATCAATTTTATAATAAGTGATTAGTAACTTATATTAGATAAAAATAATCCATTAGGTTCTGCTACAATTTTAGGGTACTCATAAGTTAAGTCATTAAGAAGAATCTCTAAATAATTTTTAGGTTTATTTCCTTTGTAAATTTCAAGAGCGGTTCCTATGATAATTCTAATTTGAGACTTCAAAAAAGAACTACCTTTAATCTCAATACATATATTTCCACCTTCATAACTTCCTATAATTGAATAAATTTCTCTAACTTGATTTACATTTTTAGAGTCTGCCAATCTAAAATTTCTAAAATCATGTTTTCCTATTAGAGGTTGTAGAATCAAAAGAAAAGACTCTAAATCAAGCTTAAGAAAAGTATAGGTTGCAAATCTGTTTTTAAAGGGATTTTTTTCATGAGTAAGAAAATATTTATAAGTTCTTTTTTTAGCACTAAACCTAGAATTAAAATCAGCATCAACTTCTTCAGCAGCTGTGATTGAAATATCTATAGGAAGAGAGCTGTTAAGAATTAACTGTATTTTTTTTAGTGGAATTGTTGAGTTTGTTAAAAAATTAGAAACTTGCATAAAAGCATGAACACCTCTATCTGTTCTTCCAGATGATGTCAAATTAATCGGTTCTTTCATATATTTAGAAAGAAGTTTTTCTAGTTCTCCTTGCACTGTTCGTGAGTTAGGTTGTCTTTGGAAACCTAAAAAATCAGTTCCATCATAGGCATATGTTAATTTAATATTTCTCATTAATTCTCCATGGTTTAATTTATTTTTCTATTATTTATTCAAATTTTACATCATTTTGCCATTAAATGCAAAAAATAGTTTTAATAAAAAGAAAAAAATGAAAATTGATGTATAATGTAATATACTATTAAATTTAGTTTTAAAAGAAAAAATAAGCAATTTGAGGTGAATAATATGATATTTAAAGAGGTTAAATCTAACGATACAGAGATTTTAAAAAATTTAAAACTAATTGAAGAAGAGGTATTTGGAGAAAATGGTGGAGCCGATAGTTGGTTACTTAAAACTTTTACAAGATATGGATTACTTTATATCATTATAGATAATGATGAAATTGTTGCAGCAGCTGAATTTATACAAATTTTAGGAAAAAAAGAACTTTTTTTATATGGATTTTTAACAAGAGAAAAATACAGAAATATGGGTTATGCAAAAAAATTAATAGAATTTAGTGAAAAAAAAATTAAAAGTCTGGGTTATAGCACAATACTCTTAACTGTAGATCCTGAAAATTTAATAGGAGTTAATTTATATAAAAATAAGGGATATGAGATTATAGAGTTTCAAAAAAATGAATACGGTCCTAATATAGACAGATTATTAATGAAAAAAATTTTAATTTAAATTTATATTAGCTTGGTTATACAAAAAAATTGACATAAGAATTAAAACATTGTATTATATATAGACTGTAATCAGTATAATTTTGTAAAGGGAGTGATAGTATATGTGTATAGAGGAAGTTGGAGGATATTTAAAAGAAAAAGGTATAAAACCATCATATCAAAGAATGAAGATATATGAATATCTATTAAAAAATAAAACACATCCGACAGTTGATACAATATATAAAGCTTTAGCTCCTAAAATCCCTACTTTATCAAAAACAACAGTATATAATACACTAAATTTATTTATTGAAAATAAGTTAATTAATGTAATTGTTATTGAAGAAAATGAAACGAGATATGATATTATTCTCGAGATGCATGGTCATTTTAAATGTGAAAATTGTGGTGAGATTTATGATGTAATAGTAAATCCAATATCTTTAGGAATAGAAGGGTTAGAAAAATTTAATATTACTGAGCAACATATTTATTTTAAAGGTACATGCAAGGAGTGTTCAAAAATACATTAATTAAAATAAAAGGAATTACTGTTATTTTATAGAATAATATATTATAGGTGCATCTTAACTGTTTATAGGAGAAAAAATGAAAAGATATGATATGTTTAAATGTGAAAAAAATAATACAGTGATTGAAATTTTAGTTAATGAAGAGGCTGGGAATGAAATACCTGGTTTTGTTAAATTGGAAGAAAAAATACAGGATGCTTCTATAGAAAAACATGTTCCTTACATAGAAGAACATGCAGAAGGCTATTTTGTAAAGGTAGGAAAGGAAACCGCTCATCCAATGACCGAGCAACACTATATACAATTTATTGAAATAATAATTGATGGCGATAGACTGTATAGAAAATATTTAAAACCAGGAGAAGAGCCAGCAGCATGCTTTAAAGTAGTAAAAGGGAATGTTGTTATAGCAAAAGAATATTGTAATATTCATGGGTTATGGAAAAATCAATAAAATAGAGAATTATATGAAGAAATTATGAATTAATAATAAAGGGAGGAATTATATATGGAAAAATGGGTATGTATACCGTGTGATTATATTTATGAGGCTGAAATTGGAGATGTAGAGTCTGGTATTTTAGCGGGAACAAAATTTGAAGATATACCAGAAGATTGGGTTTGTCCAATTTGTGGAGTGGGAAAAGATCAATTTGAAAAAAGATAAAAACAACAAAACGAAGCACAAATAAAAATAGTTTAGAAATAGAAAAAAGTTGACAAACTATGAAAAAAAAGGTATTATAATAAGGTCACGCCTAGATAGCTCAGTTGGCTAGAGCATTCGGTTCATACCCGGACGGCCGTAGGTTCGAATCCTATTCTAGGCACCATATTAAAAATTTTAATACACAAATAAAAATAAAAAAAAAGGAGTTTCAATAACTCCTTTTTTTTTATTTTTAAATTTGATTACTTTAAAAAAAACTATAAATTTGGTATACTAAAGAGAAACTAAATATTTTGTTAAAATTAAAGAGAGGTAATAATGGAGATAAAAAAAATAATAATATCGAGAACTGATAAAATCGGAGATCTGGTTCTTTCTATTCCCAGTTTTTTTATGTTAAGAAAAATGTACCCCATGGCTATAATTATAGTTTTAGTTAAAAATTATAATTATGAAATAGTTAAAAATTTACAATATATTGATAGAATTATAAAAATTGATGACTATACTCAAAAAGAGTTGTTGGAAAAAATAAAATATTATAAAGCCGACGTATTTATAGCTCTATATAGTGATTCTTTTATAAATCGACTAGCATTAAAAAGCAAAGCAAAAATTAGAATAGGACCGTACTCCAAATTAAGTTCTTTTTTATCTTATAATAAAGGTGTATTTCAAAAAAGATCAAAGTCTAAAAAAAATGAAGCAGAATATAATTTGGATCTTGTGAGAAAAATAGATAAAAATCTTTTTGATAATAATTATGAATTAAATACCGAAATAATTCTCTCGGAGAATAATATAAAAGTATCAGAAAAATTTTTTGAAAGAGAGGGAATTCAAGAGGCGAGAGAAAAAAATCAGTCTAAAGTTTTAGTTATAAATCCTTTTATGGGAGGCTCGGCAAAAAATATAACTGATATTCAGTATATAAGCTTAATAAAAAAAGTGTTAATTAAAAAAAATAATTTAGAAATAATTTTAGTTGTTCATATAAATGATGAAGAGAGGATTTTAGCACTTTGGGATAAAATAAGAGATAAAAGAGTTCATCTCTTTATTAATGCAGGGGAACTTTTAAATATTGCTGCTCTAATAAAAAAATCTGATGTATATTTTGGTGGCTCTACAGGACCAACACATATTGCAGGAGCTTTAAATAAAAAAATAGTTGCTATTTATCCAAATAAAAAAACTCAAAGTACAATTAGATGGGGTGTTTTTGGAATAGATAAAGATATAACTTATCTAATCCCAGATAAAGAAAACTCAAAAGAAAATTACAAAAGTAAAAATTTTGATAGCTATAATGAAAATACTGAAGATATTCTGGTAAATTTAATTTTAAATAAACTCAAATAATTTTAGGAGTGATAATGAAAATATTAATAATTCATACAGCTTTTATTGGTGATATAGTACTATCCACCCCTCTTATAAAAAAAATAAAGGATGTTTATAAAGAGTCAACAATAACTTATCTAACAACTCCTGTAGGATATAGTATATTAAAAAATAATTTAGAAATAAATGAAATTATTATTTATGATAAAAGAGGAAAAGATAAAGGAGTAATAAATTTTTTTAAACTTGCTAAGAAAATAAATTTGGAAAAATTTGATATAGTAATAACCTTACATAGATATTTAAGAAGTTCTATTTTAAGTTGGTTAACAGGAAGCCCAATAAGAAAAGGATATAAAAATGCTACTTTTTCATGGTGTTTTACAGAGAAAATAAAATATAGACAGAATATACATGAAGTTGAAAGAATTTTATCTTTTCTTCCTAAAAATAATGAAAAAGCAGATTGTGAATATAAAATAGAACTTTTTCCTAAAGAGGAAGAGGCATTGAAAATTAAAAATTTAATAGGTGAGTATAAAGGAAAAAAAATAGTAACTATAGCCCCAGGAAGTAAGTGGTTTACAAAAAAATGGCCTTTAGAATATTTTAATGAAGTGATTAAAAATTTAAAAGAAGAAAAAAATATATTTCAAATTATTATTGGTGGGAAAGAAGAAAAACTTTTAAATGTTGTGATAGGCGAAAACTGCATAGATTTAAGAGGAAAAACAAGTCTTTTAGATTTAGCTGAAATATTGAAAATATCAGATGTTGTTTTAACAAACGATTCTTCTCCCATACATCTAGCTTCAGCATTTAAAAATACTTATATAATAGCCTTATTTGGTCCTACGGTAGAAAAATTTGGTTTTTTTCCATGGAGTAAAAATAGTGAAGTTTTAGAAAATAAAAAATTAGAATGTAGACCTTGTGCAATTCATGGAGGGAATCACTGTCCTAAAGGGCATTTTAAATGTATGCTGTCTATTACACCAGAGGAAGTAATAAAAAAAATAAGAAAAAAAATAAAAATTAATTAAGGTAGTGTGGATATGAAAAAAATTGTATATATAGAAAATAAAAAAACTAATATCTACTATGAAAATGAAGAAAGCCTAAGTTATTATGAAAAAATAAGAACTGGAAATTTTAAAATTTTAAAAACTTTAAAAGATGATCACAGAAGTAAAGTTTTACTTATAGAAATATACGGAAATATTATGGTATACAAAATACCACATGAAAAAAATATAAAAAAATGGCAGATATTTTTATCAATTTTTAGAGGTAGTGAATCAAAACGAGAGTTTAATATTTGTAAAAAATTAAAAAAATTAGACTTATTAGGACCAATTCCAATTTTAGCAGCTGAGACATCAAGGCTTTGTGGAAAAATAGATTCCTTTTTTTTAATGTCTTACATAGAAGGGGAAACTGCAAAAGTAGAAGAAATAGAACTTGTTTCAAATGTGTTGAAAAACATTCATTCTAAGGGATATTTACATGGGGACTCTCAACTTTCAAATTTTATGCTATCAAAGACTAATGTTTATATAATAGACTGTAAATTGTCTAAAAATAATTTTGGAAAAATAAAAAAATTACAAGAGTTTTTATATTTGGAAAAAAGTTGTTATAGAATAGTAAATACATATGATAAAAAAAGTTTTCTCTTTTTTATTGTGAAAAAAAGTGATAAAATTAAGGACAACTTTAATTTTTTTATGAAAAAAATGAGAAAGAAAAAATAGTGGTAATAAGGAGATGAAAATTGAGGATTCTTGTAATAAGATTGAGTTCCATTGGAGACATTATTTTAACAACTCCAGTTTTGAAAGCTTTCAAAGAAAAATATCCAGAAGTAAAAATAGACTTTTTAGTAAGGGATCAATTTAGAAAAGCAATAGAAGACTGCCCTTATATAGATAAAGTAATTATTTTTAATAAAAATAAAAATGATGGATTTAAAAATATAAAGATATATGCTGAAAAAATAAAAAATGATGGAAATTATGACTATATATTTGACTTACATTGTAAAATTCGTTCGAAATTAATTTTATTTTTTATTGGTTCAAAAACTTTTAGTTATAAAAAAAGAAGTTGGTGGAAAAGTTTATTAGTAAAAATGAGATTTATAAAATATCAAGTGGATGATACAATAGTTAAAAATTATTTTAAAGCTTTTAAAGAATTTGAAATAGAATATAAAACTGAAGATATAGAATTTTCATTTAGTGAAAAAGATTTGAAGAATATAAAAAAAGAATGGAGAGACTTGGTGGTATTTGCACCTGGAGCATCTAAAAATACCAAAAAATGGTGTTTTGAAGAGTTTTCAAAGCTTGCGAAACTTCTTTTTGATAAATATGGAAAAAAAATTGCTATAATAGGAGGAGAAGAAGATTCTAAAATTGCAAATAAAATAAATGAATTAAGCGGAAATAACTGTATAAATCTTTGTGGAATTATTAATTTGAAAGAAAGTGGAGCTTTACTTTCTAAATCAAAATTTTTAGTAACTAATGATTCGGGACCATTTCACATGGCAAGAGGAGTTAAGTGTAAAACTTTTGTTATATTTGGACCAACTAATCCTAAAATGTTTGAGTTAGAAAAAAATGATACTTTGGTATATTTAAATGAAAAATGTTCGCCTTGCAGTCTACACGGCGATAAAGTGTGTCCA
This sequence comes from Fusobacteriaceae bacterium, assembly GCA_051652785.1. Classification (GTDB taxonomy): domain Bacteria; phylum Fusobacteriota; class Fusobacteriia; order Fusobacteriales; family Fusobacteriaceae; genus JAGNZR01. The sequence goes on along the minus strand of JBOFUX010000011.1, from coordinate 10,887 downwards.
AAAAAACATTTTAATTGTATGAGAAAAATTACAGCAATGAAATTATTTGAAATTATTGAGTTGAGCTCAAAACAGGAGGAAAATTAATGGCAAAGGCAAAGAGTGGTACAGTAGTAGTAACGGAAAGTAGCGATAAGAATAAAAGCTTAGATCTGGCTTTAAAGCAAATAAGAAAAGATTTTGGAGAAGGATCAATTATGAAACTTGGAGAAAATCAACATATGGAAATTGGGACTATTCCCACTGGAAGTATAAAATTAGACTTAGCATTAGGAATAGGAGGAGTTCCAAGAGGAAGAGTGGTTGAAATATATGGAGCAGAAAGTTCTGGAAAAACAACATTAGCTCTTCATGTTATAGCAGAAGCTCAAAAAACTGGTGGAATTGCAGCTTTCATAGATGCAGAACATGCACTAGACCCTATATACGCTAAAGCTTTGGGAGTTGACATAGATGAACTTTTAATATCTCAGCCAGACTATGGAGAACAAGCACTAGATATAGCAGATGTTCTCGTTAGATCAGGAGCTATTGATGTAATTGTTATAGATTCAGTGGCAGCTCTCGTTCCTAAAGTAGAAATAGATGGTGAAATGTCAGATCAACAAATGGGACTTCAAGCGAGGTTAATGTCAAAGGCTTTAAGAAAACTTACAGGGAATTTAAATAAATCGAATACTACAATGATATTTATAAATCAAATTAGAGATAAAATAGGTGGATTTGGTTTTGGACCTCAAACAACAACAACAGGAGGAAAAGCACTTAAATTTTATTCGTCTATTAGAATGGAAGTAAAAAGAATAGGAAGTGTAAAACAAGGTGACGATATGATAGGGAATGAGGTTACAGTAAAAGTTACTAAGAACAAAGTAGCACCTCCATTTAAAGAAGCATCTTTTCAGATAATGTATGGGAAGGGAATTTCAAGAGTAGGAGAAGTTTTAGATATTGCTTTGGATAATGACATAGTGGCGAAAGCAGGATCTTGGTTTAGTTTTGGAGATATTAGAATAGGACAAGGAAAAGAAAATGTAAAGATAAGATTAGAAACTGATAAAGAACTTCTTGAAAAGATAGAGGTGGAAGTTAATAAAGTTCTTTACACTGTGGGGGAAATTTCTCATTCTAATTTAGAGGAAGAAGCAGACAATAATGAATAATGATTATATTTTAATAAAAAATAAGATTTCTTTTGAAAATAAAATAGAATTTACTCTTTCTAGTTCCCTTATTAATGAGTATTCTTTGAAAGAAAAAAAAACACTTACAAGAGAAGAGTATTTTGCAATAGTAAAAAAAGCAATGAAAGATTATACAATATATCTTTTATCAAAAAGAGATTATTTTAAAAAAGACTTAGAAGATAAGTTGTTTATTAAATATAGAGAAAAAAAAATAGTTTTAGAAATAGTTGAAGAGATGGAAAAACAAGAGTATTTAGATGATTATAATATGTCTAAACAATATATAAATTCTCATAAAAAATATGGTAGAAGAAAATTAGAGTTTGAATTAAAAAGAAAAAAAATAGAAAATTCTATAATAGATACTCTACTGAAAGAAAATACACGTATAGAAATAGAAGAGATAGAAAAAAAAGTAGAAAAAATGAAAAAACAATCTCCCGAAAAAATATATGCGTCTTTAATGAGAAGAGGTTTTCAATATAAGGATATAAAAGATATTCTTGAAAGGAGGAAATAAATGTTAGGCATAATTTTTGTTATAGTTATAGGCTTTTTAATTTTTACTTTTATTACTATATTTTATTTTAAAAAAATATCTAAAATGAATGAATACGATAGAATAAAATGTGCGAGAGAAAAATTAAAAATGTTAGGAAATATAGTACTAAAATCAATAGGAACAAAAGTAATAACGATTTATGAAGATGAAGAAGATTTTAGAGCTTTAGATAGTAAAGAAGGGATAGTTTTTGTTTCTAATCACACAAGTAATTTTGATATTCCTGTTTTAAATGTTGCTATACCTTTAGATATAGGTTTTGTTGCAAAAAAAGAGATGGAGTCGTGGGTGTTTTATGGAAAATGGATGAAATTAAGTGGAACAGTTTTTTTAGAACGAGAAAATCCAAGAAAAGGAATAGAAGGAATAAATAAAGCTATTGAAATAATAAAAAAAGGACATCCTCTTGTTATTTTTCCTCAAGGAAAAAGAAAGGAGAGTTTCGAAGAAAATGAATTTAAAAAGGGAAGTTTCAAACTGGCTATTTCCAGTGAAGGGGTAATAGTACCAGTTGTAGTAAAAGGAGTTTCTAAAATACAGTCTCCTGCAGGTAAAAGGGTAAATTTCAATAAAGAAGTAACTGTATATATAGGAAAAAGTATAAAAACAAAAGAACTATCAAAAGAAGAACTAAAAAATTTAAATGAAGTGGTGGAACAAAAAATAAGAATAATCTTTAATAAGGATTAAATATAAGGAAGGTAGAGACTATGATAGTTTTGGGTATAGAAACTTCTTGTGATGAAACCGCTATCGCCATATTAAAAAATGGAAAAGAAATTTTATCAAATAAAATATCATCACAAATTGAGATTCATAAAGAGTATGGTGGTGTTGTACCGGAAATAGCTTCGAGACACCATATAAAAAATATTGCTGCAATATTAGAAGAAGCATTAAAAGAAGCAAAAATAACTATGAATGAAGTTGATTATATAGCGGTAACCTATGCTCCAGGACTAATAGGTGCACTATTAGTAGGCATATCATTTGCTAAGGGCTTATCCTATGGTTACAATATTCCAATAATACCAGTTCATCATATAAGAGCACATATATATGCAAATTTTATAGAACATGAAGTTAAGCTACCTTGTATTGCTCTAGTAGTTTCTGGGGGTCATACAAATATAATCTATATGGATGAGAATCATAATTTTATTAATATGGGTGGAACATTGGATGATGCTGTAGGAGAAAGTTATGATAAAATTGCAAGAGTTCTAGGGGCAGGGTATCCAGGTGGACCTGTAATTGATAAGATGTATTACAATGGAGATAAAAATTTTTTAAAAATTACAGAACCTAAAGTAAAGGATTATAATTTTAGTTTTTCAGGGATTAAAACTTCAGTAATAAATTTTGTTAATAAAAGTAAAATGAAAAATGATATTTTTAAACCTGAAGATTTAGCAGCTTCTTTTCAAGGAAAAGTTGTAGATATTTTAGTAAAAAAAACATTAAAAGCGGCAATTGATAAAAAAGTTAAAAATATTATAATAGCAGGAGGAGTAGCTGCTAATTCATTGTTGAGGGAAGAATTAAAAGAAGAAGGGGGAAGAGTTGGTATTGATGTTTCTTTTCCATCTTTAGAATTTTGTACAGATAATGCTTCTATGATTTGTATGGCAGGATATTATAAACTTAAAAATGAGGGAAAAAAATGTTTAGCACCACTTGACTTAAATGGAGTTGCCTCTTTAGATATAACTTTAGATAAATAGAAATAGAGGGTAAACAATTTGAGATAATTAAAAAAAGAGATTTTTATACAACTTGTGTATAGAGATCTCTTTTTAATGGGTAAACAATTTGTATTTTATTTTTTTGAAATTTTGTACAAATATATTAAATTATTGCTATCGCTAAACTCTGTATAAATATTACTATTTTCGATTTTATAGAGATTATTAATATTTAAATTTTTATTTTTAGTTAGAATATAAAAATTATCCGGAAAAAGAGTAGTATCAGTTAAAGGGAGAATATTTTGTCCAACACTCCAAACATTTTCAATAGAAAAATCATTTGAAAATATTTTTTTTACTGTATTATTTTTTTGTAGAATTTCAAGAGCAGGAATGGAAATATTTTTTTTATTTCGAAATTCTTTTTCAATAATCCATGTTAAATTAATATTTACAAATATAAAAAGTATACCACTTGAATATATTATTTTTTTCATAAAAATATTTTTATCTTTAGTACTGGCTATTAAAATATAAATTAATATAATGAAAAATGGTATTGATAAATAATATAAATTTTGTTTTTTCCAAAAGATAATAAAAATACTTCCACTAGAAATAATTGATATAAAAATAAATTGAAGATAAAATAGGATTTTATCATGTTTTTTTAAAATGCTCCAATCTATATTAAGGTAGTATTTCAAAACAACTCCTATAGGAAGTGTAGAAACAAGGTAGAGTGGGAAACCATAACGTTCTTTTTTCATTTTTATAAAGGAAATAAGAAAAAAAGTTGAAATAGACCACAATATTCCAAATTTAAAAAATTTATTTTCAACTTCATTTTTAAAGATCCATTTTTTAAAAAAAGTAATAAAAGCAAAAAAAATCCAAATTCCCATAAATAAAAAATAATTAAAATAAAAAAAGAAGCTACGAATATGTTTACTAGACCAAGTATTTTTCTCTTTATTCATAACAGCTAAAAAAAGTTCTTTATTTTCAAAAATCATAAAGATAGGCCATATTGAAGCTAGAGCAAACCCTGTTATAAAATATAAAATTATTTTTTTATTATTTTTTTTAATGATACTTTTCCCATAGATTAGAAGATAAGAGAAAATAAAAGGGAGAAGCATACCATATATAGCGACAGGTCCTTTGCTTAATAGAGAAAATGCCAAAAATATAGAAGATGGAATAAGATAAAAATATCCTCTGGAATTAAGACTTTTAATAAGATATGTAATTGAACCAAACATGAAAATATAAGGATATGAATCCCAAGCATTTTCAGATCCAATTTTGGTTAACATAAATGTTGTTGTTGCAATAAAACATGAAAGGAATGTCAAGGAATTATCTTTTGACAATTCTTTGACAAATTTATAAATAAAGAATATTAAAAGTGTAGAAACTAAAGCAACGGGTATTCTTAACACCCATTCATCTGAAAAGTTATTTGTTAGCTTCATAACTACCGCAGTAAACCAAGTTGGTAAAGGGGGTTTTTCAAAACGATAATTACCATTTAAAGTGGTAATTAACCATTCATTATTTTTCACGATTTCTCTAGCGGCAATAAAATTTCTAGATTCCATTAAATCTGCTTGTCTTATCCAAAGAGTGCTAAAAAATGAAATGAAGCTTAATAAAAATAAATATAATTTTTTATTATTTTTTATCATAGTATTCTCCTAGTTTTTCAAATTAAAAAATAAATTAATAGTTGTACCTACGTTCAATGTACTCTGTATTTTAAGCTCTATATTTAAAATGTTAGTAATTTTTTTAACTATAGACATTCCAAGTCCATGACCAGGTATATCTTTACTTCGGGATTTATTAGCCCGGAAAAAACGTTCGTGAATATTATTTAATTCGTCTTTAGTCATTCCAATTCCATGGTCTTTAATAGTTAAAAGAGATTGATTAGTGTTGTAATTATTTTTAATACTAATATAAATTTTTTTGTTTTCTCCATATTTTATGGAGTTTTCAATAAGATTTTTAACTAATAATTTAATTAAACTATGATCAGATTTAATAAGAGTATATTCAGGTATAAAAGTAATGTTTAATTTAGGATATTGAAATTTAAAATTTGAGATACACTCTAAAATAATTTCAGAAAGTTCTATTTCAGTTTCGTTATTTTTAATGTAATTTTCTTTTGCTATAAAAAGTAATTTTTCAATAAGCAAGTTCATTTGGTTCATTTCATCTTCAACGGAAATCAAAACTTCGTTCAAAATTTTTGGTTCATTTTTACCCCAACGCTTAATCATATCAATATATCCTTTAATTATAAAAATAGGAGTTTTTAATTCATGGGAAGAATTATGAACAAATTCAATTTGCTTTTTATTTTGTTCATCTATTCTCGTAAGCATTTTTTCATAAGAAGATAAAATATTTTCAAACTCTTTAAAGGTATTAATAGGTTTATCTAAAGTTAGATTTTCTAAGGTAATATTTGCATTTAAATTTTCTAATAATAGTAATTGTTTTTTGATTTTTTTCAAAAGAAGACGAAACGTAATTATAGAAGTTAATATACAAAAAATTAATCCTAATATGAAAGTATATACCATATTAAAAAAGAATTTTTTTTCAATATTTAAATCTTTAATAAGTATAACTGTATATACCTTACCTTCTTTGTTAAATAATTTATTTTTCAGTATCAAGTAATCATATTGATGAATATTCATAACTTTATCTTCAATTGCAAATTTAAGAAACTTCTTATTATAAGTTTCAGAATAAATATTATCATTATCTTGTATAGTAATTTCTAAATCTTTGAGATTTAAATTTTCTGCTCGAAGCATTGTCACTAAATCTCCATTATAGATTTCAAGAGAAGAAAAGTTTGATTCTTCCAAAAGTTCAAAATTTAAAAAAGACATAGCATTCCTTAACTCCAATTTTGAAGAGTTGATTAAATATTTTCCTGTTATAGAGAGAGAAACTAATAAAATAAAAGAAAATAAGAATATAATCCGAATAAAAATAAGATTTAAAGTATAAGATAGAGATTTCAAATTAACGCTCCTTTTTTAATGAATATCCAAAACCTCGAATAGTTTTAATGTATAGACTATTTGGATCGATTTTTTTTCGTAAAGATTTTATATACATGTCAATAATTTTACCATCTCCAAAATATTCATATCCCCAAACGTTTTCTAAAATATTTTCTCGAGTTAGCACCAGATTTTTATTGATTATTAAATAGTAAAGAAGGTTATATTCTGTTTTGGTAAGTGGAATACTAAGATTGTTTAAGTAAACTTCTTTGCTGTCTAAATTAAGAGAGATATTTTCAAAGTTTATAATTTTTTGATTAACAAGAATTGGTTTAATCCTAAAAATAACTCTCATTCGTGCTAATAGTTCCCCAATAATAAAAGGTTTTGTTATATAATCGTTAGCCCCTAAATCTAAAAGAGCAATCTTGCTAAAACTTTCATCTTTAGCGCTTAAAATTATAATTGGAACATTGGATTCAGCTCTTATTATTTTACAAACGTCTTCACCGTTTATAACCGGTAGCATTAAATCAAGTAAAACAAGTGAATAGTTATTTGTTCTAAATAGTTTTATTCCTATTTCACCATTTGGTGCTAGACTTATATTGTAACCTTCGTGAATTAATTCTAATTCTAAGTATCTTCTGATTTTAGAGTCATCTTCAATTATTAGTATATTTTTTTTCAATTTGTTCACCTTTCCTGTTAATTTTTAAATTAAGAAAAATCATCTATCATCTTACTTTATATAGTATATAGTATAAAAGTAAAAAAATAGTAAAAATTTTTAATAATAATAATAATAAAAATTTACTAAAAATTTACTTTTAAAATATATAATATAAAAAAAGTTGGAGGAATAATGGAGATTTCAGTGGTAATACCAATATATAATGAAAAAGAAAATATATTACTGATGAGTGAAAAAGTAGAAAAAGCATTAAAAAAAGAATTTAAAAATTATGAAATTGTTTTTGTGAACGACGGGAGTAGTGATGGAAGTTACGAAATCTTAAATAAAATAAAATTAGAAAATAAAAATATAAAAGTTTATCATTTTTTGAAAAATAAAGGACAGAGCGCAGCTTTAGACGCAGGATTTCAAAAAGCAGAAGGAAATTTGATTTTAATGATGGATGGAGATCTGCAAACAGATCCTGAAGATCTCTATAAACTTTTAAAGTTTATACCAGAATATGATTTTGTAAATGGGAAAAGAGCTACAAGAGAGGATGGAATTAAGAGAAAAATAGCCTCAAAAATAGGAAATGATTTTAGAAATTTTGTAACTGGAGACAATATCCAAGATACAGGTTGTCCTTTAAAACTGTTCAAAAAAAAAATTGTAAAATCCTACAAGATGTTTGATGGAATGCATAGGTTTTTACCAACATTAGCTAAATATAGTGGTTTTAATGTAATAGAAGTACCTGTGAGGCACTACGATAGGTTATATGGTGAATCTAAGTATAAAGTTTTTGGGAGAGGTTTTACAGCTTTTAAAGATGTTTTTGCAGTGAGATGGATGAAAAATAGAATGTTAAATTGGAATATTGAGGAGTCAAAAGATGATTAAAGATTGGAATCTGTATTTAATCATAGGTTTTATAGGACAAGTTTTATTTTCAATGAGATTTATAATTCAATGGATAGCAAGCGAAAAAGCTAAAAAAAGTGTAATCCCTTTTTCATTTTGGGTTTTCAGTTTATTTGGAAGTGTTTTATTATTAATTTATGCATTGTATAAGAAAGATCCAGTATTTATAATTGGACAAGCACCTAATGTTTTTATTTATTCAAGAAATATATATTTAATAAAAAAAGGAGATGTAAAATGAGAATTATTGTAACAGGAGCAGCAGGTTTTATAGGATCACATTTAGTAGAGAAACTTTTAGAACTAGGGTATAGTGTAGTAGGCATTGATAATTTTCATAATTTTTATTCAGAAAATATAAAAATAAAAAATGTTTTAGAAAGTTTAAATAAAATAGAATATTTAGAAAAAATTTTATTAGAAAAGACTAAAGAATTAAAAATAAGTTCATTACTTCAAGCTGTAAATTCAGAGTCTTATTCTTTGGAATATTGTGATTTAAAGGATTCTCAAAAAGTGGAAGAAATATTTATAAAATTCAAAATAGATATGGTTATAAATCTTGCAGGTTTAGCAGGAGTTCGACCTTCATTAGAAAATCCATTAGAGTATGAAAAAGTTAATATAGGAGGTTATTTAAATCTTTTAGAAAGTTGTAAAAAATATAATACGGTAAAATTTATTCAAGCGTCCTCAAGCTCAATTTATGGAGATAATAAAATAGTTCCTTTCAAAGAAACTGATATAGTTGATTTTGCTATTTCACCTTATGCCGCTACTAAAAAATCATGTGAAGTATTTGGACATGTGTATTATAAATTATATAATATAGATACTTTGCAATTTAGATTTTTTACAGTTTATGGAGCGAGACAAAGACCAGATCTAGCAATTCATAAATTTGTGGATAAAATTTTAAAAGACGAAATGATACCTGTTTTTGGAGATGGAGAAACATATAGAGATTATACATATATTGATGACATTATAGATGGAGTTATAAAAGGTGTAAATTATTTAAATAATAATAAAAATGTATATGAAATAATAAATTTAGGAGAATCTGATGCAATATCTTTAAATGATATGATTGAAATAATAGAGAAAAATTTGAATAAAAAAGCAATAATAAATAGATTGCCAATGCAACCGGGCGATGTAAAAAGAACTTTTGCAAATATTGATAAAGCTAAAAAACTTTTAAACTATAATCCGACAACAAAATTTGAAAGTGGAATTCAAAAATTTGTAAAATGGTATTTAGGAGGAAGGTAAAATGAAAATAACTGTAATAGGAACAGGATATGTAGGTTTGGTTCAAGGTGTAGTATTGAGCGAATTTGGTCATAAAGTTATTTGCTTAGATGTTGATGAAAAAAAAATAAATTCTTTAATAAACGGCGTGTTACCCATATATGAATTAGGGTTAAAAGAAATTTTAGATAAAAATGTGCAAGAAGGAAGACTAAGTTTTAGCACTGATAAAGTAAAAAGTTTGCAATGCTCAGATGTAATTTTTATAGCGGTTGGAACACCGTCAACTGAAGATGGTTCTGCGGATTTAACACATGTTTTAAGCTGTGCAAGAGATATTGGAAAGGTAATAAAAAGATATACAGTTGTTGTGAATAAATCTACTGTTCCTGTAGGAACAGGGGATTTAGTAGCTAAATCTATAGAGGAAGAATTAATAAAAAGAGAAAAAAATATAATATTTGATGTAGTTTCGAATCCTGAATTTTTAAGAGAAGGAAGAGCAATAAATGATTGTTTAAGACCCGACAGAGTTGTATTAGGAGTAGAAAATGAAAATTCATTAGAGATTATGAAAAAAATATATGATGTCTTATACATTAATAAAACTCCTTTCATGTGTACAAACAGAAGAACTGCGGAAATGATAAAGTATGCATCAAATGCATTTTTAGCAGTAAAAATATCTTTTATAAATGAATTATCTTTATTAGCGGAAAAAGTTGGGGCGAATACTCAAGAAATTGCTTCTGCAATGGGAATGGATGGTAGAATATCTTCAAAATTTTTACATTGTGGTCCAGGATATGGAGGTTCTTGTTTTCCAAAAGATACAAGAGCTATAGTAGAAATTGGGAAAAAATACGGTGAAGAAATGAGTATAGTGTCTTCTGCAATATTAGCAAATGAAAAACAAAAGAAAAGAATGGTAGAAAAAATTGTGAAAGAAATGAAAGGGGTAGAGGGAAAAACAATATGTGTACTAGGCTTATCTTTTAAACCAGATACTGATGATGTTAGAGATGCTCCAAGTTTAGACATAGTGAAAAATCTTATAGAAAAAGGTGCTAAAATAAAAGTGTATTGTCCAAAAGGAATGAAAGAAGCTAAGTGGAGATTTGAAAGTTATAATAAATGTATAGAATATTGTATTAATGAAAATATCGCCAGTAGTGATGTAGATGCGGTAGTCTTATTGACTGAATGGAATCAGTTCAGGGGTCTCAATTTAGAAGAGTTAAAAAAAAGGATGAAGGGTGAGTATTATTTTGATTGTAGAAATGTGCATGTGAAAAATGGGACTGTAAGGTCACTATTCAAATATTATCCAGTAGGTCAAAGTTAAAAAACAAGATTAATTAAATATTATTTTATTAAAAAAGTTAAGTTATTATTAAATAGAGATTAGGATAATTAAATATATATTTTTAATTTTTAAAAATAAATAAAAAAAAGTGTTGACCAAAAGCCATAACTATGATATTATTTATCTTGTGCACGACGAAATGTTGTGAACAGGAAAAGGACATTAACAACAGAATAGAGAAGAAAAAAAGTTCTT
>JBOFUX010000010.1:0-3605 GCA_051652785.1 Fusobacteriaceae bacterium | reverse complement strand
TTTAAATATGCTTACAATAAACGGAGGTACTTGTAGTTATAGTGAAGTTACTGAAATAACAAACATAAGTAAGAGTACATTAATTAGAGAAAATAATAAAAGAAAAGCCGATTTAATAATAAAAAGCTAATGTAAATTTGAATAATACATATTGCTGAAAATATATTTATACCAATAGAATTACGATTAAAACCATATACTAGATATGTTAATTTAGTGTTTGAGTAGAATTAATTAATGTAATTAAAGTATATTTAAATGTAATTTTAATTACATAAATTAAAATTTTAAAAACTTCAAATACAACAGATAATTAGTCAATAAATTTATCTATATATTTATTGACTAATTATCTGTTTAAGTATAGACTATTATTAAATATTTATAAAAAGAGGTGATTATATGTTAAATAGTTTACCTATGAGTAGTGTTATAGATTCAATGATTCCTATTTCTAGATTCAATAAAGGTGAAGCTAATAAAATATTTGATGAAGTAGCTAGTTCAGGTTATAAAATTGTTGTGAAAAACAATAAACCAGCATGCATCTTGATAGATCCTTTAGAATATAAAAAAATGATTGAAATAATTGAGGATTATAAATTAGCAACATTAGCAGAGCAACGTATGTCAAATTCTAAAAATTCCAACTGGATTTCAGATGAAGATGTATGGAAAGAATTTAATATAACAGAGAATGATTTAGACTTAGCTGAAGATGTGGAGATTGAATAATGGATTGGAGACTTGAATGGTTGGAAGAAGCCAAAAATGACTTAAAATATCTAGATAATTCTCAACTAATACAGGTGAGAAAAGCTATTAAAAAGGTTTCTCAAAATCCATTACCTAATTCTGAAGGTGGTTATGGTAAACCGCTTGGTAATAAGTCTGGTACTAATCTTAGTGGATTTTTGAAAATAAAATTATTAAGATTAGGTATAAGAATTGTTTATCGTATTGTTAAAGAACAGGGAGTAATGAAAATAATTGTGGTTTCAGTTAGAGAAGATGGTGCAGTCTATGAAGTTGCAATGGATAGAGTTGGAAAAGATAATTAGTATAAAAAAGATACTACATAGTTATTGAAATGACTATATAGTATCTTTTTTTGTTGCAATAAATTAGCTAACTTTATTAAATTCCATTAGCTACAAATGGTTTAAAACCTTTGATTTTTGTATATTTGTTAAATGAATTGGCTTGATTGCGATGTTGAGCGCAAAAAAATAACATATATTTAATACTTAAAAGAAGTTTAACCTCTATTTAAGCTAAATACATGTATCTCAATATCGCAATCAACTACTTGAACGAAGTCGCTAAAAGCCTCCGCCCCGTATGGGGAATCAATAGATCTAATTTTAAAAAACAATCTGTAAAATCAATATAATTTTGCTCCTATGAATATCATTATTAGATTTCCATTTTTAATTGTTTGTTTTAAGGTATAGCTTCCCCCTCCCCATAAACCCAACGTATTTACTTTTATAAGTTTTTACGGTGGTGAAGCTATTCTAGGCATTACTTTCTTTATTTTTATTAATTTTCCCTTCTCACAATGTTTACACTTTCCAATTTCTATTCCTGTCAATTTAAAGAATAGCTCCGCTGACGATAAATTATCATCTTCTTTAGGTTTAATCCTAAATATCTCAATGCATCGCTTAAACTTTAGTTTTTTATTTCTATTTCCTAAAATACCATAATGCCTTATCTTAACAAATCTATCTGGTAAGATATGCATTATAAATCTTCTTATAAATTCTTCTGGTTTCAATGACATAGTTTTCTCTTTATTTCTATCTCTATAATCTCTCCATTTAAATATAACTTTTTCATTATCAACTTTTAATATTCTATTATCTGATATTGCTACTCTATGAGTGTATCTTCCTAAATATTGAAGTACATATTCAGCACTCGCAAAAGGAGCCTTACTATAAACTATCCATTCTTTCTTATACAAAGAGTCCTTAAATTTATTAAATATATTTTTAGAGTTAAGTTCACTAATATTTTCAGGAATTTTTAGTTTGTTATCTAAATATAGTTGATTCAAATAATATAAAAACTTCCCTCTAAATTTCCTTGATAAAACTTTTACTGGAATAAAAAACTTCTTTTTAGATTTTATCCACTTACTTTTATCGAAGCTTAAACCTCCTCCTGGAAGAATACAATGAATATGCGGATGATTCATCAAGTTTTGTCCCCAAGTATGAAGTACAGATGTAAAACCTATATCTGCATGAAGATACTTCTTATCCTTTGATAGTTCTAGCAAAGTCTCAGATACAGAGTCAAAAAGAATAGTATACATTTCCTTTTGATTATATAATATTAGTGAATTTAGTTGCTCTGGAACAGTAAAAACCATATGGAAATAGTGTGTTGGAATTAGAGTTTTACTTCTTTCATAAATCCACATTTCTTTAGCATATGTTTGGCACTTAGGACAATGTCTATTTCTACAAGAGTTATATGCAACCTTAATTTGACCACAGTCATCACACTCATAAATATGCCCGCCAAGCGCAGCCGTTTTACAATCATTAATAGAATAAAGAGCTCTTAATATATTTGGTGGTAAATTTCGTGATTTAGTATAACTTTCTCCATGTAACTCAATAATCTCTTGAAGTGATCCCATTGTTATTCCAATTTATCAAGAGGACTTACTATTCTCAATGCTTGATAATCCTTAAGATGAAGATATATCATTGTTGATCCTATACTTGAATGGCCCATTAATGTTTTTATGGTTATCAAATCAACACCATCATTCATAAGGTGAGTTGCAAAAGAATGTCTTAACGCGTGCGGAGTAGCATTTTTTGTTATACCAGCAAGTGCTACATACTTATTCATAAAGACTTGGATAGTACGCGTTGATAGAGGCTGTAATAATTTATAACCTCTAAATAAATAGTCTTCCATTGAATAATCTTTACGGCCATATTTTTTCCAATATTCCCTTAGTAATATCAAGTTTTTTTCAGATAATAAAGTATATCTCTCTTTACGACCCTTACCATTTCTAACCCTAATTTTCATTTCGGAACTCATAATATCAGAAACTTTAAGATTAGTTGCTTCGCTAATGCGTAACCCAGAAGAATAAATTGTTGACAATATTGCTTTATGCTTTAAGTTTGAAATAGAGTTTAATAGAATTTGAACTTCATTCTTGGTTAAATAAATAGGAGTTTTTTTATCACATTTAAGTTTTGGTATTCTTAAATCATTCCATTCTTTTTCTAAAGTTACTACATAAAAGAATTTTAAGAAACTATTCATCCTATTTATACTTTTATTGCATAATTTTTTATAATTAATGCAATAATATAAATAATCGATAATATGGTGTTCACCTAGTAATTCTGGTGATTGGTTATAGAATTTACAGAAATTCTTTACGGTATAAACCATTATTTTTATAGTGCTTTGGTTACGACCGCGAAGCTCTAAATCTTTAACCATTTTGTCTATTTTTTGATACATTTAATCACTCCTTCAAAAGGCGTGTAAAATGTGAGAAGTGAAGATTCCTTGAGAAAGAATCTTCACTTCTTATTTTTTCCATATTATATTTATTTTAATCA
>JBOFUX010000009.1:0-37508 GCA_051652785.1 Fusobacteriaceae bacterium | reverse complement strand
AAGAACTTTTTTTCTTCTCTATTCTGTTGTTAATGTCCTTTTCCTGTTCACAACATTTCGTCGTGCACAAGATAAATAATATCATAGTTATGGCTTTTGGTCAACACTTTTTTTTATTTATTTTTAAAAATTAAAAATAAAGTATTTTTGTAATATGATTTCTAAAAAAAAAAACCATATAAACTTTGATTAAATACAATTTTTATCATATATAAATTAAAATAAAAAGTCCTAATTTAAATTAGGACTTTTGGGACTTACTAGTTATTTTTAAATATTTTTATTTTATTCATATATTTTTATTTATATCAATCACTTTGAGCAAGGTTTATAATTTATATATGAAGTACTTTTTTTATAATATCTGATCTTTTTATCATTCCTAAGTATTTATTTTTTTCAACTACATACACTCTTGTTACACCTTTTTTAACAATTATTGAACATATTTCCATTATAGGTGCCTGTCTATCTATAACAACAACACCTGTTTTTCTATATATACTGTCTATTGTAGCTGTTTTTTCATTTAATAAATATTCTTCAAAAGGTTCCCCTACAGTTAAAAAATTTAAATCATCTAATATACTCGTATATTTAGGCATTCCATATTCTATTAGTTCTCTTTCTGTTATTTCTCCTAAAAAAATTCCTTTCTCATTTACAACAGGAAGCCCACTTGTTTGCTCAAGAATAAATCTTGTTGCCACCTCTTCTAAAGTCATTCCTAACATAGCTGGTTTTATTTCTGGACTTAATACATCATCAGCTGTTACTTTATGTAATATTTCTACATTTGATTCTTCTATTAATTTAATGATTTCATGTTTTGAATTAGAAACTTTCAATTTTTCTAGTAATGTTGGATTATTTAAACACAATTTAGAGATTGCTCCCATTGTTTTCAACATATTTTTATTTTTTAGCACATCAGATAAAATTAATACAATAAGTTTCATTTCATCTTTTTTATTAGTTCCTGCCATTTTTACTGGAATTGTATTCTTTAAAACACCAATAGATATAATAAAATCATTAAAATCATCTAATCTTGCATGGGGAATTCCTACACCACTTCCAATTGCAGTTGACAATTCTCTTTCTCTTTTTATTACAGCAGCTGAAAATTTTTCTTTATTTTTTTTTACCATTTCATTATTTTCAGCAATTTCGTTTATCATTTTTTCTATTGCTGACTCTACTGTTATTGCTTCTAAATCTATAAATATGAATTTTGGATCTAAATAGCTAGATAGTTTCATTTGTTTCACATCCTTAATTTTAATTTTGATTATTAATTTTTATAATATTAATATTATCACAAATAAAAAAAATTATAAATATATTTTTTTTATTTTTTTTATTTTTGTTTATTATAGCTAATAATGTTCTTTATAATCATAATAAAATACTCATACAAATTTAAAGATTGTTTTTATTTTTTTTTAGTTGTATAATCTAAAAAAAAGCTTATAATCTTTATTTATAAGGAGAGAAATTGAAAAAAAATAACGGGTTTTCATTTTTAGAAACAATTATAAATTTGTCTTTTATTTTAATTTTCATTTTCCTTATTCATGTTAGTTATAAAAATTACTTAGAAACTAGAGCTTTTAATCATGCTATTACACAAATCATTGGAACCATTAGTAAATACAGAGATTTATCATATTACAATAATAAAACTGTTTACTTAACTTTTAGCGTCTATAATAAAGAAATTATATTTGAAAGCAATTCTCTTGTTTTAGAAAAAATATTCTTACCCAATCTTCTAGAATACCGAATCCTACATAAAAATGTTTATAGCGGAACTTTAAAAACCTCTATTCTTCCCAGTGGTAACTTAAGTCATTCCTTTACACTTTATTTGTTTAACTCCAAATCTCTTGCTAAATATAGAATATCTTTTTATACTTTTTCTCAATTTAAATTTTTAACTATAAATTTATATAAAAATATATCCGCTGGAGATATTTTCTTGAATAATTTAACAGACTATCATGCAACTACTAAATCAAAAAACTTAATTGGATGGAAAAAGGAGTGATTCAAGTTATGAATAATTCTAATTATATTTTCATTATTTTTTTATTTTTTTCTACGCCACTAAATTTATTGTCTAAAGTTAAAACTTCTATTTCTATAAATGAGCATTTTAATAGTAATAAATTACAACTTTTAAATCTTCAATTTTTTCTTCTCACCCCCTTAAATAAAAATTCTAGCTCTATTGACTCTACAATTAGTATAAATAAAGCTCCTAGTCTTTCTCATCATTTTAAAATATTAAAAATAATTTACAAACCTTTAGTAGAAAATGAATAAATATTTTTTATAACTCTAGTATTTTAAGGAGGGAATTTTATGAGTTTATACAAATATATTGCTTATAGTAAAACTGGAATTCGGAATTCCGGGAAAATTAAGGCTAAAAATCTTAAGGAGTTGCAATTTATATTAAAAGAAAGAAAACTTATATTTTTTACTGCTTATGTTTATAAAAAATCAATACTTAATTTTTTTTCTCCTTCTATTAGTAAAAATTTTTTAATAATTTTTACTAAAGAACTATCTTTTATGTTAAATAGTGGTCTACCCCTTTTAGAATCTTTGAATCTTCAAATAAAAGAATCCTATAACAATTTTTTTACTTCTATTTTGGAAGTTATAGTTGAAGATGTTGAAAGTGGCTTTCCATTTTATCAAGCTTTAGGAAAACATAAATCAATTTTTTCTTCTTTTTATATCAGTTTAATAAAAGTTGGAGAATACAGTGCTCAACTTCCTGTCGTTTTAAGCAATCTCGCATTAGAACTTTTAGAACATGAAAAGTTAAAAAAAAAATTCTAATGATAATGATTTATCCTTGTTTTGTAGCTATTGTTTCTACCCTTATAATGACCCTTCTTATAATTTTTATTTTACCTCAATTTATTGAAATATTTGAACAAAACAATCAAAAATTACCTTTAATAACTATATTTCTATTAAACATTTATAATTTTTTTTATAACTATTATTATTTTATTTTTTTTATTTTTTTTATCTTTACATCTTTTATATTTTTTTTCTTAAAATCATCTCTTGGAAAAAAAATAAAAAGCTTAATAGCAGTAAACTTCCCTTTTATAAAAAGTGTTTATAAAATATATATTCTTATTATTTTTATAAAACGATTAACTTTACTTTTAAATTCAAAAGTTACAATCTTAAAATCTTTAGAAACTATAATTACTTTAGAAAATGATTTCATTTTAAAAAAAAAATTATTAGAAACGTGTGTAAAAATTAAAGCTGGAGAAACCCTTGCTAATTCTCTTAAAGGGTCTATTTTTTTCACTCCAACTACTCTTTCTATGATTTCTATTGGTGAAAAAAATGGATTTTTACTTAAAATGCTATTTTCTATACATGATTTTTCTCAAAATAAATTTAATGAAAAAATACATCTTATTTTAACATTTATGGAACCCGTTCTCATTATTGTTTTAGGATTATCAGTTGGTTTTGTGGTTTTAGGAATTTATCTTCCTATGTTTGACATGATATCTCTTATTAACTAATATTTTTATAGGAGCATTTATTTTGAAAAAAAATGGATTTATTCTTTTAGAATTTATAGTCTCTTTTACAATTATTACTATATTAATTTTTCCAATTTTTAATTACTTCAATCTTTTTTTTAAAATTTTAATTTCCAGTAGTAAAGATAGCATTTTGGATGATAATTTTATAAAAGAAATTGAATCCAAGGGATATTATAAAATTTTTAATGAAAATTTTAGTGATGTTACATTTTCAACTCTTCCTAATATTGGAATGCCACAAGACTTAAACAAAAATACTACTGTATTAATTTTATCTGTAAAAAAAGATTCTAAAATATTAAATATTGCTATTCCTGAAAATAATTTATTTAATACGAATAATTAATAAATAAAGGAGTGTTAATATGATATCTAAATATAATAACGGAAGCTCTACTCTTGAATTTATTATTTCAATAGCTATTTTTACAGTGTTACTAACTTTAGTGCATCCTCTTATTAATATTTCCATTGCCATTTACAAAAATATAAAAATAGGTTCCTCTTCTCATGATTTTTATAGAATTATTGAGGGGTTATCTGCTTATGTTTTTTCTACCACAGTTGAGACACAAAATACCAATTTATTAAAAGTTTATAACCCTGGATTAGCAGTTCTAAGTATTAATTCTCCTAATTTAAGTTCTTCACATATAAAAAACATAAGTAATTTTATTGTCAGTGAGGGAATTTTGGGCGATTCTCTTTATTTAGAAATTCCAAGCTTTCATTTTAATAATTATAATCCATCAAAAAATATAAAATCTAACCAATTTCACCTTTACCGATTTAAAGTAACTGATACTAAAAATTTAAAAATTAATCAAGAATTAATTTATTCTAGAGGAAAAACTTCCGGAGATCGTTATGGTGGATTTCAATTTGGAAAAGATGAAATTTTATTATCAAAAATTTATAATGGGAGCTTTACTGAGATAAAAGGTGGCATTTTACTAAAATTTCAAACAAATACGGGAATAAAAATTGATGAAATTTTATTACGGAATGGACAATTATGATAAAAAATAAAGGTTTCATTTTATATTTTACCATTGTCTGTGTAACTTTTATTTGCTCTATTTTTTTTATGTTTGTTCTTTCTTTAAAAAATAAAGTTGATATTCAAGGACTTTACGAAAATTCAAAGATTGATAAAGCGAATTTAAAAAATATATCCTCTTTAGTCTTTTGGGAATTTAAAAAAATTGATGATTATATTGTTCAAAATAAAATTATAAATATTCAAGATTATATTTTTAATAATATTCTTTTAGAAAAGCTTTGGTCTAACCAAGAGTCCCGAAAATCACTAAGTAAAGGAGGTTTTTCTCTTTTATCCTTGACACCTAAAATTGAAACAATCAAATTTTCAGGAGAATACAATTTTCAATTTGTTTTTTCTAAAAATCTAATTCTTTATGATACTATGCACAAGCCCACTATTGAAATTCTTATTCTTAGTGAAAATATAAATTTAATCTGTTTTTTTAATAAAAAAAATCTTTCTATTATCTGTAATGATGAATCTTATTTGATTTCCAATTTTAAAATACAAGGAAATATATTTTCTTTGAAGGAGTGATTGTATCAACTATATAAATATAAAATTTTCTGAAAATTTTAAAATAGTTTTACTTGATTTTAAAAATCAACATGTGTCAATTATTTTTGAAAACAGCTATTTTTTCATTGATAAAATTAATCTTTTTGATGAAAATGAATATAATTTATATGAATATGTTGTAAAATATGACGAATCTAATTTTTATGCACTTCCTAGAACTTTGGTTAATAATATTTTTCAATTTGTAAGAGATAACAATATTACACTTGTGGGAATTTATTCCTCTTCGCTTTTTAACAGGTTTGAAGACTCTTTAGAACATAATTTTTTTTTAAAAGAATACTCTAAAGAACTTAATCCTTCCAGTAAAAATACTTATTGGTTTTTTTATTTTAAATTTATTTTGATATTTGAAATCATTGTTGTTTCTTTTTTTTATTTTATAAATTCAAATATTTTAAAAAAAATACAAAACACTCAAATAATATTCAATAATCTTCAACAGAATTTATTGATTTTGGAACATAAAAATAATGAAGTTTTAGATTTTTCCTTAGATATTGAAATTTTAAAAAATTTAATTCCAGATGAAAAAATAAAGTTTTCACTTCTTCTTAAAGAAATAAGTTCCTTTAATTTCCTCTCTTTATATATAGATAAAATTGAAATAAGTTTTCCTTTAATAAAACTTTATGGAAGTACTCAAAACCTTCAAGAATTATATCTTTTTGAAAAATATTTAGAACAAAATAATTTTCAAAATTTAAATAATGATTACATAAAAAATACTCAGGGTATTTATCTTTTTACAATAGATATGAGTAAAAAAGAGGTGATTTTTTGATCAAAAAAATTATAGACAAAATTTTTATTTATTTTAACAGAAAATTAAATCTAACTATTTCAAGTTTAAAAAAAATTTATTTTTTAATTTTTTCAATAATAACTATTTATTTTTTTATATTAATTCCAATTTTTAAATATTTTATTTTACAAAAAGATTTTTCAACGCTAAATTATAAAAATAAAGAGTTAGAAAATAAAAATATTATTTTAAATAAAAATTTTAAAATTGTAGAAAAATTATCCTTAGAAAATAAAATAAGATTCGATTCCTTACTTAAGGAACTATATTATAAAGCATTTTCTAGTCAAACTTCTGTAAAAGAATTTATTACAAAAGGATTATTAAAAAATAATCTTTCTTTAAACACTATTTCCAGATTACAAATTAAGATCCCACAAACTCTTCCTCATGGAAATTTAAATGCTTATCAGATTCAAATCCCTTTTGATATAACCGGTACAATTTCTGATTTTAATATTTTCTTTAAAGAGATAGAAGCCTCAAATAAATATATCTCAATATTAGAAAATGATATTCTCTTTGAACTTATAAAAAATAACTTAAGAATTAAATTTAAAGCTGAAGCTTTCATTTTACATGAAAAAAATAATTCTGAGCTAAAAAATCTACTTTCTAATAACTCCTCACTTAAATTTGGAAAACTAGAAAATTCAGATTCTTTAACATCAATTATTACTAAATCAGATTTATATTATATAAGAAAAATACCTTATTTAATTCTTACTTTTAACAATGGAGAGAAAAAAACATTTTCAAAAACTAGTGAATATAGATTTAAAAATAAGGAGCTATCTATTGAGTTTTTAGAAAATAAAATTATTATAAAAGATAAAAAAAGTGATACTTTTTTTATTAAAACTATTTCTGAAAAACTTTAGTTATCTAAAAGTGCGTAAAGCCCTAGCTTTAACTATGGGAAGATTCAGACTATATGGACTTTTTATTCTTTCTTTTGAACTCCATTGCTTTTAATAAAGTTTTTTTATAATTTTCTTGAAAAAATTTTGTTATAATAATATAATAAGATTATTATTGAGATTAATCTCTTAAATAAAATGGAACTAGATATAGGGAGAGTGGAGTTTTTATGAAAAAAGAACGATTACTAGAAATATTAAAAAAATTTGATAACGCAAAAATTGCCGTTGTTGGTGATATGATGATAGATGATTATATTATGGGTTCTGTAGATAGAATTTCCCCTGAGGCCCCTGTTCCTGTTCTAAAAGTTTTAGAAGAAAGATTTGTTTTAGGTGGTGCTGCAAATGTTGTAAATAATCTTGCTCACTTAGGTGCAAAAACTATTTCTTTTGGAGTTATTGGCAGTGATTATAATGGAGATAAAATTATTAATAGTTTTAATGAAAAAAATATAGATAGTTCAGGTATTGTTAGATCTTCCAATAGACCTACCATTGTTAAAAGAAGAATTATAAGTGGACATCAGCAGCTGTTACGAATAGATTGGGAAGATCCATCTCCTATACCAAAAGAATACGAAGATTTAATAATTGACAATATTAAAAAAAATATTAAAAATTTAGATGCAATTATTTTATCTGATTATGATAAAGGAGTTTTAACTAAAAGAGTTGCTCAGGAAATAATAGAAATATCTAAAAAAAATAATGTTATTGTTACAGTTGATCCTAAACCTAAGAACGTCAATAATTATAACGGTGCTACTTCTATGACACCAAATAGAAAAGAGGCTATGGAGTGTCTTGGACTTTCTAGCTTTGAGGATATTTACAAACTTGGTAAAAATTTAAAAAAGAAACTGAACCTATCCAATTTATTAATTACTAGAAGCGAAGAGGGAATGAGTCTTTTTTTAGACGAAGTTATTAATATTCCTACTTATGCTAAAGAAGTCTATGATGTAACTGGTGCAGGGGATACTGTTATTTCTGTCTTTACTCTTGCTGCTGCCACAGGTGTAAGTTGGCACGAAGCTGCTAAAATTGCAAATGTTGCTGCTGGAGTCGTGGTTGGACGAGTTGGTACATCTACTGTTACTAAAGAAGAAATAGTCGAGTTTTATAATAGAATCTATAATGAATAGATCAAAATAAATTTCTAAAGGGGATATTTTGTGATAAGAATTGGTAATGGATATGATGTTCACAAATTAGTAAAAGGAAGAGATCTTATTTTAGGAGGTGTTAAAATTCCTCACGATAAAGGAGTTTTAGGTCACTCTGATGGAGATGTCCTCATTCATGCAATTATAGATGCTCTTTTAGGTGCTCTCGCCTTAGGGGATATTGGACAACATTTTCCTGATACTGATAATAAGTATCTAAATATTAATAGTATGATTCTTCTTGAAAAAGTAAAAAATATTATTGAGAAAAAAGGATATTCTATTATCAACCTTGATTCTATCATTGTACTTCAAAATCCTAAAATTAAAAATTACATTGAGTTTATGCAAGAAAAAATATCTACAGTTTTAAATATAAAAAAAGATTGTGTTAGTGTTAAGGCGACTACTGAAGAAAAACTAGGATTTACAGGAGATGAGTCTGGTGTGAAATCTTATTGTGTGGTTCTTTTACAAAATAAAAAAGGGACTATTTAAATAGTCCCTTTTTTATTAAGTCTTCTATTAAAGTGATTTTTTAAAGTTAACTAATGGTAATACTGGTAAAACTCCATTTGTTGCGTGATTGATAAGTCCTATTTGTACTCCATCTAAATTTCTTGTTGAGTTTATAAATCCAAATTGGACTCCTGATACTGATTCAGCTCTATTATAAAATCCAAATTGTTTATTTACTGTCCCTTTAACAATACTCACTAATCCAAATGTACTAACTGCATTTCCATTAACCAAGTTAACTAAACCTCCAGCTCCTCCATTTGCATCATTGATTGTATTCACAAGTCCAAATACACTTCCATTAATTGTTCCTTTTACATCATTCCATAATGAAAGTGAACCTCCATTTAAATCTCCATTTACTTGAAATTTTTCAATAAATAGAAATGCTAAATGTTGACCTTTAAAATCCCCTTCTATAGTTCTAAGTCCAACTAAAGATAGATCTAAGCCTGTTACATTTTTATTTGTTGCTCCTAATAGATTGAAACTAAATTTTGTAATTGAATCCTCTTTTGAAGCTCCTAAAGATAAACCAGGAAGCACTGAAAATTGAGCACTTTTTTCTCCTGCATAAGACATTGCACTTCCCATTATTGTCCCTAATATTATTGCTTTTTTTAGCATTGTCTTTCTCCTTTAAAATCTTCTTATTTTTTTAATTTTTTGTTTTACTTAATTTAAATCCTGCAAATTTATTAACCATTACTGCTATTGCCCCGTCTCCTGTAACATTACAAGCTGTTCCAAAGGAATCTTGAGCTAAATATAATGCAATCATTAATGAGGTCAGTACTGGAGTAAAGCCTAACATTGTTTCTAATAATCCTAAAGCTGCCATAACTGCTCCTCCTGGAACTCCTGGAGCTGCAACCATAGTTACTCCTAACATCAATATAAATCCAAACATCCCTGCAAATGTTATTGGCATACCATTTAATGCCATAACTGCCATTGCACAGCTTACCAAAGTTATTGTACTTCCTGATAAATGAATTGTTGCACATAAAGGCACTGCAAATTCTACAACACCTTCATTTACTCCATTTTTTCTCGTTTGAGCTAAGGTAACTGGAATAGTTGCTGCTGATGACTGTGTTCCTATCGCAGTAAAATAAGCTGGAACCATTGTTTTTAACAATTTTAAAGGATTTACTCCTGCCATTGTCCCTGCAATAAAATATTGTATTAAAAGTATTGAGAAATGTAACAAGATAATTACTAAGAAAACTTTTGCAAATACAGACATTATTATTTCTACTTGCCCAGCATAAGTCATATTAGCAAATATTCCAGCTATATGTAAAGGTAATAATGGTATAATAATATTTCCTATTATTTTTTCTATAATTACTTGAAATTCACCCATTACATTTTTTAAAGTTGTTCCATTTACTAAAGATATACCTATCCCTATTATAAATGCCATTAATAGTGCTGTCATTACATCCATAAGTGGAGGCATACCAATTGTAAAATAACCACTTAATAATGCATGCTCTGGATTTTCCAGTGCTATTGTTGCTAATCCTGATGTTGCTAAGAAATTATTTCTTAACAAACTATTTATAAGATAAGCAAAACTTCCTGCAAGTATTGTAGATAAATAAGCTATCCCCGTAGTTATTCCTAACAATTTCCCTGCGCCTTTTCCTAAATCTCCTATTCCTGGAGCTACAAAACCTAAAATTATCAAAGGTATCACAAATTTTAAAAAATTACCAAAAATTTCATTAAATGTTACCAATATTCTTATTGGAAACTCTACCCCTATTTTCCCTAATACTATACCGATTAATAATCCAATTATTAGTCTAGGTAACAATCCTAATTTTTTCATAAAATCCCCCCACGGTTATTAATTTGTATTATTTTACAATTTAAATAGACCAAAGTCAAGCTTTTAGTTATAAACTCCAACACTGTATAGACTACCGTAATATTTAAAGATATTTTTTAATGACCACATTTACAATTTTTTCCCTCTTTCATAATTTCTATGAACTCTTGAATTTTATCAAGGCCTACAAAAGATTGATTCCCACTGCATTTGGATAAAATTACACAAGGGACAGACCTTACCCCATAAGTTTCTGCAAGTTCTAAATTTTCCGTTGCATCAATATATTCTACCCCTTGTATTCCAGAAGTTTTTAGTAATTCCTTTGCAGGTCCACAATAGCTACACGCTGGTGTTGTAAATAACATTATTTTCATTTTAAACCTCCTATATTTTTTTCATTTTAAAATGTTGTTGCTACATTTCTTTTAGTAATTCTTCTAATTCATCTTTCTCTTGTTCTTGTAAATTTTTAATTTCATTTTTTTCTCTATTTTTTAACTCGATTAACTCACTCCACTCTTCCATTTTTTTTCTATTTTTACTATTTTGAAAAACTATCATAGAAACAAGAATTAATAAACCACATATTATTACGGCAATAAAAATAACTCCATATCTATAAATTTTTTCATAAATACTCGTTGTAATTTCAGATTTATTATCTTTTATTTTACTCTCCAAAGTGTTTATTACTAAAAGTAAATTTTCTAATTTATTTTCTAATTTATCAATTTTTATATTTTTTTCTAATAAATCTTTATTTAACTCTTCCAATTTTTGGTTAATAATTAATATATTTCCTTTTAATAAATTAATTTCTTGTTCAAGAGCTAATTCTGTTAAATTTATTTCCTCTAAAACTGGTGTTTCTAATAAAATTAATTCACTTTTATTTGTCCCTTCAATTTCATTTATATTTTCAACTTCATTAGAAAATGAAAATATAAACACTAATAACGCCATTACAAACACTAATAATTTTTTCATTTTTCTCCCCTATTTTTTTCTTTTAAAAATATTCTTAAAATTTCTTTTGCCTTTAGCTTCTTTTATTTCTCGTTGTTCTTTATGGAAATTTGACCAATTAGGATCTTTTTTCATATTTTTTTTAACCTGAGCCATATATTTTGCTGTAGCTTTTGTTGTCTTATATTTATAATAAATATTTTTTTTTATATCCTTTGTAGTTTCTATAATCCCTAAAAAAATACCTTTTATCCTTAATAACAATAATTTTAATCTTGTTAATTTATATATTTCTTTACAAGTGGGACATCTATACTTTGCCACTTTATATCCTATCTTCATCTTTTCTTTACATTTTGGGCAACGAACAATTGTTTTATTCATTTTTTCCTTCCTCAATATTTATCTTTTAATTTATCATAAATTAATTCTCTACAATCTATTTTTCTTTCCTGCCATATTTCTTGAGATTTTATCCCTTGAACAACAAGCATATATAAACCATTTTCATATTTTTTATTTTCTACTTTTAGATTATACTTTAAATCTAAAATCTTTTCAAATTTTATTTTTATAGTTTCTTCTAACTCAATTGGAGTTGTGTTTATTAAAAAATATTCTTTTTCTATTTTTTCAAGATCTTCATAATTTAACATATCTATTTTTTCTTTAAAATTAGATTCTTTTTTTCCTCGAGAAATAAGTTTTATATTACAGGAATAATTTTTTAATACTTCAATCACAGCTCTTGCTGCACCACCACTTCCTAAAATATAACAATTTTTTTGGGATAAATTTAATTTCATTTTTTTTAAAGTCTCTATAATTCCAAGAGAATCAGTATTATAACCTTTTAATTTTCCATTTCGGTATACTACAGTATTTACAGCTCCTATTTCTTTACTTATATCATCTAACTCATCTAAATAATTTATTATTTTTTCTTTATAAGGAATGGTAACATTTAATCCTTGAAGTTCTCCCATTCTTAATTTTTCTAAGATATTTTTTATTTCTAACTCCTCATTTTTAACTTCAAACAAGTCGTATACAATATATTCACATAATATATTTAAAAATTCAAATATATACTTGTGAAGTTTAGGAGAAAGAGTATAGGAAATCTCTTTTCCTAATAATCCAAATTTTTTCATTTCTGTTCACCTTTCTTATATTATAAAAAACTCTCTTTTTAACCTGATTTTAGATGTGGTACCTAAAAAATATAAAAAGAGAGTTAATTAAAACTTATTATTTTACTACAATATTCACTATTTTTCCTGGAATAACTATTATTTTTTTTATCTCTAAACCATCTATATGTTTTACTACATTTTCATGAGCTAGAGCTATTTTTTCTAGTTCTTCTTTTTTTATATCTTTATCTATCTCAATTGTTCCACGAACTTTTCCATTTACTTGTACTGCAATTACTAGTTCTTGAGATTCCGTTAATTCTTCTATGTATTCTACCCATTTTTCATTAAATAAATATGTCTTATTTCCTAATTTTTCCCACAGTTCATCACAATAATGTGGAACAAAAGGTGATAACATTATTACTACTTTATTAAGTAATTCTCCTAGAATTTTCTTTGAGCTTAAACTCTTGTCATCTGAATTTAGATAATCCTGTATTTCATTTAACAACTCCATATTAGCAGCTATAGCTGTATTAAAATGATAATTATTTTCCATAGAATCAGTTACTTTTTTTATAGTTTGATGTAATTTTTTTATAATTTTTTTATCTGTTTTAGAGATTTCATTATAATTTATAGGGGAATTCTCTATATTACTCACATTTTCATCTACTATTTTCCAAAGTCTTGTTAAGAATCTTTGAGCTCCTGCCAAACCATTTTCATTCCACTCTAATTCTTTTTCTGGTGGTGCTGCAAACATAACGAATAATCTTGTAGTATCAGCTCCAAATTTCATGATCATTTCTTCTGGGTCTACACCATTATTTTTAGATTTTGACATCTTCTCTACTTTAACAAGAAGTTCTTCTGAACTCTTTTTAGAAAATGCTTTCTCCCCTTTTAGCTCTATATCCTCAGGATATAAATATTTATTTTCTTTTTCAGAATAATAAGATGGTCCAAGAACCATTCCTTGAGTTAACAGTCTTTTAAATGGCTCATTAGTAGAAAGTAATCCTAAATCCCTTAATACTTTATGATAAAATCTTGAATATAATAGATGCATAACTGCATGTTCTATGCCTCCAATATACTGATCAACTGGAGACCAGGCATCAGCTATATCTTTATTAAAAGGTAAATTAGTGTTTTTAGGATCACAATATCTTAAATAGTACCATGATGAATCAACAAATGTATCCATTGTGTCAGTATCTCTTCTTGAAGGTTTTCCACATTTTGGACAAGGAACATTTTTAAATGATTCAGATGTTGTAAGTGGATTCCCAATTCCATTAAAATTAACATCTTTTGGCAATTTTATTGGTAAATTTTCATCTTTTTCCATAACTATTCCACAGAAGTCACAATAAACTGCTGGAATAGGAGTTCCCCAATACCTTTGTCTAGACACTCCCCAATCTTTTAGTCTGTATTTTGTTGTTCTTTTTCCATAACCTTTTTCTTCTATTTCTATGGCTATTTTATTTAAAGCATCTTTTGAGGCTATTCCATTAAATTTAGATGAATTTGTCATAATTCCAGAGCCTATAAAGGCATCTTTCATTTGAGTTCCCTCTATTTTTATCGCTTCTTTAGAGGTTTTATCAATAGGATTAATTACAACTTTTATAGGTAAATTATATTTTTTAGCAAAACTAAAATCTCGTTCATCATGTGCAGGAACAGCCATTACCGCCCCAGTACCATAATTCATTAAAACATAATCTCCAATCCATAATTGAATTTTTTCTTTGTTTACAGGGTTAATAATATGAATACCTGTGAATATTCCATTTTTTTCTCTTCCTTCTGCTGTTCTTTCAATTATGTCAGTATTTTTCATATTATCTATTGCCATTTTTATAGTTGTATTTAACTTTCCCAGTTTAACTGAAATTGGGTGTTCTGGTGCTAAAACACAATAAGTTACTCCATAAATAGTATCTGGTCTTGTTGTAAACACAGGTAATTCTTCGCCTGTTTCTTCAACTTTAAAGACTATTTCAGTTCCAAATGATTTTCCTATCCAATTTTTTTGCATAGTTAAAACTTTTTCTGGCCAACCTTCTTTTAGCTCTTGATGTCCTGATAAAAGTTCATCTGAATATTCTGTTATTTTAAAAAACCACTGCTCTAGCTCTTTTTGAATTACTGGTGTTTTAGAATGTCTCCAACATACACCGTCTTCAACTTGTTCATTAGCTAAAACGGTATTACATTCTGGACACCAATTAACTACAGAGCTCTTTTTATAAACTAACCCTTTTTCATACATTCTCTTGAATATCCACTGATTCCATTTATAATATTCAGGGGTATAAGAAGCTATTTCTCTTTCCCAATCATAAGATAAACCTAATAATTTTAACTGTCTTCTCATATTATCTATATTAGATTTTGTCCAAATCTCTGGATGAATAGCATTCTGAATTGCTGCATTTTCTGCTGGAAGACCAAAAGAATCCCAACCCATAGGGTGTAGTACATTAAATCCTTTCATCTTCTTATATCTTGCAATTACATCTCCAATGGCATAGTTTCTAGCGTGTCCTACATGAAGTTTTCCTGATGGATAAGGTAACATTTCTAATACGTAATAATTTTCCTTATTTTCTACCTTATTCTCTACTTTAAATAAATTTTCTTTTGACCACTTTTCTTGCCATTTTTTTTCAATATTTTTAAAATTATATTCTGACATTTTGTCACCTCTATTTTTTAATATTCATTTAACCACTCTTCACTTTTTCTTTTTATTCTTTGGATAGTGTTATCTATTGTTTTTAAATTTTTTTCTAATTTATCAGAAATTTCTCTATAAGAAAATCCATTTATTAACAATCCAAAAACCTTTTTTTCAAATTTACTAAAATATTTTTCAGAATACTTTTCTAAATCTTTCATTTTTTCTTTAGAAAGAATTATTTCTTCTGGACTGTGTTGTAAGTATGAAGAAACTCCTCTAATATAAGTAACTTCTTTTCCTTCATCATTTTCTAAAAAATTTCCTGAAGCTAAATTTAACGCTGTATTTTTTTGAGCATTTGATGTTTTTATCGCTGTTATTATTTGTCTTTTTATACAGATACTGGCAAATGTTTTAAATGAAACATTTTTATTTTCATCATAAGCTTTAATAGCCTTCATTAATCCTATCATTCCCTCTTGTAAAATATCATCTTTATCTGCCCCAACTAAAAAATAATTTCTCGAATTCATAAATATAAAATTTTTATAATTTAACAAAATCATATTGAGAGAATCTTGATCCCCTTTTTGAGCCATCAATATGTTTTCATTATTTACTAATTCTGTAGGCATTTATCTTCCCCCTGTAACTTTCTTTAATATTAATTTATTGATTTAGAAATTTCAGAAAGTATTATTCCCCCTGCAACAGAAACATTTAATGAATTTATTTTTCCGTGCATTGGTATTTTTACTAATATATCACAATTTTCTTTTACTTTTTTTCTTATACCAAAACCTTCGCTCCCCATTACTAATGCAGTAAATTTTGGATATTTTTCTTCATAATAATACTTACTTCCATCACCTTCCGCCCCATATATCCAAAAACCTAATTTTTTCAATTTTTCCAGTGCATCTGTTATATTTGTTACTTTCACTATATCTACATACTCAATAGCACCTGTGGAAGTCTTTATTACTGTTTCATTTATTTTTACAGCATTTCTTTCCGGAATTATAATCCCTTTAACACCAAAAATTTCTGCACTTCTTATTAATGCACCAAAATTTCTAGGATCTTGAATTCCATCTAAAACTAAAACTATTGCTTTATCTGAAAGAGCTAATTTTTCTAAAAAAGCTCCAAAATCTTCATAATAATCATGTTCTATTACCATTGCTTCTATACCTTGAGAATTTTCTCTTTTTTTATCTGTAATATAAATTTTTATATTTCTTTCAGAGGCTAATTTTTTTATAAGTTGAATTTTTTCATCTTTTAATCCTTTAAATAATTCAATTTTTTCTATTTCTTTGTCTTTATTTTGTAAAGCTTCTACCACTGGATTTATACCTATTATGCTTTCCATTTACTCCTCCGCTTAGCTATTATGCTTGAGTTTTTACTCTCTCTATATTGGCACCTATTTTTTTTAGTTTTTCAACTAAGCCTTCATAACCTCTATCAACATGGTAAATTCTATTTACTACTGTTTCTCCATTCGCTTTTAGTCCTGCTAATATAAGAGAGGCTCCTGCTCTTAAATCACTTGCCATTACCTCGGCTGCTGAAAAATTTTCTATTCCTTCAATATTAGCCATATGATTATCTATTTTAATTTTCGCTCCCATTCTATTTAGTTCTGGGACATGCATAAATCTATTCTCAAAAATAGTTTCTTTTATCTCACTAGTTCCTTTAATTAGACTCATTAATGTCATTATTGGAGACTGCAAATCAGTTGGAAATCCTGGATGAGGCATTGTTGTAATTTTTATATGTTTTAAATCTGATAGTTTTGTTTCTACACTAAAAATATCAGACTCTATTTTATATTTTACTCCCATCTCTTCTAGTTTCGATAAAAAACTTTGAGAATGTTCTTTTACTACTCCCTTTACCTTTATATCTCCATCAAACATAATCGCAGCAATAATAAATGTTCCTGCAACTATTCTATCGGGAATGATTGAATACTCCCCTGGTATTAATTTTTCTACTCCTGTTATTTCCAATCTACTGGAACCTACTCCTTTTATTTTTGCACCCATAGAATTTAAAAAATTACATAAATCTTCAACTTCAGGTTCTCTTGCTGCATTTTCTAATACAGTTATCCCCTTAGCTTTTACAGCAGCCATAATAACATTTTCTGTCGCTCCTACACTTGGAAAATCAAAAACAAAATTTCCTCCTTTTAACTCAGTCGATTCCCCATAAACATAACCGTGTTCGATTGAGATCTTTACTCCTAATTTTTCAAATCCTTTTAAATGTAAATCCACTGGTCTAGCTCCAATTGCACAACCACCGGGAAGTGAAACAATTGCTTTACTAGAATTTGCTAGCATTGCTCCCATAACTAAAAATGAAGCTCTCATTTTTTTTACTAAATCATATGAGGCAGTTAAAGTTGATAATCCTTTATTTATAATTTTATATGTATTTAAGTCTATTTTTTTCACTTCTAAACCTAAACTCTCTAATAATTTAGCAAGAGTTGCAATATCCATCAAATCAGGTACATTTTTTAAGATATAAGTTCCTTTTTCTATTATTGTTGCTACAAAAATTGGAAGTGCTGCATTTTTTGATCCCCCCACTTCTAATATTCCTTTTAGTTTTTTTCCACCATTTATTTTAAACGAATCAACCATTTTTACTTATTCCCCCTTTCTTCTTCGCAAATCGGACATATATGCCCTAATATTTTATCAAAAAAATTGAATTTCATGAAACTACCTTTATAAAGTGGTAATTTTTCCTCTATTTTTTTATAATGTTTAACACAAATTTTTTTTCCTATGAATTTAGAATAGTATCCCTCTAAACCAGCGTTTATAAATTTTTCTTCTATAGTATCAATTAATAAATTTATATTTTCATTATTCATAGCATCTTTTGATACTACAACAATTCCTACATCACCAATAAAAGTTAAAGCATCTATTAACATATATCTAAGTCCTATTTTTTCTGCAACATCTATATATGGTTTTAGGTATTTTAGAGAAATATCTCTTCTCATTTTTAATAATATAGCATCTGGCTCATGCATTGCTTCTATAATTTCAGGATATATAATACCAACTTCTACATCACTTTTATTAATAGATATTATTATATTTTCTTTGAACTCATGGAGATATTCTTCTCTTTCTGTCTGTGTTTTAAAAAATTGACTTCTTGTTTTTTCTTGAGCAATTATAATGTCCTTATTCAAGTTAGATACCTCCTTAAAGTTTATTTATATTTTTTTCTATATAATCAGATATACTTTGTTACAAATTATATCACAATTTCAAAGCTTTTAAAATTTTTTTTACTACAATTTTAATTTAATAAAAAAAATGCTATACTATAATATCATAAGTTAAAATAAAAAAATCAAGGAGTTACTTTCTATGTTAAAAAAAATTAAAAAAATTATTTTTTATTCCAGCTTTTTCATTTTTTATATTAGTTCTTTACTAGCTAGCACTTCCAAAGTTCAAGGTAATTTAAAATTTAAAAATACGAATATAGGTGCAGTGGAAATAAACTTTATAGACAGTGAAAATAATAGTAATCGTACTACAACTGATATTTATGGGGATTTTTCTATTTTTCTTCCTTCTAAAACATATAAAATTAAAATAGATAAAGTCGGATATATTTTAGATAAAAAAGATGATATTATTTATGATTTTTCAAATGAAAAAAGCATTAAACTCTCTCTTCAACTCAATGAAGTTCCTAGTTTTATCTCTGGACAGGTTAAAGATAATATTGGGACTCCTATTTCCAATGCTCAAATTAATATTCAAGGTTCTAATGAAAATATTACACTTCACAGTGACAAAATGGGATATTTTAAAAGCTATATAAATTCTGGAACTTTTTATCTGACTACACAATCCCAAGGTTATGATACAAATACTCTTGTTAAAAATATAGAAAATTTCTCATCTATTACAAATTTAGATATAAAGCTCAATAGACAAAAATTTGATATTTCAGGAATTATTAGTGATGGTTCTCAAGCTCTTAATAATATTTCTATTTTTCTTATGGATTCTAAAAATAAAATATTATCAGTAACTAAAAGTTCAGAAAATGGATTTTATGAATTTCTTAATATTCCTAGCCATTTTAATGTTTTTATTAAAGTTGAAGATAACTCTTATTTAACATATTTTTCAGATCCTATTAAATTACACGAAAGTATTAAAAATAATTATATTATAATAAATAAATAAATAAAAAAGCCCTTAACAAATCTTAAATTTTATTAAGGGCTTTTTTATTTATTTATTTATTTATTTATTTATTATAATCTTACAAGTTATTATTATCTTATAAGTTATAAAAAGCTTTGTATGTTTTATAAGTTTCATAAATATCAAATTTAGAAGCTAATTCAAAAGGAGCGTGCATAGATAATAAAGCAGGACCTACATCTATTGTTTTTATTCCTTTTTGAGCTAAGAACATTGCAACTGTTCCGCCACCGCCCTCATCAACTTTTCCTAGCATTCCTGTCTGCCAACGAATATTTTCTCTATTTAGTAAACTTCTTATCTCTGCAACATACTCTGCATCTGCATCATTTGTCCCAGATTTACCTCTTGAACCTGTGTATTTAGTGACAACTATACCATAGTTTAGTTGTGCTGCATTTTGCATTTCATGAACAGATTTAAATATAGGGTCTGCTGCTACATTTACGTCAGAAGACATTGCTTTTGAGTTCCACAAACATTTTCTAAGGTCTAAATCACTATACTTATCATTACATTTAGATATCATATCACTTGTGAAATATTCAATATAATCTGATTGTAAACCTGTTGAACCATTAGAACCCGTTTCTTCTTTATCCGCTAAGAAACACACAGCTGTTTTTTCTGGAGTACCCTTTAAATCTAAAATAGCTTTTAAAGAGGTATAACCACAAATTCTATCATCTTGCCCGTAAGCTCCAACAATAGATCTATCTAATCCCACATCTCTTGCTTTTCCTGCTGGTACTAATTGAAGTTCAGCTGACACAAAATCTTCTTCTACTATTCCATAAATTTCATTTAATTTTTGCATAACAGCATACTTAACTAAATCTTTTATCTCTTTATTTACAATAGTTGCAGATATTGTTCCTACTATAATTTGAAGTTCTTCACCTTTTAAGACTTCTGGTGCTTTTCTCTCAGCTTGTGTTTTCCCCCATAAATGAGGTAATAAATCTGGAACACTAAAAACTGGATCACTTTCTTTTTCTCCAATTACAATTTCCACTTTTTTCCCACTTTCTAAAATTACAACTCCGTGCATGGCAAGTGGAAGAGTCGCCCAATGATATTTTTTTATTCCGCCGTAGTAGTGTGTTCTCATATATGAAAGTTCCATCTCTTCATATAATGGATTTTGCTTCAAGTCTAGTCTAGGAGAATCTACATGAGAAACTACATAATTTATTCCTTCTACTATATTTTTCTTTCCTATTATAGCTAAAATGAGATTTTTCCCTCTATTGTTGTAATATATTTTATCCCCTGTTTTTAATTCTTTTATATTTTCTGCATTTTTAAATCCAGAAAGTTCTGCTAATTCTATTCCTCTTGAAACAAATTCTCTTTCTGTTTTTCCTATATCTAAAAATGTTTTATAACCTTCTGAAAAGTCGAAAATATTCTTTTTTTCAGACTCAACTACACCTTTCCATCCATTTTCTTTTTTATAAAACATGTCTATAGCTCCTTTTATTTCTAGTTTTTATTTATTTATGATAATTTTATTACTATTTAAAATGACACAACTCTAAAACCTCAAATTTTAGGTTAATATTACACAACGAGGTAATGGGTCATTAAAAATAGCATTTGTTTTTATTAAATTAAAACTATAAATTACCAATGTTCATCTTTAATTTATTTAAAATAATATTTTTAATTAATTGTACCATATTTATATTTTTTTTACAAATTCATCATAGTCATTATCAATAGTTAATTTTTTTTCATACTCAAAATAATTTTTATCAAATGAAGATTCAAATAGAATCAATGGTATTTTTTTATATAAAGAGAATTTATAAATTTCTTTTAACTCATCTTCTAATAAATACGATTTCAAATTACAGAAAATTATAAATTTATTCAATTGTAACTCTGATACTATCTCAATTATAGATAAAATTTTTTTCCAGATGATTTAAATTGATTATATTCATTTTTATGGTTAATTCCAAGTTGAGTAATATATCCATTACTTATAACTTCCTTATTGAATGTTGATAGTAAAATTGCGTATCCATAATTTAATGCTGCATTAATTTCATTTTCCTGTTTTCTTCCAAAATTTTTTCCAAAAAAAGAATTGAAATAAACTTTTGGCTTGTTTTTTTATCTTCTCTTCAATAACAATGCTCCATAGAGATTTTTTCATATTTTCATTCCACTGAATTTGTTGTTTTATTTTTTTACTAGTGTTAAAACTTCCATAAAGTGGTTGCATTTCAGCAATAGGATTATGCCTTTCATCACAAAATATGACATTATATTTTGCTACATATCCCATTTTTATGACTATTCTTTTTATTATCATCATTTTTACAGCTCTTAGATTATTCACCATAAAAAATCTTCAAATTAAATGCAGACTAATTTCACACTTAACTTGAAGATTTTTATTTTCTTTTTAACTAAATTTATTATTTTTTTAATCTTTCATTTAATTCTTTTCCTAACTCTTCATATCCTGGTTTCCCTAGAAGTGCAAACATATTTTTTTTATATGTCTCTACTCCAGGTTGGTCAAATGGATTAATCCCTAATAAATAACCACTCACTCCACATGCCTTTTCAAAGAAATAAAACATATAACCTAAGTGATAAGGAGTTGCTTCAGGAATAGTTACGCTTAAATTAGGAACTCCACCATCAATATGAGCTAATGTTACTCCATCAGTAGCTTTTTTATTTACAAAATCAAAACCTTTACCTGATAAATAGTTAAGTCCGTCTAAATCCACTGCTTCCTTTTCTATTATTATATCTTTTTCAAATTTTTCTATACGTATAGAAGTTTCAAAAATATTTCTTTTTCCTTCTTGAATATATTGTCCTAAAGAATGTAAATCAGTACTATAGTCTACCGAAGCTGGGAATAACCCCTTTCCATCTTTCCCCTCTGATTCTGCAAAAAGTTGTTTCCACCATTCAGACACAAAATGAAGTCTTGGTTCATAATTCACAAGTAATTCAATTTCTTTCCCTTTTCTATTTATAATATTTCTAATAGCAGCATATTTATAGCAATCATTATTTTTAAAATCAGCTTTATATGCAACTGAAGCATCTTCTGCTCCTTTCATTAATTCATCTATATTTATCCCTGCTGCTGCAATTGGTAATAGTCCTACAGGAGTTAAAACAGAATATCTTCCTCCCACGTTATCTGGAATTGTAAATGTTTCATACCCTTCTTCCGTTGCTAATTTTTTTAAAGCTCCTTTACTTGCATCAGTTGTTGCAAAAATTCTTTTTTTCGCATTTTCTTTGCCGTATTTTTCTTCTATATGTTTCTTTAGAACTCTAAATGCTAGTGCTGGTTCTGTTGTTGTTCCTGATTTTGATATTATATTTATTGCATAATCTTTTCCTTCTAATATTTCTAGTAAATCTTTTAGATATTTCCCTGATATATTTTGTCCTACAAAATACACCTCTGGAGATTTTCTTTTATTTTTAGGTAAATTATTGTGGAAAGAATGTGATAAAAACTCTATCGCTGCCCTTGCGCCTAAATAAGAACCTCCAATACCTACTACTAGAAGAATATCACAAGTATTTTGAATTTTTATTCCAGCTTCTTTTATTTTTTTAAATTCAACTTTATCATAATTTTTCGGTAAATCAATCCACCCTAAATAATCATTCCCCACTCCTGTTCCTGATTCTAATTCTGATACTGCTGATTTAACTTGATTTTCCATTTGATTTATTTCTTGTTCGCTAATAAACTTCATTGCATTTTTACAACTAAAACTTAATTTTTCCATTACTTCCATCTCCATATTATTTTTTATTTTCTAAAATATCCAATCTTTTTTTTAACTTGGCTATTGTTAGTTGATTATCTTCCACTGTTGCCTTTAATAACTGAATAGTTTCATTTATATTATTTATTTTTCCATTAAATGTTTCAGTATCGAAACCTATCTTAGTTAATTCTTTGGCAAATTCAGATACTAAACTTTCTAATATTAATAAATCTTTTTTATCTGTCTTTTCTAAATCTAATTTGTTCAATGTTTTAGATAGATAATAAACAAAATCATAACGAGTAATTTCTTCTTCACCTCTAAAATTATAACTATCTTGCTTTAAAATCCCCTTATTTATTAAATTATTTACAGAACTATATGCCCAATGCTCCTTTGGTATATCTTCATATTTGTTCGCAGCGTACGCAAGATTAGAGAAAATTAACATAATAGCTAATATTTTTTTTAATTTTTGCATTTAGATTCTCCTATTTTTTCAATTGAAAAACAGCTTTAACATTAACCTCTATATTTAAAATCTCTGGTATGAATAAATCAGTATTTTTTGAAGATTTTATATTTAAACTATTAGTATTGTATGAAAGATTTCTTCTCATTGGAAAGTAATCATATATTAAATCTAAAGGTTCTATTACATAACCTGTTGAATTTGCCACTGAATTTGCTTTTTCATAAGCATCTTTGTATGCAAGTACCATCACTTCTGACTGAATACTTTTTTCTTTACTAGAAGAGAATTTCATTCCTGAAATTGAATTTATCCCAACTTCTTGTAATTTTGAAACTATATTTTCTGTATTTTTAATATCTTCTATCTCAATTAAAAAAGAATTTCTAACTTGATATTTATATATAGGATTTGGAGTATTGTAGTTTTCCGAAATCTTATTTACACTGTAATCTACTGTTTTTATATTATTTTTATTAATTTTAAGCTCTGTTATTTTTAACTTTACTTTTTCCATTATAGCTTTATTTTTTTCAATAGCTTTTTCTGCGTTTTCATCTTCCGTTACAACTGAAAAATTAATTTCCACTCTATCTGGTTTCACTTCTATGCTTCCTATTCCTTGAACAGATATTTTTGGAATGCTAGATTCAGCCAATGTCAGCAAACTTAAAGTAGTAAAAATTACAACTAGTATTTTTTTCATGTTTAAAAACCTCCAACTTGCATTTTATCTCTATATTTAGTATAACCTATGTGTGCAAATATTTCAAATTAAAATAAAATAACTTCTAATTAAAAAATAATTTTATATGTTATTTTTTAACTAGAAGAATTAAATATATCTTTGTATTATTCATATACTGCTATTTAAATATATTAATAGCTGTTATTATAATAGGCATTTGAAATATATCTATTAAAAAGGCTCCTGTTAAAGTTACAATTAAATATGGATTTACAGTGTATCCATGTCTTTCAGAAATTTCACCCATATTTAACATTGCATTTGTCGTTGCTCCTAATCCTGATCCACACATTCCAGAAACCATAACTGCAGCATCATAATCTTTTCCCATAGCTCTAAATACTATTAAACTTGTGAATAAAGCCATAAAAATTACTTGCACAAATAAAATTATAAACATTGGAATAGCTAGTGTAGCAAGCTCCCATAATTTTAAAGATATTAAAGCCATAGACAAAAAAATATTTAAAGATGCTACGCCAATAATATCAATAAGATGCTTATTCATTTTTAAAATATTAAATTTGATATTTATATTATTAAATATAATAGCAACAAGCATTGCTCCAACATAAGACGGTAACGCCAAATCAAATATTATTTTTAAGCCCTCTGCCACACTTGTTCCTATCGTCATAATTATCGCTATAATTGCTATGTGCTTTAAAAGTTCATCTGCTGTTAGATCATTTTTTTCAAAAGTTTTATCTAAATTAAGTTCATTTTTCCCTACAATATTTATAGCTTTCAATTTATATTTTCTTATTAGATATAAGCCAAGAGGAGCACCTAATAATCCTCCTGCTAAAAGTCCAAACGTTGCTGATGAAAGAGCCATTGTACTAGCTCCCATTACTCCCAACTGCTCAACTGTACTTCCAAAAGCACCAGCTGAGCCGTGTCCACCGCTCATAGAAACAGAGCCAGCTAAAATACCATAAAGAGGATTTATATTTGTTAATTTTGCTACTGAAATTCCAATTGTCGTCTGCATAAATGTCATAAATCCACTTAAAAGCCAAAATATTACTAAAAGATTGCCTCCTTTTTTTAATGCTCGGGCAGAAGAGCTCATCCCAATTGTTATAAAAAATACAACCATAAATGGTGTTTGAAGTGTTGTGTCATATTCAAGAGTACCATATCCATTTTTCCTTATAACAAGATGAATAACAGCAAAAATAATTCCCCCAATTACAGGTGAAGGAACCCCAAATTTATTAATAAATTTGGAATTTTTTTTAATATATAAACCGAGATATAGAGCAATCAATCCAACTGCTAATGTGCTAATCATATTAAATTTAATTAAAATCCCTAAACTATTAAATAAAAAATTCATTTTTCCTCCTGTTTTTATTTTCAAAAGTTAAATATTTTTTCAACACAGTACTCGTTGATATACTCAATATGAAACAAACTTATCATATATTTTTCAAATATAACTTTATTAAAACATTTCAAAAAGAATTTTTATTATAAATAATTATATCATAGAATATTAAATAAAATCAAGGCAACGCTCAAAATAGAACTCTATAAAATCTTCGTAAAAAAATAAAAATGAAAGAACTTTAAAGCTTGTTTTTTCATGATATAATAAAATATTAAATAAAATAAATAGTTATATATATATAACTATAATGGGTTAGTTAATCTTATAAAAGTTATATATGAGGAGATAAAATGAATGACAAATTAGAAGTATTAAAAAAAATTATTAAAAATAGCAATAACATTGTATTTTTTGGAGGGGCAGGAACATCTACAGAAAGTGGAATTCAAGATTTTAAAGGTAAAAGTGGACTTTATAGTAGAAAATATAAGGGATATAATCCAGAAGAAATATTACATATTGATTTCTTTTTAAAAAATAGAAATATTTTTAATCAATTTTTAAATGATAAAATGGATTTTAAAAATGTAAAACCTCATAAAGGGCATTATGCTCTTTTAGAACTCGAAAAATTAGGAAAATTAAAAACTATAATCACTCAAAATATAGATGATTTACATCAAAAATCTGGTTCTCAAAATGTTTTGGAACTACATGGAAATATCTCATATTTTTACTGTCTCTCTTGCGGAAAAAAAGAAAATGAAAACTTTAGTTGTTCTTGTGGTGGAGTCACTCGTCCTCCTGTTACTCTCTACGGGGAAAATCTTGATGATAATATAACGAATTTAGCAATAGCTGCTATTGAAAAAGCAGATACTCTTATTGTTGCAGGAACAAGCCTCACTGTTTATCCTGCTGCTTACTATCTTCAGTATTTCAAAGGTAAAAATTTAGTTATTATTAATGCTGATGAAACTAAATACGATAAACAAGCGACTCTTATTATTAGAGATAGTTTTGGTGATGCTATGAATTATGTGGTTAAATAATTTTTTTTTTTAGTTTAAGAATCTATGTCTATAATTAACTCTGTAGTTCCTATGTAGTCCCCATCTGGAACATTTTTAATATCCTTTTTGTTTACTCGCCCTATAACTCGAAGAGTTTTAATGTTTCCTTTTGTTGAATTATTATCTAATTGAGCTTCTAATTTACCATTTAAAATATTTTCACCATTTTTTAAACTTATAACTCCATTATTTATAAATGCAACTTTTATATTTAAATCTTTTGATTCTATTGATATTTCACTTTCACTTATTAGTTCTGTTTCTTCTGTTTCTTCTAATTCAGTAAGTGATTTATCAGGTTTATTAAAATCAAAGTTTATGCTATTACTTAATATTTTCAAAGAATATTGTGCTGGTTTAACGCTAATATTATATATTCCTGATGTTTCATCTAAATTAACTACTTCAAAAGTCATTAAATACTCTTTGCTTGAATCTGTTGTTCCTTTAATTTGTAAAAGAATCTCATTATTTCTAAATCCTACTCCAAAATTTAAAATTTGAGAGCCATTTTCTAATATTATACCTTTTTTTGAATTATCTAATTTTAAAAATCCACTTCCATTTTTTAAAGAAATAGTTTCTAAAATTTTTCCATTATCATTTTTTATAATAACCTCTTTAGTTAAAATTGGATCAATTTCTATAAAATTTCCACTTTTTATTTCTAAACTTCCCTTTTGATTAATTATATTATTAAAAGAAAAGCTAATAATTTCAAATATATTGTAGTCTTCCGTAAAAGAAAATATCAGTTTTCCTTTTTGAAAATCAATATATTTTATATCTTTCTCTTCCCATTTATATAGTTTTTTTAATACTTTCGTTTTAGAATCATACTTAATTAAATAAAGTTCTTTAGGGAGAGAACTATAGTGAAATGTGATAACTTTATTATTATAGTCTGTTTTCTCTATTTCATAAAAGCTTAAATAACTTTTAACTTTTCTAGTATCTCCTTTAAAAATATCTTTATTTTCAGCTAAATAAAAATCATCCTCTATAACTAACTCATCTAAAACAAAATGAATTAACTTCTCACTTCTATTCACATATCCTTCAATTTCAAAAGAGGATACCTTTAAAATATTTAGATTCAGATCTGCTTTTTCTTTTTTCTTTATCGTTTCCATAGTTGTAACTTGTTTGCCAGGATTATTCAAAATAATTGTATTTGAAATGACATTTGAAAATGATAAAATGTATAAAAATATATTTAAAATTATTATTTTCCTTAAATCAAACATTACTCACCTCCTCTAATAATATTTTCATAGAGAGAAAATATTACAGGAACGTACCCAACGTATTCCCCTTGAACTATTTCAGCTTCTTTATTTTTTCCTATTTTTCTTCTGTTTACAAGGGCATAAAACTTTACAATTTCTCTTTTGGTAGATATTAACATCATATTATCCTCTGTTTCCATACTGTATTTAATTATTTTAATTATATTTTTTTTATTTGTCATATATCCTATCTCTGGGAACTTAAATAATATTTTTTTTCCTATATCTTTTTTTAAATTATCTGTATATACCTCAAAACTCCCCTCACCAACCAAGTAATCTCTCTCTAAAGATCTCATATTTAAATTTTTAAAACGAATAGGTTCATATATTTTTATATAAACCTCTCCAAAGATTAAGGATGACACAAAACATAGTCCTATTATCAAGAATATTTTTCTCATATACACAACTCCCTTTACTCATCAACTTCAATCGTTATATATATTTTTTTATAATAGTCTCCATCTTTTGAGATATTGGCACCTTTTATATTAACATAACTTTCTTTTACAATTTTTTGATTAATATATTTAGGGGAATAAATAGTAGTATCTATCAGTCCATCATTATCTATATCTATTTTTGTTTCACTAAATTTTAGTTTATAATAATCTTTTTTTTTAGGTTCTCTATTTAGTGAAATTTCAAAAGGTATATTAACCTCTTCTCCATCAATTACCACAGCATTAATATCAATATCACTTAAAATCTCTAAAGGAACAAAGATATTCAGTCTTGATTCTAATAATACCGTATAGTTTTTTTCTAGCTTCCATCCTTTCCCCAATTGAATATCCTGATTTTCTATATAATTTAGTGCTTTTGAATATATAGAGGTAGTACATAAAACACTATAAATTATTATTAATATAAATTTTTTAAGCATATTATATCTTACCCCTTTTATTTTATTTTATTTATCTTTTAAAAATGTATTTATAATAAATTTTTCATTAGTTACGTTTAAAATAATTTTTTGTGTTGAAGTAGCTATATATATCAACTCTAAACTCTCTTCTAATTCAGGCAAGTTAAATTTATTTCCCTTATATTTTACTTCTAATAAGTATTTATCCGGAAATATACCGCTCACTATAAAGTTCCCTGTTTCATCTGGCATAATAAGTTCTATCTGGTTTCCTTTTATATCCTTTAGTTTTATTAAAATATTACTGTACAAAAGCTCTCTATCTTCAGATGATAATTTTATAATTTTATCTAGTTCAACTCTTCCAATCAATGTCAGCATTGGTTTTACTGGAATATATGCTTCTATTGTCGTTGTTGTTATACCTTTTATTTTTATAATATTATTTCCTAAACTATATGATGGTTTTCTAATTGTCGGTTGTAAGTTTAAAAGTATATTATTTGGTACACCATAAAACATTGCCTCACCTTTTTCATTTGTTACTGAACTTTGATCTCCAATTTTTATTTCAACATTATCAACTTTGGTTTCTCCCGCATCATATATATTATTGTTATTTCCATCTATAAACGATATAACTTTTACTCTAGACGAGTCTAATTTATCAACTTTAGCTTTTATATTTTTCAAATCTACTACTCTATCTACTCCAAGTTTTAAATTTCTACCTCCTCTTTCACTAGCTTTTCCAACAATTTTAAAGAAATTATCATAGTCTATATTAAAACTAAAAACTACTCTTTCTTTAAGTTTTACTGAATATTTTACTCCAAAAGAGTAATCTATTATTTTATAAAAATTATTACTATACACGTCAAGCTCTGTTTCATAGTTTGAAATACTCTTTTTCCAAGCATTTTTCCAATTTATGTTAAAGGATGCAAAACCTGTATAAAAAAAATCCATTCTATACTCGTCATTATTCTTATTAGTAACTTCAACTTCAGAACTTAGTAATAGATTTTGTGTTAACCCTTTATCATAATAGATTTTATATCTATTTTCATCTTCCTTTTTTGCACTTCTTAACTCACTTATTT
This sequence comes from Fusobacteriaceae bacterium, assembly GCA_051652785.1. Taxonomy (GTDB): domain Bacteria; phylum Fusobacteriota; class Fusobacteriia; order Fusobacteriales; family Fusobacteriaceae; genus JAGNZR01. The sequence goes on along the minus strand of JBOFUX010000009.1, from coordinate 7,320 downwards.
CATACTCATAACCTAATGTAAAGGAGTTAAATCCACTGTACTCAAGCCCATATTTAGTCTCTGATTTTTCCCTATAAAATTTTCCATATTGTTCTACTTCTGTTTTTAGTCTCCAATCATTTAGATTTATTTGAGCTAATCCGTCATATTTATATCTTTCTTCATACTTTTCATTATTACTATTTTCTCCCTTTGTTAATGTTCTTTCATTTCCAAGTTGCAATATTACGGGATAAGTATTATTGTTTATTTGATTTGAGTAAGTTACCTCCATTCTACCTTCATCTAAAAATTTATATTTATCTCTTACTTTTTCAGTAGTTCGTTTATTTCCTAATCCAAGTGTTATTTCATTTGTAAGACCATAATAACCCTTTATATTCCAACGATATTTTTTGCTATTATATTCTTCTCTAAAAAATATGTCATACTCTATATCATCTTTATTTTGTTGATTGTAGTTTTGAGCGGTATTAATATATCTTGTTTCTACATCACCCTTTGCTCCATAAACCTTTAATTGATAACTTCTGTCTGCTCTAATTAAGCTACTATCAAAAGTTACACTTCCGTTTTCAGCGTCTTTTACTTCAATAGGATACCCCATATATAGAAGTTCTACTTTACTTCCAATGGGAACATCTTCTCTAATTATAAATTTTCTACCTAATTCATAATATCCCTTGTCTTTTTTTAAAGAAAATCCAAACTCTCTTGAATTATATCCAGCTTCGTACGCACCTAGTTTTAAACTATGATCTTTTACTATATCTTCGTATTCTATCTCTATATCTTCAACTTGATTTTCTTTAAAATCATAACTTGTTGTTAAGTTTCCATAAAGTACGGCACCTTGATATTCTAATGACCCTTCCCAATCTTTTTTATACTTATCTTCATGGGCTAATTTATCAAACTTTTGATAAATTTGTACTCTTGTGTTTCCTAATTCAAAAATTTTTCTTTTATTTACATAAACTATTTCATTTTTTTCTAACTCTTTTTTTATCTCTTTTTGTTTTAATTCAAAAAGAATAGAGGATTCTTTTGGTGTATTAAATGCTAAATTCATTCTTATAGTTGAATCTTTTCCTTCATCTGATAAATAATTTAAAAATATATCTTTAAATATATCAGAACGTAAAAAATATTCCTCATCTTTTTTAAATAAATAATTTTTTTCATTTAATATTTTTTTCTTAAACTCCTTATTATTAGGAAGCTCTATTGTATTGTTATTTTTATTTAATATAACTGTTAAACTTTCTTTTAAAGAAACGTTTATTTCATTCTCTGTTTGTTTTAAATTAAAAAATTCTAACAATTCTAAAAATTTAAGCACAGGAAAATATTCAGAATCTCCCTTAATCAACACTTTAAACTTGTCATCAATTAAATTTCCATTTACGTTTAGTTTATATAGCTGTTGATTTTCAAGAGTTCCACTTAATTCTGCAATAAGAATATCATAATCTTCTTGAGAGAGCATCCCTTTTTCTTTTAGAGTGTGTAACTCATCAATACTGAGTCTGTCCTCACTATACCCCATATTAAAATGAGTCATTAAAAAAAATAACAAAATAATTTTTTTCATTTTAGCACCCTATTTTTTCTTTTTTTAAGAATTTACCTATCCCTTTTTCATAGATATATATGTATTTTAATTTTGAATAATTTTTATCTTCAATTTTAGAATTTTTAAAAATTTTCAAATTAGACAAATCTACCTCTTCATTTTTTTTTAGTTTAGTTTCACTAATTAGTATACTATTTTTTTCATTAGAGTCAGATAGCATAATTTCTAAATGAACTCTTCTTAAACTATTATTTTTTAAAACTCCATTTAGCTGAATATCACTAATATTTTTTCCTTTAAAAACTTTAATATTATTTAAATAAATAGAACTATCTAATTTTCCAACATAACCATAAAGTTTAATTTTTAAATTTGTAAAAACTTCTACTGTATTCTTTTTTTCTTTTATTTCTTTTGGAACTTCTAACTCTTTTATATTTAATATAGTTGAATACTCTCCTTGAGCAGCTCCTCTTGAAGATCTAGTATACATTTTTATCTTTCCTTTCGCCCCAGGTTTTAATGTTATGCTTCTTGGATAAATCTCTGTCCAGGATGTCATATCGTTATTTCCATCATTTTCTAAGACGCTTATTTGATATTTTATAACTTTATTTGTTATATTAGTAAGGACAAAATCTTTTACTCCACCCATACCATCTATTCTCTGATCAAATGAAAGAGGATAAATATTAATATATGCAAAAGAAAAAAAGTTTAAAAGAAAGAAAATATAAAAAATAAAATATAAAAAATAACTTTTAAATTTCATAGAAATCTCCTTAGATAAAGACAGAGGATAATTTATTTTATCCCCTGTCTTTTGCTTATCTCTTAATCATATTTAAATAAAATTTAGTATTAATTAATTTTAACTCCTATTTTCGCATTTGATATTGTTGCTCCACTTGCAAATCCTAAAAGTATTCTATCTATATTACTGCCATCTGTTATAGTATCCCCTAAGCTGTCTCCATTGTTCAATGCTTTCTCTTTCACCATTAATACTCCGTTTTCAGTATGTTCAAATGCTAATGCTTGTCCTGGTCTAAATACCTGTGAGCCATTTGCCACTATATTTCCGTAATCATTTATAGTTAAGTTTGCACCAGCTATAGTTTCAGCCACCTTTACAACCCCTTCTAGTGTTGCTTTTGTTAAGAGAGATGTAACACTTACTATACTTGATTCCCCTTTTTTCTTCCAAGTGTTATTATCAGATAGAGCTGTATAACTTGGATCCAAAGTTAATTTGAACGAAACCTTATCTGTTACTGCAAGGTCTACTTTTTGTCCCCCTATTACTCTCTTTACATATACTTTTTCTATAGGAATTTCTTTAAATCCAGTTGTTTCTGTATTTTTCTTTAATACAAAATCTGGCAAGTTTAAATTTTCTCCCATTGTAATCCCTCCATCTGATGAAGTATATATTACATACTTAACATCTGGAAGCTCTGATGATTTTACTGTTCCTGTAATTTTAACTTGTCCCTCTTTCTCGTTGTAGAATATATTGTCTCCTTTGGTTTCTAAATCTATAGCTCCCATTGACATTATTGATAGACCTAATAAACCAAATAATACTTTTTTCACTATTTTAACCCTCCTGAATATCACTCTTGATATATTTAAAATTTAATAAAGTGTTTTTATTTCTATTCCAGTTCCCGCTTCTTTTATCTCTACTTTTTTTCCATTTTCATACTTTTTTTCGATTATTTCTCCAGATTTTACTCTTAATAAATCTCTATATCTTGTTTTATTATCCATAATTAGTATGTCAAGTGCAACCTCTCTTTTCAGATTGTTAGTTATTTTAAATTTTAAGCTGTCACTACTTTTTAACTTTTCAATTTTCACCTCTTTATCTATGCTACCTAAATTTCCAACATAACCATTTATTACCATAGAAAATTGTAATGGTTTTTCTGTTCTTATTTTTGCTAATTTAGAATCTTCATTTTGTTTTTCTAAAGTTGGTATTGTTATCGGTATTGGAGTTAAAACAAAACTGTATTCTCCTTCTTTTGCATCAGGAGGTGATCTTATTAACACTTTGATTTTTCCTATACTTTTTGGTGGAATTGTCAGTACTTTGGGATAAACCTCAGCCCATTTTTGCATTTCTTCTTTTTGTTTTTTATTTTCAGTATTAGGTGTTACCTGAATTTTATATCGTTTAGCGGCGAATGAGTCATTATCTATCTCATACTCTTGATAGCCTCCATTACCATCTATACGTTGATTAAAATATATTGGTCCTATTGACATTGAATTAATATTTGCAGTTAGAATAAAAAATAATCCTAAATATATACTGTTATTTACTATTTTTTTTAACATAGCTTTATCCCCCATTAAGATATTTATAATAAATAACGATTTTCATTTTTATTAATGTTTAATTATGTATTATAACAGAGTTTTAATATTTAATTTATATCTGCAATTATTTATATTATTATTTTTTTTACATTATTATTATTTTTTTTTTTTATTTAACATTTTTTTGATTTTTTATTAATTTTTTTGATTTTTAAATAAAAATATACAATAATTATCAAAAAAAATTATTAATTTAATAAAAATACCTACTACATAAAAAAAAATGATATTCTATTATAATAAATATGGTTTTTCACTTAAAATAAATTTTATATAAAAGGAGGATTCTATGAATAGCATCAATACCATTTTTAATTTAAATTCTAATAAAGACGCTCGGTGCATTAATAATATTTACACTTTTCTTTGCATTAATATTATTAATAAAAATTTTATTATTACAGAAAAAGAGATTTCAATAATTTTCACTTACCTTAATAATTTTGATAATTTTGAAGAAGAATCTAAATATCTATGGGAAAGGTCTTCTATACAAAAAGAGATTTTTTATGCAACTATTTTTTTCTTTAATACTGCAAAGATACTGGACCATAGTAACTTTCAAAAAAAATTTTTTTTATTTTTAAAAAATAGTAAATTTTCAAATTTAATTGTAGATACACTCACTAAAAATTTAGATATTCTTTTCCATATTTATTTAAATTCTCTTTATGTTTTGTTAACTGAAAAATTTTACTCTTTCTCTGACAAATACTTTGAATTTTATTTTATATCTAACCCTGATAATAATTTTACTCAAAGTAGCTTTTTTCTTAACGACTCATTTTCATTTAGATTTATCTTAGATGGAGCTATAAAATATAAAAGTGCGACACGTTTTACAATTAAAAGTTGTAACATATTAAAGAAAGCTTAATTTAATTATTAGGCAAATTAATAGAGAACTATATTTTCGAGAAGTAGAATGATAGAGTAACGTCTTGAAATGCTTCCTCTAATACTCCGATATGCATTTGGTGCTAACAAATTCAATATATGTAATGTATATTAGATTACTAAAATGTATAAAGCTCGGTGAAGTTGGTTGAGAGTTATCCCTAACAGAATAAGCTGAGGAAATGCGAACCAGAGGTGGTCGAGATAATGATAGACAGGGAGTCAAATTATATGGTTAGAATGCACAATGTGCCGACGAAGTTGCGAGTGTACAGGTCTTTAATTTTATGTAATAGAAATGTTGCGAGGTAAGTGGCGATTAGTAAAACTTTTTATTATGAAACTCGCTATACTGTTAAAGGCAGTATCATGCTTACAGGCTTATAGTAACGACCTAAGTAGTTTAATGATAGAAAATATGGAACGTGGAAAACAAGATACAGCGTTAAACTTTGTTAGAGTTTGCTGGTAAATATAAGTTAAAATTTAACGAAATTTTTTTAATCTTGTGAGAGAAGAGGCACAGTACCTATGAACCCATGATAATAAGTGGTGGAGGGATAGCCTCAAGTCAATAATTCTAAAAAAATTATTGAGGGAACGCCGTATGAGGTGAAAGTCTCACGTCCGGTGTGGAGCAGGGGAAAAGGCGGAGATAACTTCAAGGTTTTACCTATTGCTATAATCTATTTTTTGCTCTAAGGGGGATTTATTAATCTGTGATAAAAATTTTATATTAGAAGATTATTTTATTTTAACACCTACCTATTCTGAATTAATTTTTATTATTAAACCTACTTTCATTGCTGATATTAAAGTTACTATTCCTAGTTTTCTATATAAAAAATTTAATTTTTCTTTTAATAAAAAAATTTTAGAATTTATATTGAATAAAAACCCTATAACGTCAAAAAATTATTTTAATTTACATATTTTAGGAATCTATCTTTTGAATCTAATTTTAAATCCATATCTTGAAATTTCAGATAAAAATATGATCAATTTAAAAAGTAATATTTTAAAAACTATTTCTATAAATATTCATTTAACTGATTCAGAAATTAATTTAATACTTCTTGAGACTTTTAAAGTTTCAGTGTCTAAACTTTATCAATTATTTAATAAATCTTTTAATTTAACCCCCACTAAAATTATACAAAATTTAAAAATCAATCATGCTTGTTTTCTTCTTCTTTCAAGCAAACAAACAATTGATGAAATTAGCTATCAAATAGGATATACTGAGGCAACTTTTTATAAAAAATTTAATAAGGTTATTGGAATGTCACCACTTGTCTTTAAAAAACAAAATTTAAAATAAATAAAGAGGATGGAGTATTATGTTAGATATTTATTTATATTCTTTAATGAAAAAAGATAAAAATTTATTAGTTCGTTTTGAGCTTATCCAACAGTTAATTACATTTATTTCACTTCATAATGGACTTTATATTTCCAATACTTATCTACTTAAAATTATTGAATGTTACCTTAATAATAAAAATTACTCTCCCTTTACTCTCAATAAAGTTGACTCTATTTACTTATTTTGTGAAAAAATTATTGATATTTATGAAATTAATCAATTTTCTAAATTTAATTTTATTTTAAAAGAATTTAATATAGAGATTGAAATTCAAAACTGGATTTTAGCATCTAAAGAAAATATTTTTCATCTTTGCAATTATCATTTAAAAAATAACAAAAATTATCATAAAACTATTTTTTCAAATCAGTTTTTTAAAGTAATCTATATCACTCAAAACTCTCGTGATATTTTAACTCTCCCTTATTCATATTCTTCAGGAATTGCTATTCGTATTCTTTTAAAGGGAAAAATTTTTTATAATTTTCACAATAATAAAATTTTACTTAATCAAGAAGAAGTTTTAATTACTTCTGCAAATTCAATTCTTCAAAATTGTAATTTATATTCGCCTACAGCTGAAATTATTATCATTCATTTAAACTATAATTTTATTAAAAAACTTTCTATAAATCCTTATAATAAAATTATAAAAAAATTTTATTATTCTAATTCTTTTAGTGATTTTGAAAAAATATTAAAACCTAATTTTTTTATAAATAATCCACTATTTTTTTATGAACTTTTACTTTCTCTCCTTAGAGAGGGTGAGCTTATTTCTAATGATTTATCTCTTATTTCTGATACAATTAATATAAATATATCCAATTTAATATTTTGTATTAAAGGAAATATTAAGTTACCTTCCAATGAAATTATTAAAGTTCTGGAAGTATCTTTTTCTCTCTCTAAATCTAAATTAGATAATTTAATTTATTTAAACTTTAAGACAACTTTGATTAAATTAATTATAAAAATTAAAATTGATTTAATTTTAAATAATTTTTTTCTAACAACTAAAACTTTTGATATTTTGATAAAAGAATATAATATTAAAAATATCAATTCTTTTAAATACTCTTTAAATACTTTT
>JBOFUX010000008.1:0-8720 GCA_051652785.1 Fusobacteriaceae bacterium | reverse complement strand
GTTATCTCTGCAAAGGAATCTTCTACATCTATTCTTTTATCAAATGATATTGGAGATATTTTTATTCCATAAATATTCAAAGTACTACACAACAATAATGTGATTATGATTATTTTTTTTATGAATTTCATTAGTTTTCCACTCCTTGGTTTTCAGTTCTTATTTTATTTTTTTCTTAATGATAACTTCTCTATAATTGTAGGCACCATTATTGTTATTATAATTTAAAAGAAAATACTCATAAATAGGTAGTAAAAGATTAAGATTATGAATGGTAACTTTAACTTTTTTTTAATTTTGATTTTGATTAGATTATAAGCAGGGTAGGATTTATAAAAATAGTTCTTTAAAAATATTTTTTATAAGAAAAAAATTAAAAAAAATTAAAAAAAAAAATTATATAGAAATTTTATAATTTAAAAATCTCTATGTTTACTGCTATTATTTTAAAAATTTTACCTTTAATCGTGACTAAAAAACCTAATTATTTTTGAAAAAAAAATTGACATAAAAAAATATATATGGTATAACTATTTTAGAATAATGGTGCCTATAATTATAGAAAAGATACCATTTTAATACGTTTTTTACCTGTATGTGTTATTTTAAAATTATTATTTTCTAAATGCAATGGAAGATTAGGAAAAGTATTAATCATGCTTTATCTTTTAAAAAATAATATTTATAGAGTTTATGATTTGTTAGATATATCAAAAAAAAATAGAGCGTTTCTCTTTTAAAGAGAACGCTCTATTTTTTTCTAAGAGATATTTATCCGTAGTTTCATCATATATTTATATAATTCACCTAAACTTCCATTCATTCAACACTTCCTCTAAAAATAACTTAGGATTGATTATTTTAGGATCTTCTACAACTATTAAAGATTCATCATAAATTGCTCCTGAATTATTTAATATCTCTAGCCTCGTGTGTAAGTTCATTCTCCCTCCCAATTTTTTTATTAATTTATAAGTTTAATTTTTTCTTTATCAAAAAATTTTTTAAATATTTTTTTTATAATTTCATTATCTTTTCTCACTACTATTACTGATTCTGTAGCTAATAGATTTTTCTCATTTTCATTTAACTCTTCCATAACTATTCCATGTTTTTTCAAATGTACAAGTTTATCTAAAATATCATCATAATTCCAAATAGTAGCATCTATTTTTTTTTCAATTAGATTTTCAATAACTTCTGAATATTTAATATCTATCATTTTTATTTTTTTATTTTTTTGAAAATTAGAATTTGTTAAAAAAATGTGGTCATTAGATTCTAAGTCTTTTCCTACTTTAAGCATTGTACAATTTTTTCTTTTTAACCTAAATTGCAAGTTTAATTGTCCCAAATTTCAAAAAAAATTAATTCATTCAAAGCACTAGTTTTTAATATAATTTTAACTTTCTAATTCACATCCTCATTATTACGCTTCAAGTTTAATCGCTATTTTTTCTGAAAAATTATCTTTGTTTTTTAGTATTTTATAAAGTAACTTTTATCTATATTTAGAAACATATTTTTTTATTGTATGTTATAATAATTTAATGAGAACAATATTAAATAAAAGAAGGGGGATGAATAAAAAAATGAAGACAATATATTACTTTTCTGGAACAGGAAACACTCTTTATTTAGCAAAACATTTAAAAGATAATTGCTCTTATGATTTGATTAATATAGCTCATGTTATTAATAAAAATATCAAATTAGAAGGTGAAGTTGGAATATTATTTCCTATTTATGCAATGGGAATCCCTAAAATAGTTCAAGAGTTTCTTGAAAATATTCAAATAGGAAATATTTCATATATTTTTGCCCTAGCAACTTGTGGTGGGAGTGGTTATGGGATACCATTTCATCAAATTAATAAAATACTAAAAAATAAAAATTCTAAATTAAATTATTCTGAATATTGTCATATGCCAGACAATTACTTGAAATTTTTCAAACCTTTGTCAGAGAATGCTGCTATTAAAGATATAGAATTATCTAGCCCTAAAATAAAAGATATAACTAATACTATAAATAATAAAGGAATAAGTCCTCATAAATCTACATTACTCTATTTTATTTTCCTTGGAATATATAAATTTTGGAGATTGGGATTAAATACAGTTCACAAAAACTTTATAGTAAAAAAAGATAAATGCACTAGTTGTAAAATTTGTGAGCAAGTCTGTCCTGTTAATAATATTCACCTAAAAGATGGTTTCCCTATATGGAATAGTAGTTGTGAGGATTGCTTAGCTTGTGTTAATTTATGTCCTTCCATTGCTATAACTTCTGGAAAGAAAAGCGAGAATAGTTTAAGATATAAAAATCCATATATATCAATTGGTGAGTTAATAAAATGATAGTGCAAAAGGAGGTTTAGATGGATGTCAAAGAACTTATAAAATCGGGGGAAAATAAAACCTTAGAATTTAAAGAACAATTTCCAACAAAAGATCAGATTATAAGAACTATAGTTGCTTTTTCCAATACTGCTGGTGGAAAAATATTTATTGGAGTAAATGATAAAAGAGAAATCATCGGATTAGAAGACAAAGATATTTTTGAATTACAAGATAGAATAGTCTCACTAATCTATGAAACTTGTTATCCTAATATTCTTCCTGAAATATATATTAAAAATATTGACGGTAAAATAATACTTGTCATAGAAATCTATCGAGGAAGTACTAAACCATATTTTATTAAAAATGAAGGAATAGAAAATGGAGTCTATTTAAGAATTGGGGCAACTAATAGAAAAGCTAGTTTGGAAAATATTCAAGAACTAAAGCGACAAAATTTGGGTTTATGTTATGATGAAGAAATAGACTATACTGTAGATTTTAAAGATATTGATATTTCTGTTCTAGAAAATAAATTTAAAAACATTGGAAAAAGTTTTAATATTTCAAAAATGAAAGGACTTAAACTCGTAAAAGAAGAGTCTGGAAAAATTTATCCCACAAGAGCATTATCTATTATTCTTGGGCTACATGATCATGTGGAAACGCAATGTGCTAATTTTAAAGGAAATACTCCTGAAATTTTTATTGATAAAAAAGAATTTTCCGGAAATCTTTTTGAACAATTAAACGAAATAGAAAAATTTATTAAAAACAATCTTTTTTTAAGAGGAGAAATAAAAGGACTTCAGCGAACTGATACCTATGAACTACCTCTTGAATCAATAAGAGAAGCCATTATAAATGCTATAATACATAGAGATTACTCAAATAGAGGGCGAAACTTAAAAGTTGCAATATTTGAAGATGTTTTAGAAATCCTTTCTCCAGGCGGTTTACCATATTCAATAACTCTTGACGAAGCCTTTACTGGAAGATCTGAAGCTAGAAATAAATCTATTACTCGAATTTTCCGAGAACTTGGATACGTTGAACAATGGGGAACTGGTCTTATTAAAATAAAAAAACAATGCCTTGCTCTGAATTTAAAAGAACCTTTAATTTCTGAAAGGGGAGATTTTTTTAGTGTTATCTTCTATAGAAATAAAAGCGAACGAACGAACGAACGAACGGACGAACGAACGAATATTGTTTTTTATCAATATGAAATAAAAGAATATTTAAGAAAAAATAATCAAATGTCTACAAGTGAGGCTCAAAAATTACTTAATCTTGGAAAAACTCGTATTTCTGAAATTTTGAAAATAATGATAGAATCTGAAACTATCAAAAGAACAGGAACAGGTAAAAACACAAGATATACTCTTTAGATTAGCTGAATACTATTTCCTAAATGTAATAAAAGATTAGGAAAAGTACTAATCATGCTTTATCTTTTAAAAAATAATATTTTTAGAACTTAGAATTTGTTAGATGTATTAAGATAAAAATAGAGCGTTTCTCTTTTAAAGAGAACGCTCTATTTATTTCTAAGAGATATTAATGGCAAACGTGGTTTTTGTAAAACGTTTTCTGCAGGATAACCTAAAACAAAACCAGCTATTGGAAATGTTTTTTTAGGTAAATTTAATAATTTCCACATCAGTAGCACCAACTAATAAGACTTCATTACTTTCTTCTATTATCTGTTTCTTTCCTATCATATTTAGCGCTACATCTGTTTTATAAAAGTCAGCTACAAATACTAAAAAAACTGGTCTCCTATAAAAAAAAGTTATGAATAATCTCATAACTTCTTCCTTCTCACTCTGGTAGAGAAAATCCAACTATTAAAAGTCCCTACTATGGTAAGGGGTTTCCATTGAATATAATACTTAACAAGAGTTAAATTAAAGCGTTATATACTATCTTCATATAGAGTTTCAGGGTCTATATCAACTCCATTACTCCATTCAATAGAATCAAAGGCAACTCTAACGCTATTGAAGACATTTATGTTTTTCAAAGTCTTAAATATTCCTTTGTCTAAATACGGAGATACATCAAATATTTTAGTTTCATCACTTTTGAATGTAAGCTGAAGTTTGTAATCCTTCAAAGCCTTTACATCTTTTACGCCTATATACATAAGAATCACCTCTATTTTAAAGGTTCAATATGAAATGGAAGTTCACTCTCCATTGCCAATTTCCAGTCTGCTCTTAGTTCTTCTTGTCTCAATTCAGCCCAAGCTAAAACTAACTTTAGCTGTTTTTTATTTTAATTTTTTGCAGCTGTTTTTCCTGATATTTTTCCAAAAACTGTTATATCAGCAATGGCATTACTTCCTAAACGGTTTTTTCCATGTATGTCTCCAGTAACCTCTCCAGCAGCATAAAGTCCTTGAATTGGATTACCCTTTGTATCTAAAACTCTTGTTTGAGAATCGATAACAAGTCCACCCATAGTGTGGTGGATTGCTGGAGTATTTTTTAAAATGTAATACGGTCCTTCTGTAAAAGCTACAAGACCACCTCTTTTATTAAATTCTAAATCTTTTCCATCTTTTGCATAATCATTATATTTTTCAACTGTTATTTTTAGCTCTTTAGAATTTATATCAAAATATTTTGCAGCTTCTTCAATTGTGTCAGCTTTAACTAAGATTTTTCTTCTTAATAAAGCATCATATTCTCCCTTATGATGAACTGCTACACCAGTTTTATCAAGTTGATTTTGATCCCAAAACAAATATCCTACTCCACCTGTTTGTTTTGTTATTGCAAATGAAATAGTATCTCTTCTATCTAATTCTTCTACAAAACGTTTCCCCTCTTTATTGACTAATATTGCGCTTCCTGCAAGTCTTACATCACCAGTATATAGAAGAGAACCATTTTCTGGATCACAAATCGGATAGGTTTGAATAAATTCCATATCAGTTGTAGCAGCACCTATTTTCTCTCCCATAAGGATTCCATCTCCAGTAATTCCCTTAGTATTTGTAGAAAGTATTTTTTCATCCATTCTAGAGTCATATTTTTTTCTCATAGATACATTTGAACCGAAACCACCACTTGCTATTATAACACTTTTTTTTGCCATGAAATTATGAGTTTCTGTATCCGTTAAAGATTTAACACCAATAATTCTATTATCTTTTTCTATAAGTTCCACAGCATTAGTACCTAAATATATAGGGATTTCTAATTCTTTAGCTTTAGCAATTAATTTAGTTATAACCTCAGCACCACTTAAAGCATTTTCTGAAAGAATTTTAGCAAGAGTAGGATTACTTTCGTTATCTCCCCCTTTTATTATATCGTTATAGAATAAATCTTTACTATCTTTTAACCCTTCTTTAGTTTGCACCCAGTTATTTGGAGCAGCATATTCTGCACCTGATATAAGAGTATTTCCACCAGGAAATTCCATTTTTTCGATAACACAGACATTGGCTCCATTTAATTTTGCCTCTATTGCTGCTATTAATCCTGCTCCTCCTGCTCCTATAACAACAACATCATTATCATGTGTAATAACATTATCTGAAAAATTAGGTTTTTCAGATTTTATTCTTCTTAAATTTGTTTTATAACCAGAGGATTTTATTGCATTATTTACAGCTGATACTAAAGCTCTACTTGTACTTGTTGCTCCTGCAACCATATCAACTCCAAGACCTTGAGTTTTTAAAATTCTTTTGGGAATAATATTAACTGGTGCCTCTGAAATTACAGGGGTATCTGTATTTGAAATGACTTTTATATCTTCAATTTTATTTTTAGATAACTTTACTTCGACTTTTACTTTTCCTTTATATCCATTGGCACTTCCTAGATAAATCCCCTCTTTAAAAGGTTCTATACTTGTAGCTAAAGTGATTGTTGTGATTAAAGTGAATAGGAATAATTTTATTTTCATTTAATTAGACCTCCGTGTATTAAATATACACTATTTTAATATATTTATAACTAAAAGACAAGTTTTTTTATTACTAAGATAGTGTCAAGTATTTATCAGTAATTTTTTTGATTTATTATTTCAAATATAATTTATTCCTTTGAAAGCTCTTTATTTTATACCCATGTTTTTATACAATATTCTTGAATAAATTTGAAAAATACCACTCTATTCTCTTTATTTTTATAACATTCGTGTAATAGAGAAGAAAATTTATCAAAATTTGTTTCATCTAATAAAAAAATTCCTTTTCCATTTTCTATTAAAAATTTATTTGCTATTATAAAAGCTGTTCTTTTATTTCCATCCCAAAACCACTGCTCTATTATTAATTTATGGAATATTAACAGAGCTTTTAGCTCTATTTTAATACTTTTATTTTTTAAGATTCTCTCTATATATGATACTATTTTTTCTTTATTGGGTATTGGAATTAAAAATTCTCCACCAACTGAATTAGTCCCATCTCTAATGTCTCCCACTTTTAAAGCTTGGTGACTAGCTATTAATTCATTCATTTTTATAATATAATCTAATGTTAGTGGCTCTTTTAAGGTTTTAACTAATAATTCCCAAGCCTCTTTTAAATTAAAAATAGTTTTTACATCATATAAATCTATTTTTTCAAAAACTTTATACTTTATTATTTTTTCTACTTCATCAAATGTGAAATTTAATTTTTCTAAATTTTTCATTGAAATTATAGCATTATTTGCATAATTAATCGCCTGTTTTTTATTATATTCTACAAATTCTTTAATATATTCATTTAAGATTTCTTTTTTTATCAAATCTTGTTTATTTTTTGAATAATTAATTTGAAATCTAATATTTTTTAAAATCAAATTTTTATTCTCTTGGAGCAACTGAATTTCGGATATTATAGTTTTATTTTCTTTTAGTTTATTTACTAAAAAAGGATTGATATAAATATAATCGCATATGAGTAGTGTTCCATTTTTTTCAAGACTTAAAAATTTTTTTGCTTCGTGATTTAATATTTCTTTTTTTTGTGAAGTTATTGGAACAAAAAAGAATTCGTTGTTTTCATAGATTTTTACACCAATCCCCTCCTCAGGGTAGAAAGGATTCTTTTGTTTTATTAAATTTAAATAATATTCATCTAATTTTACTATTTCCATTGGTCTCCTATAAAAAAAAGTTATGAATAACCTCATAACTTCTTCCTTCTCACTCTGGCAGAGAAAATCCAACTATTAAAAGTCCCTACTATGGCAAGGGGTTTCCAACTATTAAAAGTCCCTACTATGGCAAGGGGTTTCCATTGAATATAATATAGTATAGCTATAATTTTAATAAAAGTCAATATTATCTTCTAAATAGATAGTGTCGCTAAATTTCAAGTTTAATTGTCCTAAATTTTCTAACTAAAATCCCGTTCCTTTACCTATTCCCATACATTTCATTATAGTATTTTTGATAATCTCCTGAAGCTACTTCTTCTACCCAAGCTTGGTTATCTAAATACCATCTTATTGTTAGTTCTATCCCCTTTGTAAAAGGAGTTTCTGGATACCATCCAAGTTCTGTTACTATCTTTGTTGGGTCAATTGCATACCTTGCATCATGACCTAATCTGTCTTGAACGTAGGTTATTAAATTATAGTTTATGTTCTCTATATTTGTCGTTAATATTTCTCTGTACTTTGGTTCATCTTTCATTATTTTTGCTATAGTGTCTATGGTTAATTTAACTATATTTATATTTTGTTCTTCGTTAAATCCACCTATATTGTATATTTCATGAATTGGTGCTTTTGATATAACCATATCAATACCTTTACAGTGGTCCATTACATAAAGCCAATCTCTTACATTATCACCTTTTCCATAAACAGGTAGTTTTTTTCCTGCTAAAATATTTTTTATAATTAAAGGAATTAATTTTTCTGGAAAATGATATGCTCCGTAATTGTTTGAACATCTTGTTATGTTAAATGGAAATTTATATGTTTCCCCATAGGCCATTACCATTAAATCTGCTGAGGTTTTTGAAGCTGAATATGGACTTCGGGCATCTAAAGGTGTTTTCTCTACAAACATCCCTTCCCCATAAGTTTCTAAGTTAGTTCTTCCTGTTGCAATAGTTGCTACATCTTCTCTTAAAACCAATTCCTTTGCTGTATCCCAGTCCTTAGGTAAACTTCCATATACTTCATCTGTTGAAACATGATGAAACTTTTTTCCTTTTTTATACACTGGATATCCATTTTCATCTTTTCCTATAGTCCAAAATGATTTTGCTACTTCCATAAGGTTTTGTGTTCCTAGTATGTTTGTTTCTAAAAATATTCCAGGATTTTCTATACTACGATCAACGTGGGATTCTGCTGCAAAGTTTACAACATAATCTATGTCATGTTGCATAAATATATTTTCCACTAATTCACGATT
>JBOFUX010000007.1:0-3952 GCA_051652785.1 Fusobacteriaceae bacterium | reverse complement strand
ATCAGGGTATTTGTTTTTTATTTCTAAACCTGTCATTTCTTCCTCCGTATTTGTTTTATTTATTTCTGGAAATAATTTATTAACTATTTCATTTGAAAACATATTTTTTATATTGTTTTTTAAATCTTTTTCGCTAAGTGCTACTTCTGCATCAACAAAGCCTGTTTCTATTGCCTCTTTTGTTGAGAAGTATTTTTCTTCGTCCATATATGCACTTATTTCTTCTCTTGTTAATTTTGTTTTTTCCATGTAAATATCAAGGATATCTTCTTTTACAGCATCTAATTGCTCTGCTACTTTTCTAAAGTCATTGCTTGTTCCTCCGCTATAAGTTGCTGGATTATGAATCATAAATTTACATCCAACCCCCATATACACTTTAGAACTTGCAAGTGCTAAATATGATGCTGCACTCGCTGCCATGCCTTCTATATACGTTGTTGTTGTTATGTTGTTTTCTTTTGTAAATCTTCTAAAAGAATTAAACATAGCTACAGCTTCATACACCGAACCACCGTTTGAATTTATTCTTAAAGTTATTTCTTCACAACCTTTTAAATTTTCTAGCTGGTCTGTAAAACTTTTAGCACTACAATCACTTTCAATCCAAGTGTATCTTGCTATATCCCCAAAAACTTTTATTTCTCCTGTTTTTCCTTTATTTATTATTTCCCACCATTTCATTTTTTTCACCTCCTTTATATGATTTTTTTATCTTTATTAGGTTTAACTCATGATTAGCAAGCATTTCTTCCTCTCGCATTATTTCACCAGTTATATCATCATAATCAACTCCGTTTCTTCTTGCTATTATTGCTCTTGTCGTTATTTTATTTCTTAAATTAACTTCATCTGCTTTTGCATCTCTCAAAGGATCTAACGATGTTTTGTTAGTTCCTATCCAAATGCAATGTGAGAATGCATATCTCACTGTTACATCGTCAAAAAAGTTAGGACACTCTATATCTCCATTTTTCATAAGTTCAATTATGAATTCTTCATAAATTGGCTGGCAAAATTTCTTTTCTATAATTCTTCTTGCTGTTTTAAATCTTGCTTCTGCTTCTTCAAGTGATGCTTTAGCTGCTGAATATGATGATTTAAAACTACTCATCATTACTTCTACTGGAATACCAGCTGCTGCTCCTAACTCTTCACATATTTTCTCTACAAAGTCTTTATAATTCTTATTAGGTCTTGATGTTATGAACTCTTTTAGCTCTTCATCTTTTCCCGCTACATAAACTTGACCGTGACCAAAGCTCTTATTCAGTTCTCTTTCTATCGAGTTTTTACTCGATGTTCTAGGTTCATTTTCTTTCCCCATTGACTGCATAACTTTATCTTTATTTAAAATATTAGAAGCATTTTCAGTTTTTAACAACATTGCAACTGAAGCATTAAGCACCGCTGCCATCATTTCTGCTTTTTTATATCTGTCTAATTGTTTAAATGTCCTCAGAACAGGACTCAATAGAGGTACTCCTCTTCTTTGTCCTATTCTTGTTGGTTCAAAAATATGTAGTATATTTCTCCTCGCCATAGAATTAAATACAGGATATTTTTTTATTTCTACCGACCCGTCTCCCGGATGCTTGTTAGAAATATAATAGTTGAGTAAAGTTCCTTCTTTGTCTACTTCTACTCCACCTTTTATAGCTTGGTTACCACCACTAGGGTTCGTAACTCTATCTACTTCTAAAAGTTGAATACAGAGTTCCACATCTATATCTCTTGTTGGTTTTCTTTTTACTACGGCAAATACATCTCCGTTCATTATCCAACTTAACTGGACCAAGGATTGTAAAGTATAAAAATCATGTACTCTTGAACTGTCTGAGTTAGTGCTGTAAGCCCAAGCGTCAAACTTGGTGCTAATTAACTGTTCCATCTCTTTTGCTTTTTCTTTAGATATATTTAAATATCTATAATTTATTGTTGGTTTTGGTATTAATCCTGTTCCTATTACTTTAGTTTTATACTTGTCTAAAATAGCAGTTGCTATTTCATTGTTCATGTATAGATCTCTACTTCGCGCTCTCATGTCTTCTAAATTTTCTAATATATCATTATCAGGACTTTCAGGTTCTGGTTGCCAGGTGTAGTCCTCAGTACTTCCTCTTTGCTCATAGCCTTTATTTTCTATTTCTTTAGGCTGTCTATGAATAATATTTTTTATTTTATCTAAAATACTCATTTAGCCCCCTATCTTGGATATCCAGTTATAAATCCTCCACCACTAATTCCTTTAGCTCTTTCTAATCTTTTTTCCCAAACTTCTTGCATTTGAAGAACATATCTTAAATCTGCTTTTTTTAACTTTTTTCCCATGTGCTCGTATTCCTGTGCACTTGCAATTGCTATTTCTGCTTCTAACCAAATTTCTAAGTGTTTTTCACATTGTTCTTTGCTATACATCTTCTCTCTCCTCTCTTAACAATTGTTCAGTATTTTCTATAAACAACATTCCTGCTGTATTATAGTTTCTGATATCCAAAGGTTCATTTCTTTTTCGCCCTGGAATAATTTCCCATGAAAGTTTTTTTCCTTTATTTGTCTTTTGTAATTTTTTTACTTCTGCTGTTAAACCTTTGAAATAATCTACACTATATCCATTTTCTAATGGAAAGAAGCATTGTCCTGCTCCCTCTTCTAAATCTAACCTAAAGTAAAGTGTATCTTTTAAAGCATTTACTCCTAGACTCAACAAATTAATAGGGAGGCATCCTTCCTTGTGAACAGTATTAAATCCATTAATTGGATTTTTACCTTCTCCACCAATTCCTTTTATTGCAAATATATTTTCTTCTTCTTTCCCGTGAACAAAGTTATACACTTCGTTCGTCGCATGTCCAGAATCTATTAATGTTATCGCAATCTTTAATGTATCTTTTTTATTTTTGAAATAAAAATCTCTTTTTAATATTTTATATAATTTATCCCATGTACTTTGTTCTCCAGGACTTCCTTGTATCACGGTATACATAACTCCGTAACTTCTTTGACCTAATCCCCAGCCAACTATCTCAAGTTCAAGTCTATTAGCTTGTACATCTACTCCACATGTTAGATATTTTATATCTTTGTGAAGTTCTGCTTCATAGTCTATTCTTGAATTGTATAGTTTCATAAAGTCTTTTATTTCTGATGTATTTGTTTTCCAAGGTAACCCTAGAACCGTGTTATAAAATGTTTGAAGTCTATTAGGGTCATCTTTTGAGGCATAAAACTCCTCTACAATTTCTGACCATTTAACCCAAGGACTGGCTAGAGCATTCATTGCAAACCCTCTATGTTCTTTTCTTTCAGGAAATTTAGAAATCCATTTCCCTTTTTGCTTGTCCCCTTTCCATTGTTTTTCTGTACTTAGAACACCACAATGGTTACATAATAATTTTACTGTTTTTGAATTTTTATCACTCCACTTTAAATTATCCCAAACTAACACTTGGTATTCTTTACAGTGTGGACATTCAAGTGCCCACTCTTCTTGTGATGAGTTTTTATATTCCCCTTGAATTAAGCTTATTCCATCTAGTGTTGGTGTTGACACTCTAATGGATTTTTTATTGTGAAAGTTTTGTGTTCTTCTATCTGCAAGGTCTATTGGTGAACCCTCTGTTCCTGCAGACTGTGGAAATCTATCCACCTCGTCCATTAATACTATTCTAATTGGTCGCCCTGAAAGTTCTGTTGGAGATTGTGCTCCTACAATTGTCACAAATCCTCCAGGAAATTTTTTTCTCATGATAGTGTCGTTATTATCTATCATGATTATTTTCCTTAATACTTCTGTATCTCTAATCATAGGACCTAGCCTTTCATGACTGAAAGCTTTTCCAAAACTAGAGGTTGGAAAAATTAAAAGTATTGAACATGGATCTAAGTGCATGAATCTTCCAATTATATTTAGAAGTAATTCTGTTTTTCCAACTTGTGATGAACTCATTAT
>JBOFUX010000006.1:0-9363 GCA_051652785.1 Fusobacteriaceae bacterium | reverse complement strand
A
Source organism: Fusobacteriaceae bacterium (assembly GCA_051652785.1). Classification (GTDB taxonomy): domain Bacteria; phylum Fusobacteriota; class Fusobacteriia; order Fusobacteriales; family Fusobacteriaceae; genus JAGNZR01. The sequence goes on along the minus strand of JBOFUX010000006.1, from coordinate 9,362 downwards.
AATTAGTTAATTTTGACTGTTTTAGCTGTCAGGATAACTGTTGTGGTGGAAATCCTGCTATTTTTGAAAAACATACACGGGATTTTATTTTAAAAAATTATGATGAATATAATAAAAAAACAAAAAATAATGATATTTTAGAAGAGTTTGGATTTAGTAAAGATGAAATAATTTTAAGTATTAAAGAAAATGAAGCTCTAGTTCCTGATGATTTTGCAGAAGAAGAAATTAGCAACTGTAGCTGTTCTTATAAACCAAACAATTCATGTATTCTATGTTCCATTCATTCTATTGCATTGGAACAAAATTTAACTCCAAAAGAAATTATCAATTTAAAGCCTCTTATCTGTTCTTTATGGCCACTTGAAATATTAGTTGAGGATGATGATAGTCAAGCCTATATAACTCTCCCTGACGATTTTACCAATAGTTTTACTAGGGAAGATTTTTATAAAATTCCATGTATTAATTTATCTTACTCTGAATCTTCAATATTCAAAAGAATAAATCCAGATGGATTTTTCGGAAAACATTATATACCTATTTATATAGCTTATAAAAATTCTTTTATTTTTGGTTTAGGAGAACAATTTTATAAAGATTTAATTTTAAATTTACAATAAAAATATAGTTTATATAAAAATAAAACATCTTCAAATTAGTTTTCTTTATACTAATTTGAAGATGTTTTATTTTTACTAAAATATTTAATTTTAATTTATTGATTTTTATATTTTTTCATAATAATCTTAAAATTCTCTGGAACTCTAGACAGTTTTTTTTTACTGTAATCATAGGCTAACATAGTCGTTGTTCCTTCCACTGCATTTTCTCCCGTTTCTTTATATATATTATATTTTATCAATAATGATAATCTATCAATTTCTATATCTAAAATCTCTAAAATAAGATTTTCATTGAAAAAAATCTCTTTATTATACTTTATCCAACTTTCTCTTTGAATAGTCCCCACTCCATCACCTATGTTAAGTTCTGATAATCCCACGCTTTGAAAAAATTCTAATCTAACTTGTTGAAACAATGCTAAAGGTACTTGATTTCCCATATGTCCGCCATAATTTATATCATTTATTGCCACTTTATAATTCGTTTTAAACATAATACCTCCTATATTTCTAAACTTAAATATTAAATATAAAACATATCTTTCATTATTTTTTTATAAATTTACTAAAATAGTTTGTATTTTTTAGCTGCAATTCTATTTTTTTCAACGCTTTATCTTCAGCCTCAATTAATCTATACTCTTCATAAAAAATATCATCATCTTCTTTTTTATCATAAATTGTAACTTCTATTATATCATTTTTGTTAGTTTTAAAAGTTAAAAAATCTTTCATAGAAATAATAACGTACTCTTCTTCTGCTCCTTTAGAGTACATAACTAATTCACCATTTTTACTTTTAGCAAGTTTCAAACATTCTTCTATTTTTACCTTTAGTTCAACTTTTGTTACTTCAATCACAATTTTCAACTCCTATTTTATTCCCCAATTTTTTTAGGTGTTAACCATAAAGAAGTTTTTCCCATGGAATAAGTTTTTATAAATTCATTTTTATAATTTGTAAAGTTTTTATTTAAAATTGCCTTTCTAGCTTCCTTCATCATATTTAAAAGAAAATATAAATTATGATAAGTTGCAAGTCTTCCTCCTAAAATTTCCTCGGCTTTAAATAAATGTCTTATATATCCTCTAGTATAATTTTTACAAACATAGCAATTACACCCCTCATCTAAGGGTCTATCATCTTCAGCATAACTTGCATTTTTTACCACTAATCTTCCATACTTTGTAAAAATAGTTCCATGTCTACCTATTCTTGAAGGTTGAACGCAGTCCATCATATCTACCCCTGATTCTATTGCTTCTAACATATCCACAGGTTCCCCAACACCCATTAAGTATCTAGGTTTTTTCATAGGACATTTTTCCACGATATAGTCAAGAATTCTATACATATCTTCTCTTGGTTCTCCAACAGCTAAGCCACCTATAGCATATCCTGAAAAGCTTTCATCCATAACTGATAGTTCATCTAAACTTTTTTTTCTTAAATCTTCATAAATTCCGCCTTGAACAATTGCAAAAAGTCCTTGTGTTCTTGGATTTTTATGAGCTTCTACACATCTTTTTGCCCATCTTGTAGTTCTTTCTATAGAAGGAATCAAATATTTTTTATCTGAAAGACCTGGTGGGCACTCATCAAATAACATAACAATATCAGAGCCTAAATTATTTTGAATATTTATTGATTTTTCTGGAGAGATAAAATGCTTAGAACCATCTAAATGAGATCTAAAATGAACTCCTTCTTCTGTTATTTTAACTAAAGAAGTTCCTACAGCACCATCTACAACTTTTCTAGCTCCTAAACTAAAAACTTGAAACCCTCCTGAATCTGTTAAAATAGGTTTTTTCCAATTCATAAACTTATGAAGTCCACCAAACTTTGCTACAATTTCATCACTAGGTCTAAGGTAAAGATGGTATGTATTTCCAAGTATTATTTCTGCTCCTATCTCTTCTAATTCTTCTGGAGTCATTGTTTTTACTGTTGCTTGAGTCCCAACCGGCATAAAAACTGGCGTTTCTATTGTTCCGTGAAGAGTCGTTATTACTCCTGCTCTAGCTTTTCCATCTGTACCTAGAAGTTCATATGTTACTGGTAATTTTTCTATCATTATTTTAATCTCCTATTTTTTATTTATCTCTCAATTGATACTATATCTTTTATCTTTAATATATTATTAACTAAAATTTTATATTCATTCTTGTCGCTTATCTCAATAGTTAATTTTATTTTCATAATTTTATTTCCATCTTTATTTATTTCAGTTGAATTTATTGAAACTAAATTTATTTTATGATTTGAAACAAGAGTAATTATATCCATAAGTATATTAGCTCTATCTTTTGTAAAGATATTAAATGTAAATTTGTACTTATTCATTTTTTTTTCTAATACTGCGGTATCCCAATTCACCTCAATTTCTCTTGCTTTATCCATTTTAATCATATTCTTAAAATTTATGCAATCTTTTCTGTGAATGGTTATTCCAGTTAATTTTGTTACATACCCTGAAACTGAATCGCCGGGTAAAGGAGTACAGCACTTAGCAAATTTTGTAAGAGTATTATTTGTCCCATCAATAACTATTCCAAAATCATTTTTTTTACTAGTTTTTTCTCTTTTTTCATTGGAAACTTCAGTTAAAGTTGAGAGATTTAGCAATTCTTTCTCTTTCTCTATACTTATTTTTAATTTCCCTATTATTACATTAATTTTACTTCTTTTCTCTGCTAACTGAAAATAAAAATCATCTATTACTGGTATGTTATGCTTCTCTAAATGTTTCTTTACAATTATATTCTCTTCAAAATCTTTTAAAGTTAAACCTAATTTTAAAGATTCTTTCTCTAATAATTCTTTTCCTAATTTTATATTTTCAGAATATTTTTTTTCTTTTAACCATTTTCTAATTTTATTTTTAGCACCATTTGTGACAACTATATTTAGCCAATCATTTCCTGGACCTTTAGCATTTTTAGAAGTAATTATTTCTACTTTATCTCCATTTTTTAATTTATATTCTAATGTAGCTATTTTTCCATTTACTTTTGCTCCTATACATTTACACCCTACATCTGTATGAATATGAAAAGCAAAATCTAAAGGTGTCGATCCTAAAACTAATTCTACAATATCACCCTTTGGTGAAAACACAAAAACACTTTCTTTAACTAATTCTTGCTTAAATTCTTCTACAAATTCCTGGCTATTCTCGTGTTGTTGTGTTTCTATTATTCCTTTTAACCATCCATAAACTTGATCTTTTTTGCTTACATTAGCTTTTTCCTTATAGCTCCAGTGAGCTGCAATTCCATCTTCAGCTATAATATTCATTTCTTCCGTTCTAATTTGCATCTCTATAAATTTTCCATTAGGACCTATTATAGTAGTATGAATAGATTGATAGTTATTTGTTTTTGGAGCAGAGATATAATCTTTAAATCTTCCTGGAACAGGTTGATATTTACTTTGAATAATTCCTAATATATGGTAGCATTCTGCCTTTGTCTCTGCTATTATTCTAATTCCCATAAGATCATAAATGTCATCAAATTCCTTTCCTTTTTCATACATTTTTTTATATATACTATAAAAATGTTTAAATCTACCACTTATAGTTACTGTTAATTTAGCTTCACCTATTATATATTTTTTCAATTCATCAATCGTAGTTTTTATATATATTTCTCTCTCTTCTTTTTTAGTATCTACAAGTTTTTTTAGTTCTGCATATTCTTCAGGTTGTAAATAACTTAAACAAAGATCTTCTAACTCCCATTTTATCTTTGCAATTCCTAATCTATGGGCTAATGGACAATATATATCCAATGTTTCCCTTGCAATATATAATTGTTTAGCTGGAGTCATGTATTTTAATGTTCTCATATTATGAAGTCTATCTGATAATTTTATTATTACAACACTTAAATTTTTAGACATAGCAAGTATCATTTTTCTTATATTTTCATACTGATTTTTTGTCCCATTAGGAAGGCTCTTTAATTTTGTTACACCATCAACTATCTCAGCAACATTTTCCCCAAAATTATATTTTATATCAGCTAAAGTAATTAATGTATCTTCTACTATATCATGAAGAATTCCCGCTACTATTGTATCAGTATCCATTTTCATTTCAATTAAAATTTTGGCAACTTCCACTGGATGTAATATATAATTTTCTCCTGACTTTCTATATTGACCTTGGTGCGATTCTTCAGCTAAAAGAAAAGCATATTTAATTTTTTCAAAATCTACATTTAGTTTGTGCTTTTTTATCTCCTCTTCTATTTTTCGCATATAGCCCATATTTACCCTCTTTTTTAATTAATTTTATAAATATTTTTAAGTAAAAGGCGACACCTTGTGTCGCCTTTTACTTAATATTTCATCAATGTTTGTATTGAATATCCTTTTAATTTATCCCTTCCATTTAACTCTTCAAGTTCAATTAGAAATGCTAGTCCAACTACTATTCCACCAAGTTTTTCTATCATTTTTACTGTTGCCTCAACAGTACCACCTGTCGCTAATAAATCATCAACTATTACAACTCTTTGACCTTTTTTCACAGAATTGTTATGCATACATAAAGTATTAGAAGCATATTCTAGATCATAATCATATGTTATTACTTCTCTTGGAAGCTTTCCTGGCTTTCTTACAGGTGAAAAACCTATTCCTAAAGAATAAGCTACTGGACATCCAAAAATAAATCCTCTAGCCTCTGGTCCTACAACTAATTCAGCATTTTGTGCTTTACAGAATTCAACAATTGTATCAGTTGCATATTTAAAAGCTGCTCCATTTTCCATAAGCGGTGTTATGTCTCTAAACTTTATTCCTTTTTTTGGAAAATCCTCAACCAAGGCTACATATTTTTTTAAATCCATTATTAAAGTCCTCCTAATTTCATCTATTTTTTTCTACAATTTTTTTTAATTCACTGTATCTTACTGATTTAAATTTTATTAATTTTAAAACATCATATGTATTTTTATATTTTTTTTGTTTTATTAAATTTTCAGATAGTTGCATTAATATATTATCTTCATAACCATATTCTGCCATATATTTTTTTAGAATTTTCTCTCCTTTAGATAAATCATTATATAAATTTTCTAATATATTTACATATAAAATTATAAATGTTTTATTATTTTTGTAAATATTATATTTCTCTTCTAAAAAATCATAAATTTCATATTTTTTATCTAACGTTTTAGATACATCTATATATTTTAAATATAGCTCTTCATCAAATAATTCTTCTAATTGGAGTATTTTTTTTAAATATAAATATGCATTATTAATTTCTTTTTTATCATAATATATATTACTTTTTAATTTAAGTATAAATAAATCTTCTGATTTTAATAATATTCTATTTATGTTTTCTTCGGCTTCTAATAAATTTCCTTCTTTATAATAAATAGCAGCAATATTTTTCAAAGAAATTTCATCTTTTGGTTCTATAATTAATACTTTTTTATAAAATAATTTAGCTTTTTCTAACTCTTCTATTTCGGCATAACAATAACCTAGCTCTCTCAAAGTAATAATATTTTTTTCATTTTTAGTATTTGCTTTTAACAATTCTTCAATAGCTAATATAAATTTTTTTTCTTCAGAAAAATTAATTCCTCTCAATATATAATATTCTTCTTTATCTATAAATTTATTTTTAATTTTAGAACTATTTGTACAACCTATGAATAAAATTAAAATAATATATTTTATTATATTAATCATTATTATTTGTTTTCTCCCTCGCCTTTTTCCAATATTTCAGGAACTATAACACCACCTGATATTATTAGTTTTATAGCGTCATCTACTTTTATCTCTAAAATAATTAACTCTTTAGCTGGTATTGCAACAAACATTCCTGAAGTAGGATTTGGAGAAGTTGGAATAAAAATATTACATAACCTTTCTTCATTTAAAGCTCTTTCTAAAATTATGTTATTTTCTGATGTGAGAAAACCAAGTGAATATATACCTTTTCTTGGATACTCTAAAACTACAACTTTTTGGTAATTGTTATTTTTATTTTTTGAAACTAATCCAACTATTTGACTAATTGTTGAATAAATATACTTTACCAATGGCATTGTTCCAAATATTTTTTCTATTTTTTTTGCAATTTTAACAAAAAAAACATTTTTTAATGTATAACCTATTAAAGTTACTGAAACAAAAATTATTATTAATGAAACAACATTTATTAAAATTCCAAATATAAATTCCTCAGAATTACTAATTCCAGAAGCTCTCACTGTTTTCACCACAACATTTCGCAGTATTATTGCTATAAAAGAGTTTGAAATTAATGAAATTATAAAACTTAAAATAAAATTCAAAATATAGAGTGTTATTATTATTGGCAAAACCAATATTAAACCTGTATAAAAATAACTTTTTATCTTATTTTTAATCATCTGTTTCTAACCTCTCTAAAAGAACTTTATATATTCTCATTTTTTTTAATTCTAAGACTCTTATTTTTACATTTTCTATTTCTACTTCATCTCCTATTACAGCTACTTTTGATATTTCAGACATAATTAATCCTGCTAAACTTTCATAATCTTCTGAAAGTGGTAAAAATATATCTAATTTTTTATTCAATGTTTCAATATCTATCATTGCATCAATTATATATTGATTCTCTCCATGTTTTACTATTTCTTCTTCTTCTTCAGTATCAAACTCATCTCTAATTTCTCCAACTATTTCTTCAATTAAATCTTCTATTGTTGCTACTCCAACGACACCACCGTATTCATCTACTACAATTGCAATATGAACTTTTTTTATCTGGAACTCTTTTAATATTTCGATTATTGATTTAGTTTCTGGGACAAAATATGCTTCTCTTATAAATTTATTTATAGGTACATTAGTATTTCCAGCTTTTACAGCATTTAAAATATCTTTTACATATAATATTCCAGCAATATTATCTATCGTATCTTCGTAAACAGGAATTCTTGAAAATCCTGTTTCTAGAAGTTCGTCCCAGATATCGTCAATAGTTTTTGTTGCTTCGATTGAATATACGGAAGTTCTTGGAGTCATTACTTCTTTCGCAGTTGTTTCTCCAAATTCAAAAATAGAATGTATCATCTCTTTTTCGCCTTCTTCAATAATTCCCTCTGCTTCACCTACATTAACAAAAGAAATAATATCTTTTTCAGTTATCATTAGAGCTTCATCTTTAATTTCTATTCCTATAAGCCTTCCTATCATTTTAGATATTCCCATTAATATAAAAACTATTGGTTTAGTTACATAAGCTAAGTAATACATAGGTTTAATTACTATTCTTGAAATTGTAATAGCATTATTTTTAGCCATTACCTTTGGAGTAATCTCACCAAATATTAATATAACAACAGTCATAATTCCTGTTGAAATTAATATAGATAAACTGCTACTTCCCCCCATAACTTTAAAAGTTAAACTGGTTGCTATTGCAGAGGCTAAAATATTAACTATATTATTTCCTAATAATATTCCAGTTAATATTTGGTTAGGATATTTTAGCCATTTTTTTAATAAAAAAGCTTCTCTTGGATATTTTGTTTCTATTTCTTCTAAATGTATACTTCTAAAGGCTGTTAAAGCTGTTTCTGAAGCTGAAAATACCCCAGACATAAAAATAAGAAATACTAATAATAAAATATTCGTGACTATTGTTTGATCTGTGTCCAATTTAGAATAACACCTTCCTCATATTATTTAAATGTTTTTTAAAAACATTTTGCGATTAAATCTGTTTTTGTTACAATTCCTAATAATTTTTCTTCTTCAAATACCAATGTATAACCATGTCCTAACTCTAACATCTCAGTAATAACGTCTTCTAATTTATCATCTAATTTAGTTTTATAAAATTCGCTTGTCATTACTTGATCAGCTGTATATCCAGCTATTTTTTGTAATTTTTTATCAAACTCTCCTTGATTAGGTAGAGCTATAAGTATTTCCCAAAATGCTATTACAGGTTGAACAGGTGTTTTTTCTTTTTTAGTTAAGATATCTTCTCTTGTTACTACTCCTATAACTTTATTATTTTCAACTACAGGTAGTCTTCCTACCTTTTTTTCTTTCATTAAAGCTATTATCTCTGGAAAAGTTGTTTCCTTATTTATAATTATTAATTCTCTATTTATAACATCTGATATTTTCTTCATAAAATCCTCCAGTTTGATTAGTATTTTATCATAAGTATTAAAAAAAAACAACTTAACTTACAACCTTTTTTTTTAAATTTTATTAATTTTTTTGTTTATGAGATTAAAAATATCTTTTCTCCTTTTTTTATAACAGTACCATCACTCACTAAAATTTTCTCTATTTTACAATCTCTTATAGCTTTAACTTCATTCATAAGCTTCATTGCTTCTATAATACATACTGTTGTTCCTTTTTTTATTTCTTGTCCTTCTTTTACAAAAACTTCTGCTCCTGGTCCTGAGGCACTATAAAAGCTACCTATCATTGGAGAATTAATTGATTCTAATATTTTTTCTTCCTCATAATTATTTTTTTCTGATAATTGTGAAGCACTAGAATTAACTTCTTCCATTGGAACATATGACACAGAACTTTTTACCATAGCTTCATTTTTTTTTTCTTTTTTCATTATTATTTTTACATCATTAGACTCTAGACAAACTTCAGTCAGCTCATGTTCATTTATATTTTTAGCTAAACCCTTAATAACCTCTAAATTAATTTTCATCGCACCCATCCTTATATAT
>JBOFUX010000005.1:0-3819 GCA_051652785.1 Fusobacteriaceae bacterium | reverse complement strand
GAAGACTATCTAAATAGCCTAACAGCGAAAGAGGAAATCAAAGAAACACATAAGATAAAAATACCTTCTAATTTTTCTGAATTTATAAACAAAAAAACTGTAGGCTTAGCAGAAGAAAAGAGCAAAGAAGAAATATTAGAACAAATGAAAAAATTTGAAAATAGGAGGTAAAATAATAGAAAAAAAATTCATGAAAGAACTTTATAGTGCTACATACGTAGCTAAATCGTATGATTTAAAAAGTGCTAGAGAATTAAATTCTACTTTAGAAAAATTAAAAATTCAAAAAAAAGATAAATTTTTAGGTATTTGGAGATTTACAGAAGAATTTAAAAATAAAGGCTGGGACAAATTAACAGAAAAAGAAGTTGCAGCAAATAAAAAAATTATTAACAGAAAATTCACCTGGATAGGAATGATAGAAATAAGAAAGTTATTAATAGAAAAAGGAGCTATATGAAAATAGAAACTATAAATATAGAGTTATTAATTCCATACAGCAATAACATAAAAGAACATCCGATAGAACAAATTGAACAAATAAAAAAATCAATAATAGAAATGGGATTTAACGATCCCATAGCAATTGATGAAAACAATATTATAATTGAAGGTCATGGAAGATTACTAGCTTTAAAAGAGCTCGGATATGAGAACGTTGACGTAATAATACTTAAACATTTAACTGAGATACAAAAGAAAAAGTATAGGATATTTCATAATAAATCAACTATGAACACTGGATTTAATTTAGAAATGTTAAAAATAGAACTAGAAGAAATAAAAATTGATGATACAGAACTAGGAAATTTAGGTTTTGTTGATACTGAACTAGAAGAAATTTATTTTACTGATATTGTAGAAGAATTTGAAGAAAAAGAAATGCAAGAATTTGATGAAAAAAAGATTCCTTTTTCAAAAAACGGGGACATTTGGATATTGGGAGAACACAGATTAATGTGTGGAGACAGCACCAATGAAAAAGATGTAGAAATTCTTATGAAAAACGGGAAAGCAAATTTAGTAATAACTGATCCTCCATACAATGTAAATTATGAAGGAAAAACTACAGAAGAATTAAAAATAATAAACGACAATATGACAGATGAAAAATTCTATAATTTTTTATTAAAAGCATATAATAATATGTTTTTATTTTCTGAACCTGGAGCAGGAATATATGTATTCCATTCAGAAACAGAAGGGATAAATTTTAGAAAAGCAATGTTAGATGCGGGATATTATTATTCACAAAGTTGTATATGGTTAAAAAATAGTTTAGTAATGGGCAGACAAGATTATCACTGGAAACATGAACCTGTTCTGGTTGGGTGGAAGCCTGGCAAAGCACATAACTGGTATGGAGACAGAAAACAAACAACAGTATGGGAATTTAACAGACCAACTAAAAGTGAAATTCATCCAACAATGAAACCACTAGAATTAATAAGTTACCCAATGCTAAATAGTAGTAAACAAGGAAGTATTGTATTAGACCTATTTGGTGGAAGTGGTACAACACTTATCGCTTCTGAAATGAATTTTAGGGAATGCAGAATGATGGAAATAGATCCCAAATATGTAGATAGAATAGTAGAAAGATACTTTAATTTACAATTTAAGAGAGTAAAAATCTTAATAAGAGACGGGGAAAAAATAGAGTTTAAAACATTTGAAGATATAGAAATAGAATTAAATAAAACTAAATAAAACTAAATAAAACTAATAAAAAATCAGAAAGGAGAGTTAATTGGATATATGGTTAGGTTCGGAAGAACATCAAATATTGTTCGAATCATTAATTATGAGAATTCAAAATTTAAAGGGCGATACAACACTTTTAAAAGCTCAAATAAAACAATTAGAAACAGCACGTGAACAAAATTATAACAATTCTATAGAAGCTCAAGAAATGATATTTGAAAACAAAAATAAAAAAATAGATGAATTAAAAATAAAAGTTGAAAGCTTATCAAATGAAAATAAAATTTTAAGTTCAGAGTTAAAAAAAATAATGGATAAAAAAAAAGAAATTAAAAAAGTTTTTGATGAAATAAGAAAAAAATAAAAATACGGTTGAATCGATAAGGTTCGGGAGAGGGGAGGCAAGTTTGGTGATTAGATATGAATTTAGAAAAAGCAACAAGAATAGGAATAGACTGGTTAACTGTATATAACTTTAATATCAAATATACAGACAATTATAAAATAACAGAAGAAGTAAATAAAGAATACTATCAAGAAAGAATAAGGATAGTAGAGCCTTTATTTATGCTAGATACCAGCATAAGACTTTATGAAACTGGGAAACTAACAGAATATAAAGTTTTAAGGTTCAATCCTAATCGAATTTTATATGGACACAATATATATAATTCAACTGGAGAGGAAATAGAAAAAGCAATAGATAAATTAAAAGAGATGTTAGAAAGTAAAGGAATACAAATAGATTTATCAGAAGCAAAAATAAAATCATTAGAAATAAATATAAATTTTGAAAAAAGCTTTTCAGAGTTAAAAGAAGCATTGCAGCTTATATTTATAGGTTGCCCTAAACTCAAAAAAATATCTGATTATGAAGGTGGAGAAGCATTTAAAAAAATGTTTACAGATGGAAGCTTACAAGGAAACTGGAAGTCATATAAAGCTATTGCATATGACAAGAAGAAAGAAATAGATAATATAGGATTATTAAACAAAAATTTAACAAGACTAGAGTGGCAGCTGGACTCTTACATATACAGATATTATATAACACAACTAAATCAAGATTCTAGTTTAAACACTCTTATAAACAACTTCTCCAAAATAGTTCCATATATATTTGTGGAACATACAAAGAGAAAATTAATCAAGAGAGCTTTCAGTTACATAGAAACAAACTTAATACCAAATTTAGAAAGAGGATATATAAGATTTAAAAACACAGCAAAAGTAAGTAGAGACAAAGGGATTAACCCAGAAAGAAATGTATATAAATATTTACAAAAGAACTATTGGATATTTGATTACGTATATCTAGAAAACTTAGTGAATAAGTATGATAAGAGACACAAAGGAAGAGAAATAAGCAGAATAAGAAAACAATATATTCATCACAATAATTTAGAAAAATTTAATTATTTGGTGAATTATATTTTGCACCACTAATCCCATTTAGTGGTGCAAGAGTGAAATGGTTGAAAGCTTTTATTTGTAAGAGTTTAAGCAACTGTTTTGGTATTATAAAAAATTCGTTTCTCCTAAATAGTAAGTGTCGAGAAATATTATTAAAATTTATTACTTAATTGTTACTATGGAGAGAATAATGGAAAAAACAAAGAAGTATATAAAAGTTCCTATTAAAATTAAAAACGAAATTAGAAGTCGATATGAACTTGGTGAGGACTTAGCAGCGTTAGCTATTGAGTATAAAGTTAATTATAACACTTTAAAAAACTACTCAAGCAAGAATGAATGGGTCAAAGGAAGTAGAGCAGAAGTAATATACTTAAAAGACCAAGAGTTCTTAGAAGAACAGATAGAAGAAGAACTTAGAAAGCTAGATACAAACCATAAGTTCCTATACAAACATTGGTTATTAGGAATGATTGAAGAAGCTAAACGGACTCCTGATTTAAAGAAGTCTGTAGAAGAAGCAAGAAATATGAGAGTTAAAAGCTTAGATGCAGGATATGAACTAAGTAGAAAGCTTTACAAGATAAAGAATACTTTAGAAGAGCTAGAACATGATTCAAAGACTACAGAGCATGAGCTATTGAAGATAAAGTTAGAGAGAGCTAGAGAAGTAGAGAAAGAAATTAGTAATGACGAGGAATT
>JBOFUX010000004.1:0-14642 GCA_051652785.1 Fusobacteriaceae bacterium | reverse complement strand
TAAATACAGCCAAAGAATTATCTATGATTGAAAACAATGAAAAAGGTAGACAAGCTAGAAAATATTTCATTGAGTGTGAACATAATTTAAAACAAATCCAACTTTCAATTAAGGAAATGGAAACTAAAGATTGGGGATATTCTGATATGAGATTAAATTTAGAAGAAGCTATTTCTATAGAAGTCGAAATTGAAAGACTTATAGAGAAACAAGGTAAACTTCTCAAAAATATAGAACTTACAGCTTTCATGAAAAGAGAAAATCCATTTGAATTTTTTAAAATTTATAAAAATATAGAAATGAAAGAAAAATATCAGAGATAAAATTAAAAGAGAGATTAAATTCTCTCTTTTTGTCTTTTGTTAGTAAAAATCACTAACATATTTTGTATAGTGTAAAATCCGTGTTTCAGGAGGTGATAAATTGAAAAAAAAAATTAAAGTTTTTGAAGTTGGGAATTATCCCCAAGGAGAATTTTCAATTCAAGCAGTAAAAGATATTTTTGGAAATATAAAGGGTCCGGTAAGTGGAATATTTTCACATACTACTAAATGGTTAACTGAAAATAAAGAACCAGTGAAAGTTGGTACATTTGATAATTTTGAAATTTCAGGAAATAATGTATACGCAGAATTAGAATTCAATGAAAAAGGAATTAATTACTATAATGATGGAATTTTAAAAGGGGTATCTGTAGAAATAGATGGAACTTTGAATAAGGTTAATAAAATAGCAGTGTTACCCATTGGAATTACCCCTGCAATAATAGGAGCAGAATTTCAAGTGATTAATGAGGGAATAAATTTATTAGAGTTCGAGGAGGTTAATAAATTGAAACTAACAGAACTAATAGCAGGATTAGAAGGCTTGAGTGCAATAGATAGAATAACATTAGCAATTGCTACTCTTAAAGAATTAGATGTTACCCAATGTGATGTTTCACCAATCTTAACAAGAGCTTGGGAACTAGATGACCAACAGTGGTATATTAAGAATTTAATAACTAATGGATATGTTGTTGAAAAAACAACTGAATTTAATAAAGAAAAATTAGCAATAATAGCAAAACCTTTAGGCTTTAATCTAGTTGAGTTTGAAAATAAAATTAAAACTGAAGATGAAATTAGAAAAGAAATAACTTTAGAATTTGAGAATAAATCAAAACTAGAAGAACTAAAAAAAAATATAAATAAAAAAATATTTCCAATTCTTCAACCTTTTGTAGAATTTGCTTTAGAAAAATCTATTTTAGATAATAGAATAATTGAATTTTCAGAAAATGAAAAAACGACAACATTTGAAAAATTTACAAAAATAATAAATGAGATGCCAGAATCTAAAATATTTAAAGAGCATTATAAAGAATTCTCTGGAACAGATAAAAATGAAGATGATAAAAAAAATACAGGAGATAGAATAGGGGGTTATTATGGGTAATTTAGTAAAAGATGTTAAAAGTTTTAAGCGAAATATACTTAAAATATCAGGTCCATTAGGAAAACTTATGCCATTTAACAATAGCAATAGCACAGGAGGAGTAAAAGCAGGAGAAATATTGTCATATAATACAACTACTGGAAAAATGGAATTGTTTATTGAAGGAAGTGAGGGAGAAATGTTTACAATAGCTTTAGGTGATAGTGATGGAAATTTTGTTTTAGTTGCATTACCAGGAACAATAATCAATGAGAGAGAACTTAAAGTATTTGATATAGATTTTTTTAGATCGACAAAAGGGTTTAAAGGAATAAAAGAATTATGGAGTAACGGTATTATATTATTTGATGGGGGTGTAGAATGGCGTTAACACAACAACAAGAAGCATGGATAGGTGTTTATGGACAAGTTCCGCATGTAGTTAATAGATTTTTCACTAGAAGAATTAAGAAAGGTAAAATACCTTTTATAACTAATATGGAAACTATAAATTTTGAACAAGTTGAAAAATTTGCGAGAAAAGCAAAAATATTGCAAAGAGGTGCTGAATTTCCTATGGCCAAATTAAACGGGTCAAGAATTATGTCAGTTGTCCCTGAAGTTATAAAAGACTCGTTCCCTTTTTATCCTACCGATCAATTAAATAGACAACCAGGAGAAGTTGTTTATGTAAATGGTCAAAAGGTTGACAATAGAACTTATGAAAGAGATAGAAGAATAGCAGGATTAAAGCAATCAATAGATACAGTTACAGAAGAGATTTCGGCAAGTGTCTTTTTAAAAGGTTTATATAAATCTCAAGATACAGGAAATGAAGTTAAATTTGGTTTTCCTTTTGAATATAAAGTTGCAAAAGCAGATATAAAAGATTTTGGAATTTGGGTAGTACAAAAAGTTAATGAATTTACTAAAGATAATAAAGTTCGTGTAAGTGAAATATTAATAGGGGAAAAAGTATTTTTTCATATTTTAGAAACTTACAATAAGTCAAGCAATAAAGTTATTCCGGTAGAAGCAAAGAAAGTTTCAACTGAAGATGGAGACTATGAGTTACATCTAAATTTATTTGGATTTGATTTTGTTATGATACCACAAGTTACTGATACCACAGGCTACTCCCTTGATATGTCAAGTTCAATTTTACTTTATAACGAGATGGCATATTTACCAACATATGCAGGGTTAGTGAATGTTACCGCAGGAATTGCAACTATGGAAGCAATAGATGTGTTAATAAGAGAAACAAACGCCAATGAAAAAACTGGTGAAGCAGAAACTTTAGGAGAATCAGCTTATTGTCCTATAATAGTTAATTCTTCATTAATTCATCAATTTAAAATTTCTGATTTAACTTAACTTAATTTGAGGTAAAAAAATGAAACTAGAAACATTTCCACATAGAATAAAATTATTATTAATAGATGAATATGAAGGTGAGGAAAATGTTAAAAATAAAATAGAACTTTATAAACTAGAAACTAATACATCATTAAAAGCTTTGGGAGTTAATATTAATTTATTAACTCCTGAAGAAAAAAAATTATTAGAAGAACTATATATTACTTATAAATTATTTTCTGTTTTAGAAATGGAGAAAATAGCAGAAGACAAAAGAATTGATTACTATAAATTAGTAAAAAGTATATCAGAAAGAGAAAATAAGCCTAATATTTTAAAAACAAAAGGACTCGTGATATTTTGAAAACTCAAAAAGAATTATTATTATTAATAAAAAAAATATTAGAAATGAATAATGATAATAAAATAATTGAAATAGGTTTTTTGGAAGATTATCTATATGGTGATAATGTTTTACCACCAACAATAGTAATTGAACCTGGAAGTGATAATTTAAATACTGCAAGTATAGGATTATCAAATAAATATAAAACTATTTGCAATTATAAAATCCATTTCATAAAAAGAGTTACCCATGGAAAAATAGTTGAAGATGTCTTAGATGAAAAAGAAAAATTATTAGAAATATTTAAAAAAAATGAAATAAAAGAAAAAATAGTGTCACAGAATTTTAATATAAATTTATTAAATGTAAGAAATAATTATAATTACTGGGGATTCACCATTTTAGTAAATTGTGAATTGAATTAAGGAGGGATAAATTGTCGAAATTATTTTTAAATTTAAATGATATAGAAAAAATTTATATAAATAATGAAAAAGGTGAGGCGATAGTTTATTTCATAAATGGAAAAGAACTAATTATACCAAAAGGTATATACGAAAGTAATTGTGCATTATATAAAAAAAATCCAAATGGAAATGAGGAAAAAATAATTAGAAACGCTAAATAGAAAAAGAGGTGATTAAAATAGCTATTCAAGTATTTATAGGGAAACAAACTGCAATAAAAACAAAAGCGACAGATTTTTATGATTTACGTGCAACAGATTTCAATATAAATGAAAATATAACAATGCTAAATTCAGAAGTTTTTCAATCTATTCAAGCTGAGGGAGATTCCGTTGTTGGTAAAATAGAAGTAAGTGGTTCTATACCATTTGAATTAACAGAAAAAGTTTTAGTATTATTATTACCTGCATTATCATATAAAATTGATTCAACTAAAAAAATATATAAAATGTCAAATGATAAACCACTATTTTATACAATAATATTAAATGATACAAATAATAATGAAAATCATGAGTATTTAGATTGCATTGTAAATTCATTAACATTAAAAACTGTTATGGGAGGTTATATAACAGGAGATTTACAAATAACGGGGAAAAAATTTGAAGTAAAAACTGGAGGGGTAACTCTATCAACAACTGCAGAAGATTCATTAAGAGCATTAACCTCAACAGTAAAGTTAGAAAATACAGATATAACCTCAGATGTAGAAAGTATTGAGATAAAAATTGATAATGGAATTGAAGCAAAAGGTGCATTAAACTCTTTATACAATGAAAAAATAAGAAGAGCTAAGCCACAATCTACTACAGTAGATATTGAAAAAAATGAATATGATAAAAATTCTTTTTCAGTATTAAAGAATAAAATGATTGCAGGAACTCCAGCAACAGTAGAATTAAAAATTGGTGTTTTAGGAAAAACAATTAAAATAGAAGCTCTAAGAACTCAAATTTCTAAAAACTCGAGAGGAGATTATAAAGGTTCTGGAACTCACTCGATAGGAATGAGTTGTTCAGCAAATGGGGTAGAAGCATCACATCTTAAATTTACATTTGAAGCTACACAAGTATAAAATTAATTTCTAGGAGTGTATAAAATGACAAAAGTATTAAAAAGTGAAGATAATTATATTGAATTTAGAACTAAATTAACAAAAGGAGAAAAAATAGATTATAACAAAATAATTATTACTAAATTTGAGTATAGAGATGGTGTTTTATCACCTAAATTATCGAGAACACTAGAAGAAGACGGTGATACTTATTTAATCTCTCGAATGTTAATGAAAGCATTTGATAGTGGAAAGGAAATTAAATTTGAGGATAAAACGATAATAAGTACTTGTAATTTTTTAAGAGATAATTGTTTTAAGACTGAAAAACTAATAGATGAAATGCTAGAAATCATAAAAGAAAATAATTTTCCAAAAGAAGAGGTAAAAACAAACACGGGAAAGTAATTACAAGAAATGAGTGTTTTTCAAAATTAATAATATCTTTAAAAAAAAAAATAAGGATTGATACAAATTTAGAGGATTTAAAACACCTTGTCCCATTTGAAAATATAATTTACGATATGTTTAAATATTTAAAATGTAATATGATGGGGAACTATGAAATTGCATTTCTTCCGTATTCTGGGGGTTTATTAGATCAAGAATGGGATTGGGTAGATGATATAGAAACAATTTTAAGGTGTTTAAATAGTCAAAAATAGAGGGAATTACTTAGGGTAGTTCCCTTTAATTATATGAGGTGAACTATGAATGATGATGAATTATCATTAAAAATACAGATAGAAGCTAATGACAAGGTATCAAGTGAAGTTGTAAAAATACAAAAAGAATTAGAAAAATTATTAAGTGGAACAAAACAAACAAGAGATGGGATTGAAAATTTTTCTCAAAAATCTGTTAAATCATTAAAAAAAATTGAAAACAGTATGAAAGAAATTACAAAAATTTCAGGAATAGCTTTAGCAACTATCGGAGTAGGAGCTACAATAGCAATTAAAAAGTTTTCTGATTTTGAGTCATCTGTACTAAATGTTATGACTGTTTCAAAAAATTCATTTAATGATATAGGAAATATGGCCACAAAACTTTCTATAAAATATGGAGAAGAGATTAACTCTATATTAAACGCTAATTATAATTTAGTGTCCTCTATGGGCGATATTAATGAAAAAGAATTAATTTTAGACAAAACCTTACAATTATCTAAAGCAGGTAGAGCAAGTTATGCAGGTACCTTGAGTTTAACAACTAAAATATTAAATTCTTATGGTTTATCAGCTAATGAAGTTAATAGAGTAACTGATATTCTAATTCAAACTCAAAATAAAGGTGTAACAACTATTGGGGAATTAGAATCACAGTTGGGAAGAGTAATCCCAACTGCTGCAAATTATAAAGTAAGTTTAGAAGAAATAGCATCTATTTATGCAACGTTAACTTCTAAAGGACAAAGTACAGAGCAAGCAACCACTTCCCTAGATTCATTATTAAATGAATTGGGAAATTCCTCCTCAAGAGTGGCCAAAGAATTTTTAAAACTTTCAGGAAAATCTTTTTCTGATTTTATAAAAAATGGTGGAACAGTATCAGAAGTAGTTCAATTAATAGGAGAAAATTCTTTAAAAACAGGTGCGACAGTAGAAAGTTTATTTAAATCAATTGAGTCAAAAAAATCTATGTCTACATTATTTAATAATATGGATACATGGAAAGAAAAAATAAAAGATATAAATAATTCCAATGGTCAATTGGAAGATTCCTATAAAACTATTGAGAATAGTGCTAAGCAATCCTTTAGTCAATTGAAAGAGCAGGCTAATGCTGTTGCCATTAAATTTGGAGAAGCTTTAATACCTAGCGTAAAAGAATTATTAAGCTATCTCCAAAAATTAAAATGGGATGAAATTTTTTCTCAAAAAAATATTGATAATAGTGTATCAATTGGAAAATCAATAGTTACAATAAGTACAGGAATAATAGCACTTAATGTAGGGGTAAAAACTCTTTCTAATTTAATTACTGCAAAAGCTTTTTTAAACTCATTGAGACTTTTAATGATGGCTAATCCTGCAGTAACAGGTGCTATGGCAGTTGCAGGTGGAATTTATAATTTAAATGCTTTAGATAAAAATAACTCAAATGATTTAAAAAAAATTAAAGAAGAAAATAAAGAAAATGAGAATAGAAAGTCTTTGTTAAAAGCAATTCAAGATGATTTAAATAAAGGAATTATTAATCCAGGAATGTTAGATGTGGTAGATGGTTTTGAAAGATTAGAAATTCTTTTGAAAAAAGGGGATATTCAATCAGCTTTAAAAGAAATTGATTATGAGTTGAACAAAAAAACAAATTTATCCTCAATTTCAAAAAATAATGATGAAGCAATACAAGAACATTTATTATTATTAAAAGCACAAAACGAATTTTCAAATAAATCATTTGGAACATCGAGCTCAAATGATATTTCAATTTTAAAAAGAGAAATTGAAGAAATGTATACTGGGTTGCCATCCATATGGGAAGCTTTAAAAATAGATGACATTTCTATTTTAAAGGAAAAATTAGAAATTGTTAAAAGTTTAATAAAGAGTTCTCTAGAAAAAGGGACAAATGAAGATGAGCCAGAGAGTTTTAAAAATTTATTAAATGAGCAAGATAGTTTAATAATGAATATTAAGTTAAAAACAGAAGAGGGAGAGTTTCAAAGTTATAAAAAAAATATTGAGTTGGAACTGGAGAAACTTCTAAAAATATCTAATTTTTTAGGATTAACAGAAGATGAAGAGCTAGAAGAAAAAGTGAGAACTTATACTAAAAACTTAACAGAAATGATAGAAAAAGGTTTTGATGAGACAAAACCAGAATTATTCGCTAAATTAAAATTAGAACTAGAAACAATACAAAAACAACAGGATAAAAATTATGATAACAAAACTCAGAAAGGATTATTGGAAAGTAATATAAAAAAAGCACAAGAGGAATTAGCAAAAGAGATAGATGAACAAGCTGACGCATACATAAAAACCATAAATGAAATAAATAACTTTGGGAATAGTCTCTATCAAGTTGGACAATCATTAGAAAATGATTTCATAAAATCGCTATCGGCAGTTATCAATTCACTTGGTTCAATGGGGAATGCATTAGTAGGGGCAGATGGAAAAAGTGGAATATTGGGTAGTGTAGGAGGTATGGCAAATTCAGGAGCTACAATAGCAGGAAAAGGAAGTGCTATTGGTGGTGCTATTTCAACTGCAATGCCTTATGTAGGACTAGCAACTGCTACTTTAGGATTGCTTGGTTCATTTGGTAAAAAAGATAAATCCGCAGAAATAAAGGCTAAAAATCAAGAGCAAATGAAGCAATTTGAACAAAATACAAATGCTTTGATGGAACTTCAAAAATCTATTGAAAAAAATACAGGAACTATTAGAAATTTGTCTAATCAATTAATTAAAAATGTTTCTAAAAATCCAACACTAAATCATATATTTGATGGAACAAAATCTTTAGAAGAAATGGAAAGAGCTATAGAAGCTAATAAAAATTTTGGAGCAGTAACTGCAATAGCTAGAACATATACAAAAACTGGTGGTGGACTTTTTAAAAAAAAGAAAAAGAAAGAAGTCTTGACTGAAATAGGTATTACAGAACAGGATTTATTAAATTATACAGGATTAGGTGAATTTGATGATGTAGAAAATTTATCTAATCAGAATTTAAAATTATTTTCTGAAAGAATTAAAAAAATAACAAATGAAGATTTATCTAATTTATTAGGGAAAGAGATAACTACTAATAATTTGAATGAATATAAAAAACTAATAGATGAATATATCGGACAAATCGATATGTTAAAAGAAGAACAAAAAGATTTTTTTAAAGCAGCTACTTTTGAATCGTTTCAAGGTATTGAATATTTAGATACAAAGCAATTAAAACAAGAATACATAGAAATGTTCAAAGGAATGGGAATAGACACTGATGAATATGCTGATGTAATTGATAGATTAGTGAAAAGTAATAATGTTTTAATTACATCAATGCAATCAGTGAGGGGATCTTTAGTTAGTGGAGAAAAAACATTTACAGAATCCATGGAAAGTTATTTCTCTAGCATAGTTAAGAATGTAAATTCTATTCTATATGATGTAATGTTTAATGATATTGATAAATATTATACAGATGTTTTTAAAGGGATTTCTGAAAAATTACTTCATATGAAAGAACAAGGAATTACAACCATTAATGCTAAAGATATATTTGAAGGATTTGATTTTTCAAAATTGATTGAAGGTGATAAGCTCCAAAAAGAAATGCAAGAAAAAATTAAAGAAATAAAAAAATATCTGCTAGATATGGGGTTAGATTTAGAGTTCGTGGAAAGTATGTTTGGAGAAAAAGAATATAAAGAAAAAATTAACAAATTAGTGGAATATTTATCTAATGCTATGAATGATGCTTTAAGTAGTGATAATTTTAATGATTTTAGTAAAAGTTTAGGAAGGTCTTTATATGAAAATGTTAAGGATGGGCTAATAAATGCCTTTGCAGAAACAGAACTATATAAAGGAATGATAGATAAATTTATGATAACAGATGAGTTTAAACTTAATATCGAGTCTGCAGGAAGTTTTGAAAGTGCTTTTAATCTCATTAAACAACAACTTGAACAATATAGTCAACTGCTAGAGGGGAATGGGCTAGGATTTGATTTTATAGGGTCTGATGATGAAATAAGCAAAAATAGTTTATCTAATAGTGGTTATTATACAGAATCTAAAAACGAAATAAAAATAGAAATTGTACAACAATTTAATGGTTCTTTTTATTCTGAAAATATAATGTATGACATAGCAAAAAAAGGTGCTAAAGATGGAATGAGAGAGTTAAATGAAAAGGGACAAATTTTAACAAGTTTTTAATATTAAATTTAGAGAGAGGAGATAAGAGATTATGAACAATTTAAAAGATATATTTAAAGATAAAAAAATAAAAGAAAAAGAACTCTCTCTTTTTAATTTAACTAAAAATAGAGAATTATTTGTACAATCTTTAAATATAAATATTTCAAATTTAAATTTTCAAAATGAAAATCACTTTAATTTAGATGTGGATAATTTAAATGAAGTAGAAAATGAAGATATTATTGTTTTGAAGTATAATAATGAAACAATAATTTTTTCAGGAATAGCTAGAATAAGTGAAAGTAATTTGAATTATACAGGGAATAAAACTTTAAAAATATCTTTAGATTTTCCATTGTTATCTAAAAAAAATTTTAAAAAAGTTATTTTAAAAGATGAATTTTTTTTAGAACAATTTGCCTCTAATAGTTCTGATAAAAATAAATCTATTATGCATGTAATTGGGAATAGATTGGGATTTGCAGATGATAAATTGAAATTGGATATAGCTAAAAGTTATTATAATGCAGGAATGAAAGAAATAGCTAAACTTCCTTTTGTTTTATTTAAAAAAGGGGATAGATGGATAGATGAATTAACCACACTTTTAAATTCGATAGGTGGATATTTATTTATAGATAAGGACTATAATTTGGTTTATAAAAGTTATGTAGATCTAAAATTTAAAGAAATAGCTAAAACATTTAATTTAAATGAAATTCATAGTAATTTACCTTATAAATTTTCACCTGGAACGAATAATGGCGTAAAAATTGAATTTGATAGATTTGAAAAAGAAGAATTAAAAGAAGTTTTTAAATCTGAAAAAAAAATAAAAGTAAAAAAAGATGAGAAACTAAATTTAAAATTAAAATATATTACTGATATAGTAACATCTCAAAGAGTTAAATCACTAGAAGTATACTATTATGAAAATGAAGTTAAAAAAAATATATCTGATTATAATAAATATATAACATTTAATTTAACTGGAAATAGTGGAGAAATAGTCATAAATAATACCTTTGGAATAGAAATTTTTATAGACAAATTAATTATTGAAGCAGAACCTTTAATGAAGTATGAGGATAATAGTTGTATTTTAAAAAATAAAGAAATTAAGGAAGAACTTCAAGAAGATTTTTTAACTATAGGAAAAAATAAATATATTCAAACTTTTTATATGGCTAGAAGTAAAGCCGTAGAAAATTTTTATTCAAAAATTAAAGCAAATAAAGGTTTAGAAATAGTAACAGATTTTCATCCTGAACTAGAGCTAGGAGATAAAGTATCCGTTAAAAATGAAAAATATTGTATTAATAAAATATCGCATATGTTAGATGCAAAAAATGGATATAAAAGTAAATTTGAATTAGTTGAAGTCTTGGATCCTGATTTTTTAAAAATTGCATGGAAAGAATTAGAATCTATAACTGCAAATAAATCAGGTACAGATTTAGATTTAGTTAATGTAATTGTTAAAGATAGTATAGAAGAAACTAAAAAAAATATAGTAAACACGGCAAATGGATTTACTGAAGAAATAAAAGAACAACTAGAAAATCAATTAGCTAAAAGTGTTCTTATTTTAGAAAAAAAAATTGAAGTACAAAATTCTGAAACACAAAAAATTGAACAACAAATCGAGGAATATAACATAGAAGAAATAAAAAAAGAAGTAATTGAAAATAAAAGTTCTATTTCGCAAACATCAGACGAAATTAAACTTGAGATAAAAAATAGAAAAACAATAGTTAACGATTTAGAATTAAAAATTAGTAAAAATACAACAAATATAGAACAAACTTCTGAAAATATAAATCTAAAAGTTGAGGAAATAAAATCTATTGCAGAATTAGTAAATAATGGTTCTCACTTAATTTCAGAAATAAATTTAAGTCCTGAAGATATTACAATACATGCAAAAAAAATTGTTATTGGAAATAAAAAATTAGATGACACAATTGTAGATATTGAGACAATATCAAATATGGCAAATTCAACCGCAAATGATATAAAAAATATTATAAGTAATGGTGATATAGTAATAAACGGAAATACAGTATTTGATGGTGATGCTAATATTGTTAGTATCGGAGTAGATGAAAGAACTGAAATTAAAGCAGGGAATATTAATTTTTGGAGAAAGGGAGAAAAAATAACTGCTATAAAAAATGTAAAAGTTGGAACTATAAGAACAGATTCTGTCGGTAGTGGAAGAGTTATATTTAATGGATTTAAACAACCAATGTCTGTTTTATCTTCAATTCAAAGTATGGAAACAGGAGGCTCTAATTTTAGATCAATAAGATGTTGGTCTGAAATTGTAGATTATACAACAAATGAATATAGATTTTGGATGGGTTCAACTCAAGATGTAATTCAATCAGAAACTGAAGTTTGGGGTAGAGATTTTACCTATACTTGGACATCTACCAGATTAGCGAGATATAAACAATTGAAATCTAGAATAACCACTACTACACTTGTTGAAAATAGCAATTACTCTTATAGTGAAAGTGCTTGGCGTGGAGGGTCAGGATCAGGTGCAATAGAGACTGATAATATCACATTTTCAACCCTCCCTGTATTAAGAATGAATATTATGAGGCAAGAAAATAATGGAAATAAGGAAAAAATAACACAACATGATTTGCAAATTGAGTGTAAATTAAGCTTGGCAGGAGAAACTACAACTCAAATGTCAATAAGAGTTAATAGTGAATTTAATTTTGTTTTTTCAGCTGATGTAGCGAAAGAATACTCAAATTCTACTGAAGTTAGATTTTTTGTAGAATTTGAATGGATAGAAAATAGAATTATATTAAGTGGAAAAAAAGAAAGAGTAGTAACGGAGAGTAGAATAGTTAGTGAATTTCAAAATTCGTCTGATGGAGGAAGGTATCGTGACACAAAACAAGAAATGAAAAGGTATTGGACAAATGATTTTACTAATAAAACTTTTGTTTTAAATGATTCAGATATTAATTTAGGAGACGGAGAAATACTGACAAGTGGAAGAAGTTCTAGTATAGGAATAATGGAAGGAAGTGGAGAAATTCAGTATATTGCAACAGAAATTTAAATTAAGGAGAATTTTAAATGAATTTAAAAATAATACTTGGTGATAAATGTAACTTAAAGTGCAGTTACTGTTATCAAAACAATCAAAGATTAGGAAAAGAAATTTCTAATGAAATATTATTAGAAATAGCTACTCAAATAAATAATAGTGGTCATAAATTTAATATACAGTTTTTTGGAGGAGAGCCATTATTATATTTAAATAAAATAAAATATTTTCTTTCAATAATAAAAGATAAAAAATCTTTAGAATTAAACTTAGCAACGAATGGTACTTGTATAGATGAATTAAAGGAATTAGAGTCTATATTAGGATATAAAATTCCTTGTTTACAATCGAATAAAGAAAAAATTTCTCCCAAAAGATTGAATAATAACTCATCTTTTAAAGTTATAGTAACGCCATCTAATATTATAAATTTTACAGAAAAATATATTAGTGATCTTTATAGCGAGTTTCAAGATAATATAGAGTGGTTTCCTGATACTTGGACATCAAAATGGAACAAAATAGCAATGTTTGATTATTGTGAATTAGAAAAAAAAGTTAAAAGATTATCTAATAAAAAAATTGATTGGGTTTATCCTACAATAAATAATAATTGCTTAATATGTCTTAATAAATTAAATCAAGAATTAACAGTTAATTGGAATGGCGACATTATAAGATGTCATAGAATGGCATTTTACGAAGATAATAAAAAATATAAAAATGAAATTTTAGGAAATATTACAAAAGAAAAATTAATAGAAGTGAAAATTTATAATGAAGAATGTATTGTGAATAAAAATAATTTATATAATGAGGAGGAAGGTTTCAAATTTGGAGGAATTAAATTATTTGGAAGTTGTGGGGGAGGTAGACTTTGATGTATTATTATATGAGTGCAGAATCAGCAAAGCAAGGAAAGAATGTGATCTATTTACAATCTAAAATTAAATTAAAAGGCTGCGAAGGATTGATAGCATTTCCTGATATAGTAGAATATATTGGAGATAATCCACCAACTCAACCAGCATATGATATTCAAAAAGAAGTAATTTATGATAAATCAGAACAACCAAGTGAATTTCATTCGTATATAAATGGAGAATGGGTAGTAAGTAATTTTTATGGGTATAAAACAATTATTAGAGATAAGTTCAAAAAAGAAAAAGAAGCTAAAATTTACTCGGAAATAAAAATTTCTGAAAGTGAAGGAATTCAATTTAGAGAAAAGGATATATTGAACATATTAGATTGTGTATCGATAATTAAATTAAAATTATCTAGTGAAAAAGATACAATTAATTGGATTATGAGTGATAACTCAATAAAAAAAATAACATATGAAGATATAGAAAATCTTTATAAACTATATTTAATTAGAAAAAAGAAAGTTGTTGAAAAATACATATTAATAAATCAAAAAATAGAAAGTGCAGAAACTGAGACAGAGTTAATAGAAATTACTTGGTAAAAAAAAGCCCCGAAGGGCTGAGGATACTATTTACACTTATACCAATATATAACTATAATGAAGATTGCAATTGCTAAACCTCCATTTAGAGAAATATTGTTGATGTAGATGTTCATAAGTAAACCTCCTCAGATAGAATTTTCTACTACACACAAGAAACGTGACTAACTTATATGTATGAAAAAAGTCCTCTCAAAGAGAGAACTTTGCTCATCACGTTATTCAATTCTATCTGAGTGCCTCTCGGTACTTATACAAAGATTATAAACTAATAAATTAAAAATGTCAATTTATTGTTTATATTGAAAATTAATAAATAAATTAGGGGGAAATTATGGGTATATTAAGATTTTTAGGTTTTAGAAGTACGGTAAAAAGTATAAGCAAAAATATAACAGATTTAAAAACAACAAAAATAGACTTTAAAAAAGTTCTAATAATTATATTTATAGCAAGTATACTTTTACTAGTTTGTTTAGGAAAAGATACAGAAATAGCTTTAAAGATTATGGATAAATTCTTAGTTTTTATCGACATACTACTAAAAAACATATAGGAGGAAATTATGAACTTAGAATCAAT
>JBOFUX010000003.1:0-1065 GCA_051652785.1 Fusobacteriaceae bacterium | reverse complement strand
ACTCCATTTTTCTTTACTTTTAATGATGTTACTATATTTTCAGTTTTATACCCTTGAGTTTGAGGTAGTTTTCCTCCTGGGCTTAACTCTAATGTAACAGAAGAATCTGCTGTAGATGGAACTATTCCTGACATTGCTATTTTCGGAAAAATGTATCCCTTACTTTTGTCCATTTTCGATAAATCAAGTGTAGCTGTTCCTATATAGCCTTCTTCTGGAATACTTGAATCATATTCTTCTTTTATATTTCCTGTATAACGTTGAGCATCAGTACTTTCTATTACAAATTTATTATCAAGCATTTCACTATTATTTGTTTTTAATTTTATCACAGTATTGGAAAAAATACCGTTTATGTAACCTATAGATACTATGTAGCTTTCATCTGTACCGTCATTTTTTGAATAAACGTCCCTATCCATAACGGTTCTTTTAAACAGTGGTCGCCCTTCAACACTAAGAACCTTATTAATAGAGCCTTCTGTATCTTTAAAGGCACCAGTAGTTTTTACCAGTTCTGGGTATTGTAACCCCCCTACATTACTTAATTCAGTAGTGAATAAAATTCCTCCATAATGGTATACTCCACCTGGATAGTGTTTTGAAAGTCTTGGATCTACTTTAAAATTTACTTCCCCTATATCGAGAGGAGCAGCATTGGTAATTTTCACTGTTAATTTTCCTAATAATACATTATTATAGTATGGAAGTACTTCATAAGTGTTTTCTTTTGTATTATTTGAATTTTTAGATATAAAGACATCCCCATTTACTAGGTTTATTCCTATATGATTATCTAAATTATTAACTTGAATTTTTCTATCTACTATTGATGTGGATTCTTTTGCTACTCCATTTTGTTTTACAATTAATTTTGTAATAGTAGCACCACTACCAAAACCTCTAGATTCAAATAATTTTGTCCCTCCTAGTTTTAATGTTGAGATTACCATGGTACTCTCAATTGGACTATTTGAAACAGCATCTCCTGTCACTCCTGGTGACCAACGGGAATATGTGCCTATAGGATGCTGTTTCATTTCTAAGGTCGCTGTTCCTTCATAA
>JBOFUX010000002.1:0-10718 GCA_051652785.1 Fusobacteriaceae bacterium | reverse complement strand
TACATAGGAAATAAATCAATAATCCCTAAAGGAACACTATGCAACAAAAATCTAATAAATGGAGTTCCTCAAATGTGCAGTGGATATATCTCAACAAATGAATGGGAACAGGGAAGTAAAGGAATCACCTTAAATGGAAGTACAGTACTGTTAAACAACTGCAAATGTACGTGTAAATGTGGAGGAACACTAAGTATAGTTAGTAGTGAAGGAGTAGCAAAAGCAAATTAAAAAATAATAAATCAATGAAAAGTAGTATACTTTTATGATAAAAGGAGAGAAGATGAAATTAGAAAGATGTTCAAATGGTCATATGTTTAATACAGCTAGATATAAGGAGTGCCCATATTGTAATAGTGAAAGATTAGAGGAGATAGAGGAAGCGGACTACAGAGCAATGGATGCAGTAGAAAATGACGATGATAAAACAGTAACATATTGGGCTAATGAGTTAGCGATAGAACCAGTTGTAGGATGGTTAGTATGTATAGAAGGTCATGATAAAGGTAAGGATTATAAAATAAAAACAGAAAAGAACTTTGTAGGGCGAGCTCCCGATATGGATATAATAATAGAAGGTGATAGTAATATTTCAAGAAAGAACCATGCAATAATAACCTACAATCCAAAACAAAGAATGTTTATGATAATACCAGGAGATGGAAACGGAATAGTTTATGTGCAAAATAATGCGGTATATGCTCCAATTCGTTTAGAGCCATTCAATGTAATAGAAATGGGAACCTCAAGATTTGTTTTTGTAGCATTGTGTGGGGAAGAATATGATTGGAAAATAGATAAATAGGATAGGAGAAAAAATGATTAATAATAATATTTCAAAAAATTTAAATTTAATAATGACAAAAAGTAAGGATTTAATTCCTGGAGAAAAAAAAGATGACGAAAAAAAAGAAAAAAAAGAAGAGGAGAAAGGAAGAAAAAGCTTAAGTAAATTTGTAACCTCTTTTATATCAAGAAGAGGAGATAAAAATTTAAATAGTGATTATTTTTCATATATAGAGTTAGAAAATTTTGGATGTTGGGTTGTGTCAGACGGATATGATGAGGATAATGGCTCGGAATTAGCCTCACAAATTATAGTTGAAGAAATATTAAAGTTATTCATTTCTAATCCACAATATAGTAAAAGCTATTTGAAAAAAATAATAAATAAGGCAAATAAAAAATTAGAGGAAGAGCAGAGTAAAACAAGAGATAAGAAAGGAATGAATGCTTCGGTAGCAGTTGTACTAACAGATTATAGTTCAGTAATATTTGGAACAGTAGGAAACACAAGAGTATATATTCTAAAAGATGAAGATATAACGGAAAAAAGTAAAGATGATAGTTTAGCTCATCTTATGTACGAGGGAAAAGAAGTGTCGTATTCAGAAATAAGATTTCATAATCAAAGAAATAAATTAACTCAGAATATGGGAGATTCGTTAGGAATAAATCCGAATATTTCAAAAAAAATAGAACTTTTAGATAGTGATAAAATTCTTTTAATGACTCATGGAACATGGGAACAGCTGGATGAATCAGAAATAGAGATAGAAGTATCAAAAGTAACGAAAGTTAGTCAACTTATAAATAGACTTGAGGATAAAATAAAGAATAATAATGTAGAAAAAGAAAATTATACAGTAGTAGGAATCTTTGCAGATAAAGTGGTTATAGATAAGAAAAAAAGAAAGTTTAACTGGCTTAAAATTATAGGTATCATATCTTTAATTATAGGACTAATGATAATATTTTATAGAGGGTACTCACTAAAAAGAGAAAGGGAAAAAATTTATGAAATAGCATTTAGTTTAGAAAACGAAGGAATAAAAAAAATAGAGGAAGAAAAATTTAGTCAAGCAATAAAATCATTTGAAGAGAGTAAGACAAAATATAGAGAGTTAGAAATAAATCCACAAAGTAATTTTATATATAGAACAATATTCTCCCCTAAGATAACAAATATAAATTTAGGGAAGCAAATTTTATTTATAGAAAGCAAACTTGAGGAAATAACAAAGTTACAAGAATCTATAACCTTAGTTAATGATGGAGATTTACTTTATCAAGAAGATGAGTTCATAGAAGCTGAAGAAAAATATAAAGATGCAAAAATAAAAATAACTCAATTAAAAAATCTAAATTATTCAAAAATAGCAGAACTTAATTTAAAGATAGAAAAGAGTATATTAGCAAGTAAGGGTTTAAATATAGGAAAAGAAATGCTATATGAAGGAGATGAATTAGCAGCAAACAAAGAGTTTGAAGTAGCAATTTCAAATTATTCACAAGCAAAACTTATCTTCTTAAAATATGATAAAATAAGTCTAGTATCAGAAGTAAGCACTAAAATAAATAAATTATCAAAAGAAAAAGAAAAGAAATATAATCAAGCAAATGAGTATGAGAAAAAAGGATACGAATTTGAATCAAAAGATATAGAAGGAGCAATCATATATTTTGAAAATGCTAAAGGAATATATACAGAAATAAGAGATGAGGGTAGAAGAACTTCTATGGAGAAGAAAATAGAAAGTTTAAATGAAATTAAAAAAAATATAAGAAAAGAAAGTATCGACTATATTCGAGAGTCTAAGGTACATTCTAGTTTAGGTGAATATGAAAAAGCTTTAATAAAATTAAAGAAATCCCAAGACATATCTCTTCAATTAAAAGATAATCAGCTGATGATTGATAGCCTATTAAAAGAAGGGGATATTCTGTGGGAAAATAACAAATCAAAACTATCACTTGAAAAATATAAAGAAGCATATACAATATCAGTGAGCACGAATGACGATATAAAACAAGGAGAGCTAAAAGAGAAAATAGAATTAGGAGAAAAAATAATAGTAATAAATAAAAAAGAAGTAAAAGGAGATGGACTATATTCAAATAAAAAATATAAAGAATCACGTAAAGAGTTTTTAGAAGCTATAGAAGAGCTGAAAAAAATAGAAAAAAATAAAATTTTATTAGAAAAAAAATATAGTGAATATTTAAAAGTTCTTAATGAAAAGGAGAATAAAGCTTGGAAAAAAAGCAATTGGATTCCACTCTATTAAGTGAGGGGAAGCTTTATGATGTATATTTAATAAAGGAAAATTCTAATTGTAAAATATTAAAACAGATATCAAGTAATCTTTTGGGAGAAAAACTAAAGGTAGAAAGGGCAGAAAATCAGTTATTCATGGAAGCAAAGATATTAAAATTATTAAAACTGAAGAATATACCTTTAATTTTAGAACAAAAAAAAGAATATCTAATTTTTCAATATATTTCGGGAGTAACTTTAAAAGTATATAATAAAGAATATGGATTAACATTAAATAAAGTTCATAGTCTAATTTATCAACTTTTAGTTACTTTACGAAAGATTCATAAGAGAGATATAATTCACTGCGATATAAAACCTGAAAATATAATAATAGAGAGTGATTCAAACAAAAAAAAACTATGTTTAATAGACTTTGGAAGTGCTACTCTAAGCCATGAATTAAGTGGTGTACGCCAGCTAACCCCTAAATACTCACCTAAAGAATTATATTTTATAGAAAAATATAAAAACAAAAGTACAGATATTTATAGTGTGTTTAAACTTATAGAATATATGTTAGAGACAAACAAATTAAAACTAGATACTTCATTAATAGAGTTTATGAAAAAAGGAAAAGAGGAAAATATGAAGAACAGGTATCAAAGTATTGAAGAAATACTAAAAGAATGGGGAGAAATCAGGAGGAGAAAAAATTGAAGAAATATTATGCATATGAAGAATTGAAAAGAGAGACATATTATGAATTGTATAAAATATGCGTAGATGAAAAACTAGTAGAAGGATTTCAAGAAAATTTAGATAGGATAGAATTAATAAATATAATATTAAAGTATAGAAGTAAGGAAAAAAACTATGCAATAGAAGAGTATAAAATAAACGGCATAGATAGAATACAAGAGGTATTTGATACAAAACTTGGATTTAAGTTGAATGAATCGGATAAAATAAAAATACCTCATAAAATTGTTTTATACAAAGAAATGGACTTAACAGAGGAAGACGGTTATAAGCTTACAATTCCAGAGCATGTGTCAACTTGCAATGTATTTTTAATAAATGGTAATAATTATTTATGTGGAATTTTTCAATTAGAATTGTCTAATTATGAAAAAGATGTTTATTTATTTAGAGGAAAAGAGCATTTTTTTAGAATAAGTGATTTAAAAAATCAAAAATATAGTTTAAGATTTTTTAATAGAGTAGATGAAAAATATATTTTTAATATTTATAGTGATGACTTACCAAATACAGTAACTCCCTATAAACTTGATTACTATGAGGTTCCACTAGATAGTTTTCAACATCTATCTTTAGAGGAAACAGAAACAGTTTTATGTATAGATTTTGGAACTGCAAATACAACGGCAGGAGCATATTTAGATAGATATTATGTGAATAATGTACCTCAGAATAGAGTTTTATCAAAGGAGATTCAACTAGACAAAATTAACTATATAAAATTTAAAGATGGGGAAAAAGATTATAAAAATGTAGTGCCAACACTAATATACATAAAAAAAATTGTTTCTGAAAGTAATATTGAATATATTTTTGGAAATGAAGTAGAAAAAAATTTAAAAGCAAATAACTATACATTAAAAGGTAGTATATTTTATAGTATCAAAAATTGGATGAAATCAGCTACAGAAAAAGAGAGAATAGTGGATGAGAATGGAAATATAGCTTTTATAGAAAGAAAAGCGATGATAAAAGCGTATATTTCCTTTATTATACTTAGAGCGGAATTTCTATTTAAGTGCAAGTTCAAAAATATTCACATTAGTACTCCAGTAAAACTAAAAGTTGAATTTTTAAATGTGTTTCAATTGATATTGCCAGATTATAAACTAATAAAGGAAAATTCATTAGATGAAGGAATTGCAGTTTTATATAATTCAATAGAAAATATAATTGAAAAAGGTCGATATGAAGAAGATAAACTGTATAAAGCGTTGATTATTGACTGTGGTGGTGGGACAACAGATTTAGCTTCTTGTACATTTAAAGTTAATAATAAAGATATTTATTATGAGGTGGATATAAGAACAACATTTGAAAATAGTGAAGAAAGTTTTGGTGGAAATAATCTTACATATAGGATAATGCAATACTTAAAAGTAATTTTTTCAAAATATTATACAGAAGGAAAGTTTGATGATATAAATGCAATAATAAAAAATTCAAATGATTTAATTTATAGGGATATAGATGAACATGGAATAGAGTCAATATATAAAGAATTAGAAGAAAAATATATAAAAGCTGAGGAAATAATACCAACTCAATTTAGTTTGTATGAAAATCAGGCTAAAGACACTTATTCAAAGGTAAAAAATAATTTTTTCTTTATGTGGGAAATATCAGAATTACTAAAAAAAGAAATTTTTAAAAAACATACAGTAGTAAGAAGTAAATTTGATCGAGTTAATTTTACGAATAATGATATGTCAAATACGTGTGTAAGTAGCTGGAGTATAAATATATTGAATAAAGGGAAATTTAAAAATATAAATACATATCCAAGTATTGTATTTAATAAAAATGAACTAATTAAACTTTTAAAAGGTGATGTATATGAAATTTTAAGAAGTTTTTTAGACCCTTACTATGAGAGAGGACTACTTTATGAATATTCTTTGATAAAACTAAGTGGTCAGACATGTAAAGTAAATATATTCAATGAGATATTAAAAGAGTTTGTACCAGGAAAAATGATAGATATAAGAAGAAATACAGAGGAAGAGGATAATCAATTAAAAATAAGTTGTGTAGATGGAGCAATTAAATTCTTAAATTCAAGTAAGATAGGTAATATAAAAGTTAAAATAAAAAATGAAATTCCAATAGTCCCTTATTCTATATATGGAAACAAACATAATGGGGAAGAGGTTGAAATTTTAAAAATGGGAGTGAAAGCAGGAGAAGGGTATGGAAGTATAAAAAAAATATCAAGTACCGAGATATTACCTTTTTATTTAAAAAATAAAGAACAAGAAATAAAAAAGAAGTTTACATATGTAAATAAAAAAGAAGGATACATAGAAACTGATGAACTAAAAATAGTTGAACATTTAGAGGATAAATTCACTCAAAATGACTTAGATGATATACTGAATAATGAGGTAAAATTTTTCATTTATACAGATAGTAATTTTTGGGGAGTTTCAGTATTAGGAGTTAAAAGAAAGGAAAATCAACTGTTTATGGGAGAAAAAGAATACTATTCTTTTGAAAAAGATCTTACAACAATAAGCTTTTTTGATGGGAAACATTAATGAAAAAAGGATGAAAAATGGATGAAATAGAAAAAATATATGAAGAGGGATTAAAAAAAATAAATCGAGAAGAAAGAGAGCTTTTTAGAAATGTATCAAGAGAAACATTGAAAAAATTATCAGAAGAACTTCAAAATAGAATATTTAATTTTGAAAAAAGAATATTGGAGACAGAAATAAATACTAAAAGAACGGTAGAAATAGTAACGTTTTTAGTGTCTAGAAAAAATTATTATTTATATGAAGATAAATTTTCTCCTATTCTAAAAGATGAAAATTACACTGATGATTTTTTAGAGAATACAGATATATTAGAATATAGAAATATATTTTTAGATGTTCCTTATGATGAGATAGAAAAATACAATGATTATAAAATAAATGGAACGATAAAAACAAAAGATAAGGACTATGCTGTTGTGTTTCGAATGGTGAATATGGAAAAACAATACGAAGAGCAAATGAGAAAATTGTATGATGTTCTCTGTCTAAATAACACAAAATACAGAACCTGTAATATTCCAGATTCAAAAAGAGCATTTAAAATAATATTAGATGAAGTATATGAAGAATTAAAAGAAGAACTAAAAGAAATAGAGATAAAAGATGTTATATTAGAAAAAGGGATATTAGAGGATAAGTGGATTGAAGATTCAATACTAGTATGGAACATAAAAGAAAATGAAGTGATATCCAAAGGAGAGATAAGACCAACAAAAAATAAAATTCATATTGAACATACAGTTTATTTTGAAAAACCAGAAGATATGTATTTGTGCCCAACAGATGAAAGTGAAATTTATTATATAACAAATCTATCAACAGGAACGCGAATAGTAACTAGCGATACAAAGGAAGTTAAGTGGAAATTTTATAATATACCGAAAATAGATTCTAAAACATTAAAAAAAAATGAAAGAGAGATATTTTCAAATAGAATAAAATCTAATTTTTTAACGGTATATAGAGAGGAATGTACAGAAAGAGTAAGAAATTTAGGAGAATTAAAAAGAATTATAACAAGTTTTCCAGATGTAGAGAAATTATTAGACTTAGTGGATATTAAAATATTAAAAAATTATGAAAAAGAAAAAAAATGTTATTATATTAATAAGTTTATAGAAGACGAGTTTAGTTTAAAAGGAAAAGTCGGATATTTATGCCTTTATTTTAACTCTAAGGAAAAGAGTAATTATCAGATTGATATGTTAAGTTTTATAGTATCGGAAATACAATTGATATTTCCAGAATATGAATGTTTAGGTGAAATACTATGAAGAATATAAGATACAATTATTTGTGGTATCCTCTTACAAATTTGGTAGAAGTTGATAATTATAAACTAATATTTGAAGTATCTCAAATAATATCCCCTTATATAGAACTAAATATGGAAGATATGAATAAAATAGATGGTAATAGTTTTTTAGAAGAAAAAAGAATAGAAATAAACCCACTATTGAGATTTGAAAAAATTTTTGAAGAATTAGAACACCCAGATTTAATAAATTATAATATAGAAGTGAGAGGCTTACTAACAAATATTATACTTCATTTAATAGGAAGAATAGATTTATATACAGGTCAAAATAAAAAAGATATAATAATAAAAGAAATAGTTAGGGATATAAAGGACGGTGCTTTTGGCAAAGAAATAAAGGCATTGTTTAAAAGTTTTAAAGAATATGAAAAGTATACAGTGGCAGATGTTTTATACTCTATGTATAATAAATTAGGTTTAATAGAGTCATTTAAAAAAGCATTTAAAATGATATTTAGTGACTCAATAATTTATAATAATATATCATCAACAACAAATATAGTTATATACCTAAACTATGTAAAAAATAAGAGTAATTTAAATAAGGTAAAATTATTGAAAGAATTATTTCTACCATTGGGTCTAAAAATAGATTTATTTTGGATAAATCACTTTGGAGTAATAGGAGTTAGCTCAACAATGAGAATAGGAGAAATTGCAGTATTTTAAAAAAAATAAAAAAGGAGAAAGAGATATGAAGTACAATATAGTAATAGCAAGGACAGATGCAAAGTTATTTGAATTTTTTTTTGAAAAAAAAGCAAACGGACAAGATTCAAAAGAAGTTGAAGTGGGAAAAGTAATCCCATTTGATGACATAATAATATTAAATGAGATAGAAGTAAAGAGTGTAAAGATAAAAACACAAGCGTTGAGAACAGATTATATAAAAGTTGAGTCAAATACAAATACAAATGCAAATGCAAATACAAAAGAGAAAGGTGAGTCAGAATTCGGTATATCAATAGAAGGGAAAATAATACCAACACTAGGCCCAGTAGAAACTACATTTGAAATACTGGGTGAGACTAAAAAAGCAGTGGGAGATGGATTGAAATATGATAATATAAGTAAACATGACTTAGAAGCTCTGAGAGATGGATTTAAAATAAATAAAAATGCGCTAGAAGACATACCAGGAATGATAAGCAAAGTGGAAACAGGAATTAGCAATGCTCTCTCATTGTTATCATCAACAACGGAACTACAAAATAAACTAAAAAATATGTGGTTAAAGCCCCTAAATAACAGTGTATTAAATATAAATAACTTAAAAGAATGGGCAGAATGCTACGGAGAATATAGCAAAACGAAAGAGCCACTAGACTCGCCAAAAGCAGGGGAGGAAGTAGCAGAAGAAAAACTAAGAGAAGAAGATAAAAAAGGAAATTTACAAGACTATAGAGATGTATTGTTACTGATAAAGATATCAGATGCTCATACCTTATCATATAAGTTTAAAGACTTATTCATAGGAGATTATCAAGAGGAATATAGTGAAGCAGAAGGAGTAGGCACATATAAGTTAGAGTTAAAACAAAAGCTAAGAGCAAGAACAGAGGGAAGATTTACAGTAAAAAAGACAGGAGAAATAGAAGAAAAATTAGGGGAGTTAAGAGCAATGATAAAGGAACCAGAGGAAAAGACAGAGGAAACGGGTAAGGATATAAGTGTTAAAGAAACTGGGGTGATGGGATAATGAAAAAAATATTAAGTATAGTATTTCTTTTTTTATCAGCTTTAAGTTTTTCAGACAATTACAAATATGATTTAGCCAGATTAAATAAGAGTTTTTCAGAATATGAAAACCCGGACAAAGGTATGTTTGCAAGAAATGCTCCTTGGGGAGTAATTTATGTATCCAAATATGAAAACGAAACAAAACAACAAGCAATAGATAGAATCCACAATAGAGAACGTTTTGAAAAAGGAAACAATAAGTATGTAGGCAGAAACGAAATCTCAAAGGAGTACTTTGGAGTAAGCTCATATGAGTATATAATAAAAACAGGTTATGATGAGTACCATACTCACACAATATTTTTAGATAATATAAAAATATTCATAAAATATCAAACAATAGGAAATAAAGTAGAAGATATATACAAAGAAATCCTAGGACGAGCAGAAGAAGCGTTAAATCCAAAGAAAAAAATAGGAGAAAGAGGAACAAAGAAGCTATATTTTAAAGAAAAAGGATTTGAAGAGCTATTTGATTTAGAGATATTAAAAAAAGAATTTAATAGGCAAAAATATCCTAAGCTAAAAATAAAAGATGAAATAAAACAATTTGGAAAAATGACTTTCACACTAGTACCAAAGAAAATAGAGAAAAATAAAAGAGGAAAAGTAACAAATGTAGATTTTTCAGAAATAGTAATAAAGGAAAACCATGTAAATACAAAGAGATTTCAAGAATTAAGATTTGAGTATAACCGAGATAAAGCAGAATATAATGTAATGCAAAAAGTGTATGATTATATTGGAGAGAATGACGTATCGAAAAAATATTTAGGAGAACCAGCGAAGGTATATTCCTACCCAGTAAGAGCATATCAAACAATGGAGCGAGAGTCAGTAGAAGAAAGAGCAAAAATGCCACTAGACTATATAGTACTGGAATGTTTAATAATAACAGAAGATTATACAATAGAAATAAACAAATGGATTAAGGGAGGAAGAAAAAACTATAAAGAGTACTATAAAGAGTATGAAGAATACCTAAAATCAATAGCGAAAGCGTTGAGAAAGAAGTAAAAAGCAAAGAATAAAGAAAATAAGGTACTGATAAGTAAAAGTCATCAAATAGCAAACTAGTACTGTTTGGTGACGCTAAGACTGTCAAGGAAAAATGAAAATGTCACAAAATATTTAAATTATTAGCCCTAAAAATTAGGGCTAATTTTAAGCGCATATGCTAACTTTTTTTTAGTTTTTTTATGTGATTTAGTAGAAAGAATTCCATTAGCATAAAGCAATGTTTTAACTGTTGGATAAGAGCAAAAAATATCTTCAACAGTAATTAATTTTTCATGAAAATGAAAAAAATTAAAATCAAAAT
>JBOFUX010000001.1:0-1385 GCA_051652785.1 Fusobacteriaceae bacterium | reverse complement strand
TATATTAAATGCGTACAAACAACTGATAATAATTAATTTTAGGCTTTTGCTACTCATTTATCTCTCCTTAATTACTTTAGTTTTTTATCTTTCTTTTAATTTTTTATCTTTCTTTTAATTTTTTTACATATGTTTTATTTTCTTTTTTATATATAAATAATTCTTTATTTCTTCCTAATATTTCATCTATTTCTTCATAGCTTTTTTTATTTTTATTAAAAAGAATTGTTTTTTTATCTTTAGATAATATTAAATATGTTTTATTTAACTCAGTTATATTATCATAATTCCCATCTATTAAATATTTTCCTTTATTATCTATTATTTCTATTTTATCTTTTTCATCTATTCCTACTTCATAAACATAATTACCTAATGGGATTATATAATCGTATTTAAACTCTACTATTTTTT
Source organism: Fusobacteriaceae bacterium (assembly GCA_051652785.1). Lineage (GTDB taxonomy): Bacteria > Fusobacteriota > Fusobacteriia > Fusobacteriales > Fusobacteriaceae > JAGNZR01. Next base: position 971 of record JBOFUX010000001.1, on the reverse strand, counting down.
CTCCCTGTTGATTTATTAAACCATACTTATTTTCTAACTTTCCGATTATCATATCATTGTAGTTCATTGGAAACTCTTCATATAGATTTTCTGTTAGCTTTTCTCCTGTTAATTTCATAAGACCAAATTTTCCATCTTTTTCATAAAAAGCTATATTCTCTTTTACTACTCCTACCCAGCTTACATCTATTTTTTCTTTTTTCTTTTCTTTTAAATTTACACTGTAATAATTTTCTTCTTCTTTTACTAAAAAATTATTTCTGTCATCATAGTAAATTGCATCATATTTAAAATCTATAATTATATTTGAGTTTCTATCTATAACTCCTATCTTTTTATCTTTCATTACTATCATCATATTTAATTTTTCAGTAGTACCATTTTCATATTCAAACGGTACTATCTTTTCATTTCTTTTATTAATATATCCTATTTTTTCTTCTAATTTTGCTGTTAAAATATCACTCTCAACACTTCCTGATAACCATGTGTATATGGCTGGAACTACTAGGTTTAGTTCCAGGTCCAACAACCCATACTTTTCATCTTTTGACACTATTATTCTATCTCCTAACAAACTTACATATTTATATTCTGTATTTATTATTTCTTTGCTTTCTTTATTTGTTTCTTTCTTTGAGCGTATCATTCCTAAGGTATCTTTTTCAAATATTACTCTTTCATCATCTAAAGATATTATTCTATTAAATTCAAATTTATTAAATTTATATTTTTTCCCTTTATATTGATTTTCAAACTCTAGATTATTATCAGTTCCTTTTATTACATATTCTTTAAATATATTATTATAGTTTTCTATTGCTTTATTTTCCTTTATTCCTTTTATTATAATAACCGAGGTCGTTAGTATTATTACTATTAAAATTATTTTTAATTTAAACTTCATATTTTCTAGTAGCTCCTCTTATTTATTATTAATAATTTTTTCATTTTTATTTCATTAATTTCAC